>NZ_FOXW01000006.1 GCF_900115825.1 Desemzia incerta | reverse complement strand
CGCCGATTGTAAAATTAAGCTAGACAAATAAAAAAGCCATTCGTGGTACACTCAAAATGTATTTCCGACCAAAGAAAACATAGGAGTGATCACGAATGACCTACACCCATCTTACCACGGATGAATTAGTGATGATAGAGTCTTATTATCACCAAAATATTAAAGTCGCTAAAATTGCTGAGTTCCTGAAACGATCTCGAACGCCCATTTATAATGTCATTCATTTCTTGAAAGAAGGCCATACGGCCCTCGATTACTACCAACAATATAAAGAAAATAAGAAACGGTGTGGCAGACAGAGAATCATCTTACCAAAAGAACAACAGACCTATATCAAGGAAAAAGTAAATCAAGGCTGGACTCCTGATGTGATTATTGGACGAAAAGAAATGATCATCAGCTGTTCTATGCGAACTCTTTACCGGCAGTTTAAAGAAAAAGTCTTCGATGAAGTTACACTTCCTATGAAGGGGAAAAGAAAACCCAATGGTCATCAAGAACGAAGAGGAAAACAAGCCTTCAAACGGAATATTGTTGAAAGAAAGACCGATTATCCTGACTTCGAAGAAGAGTTCGGTCATATCGAAGGCGACACCATTGTGGGGGCTCATCACAAGAGCGCCATCATTACCTTGGTAGAACGTCTTTCTAAGGTCATTATTACTTTGAAGCCCGATGGGCGGAGAGCCAGCGACATTGAAGCTGCTATGGATCATTGGTTTAATGCCATTCCAAGGCATTTATTTAAATCGATCACTTTTGATTGCGGAAAAGAATTCTCTAACTGGAAAGCTTTAAGTAACCAGCACGACGTTGCCATCTATTTTGCTGATCCAGGAACACCTTCGCAACGTGGTCTGAATGAGCATTCCAACGGTCTCTTGCGAAAAGACGGATTGCCTAAGGCGATGGATTTCAATCTGGTAGACCAAAGTTTCATTTCTTCTGTTGCAGACAAACGAAATAACATCCCTAGAAAAATATTAAATTACCAAACGCCCTTGGAAGTATTTATGAGTTACATGAATAAAGATATTTTGTCTAGCTTAATTTGACAAATCAAAGAATAAAACCGAAGAGAAACTAGTGTACTTGTTTACAACAGTTTCTCTTTTTTATTTGTCTAGCTTAATTTTACAATTGGCGCTTGTATTCGTAGGGTACCACGCTTATAAGGATTACCATAAATATAATGAGTTAACAAGAACTATTGAAGATATATTTATGCTACCAGTGTCTGAAAGAATGTTAACAGAGAAAGATAGAGTACAAGGAAAAATGTATTCAACAAAATAATAAAGCTTTTTAAACTCATATTTAATATAAATGTGAGTTTTTTGTCTATTTAGGGTGTACCTAGAACAGACAGCGATAAGGTTTTGTTTTTTCGCCTTTTTTAGTGTTTATTATGAGTGTCGATTAAGTAAGCTGATAAAAAGGAGTGAAAAATATAAAAGTAGGCTATGCACGTGTATCGTCTACTCATTCAATTCTAGATGATAAATGAAAAAGGAAGCTAAGCCTGCAGCCTGACTTCTTTTTCTCAAATTCTTCTATCAAATTGATCATTCAAGAAGTTGAGAAACGCCTTCATAAAAGCGATTAGGGACTTTTGTTTTCAAAAATGTTTGTGCAGTTTATTATTCAACTGAAATTTTATCAGCGCTTTCTTTCAAAAAAACTCTAAAACTATCTCCCCAATCACAAATAGAAGTTACAACGGGTTCTAAGAGTAAACCAATTTCACTTAGTTGATACTCTACTTTAGGAGGTACAACCGGGTATACAACCCTAGTAATGATTTGATCTTCTTCTAATTCCCTTAATTGTCTAATTAACATACGTTGATTGACATCGGGAAGGTATCTTTGTATTTCACTTAACCTTAATGGAGACTGTTGGAGCAAACACCAGATAATCGCTATTTTCCAACGTCCACCTATAACGGATAAAGCCAAATCTTTGCTAGTGAAAAAAGTTTTTTCTTTATAATGAATGGTCATATAGTACCATCTCTTTCTATTGATATTTTGTTTATAGTGACAAAAGCGTCAGTATTGTCTAATGAATTATAATATGAGATTATGGAAAAGTAAATTAGCAAACAAAAGAAAGAAGGTATTCAATTGAAAAGTAAAGCTGCTGTTGCATTTAAATCAGGAGAACCGCTCCAAATTGTAGAAATCGATGTAGAAGAACCAAAGGCAAAAGAGGTCTTAGTAAAAATCTTGTATACTTCAGTTTGCCATACTGATGCGTTTACTTTATCGGGTGATGATCCAGAAGGTGTATTTCCGGCTGTACTAGGTCATGAAGGTGCTGGTGTTGTCGTTTCTGTAGGGGATGAAGTGACTTCCGTAAAACCAGGGGATCATGTTATTCCACTGTACACGGCTGAATGTGGGGAATGTAAATTCTGTCTTTCTGGTAAAACCAACTTATGTGGTGCCGTGCGAGAAACGCAAGGCAAAGGTTTAATGCCTGATGGAACCACGCGTTTCTCTTATAAGGGAGAGCCGATTTATCATTACATGGGAACCAGTACCTTTAGCGAATATACAGTCGTACCTGAGATTTCTTTAGCAAAAATTAACCCAGAAGCACCCCTTGATAAAGTCGCTTTATTTGGGTGCGGTGTAACTACAGGGATAGGCGCTGTACACAAAACGGCAAAAGTGGAAGAAGGTGCGGTGACAGCCGTATTTGGCCTTGGGGCTATCGGTTTAGCTGTTATTCAAGGATTGGTCCAAGCAAAGGCCAGCCGAATTATTGCTGTCGACTTAGATGAAGATAAGTTTGAATTAGCTAAAAAAATGGGCGCAACCGATTTTGTGAATCCAGCTAAATTTGATCGTCCTATTCAAGAGGTCATCGTTGAAATGACGGATGGGGGAGTTGATTATAGCTTCGAGTGTATTGGAAATGTGGAAGTTATGAAGGCTGCTCTTGAATGTTGTCATAAAGGCTGGGGGGAAAGCACTATTATCGGTGTAGCCGGCGCAGGGAAAGAGATTCATACTCGCCCATTCCAATTAGTAACGGGACGCGTATGGCGTGGATCAGCCTTTGGCGGAGTCAAAGGTAGAACGGAACTACCAGGAATGGTGGAGGACTTTATGGAGGGTAAAATTGACTTGGACCCCTATATCACCCATCACTTAAACTTTACTGACATTAATGAGGCATTTGATTTGCTTCATAGGGGCGAATCGATTCGAACGATTTTAACATATGAGGAGTGAAGAAGTGAATCTTAAGCTTATTGAAAACCACCGCTCTTTTGGTGGAGAACAGCGTAAGTACAGCCATTATTCAGAAGTGTTACAGTGCGACATGACCTTTAGTCTCTACTTGCCGTCCAATAAGGGAATGGAAAAAATCCCGCTTATTTGGTGGTTATCGGGTTTAACGTGTACCGATGATAATTTTAGTCATAAAAGTGGCTTCCAAAGATTGGCTGAAAAATATCAAGTGGCTGTCATGATTCCCGATACGTCACCACGCGGAGAACATGTTGCTGATGATGAGTCTTGGGATCTTGGCCAAGGTGCAGGATTTTATTTGGATGCGACCCAAGAACCATGGGCTAAGCATTACAAGATGTATACCTATATCACAGAGGAGTTAACCGCGATTGCGTCCTCTCTAGTGCCCAACTTCTCAGGGAAAGAGAGCATTATGGGGCATTCTATGGGAGGGCATGGCGCTTTGGTAATGGGCATGAAAAATACAGAGAGATTCAAAGCGATTTCGGCTTTATCTCCTATTTTGAGCCCTAGTCAAGTTCCTTGGGGGATCAAAGCCTTCACCACTTATTTAGGGGAGAATCAAACTTCCTGGAAAGAGTGGGATGCTTCCGAACTGGTTAAAGGAACCGGGATGCCGCCTATTCACATTACGCAAGGAACTGAAGATGGGTTTTATCCAGAACAATTAACAGAAACGTATTTTTTGAAAAATGCTCAGGAAAATAATGTAGCCGTAGATTACAAAAAGGAAGAAGGCTACGACCATAGCTACTTCTTCATTGCTACTTTCTTGGAAGATCATTTCGCTTTTCATATGGAGTACTTAAGATAATTCTTTGGTTTAAATTTTCACTCTATTTAAAGTGGTTTGATTGTTGAACTTTATAATGTTCCATAAGTCTTTTGTTAAAAGTAAGCGCCTAATAGAAAGGTACCTAGAAAATGAAAAAGGCGCTGGGAAATAACTAGCTCTAAAAATAAAAACCGCGATGAAATAATCATAAATGTGATTGTTTCGTCGCGGTTTTTATTTTTGACTGATTTGTGTTGAAAAGCTTCCGGTTTTCTTCTAACCTCAAGGGCTAATTTGGTTAAGTTCATGCTCATAAGCATCATTCCAATGTCAGTATGTACAGCTTACTTGCCTCTGACATGGGTTCTTCGCATACCAAATACACCTTTCAATCGATCAAAAATAGTTTCTACGTCAATTTTGATAAAGTACATATAATTGTGTAAAAGCAAAAAGGCCATATAAACGCCTCTTTACGGTACAATGTTTTTAACCACTAAAAACATACCTAGGAGGCAACCATATGACCCAAGTACATTTTACACTGGAAACAGAAGATATTCAAAGTTTAATTGACCATTCGGTCAAAGATAATGCAGCCAAGCAAATTCTACAAACTGTATTTAATCAGTTGATGAACGAGCAGCGAACAAATTATATTCAAGCCAAAAATTATGAACGGTCAGAGGCTCGAAAAAGTCAGCGTAATGGCTATTATGAAAGAGAATTAACGACTCGTATTGGTTCTCTTGAATTGAAAGTTCCTAGAACACGCGACGGTGGATTTTCACCGACTGTACTTGAGCGATATCAACGCAATGAGAAGGCTTTGTTAGCCTCTATGTTAGAGATGTATATTTCTGGTGTCTCTACACGTAAAGTCTCTCAAATCGTTGAAGAACTATGCGGTAAATCAGTCTCTAAATCCTTTGTCTCCAGTTTAACTGCCCAGTTAGACCCTATGGTCTCTGAATGGCAAAATCGTTCTCTATCAGACAGGTCTTTTCCTTATGTTATGACAGATGTTATCTACATAAAAATCAGAGAGAATCATCGTGTCGTATCTAAAAGTTGCCATATAGCAATTGGCATATCAGGAGATGAAGAGCGTGAGATTATTGGCTTTATGATTCAAAATGAAGAAAGTGACGAGACCTGGTCTCTCTTCTTCGACTATCTCAAAACCAGAGGGTTAAGTGAAGTGGAAATGGTCATTTCTGATGCCCACAAGGGTTTAGTCAAAGCCATTAAGAAATCATTTACAAACGCTTCATGGCAACGATGTCAAGTTCACTTTATGCGTAATATCCTTAGTTGTATCCCTAAGAAAGATTCAGAACCCTTCAGAGAAGAAGTCAAAGCACTCTTCAAATTCACGGATATTGAGACAGCTCGCAAGGCTAAGAATGCTATAGTAAGTGGTTATGGTGAACAATTAAAATACCATAAAACCTGTCAAAAATTAGATGAAGGATTCGAAGATGCCTTTCAATACACCGTTGCCGGTAAAGGTCAATCGAGATTAAAGAGTACGAATCTTCTTGAACGATTAAATGAAGAAGTCAGACGCAGAGAAAAAGTGATTCGTATCTTTCCGAATGATGCCTCTGCCACTCGTTTAATCGGTGCGGTTCTTATTGATCGTCACGAAGATTGGCTAAGCTCTACCAGAAAATATATTCAATTTTAACCTATAGGTTAAAGCTCTAAAGCAGTGTACTGTATTTTACACAATTATATGGACTTGACTAAATATTTGAATAAGTTACTCAAATTAACTATACTCAATAATAATGTACTTATTGCAATGAAGTCACGAGTATACTTAAAAAATAATTTATACAGAAATTTAAATAAAAAGGGGATTTTAATAATGAACATTGTTGAAATTGTAGAATACGATTATGCAGGTGGTTTATTTGATATAGTCATGCTAATACTAGTTAATCTATATCATTTATTGCCTATATTTATTCTGTTGTTTATTGCTAGAGTTTTATGGCTTATATATAAGCTAGAAAAGAGGAAACATGATGAAAAAGATGATATTTAGTTTAACGCTTATTACAGGATTGTCCAGTTTGCTTATCTGTAGTCAAAATGTTATAGCTAGTGAATTTGAGAGTGAATTACCAGAAACAAATTCAGAAGAAACACAGCTAATAGAGTTTAACATAGAAAAAGATTATTATGAAGAAGTGACATTTGAAGAAGAAGATGGAACATTAGCAACGATAATTATATCTAAGGAGTTGCCCGAAATGACAACCTTTGCTACTCGACCAGGAGGCGGTAGTTCGGGTGGTCCTGCATTAGCAGCTGGTAATGCATACAAATATACATATAAGGGCTCAACAGACACTTATTCCTTCAAAACACATCTCACAGGTTCCCCTTTGAAAATCAATAAAATATATGATTTGGAATACAATTGGAAAAGTGGAAAAATCAAAGATACTTCTATTAAAAAGCACAGTAGTAAAGATGGGACCGTACAACTCATTTACAATGGTAATTGGGGAGGAACAAAAACAGAAACTGCTAATGTAAAACTAAATACTACCGGCAGATCTGGTGTTTGGCATTTGTATATCACAAGAAATGGTAGTAGCAAAGGAGTAGTGCTAAAAAACTAACACGAAGGTGACTTATGGGGATTATTAAAACTATGTTAGAATTTAAATGGTCTGTATTACTTATTGAAGCATTTTTTTTGATTGGTGGAGTTTTGCTAGTAACCACTGGATTTAAAGTACGAAAACAAAGCAAGACTTCAGCTTTCATTAGTATAGGTATAGGGACAATAATTACATTAATTTCACTTTATATACTTTTTTGGACATTTATAGTTGGATATAATTCTTAACTAGATGAGATTTACATATTCTAATTACACAATTACACAAGTGTAATTGTGTAATTTCGCTTTAAACATAATTAAAAAAAGCAAAGAGTTTATTTTTTCTGAAATTCTCTGCTTTTTTGCTTTTATGGAAATAAAGAGAACGATTTTAAGGCGATTTCAAACTATAGGCAAGGTAAACGTACGTGCATGAGAAGAGCTGGAAATTGTCTTTTTCATTAGCCTATCTACATTATTTGATCGACTATATCCAGACTGTTAAGTGGTTTGTATACTTTTTTTGTTTGATACCTTTTAATCATCATCTGCACAAACATTCAGGATCAAAAGGATAAAAATGTTATCCCTAAATAAAAAAATAAGTAGGAATAAAAAATAAAATTTGAAGTGAATAACGTATATTTACATAACGAACCAATTAGGCAGATTCATAGTTCTCTCTAGCAATAAAAGAATATTTTGGTAATTGTAATGTGGGGTGTAATAAATTGATCATACAAAATAAAACTACTTAAATTATTAAGGTGAAACAAATAGCGATAGAAAAACCGGTTGAATATCAAATGAAAATAACGTCAACTTATTTAGCTGCCCAAGTCGGAATAGCTGAAATAGGAGACGAGGCTCATGAAGTGGTACTATTAATTGTTTTAGATTATCAGAATGTAATAAATGCGATACACCGTGTCTTTCAAGGCGGGTTAAACTCTAGAGTTGCTAGTATGAGATCTACGCATACCTCCTTGTGTTGAACATTTGAAAGCTTCACCGATAATTAGTTGTTCGATCTCTGACTGGTTTTGTCAAGCGAAAGTTAAAATGTTCTAAAACCAAGGCTCACATTAATGCAAACATTTACTTCGCAAAAGTCTTATTCTTTTTATATACTAAATTGCTTTGACATTCGCTTATTAATGGTTGATACTAGAGAAATAGTATTTTCTGCTGGATATATTAAGGTAGAAGGGTACATATCGGAAAGAAAGGGAGTAGTAGCATGTTTTTATGCAACACTACAGGGGGCATCACTTATTATCGTATGACTAATTTTACTTCATCACTATAAAATCAGGAGTGTATAGAATGAAAAAGTTGTCCATACGAGAAAGTTTAGCTTTACTGTTACTATTATTAATTATGATTGGTGTTAGCATTATTAAGTTTAAATTAGATCCACAAACACCTTTACTATTGGCAATTACGTTGCTGATTGTTTGGGGAAGATTTCGCAGACACTCTTGGGAAGAGATTCATAATGGCATTCAAAAAGGAGTTAAGACAGGTATCATACCGATGATTATCTTTATTCTAATCGGCGCGCTTATTTCTGTTTGGATTGCATCTGGAATTATTCCTTCGATGATGGTAGTTGGTTTCAAATTATTGAATCCGAGCTTTTTTATTCCATCGGTCTTTTTAATTTGTGCCGTAGTCGGTACATCTATTGGTTCAGCACTAACGACTGTTTCTACAATTGGCTTAGCTTTTCTAGGAATGGGAACAGCTATGGGTTTCGAACCTGGTTTAATAGCAGGTGCCATTGTTTCAGGTAGTGTGTTTGGCGATAAGATGTCACCACTGTCAGATAGTACGAATTTAGCAGCCGCGATTGCTGAAGTTGATCTGTTTAAGCACATAAAAAATCTAATGTGGACAACGATTCCAAGTTTAATTTTATCTACCTTATTATTTTTATTCTTTGGTATGAATAATGAGCTTGCAACAACAAATCAAGTTGTGGGGTTAACAAAGGTAATAGAATCTAATTTTCAAGTGAATTGGTTGGCTGCTATTCCAATTATCTTTATACTCATTTCTTCATGGAAACGAATCCCAGCAATTCCAACGTTATTAATTAATATTGGCTTGTCGATAGGCTTATTGAAGTTTAATTCTCCATCTGTTAAATTGACTGAAATTTCAAGTTACATTCAAGAAGGGTATGTTTCAACAACGGGCAATGAAATAATTGATGCGTTATTGTCACGAGGTGGTGTTCAGAGTATGATGTGGTCTATTTCGCTGATTATTCTAGCCCTAGCTCTTGGTGGATTATTAATGGAATTCAAAATTATTGATACCGTAATGTCGCCTATTTCGGATGCAAGTTTATCGATTGGAAACTTAATTCTTGTAACAGCGTTATCTGCTATTGGGGTAAATGCTCTAGTCGGAGAACAATACCTAGCGATTGTTTTACCAGGAAATGCATTTAAGAAGACCTATAAGCAATCAGATTTATCACCTTTAGCTCTATCACGTGTATTGGAAGATGCCGGTGCTGTTATTAATTCATTGATTCCTTGGGGAGTAAGTGGCGTGTTCATCTCAACCGCCTTAGGTGTTCCAACGTTAACCTACTTGCCATTTGCGTTTTTCTGCTTATTGTCGCCTATTTTAACCGTTATCAGCGGATATGCGAATATAGGGATTAAGAAACTGGAATCCTCAACGTTATAAAAAATAAGGAAGAGTCGAAAGCACAATTCAAACGTGCTTTTGGCTTTTTTTGGGCTCTATAAGATTTAGTGTTGGTGAACCAATCGGTTCACTGGCACTAAATCTTATTTTTAAATGAAAAAAGACCAGTGAGCTCCTATAATTAAGTTACCAAACAAAAGAATCTACTTGTCAAAGATCCTTTTTTTGTTACTCTGACTTGACTTTAAAGGATACAAGCCCTTTTAATTAAGTGTTTAACACGTGCAGAGATTTGATGAATAATTTTCTTGTATAAGTTTAAGGTGTTATTTCTGCCAAATTGAAAACACATTTTTTAAGAGAAAAATTTTTATATTGTTTAGTCTAATATCAATCGTTAGTATATGGTCATAATTCAAGAGTATTGACTATGATTTTACAATCCAGTAAAATCAATACATACAACGGTGTCATAACTTATAGTCAAAAGTAAAGTGAAAAAGAGGGTGAATAACGTGAAATATGGCTATGCTCGGGTAAGTACTCGCCATCAGGATTTAGAAGGGCAGATGCGCCAACTGGAAGAGGAACATTGCGAACGGATCTATTATGAAAAAATTACCGGAACGAAAAACGATCGTCCTGAATTTCAAAAGCTCCTACAGGAACTTCAAACTGGAGATACGATAGTAGTAACAAAACTAGACCGATTCGCTCGGAGCACCCAAGATGCCTTGAACACGATTAAAGTACTCTTCGAAAAAGGGGTTAAGATTAATGTGTTAAACTTGGGCGTGATTGAGAATACGTCTACAGGTAGACTAATTTTCACCATTTTTAGCGCCTTCGCGGACTTTGAACGTGACCTAATCGTAGAACGAACTCAAGAAGGGAAAGAGATTGCTAAACAGCGACCAGGATACCGAGAAGGTCGTCCAAAAAAGTTCTCTCAACAGCAGATCACTCTGGCTATGAGTCTCCTAGAGACTCACTCCTACACAGAGGTGGAGAAGATGACTGGAATTAGTAAGAGTACCTTGACCCGCCACAAGCGGAAACTGACCTACCTAACCCAATAGAGACAGGGGATTCCCCATATTCAGGTTCCATAGACAAAACCGCTATTTGTGAGTTAACTGGAGAAGTTGGAGTTCCATTTTGGGCAAGCGATTTAGTATCAAAACAAGTTACTTATTATGACAATAATGAGCACGCACTACTAGTAGAGCCAATCCCTGGATCATAAGAAAATCATACCTATCTATTGATTCAAGCTGAAAGAAAGACAAGAATAAGAGGTACAGAGAAGCTAACCTTTTAAAGGTGGCAAGAAAGGCGGACTCAAGATGGAGATTTATACAGTTGGGCATTCAACACACAGCACCGAAGAACTTTTATCATTGCTTAAAGCATACAAGATAGAAATGTTGATCGATGTTCGTGCTTATCCAGGCAGTAAGCGGTTGCCTCAGTTCAATAAAGAGAACATGGAGAAATGGCTGCCAGATCAATCTATCCATTACCTTCATATGCCCGAATTGGGCGGCAGAAGAAAGAAAAATAGGGAAATCGATGAGTCGTTGATAGACGGATGGAGAAACACCTCTTTTCGCAATTATGCGGCATACAGTTTAACAGAAGAGTATGAGAAAGGGATAAAGAAGTTGATAGAAATCGATAGGAAAGAACGCGTTTGCTACATGTGTTCTGAAAGCGTTCCTTGGCGATGCCACCGGCTTTTGATTTCAAATACGTTGACGTTAAAAGGATTAATGGTTCGCCACATCATGACAGAGAAAAAAACAATTCTTCATGAAATAGGAATGTACGGCGCAACAGCTGTCGTAAATGGACCAAAATTGATTTACCCTAAACAAGAAGACACTAGATTACCTGATGAGACATAAACTAAATGATAAGATAATCAAATAGAACTGCGCTCGAACTGGCTGAAGGCCTGGAAGACGGTCATACTAAGCCGCCCTTGTGGGGGGCTCGTATCGAAGTTCTCCTTCAGGCTGACCAGCTTCACATCCTGCTCCTCGAAGTAGCTGACGAGATCGATCAGGTCCTTGGTGCTGCGTGCTGACGCGCGCATAGCCGTAGACATCGCCACTCATGGTCCTCATCCCCTTTTTTTATCTTTATTGTATTACAAAGGGTGGTTAAAGGCCTATAGATAGTGAGATGGCTTTTGAAACCGAAAAAACCCATCTTTCGGTACAAGGAGGGTGCTTTTTCCTTTGTCTCATAATCGATTGTTTTTGATACTGAAATCACAGAGAAAAAATAGAGTTTTTTTCTGATTTAACAATCTAATATAGATTCTAGTTAGTTAATAGAGTAACAAGTCAGAGATTGTGTAGTTTCTTGGTCGAATTAATTATCACAAATAAGTTGAAATAAGAGAAGCCAATAAAAATGCCAAGAGGCTGGGAAACATTTACAAATCGGCGCTATAAACATTCACACATCTGTTATAATAGATGCATAGTATTTAATTATGTATTTTAAACAATAAAAGTGATTACATTAAATTATATTTGGAGGATTTTACATGACTAAGGGAACAGCAACAGAACTATATCAAGCATTATGGACTTCGGCAGATGTATTACGTTCTAAAATGGACGCTAGTGAGTATAAGAACTATTTACTTGGATTGATTTTCTACAAATATTTATCAGATACGATGCTAGTGCATTCATCGGAAATGTTGGAAGAAAAGACAGAAAATTTAGATGAAGCTTTAGATATGTACCGTGAAGCTTATGCGGATGATGAATTTAGCGAAGAGTTTCAATCTGCATTGGTTTATGAAATGTCTTATCGAATTAAACCAGAATTAACATTCTCTGCTTTGATGGAAGAAATCAATAACCATACATTCCAACGTGAACATTTACAACAAGGTTTACGTGATATTGAACAATCGTCAAACGTTTTTGAAGATTTATTCGAAGATATTGATTTAAACTCTAAAAAATTAGGTGCTACACCACAAAAACAAAACGATACGATTTCTCAAGTCATGAAAGCTTTAGACAATTTAAACTTGGCTAATTATGACGGGGATGCATTAGGAGATGCCTATGAATACCTTATCGGACAGTTTGCGGAGGACTCAGGTAAGAAAGCTGGGGAGTTCTACACGCCGTCCCAGGTGTCTACGCTTATGACCCGCATCGCTTTGGCAAATAAAGAAGATAAGAAAGGTTTAACAGTCTATGACCCCACAATGGGTTCAGGATCATTGCTATTAAATGCGTCTAAATATTCAAATGAAGCGTCAACAATTCGTTATTTTGGTCAAGAATTAAATACATCAACATATAACCTAGCTCGTATGAATATGTTCCTACATAATGTAGATCCAGAAAATCAGACTTTACGTAATGGGGACACGTTAGATGTGGACTGGCCACAAGATGAACCTACAAACTTTGATGCTGTTCTGATGAACCCACCTTATTCAGCAAAATGGTCAGCAGCAAAAGGTTTCTTAGATGACCCACGTTTCGCTTCTTATGGTGTGTTACCGCCAAAATCAAAAGCTGACTTCGCATTCTTACTACACGGTTACTTCCACTTGAAGAATGATGGGAAAATGGCCATTGTCCTACCACATGGTGTACTTTTCCGTGGCGCTGCTGAAGGTAAAATCCGTAAAGCCTTACTAGAACAAGGCGCAATTGATACGGTTATTGGCTTACCAGCAAATATCTTCTTCAATACAAGTATTCCAACAACGGTTGTTATTTTGAAGAAAAACCGTGATAGTCGTGATGTGCTATTCATTGATGCCTCAAATGAATTCACTAAAGTCAAAAATCAAAATAAATTAGAAGAAAAACATTTAGATAAAATCTATGAAACTTATTTAAAACGTGAAAATGTAGAGAAATATGCACATGTTGCGACATATGAAGAAATCGAAGAAAATGATTTCAACCTAAATATCCCACGATATGTCGATACATTTGAAGAAGCTGAACCGATTGATGTTGTGGCTTTAAAAAATGAAATGAAACAAACTGATCAAGAAATTGAAGCAGTTTCTAAAGAACTTTTAGCGATGGTTGATGATTTAGAGGTAACAGATGATACCAAAGATATCATTGATGCATTGAAGGAGGTCTTGGGATAATGAGTATAAACAAAAACTCACAAAAAACACCAAATCTTCGGTTTAAAGGTTTTACTGACGATTGGGAACAGCGTAAATTGGGAGATTTAGGATCTGTAGTAATGAATAAGAGAATTTTTAAAGATGAAACTTTTGAAAATGGCGAAATACCTTTTTTTAAAATTGGAACTTTTGGTGGTAAGCCAGATGCGTATATTACTCGTGAAAAATTTGAAGATTATAAGAGTAAATATCCATATCCGCAAGTAGGAGATATTTTAATTTCCGCCTCAGGGAGTATTGGTAAAACTATTGAATACAAAGGGGAAGAAGCCTATTATCAAGACTCAAACATTGTATGGCTAAAGCACAATGGAAAATTAGATAATCTATTTTTAAAACATTTTTATTCTATTGTAAAATGGAATGGAATTGAAGGTACCACAATTAAAAGGTTGTACAATAAAAATATTTTACAAACAACAATAATTGTCCCATTCATACAGGAACAAATTAAAATTGGGAATTTCTTTAAACAACTAGATGACACTATCGCTCTTCACCAGCGTAAGTTAGACCAATTAAAACAACTAAAAGCAGCGTTGTTACAGCAAATGTTCCCAGGTAAAGGCGAAACGGTGCCGAAATTACGGTTTGCTGGGTTTGAAGGGGATTGGGAAGAGCGGAAGTTAGGTTCAATTTATGATTTTAGTAAAGGTAAGGGATTACCTTTAGATAGTTTTACTCATTCTAAGGATGATCCAGCTATTGCTTATGGGCATCTTTACACAAAATATTCAGAAGTAATTAGTGAAGTATATCTAAGTTCTGATGATGACGGAGTGTTATCAAAAGAAAATGATTTGCTATTTCCAGGAAGTTCTACGGTTCCTAATGGTACGGCACAAGCAAATGCGATTATGTTAAATAACGTTAAGCTTGGTGGAGATATAATAATTGCCAGACCCAAACAAGATATTCGTGTTTTATCTATTTTTATGAGTTATCAAATTAATTCACAAAGACAAAAATTATTCCCTATCACTGTTGGTACAACTATTGCTCATATGTATGGGAAAGATCTTTCTAAGGTTGAGTTCTTTATGACGAACTATTCAGAACAAGAAAAGATAAGTGATGTATTCAAACAACTAGATAACACTATCACTCTTCAACAACGTAAATTAGATCAACTGAAAAATACGAAACAAGTTTTACTAAAAAATATGTTTATATAATCATATAAATCACCTTCGCTATATTCAGTTCACTTTGATAAAGAGTATTGATGTAGCGAAGGTATTTGTATAAAAATCATTATAAAGGAGTGTGTGATGTGAAAAGCTTTGAATTAGAGAGCGAAATGGAAAATAAGTTGATTGATCAGTTAATCAATGGTGAATCGCAATGGACTTATCGGCCAGATTTAAGAAACGAAGAAGCATTATGGGATAATTTCCGCAAAATTCTGACTCGTAATAATAAAGATAAACTAAATGACGTCCCGTTAACCGATATGGAGTTTGAACAAGTCAAAACGCAATTAAATTTCGGATCATTTTATCGTGCTGCTGAATGGTTAAAAGGGGAAAATGGGATTGCACAAGTCCTTGTACCACGTGAAGATGCGAAACTAGGAAAAGTTTCCTTAACTGTATTCAAGTCACAAGATATCTCTGGTGGGATTTCTGTTTATGAAGTGATTAATCAATACGCGTCAAGTAAACGTGATGAACAAGACCGTAATCGCCGTTTTGATGTGACTTTATTGATTAATGGCTTACCTTTAATTCAGATTGAATTAAAGAATCGTTCAGAAGGGTATATGGCAGCCTTTGAACAAATCAAGAAGTACTCAAACGAAGGTAAATATACTGGTATCTTTTCCATGCTTCAAATGTTTGTGGTCACAAATGGGGTAGATACGAAGTATATTGCAGCTGCTGATGGCCAACATATTAATAAAGAGTTCTTAACCTCATGGGTAGATAAAAATAATAATAGAGTCAATAACTATTTAGGTTTTGCCAAAGAAGTGTTATCTATCCCGAAAGGTCATAAAATGATTACCGAGTTTTCTGTGTTAGATGATGACCATAAAGCGATTATTTTACTTAGACCTTATCAAATTCATGCGATCTTAGCTGTAGAGCAGGCCGTACGACAACGTCAGTCTGGTTACGTATGGCATACAACAGGTTCTGGTAAAACACTTACGTCTTATAAAGTGGCCAGAAACCTATTGAGAAGTCCTGCGTTAGATAAAACGATATTTATCGTAGACCGAATTGACCTTGACCAACAAACGGGTACTGCCTTTAAATCTTATGCAATGAATGACGTTGTAGAAGTGAATGATACGGATAACGTATCCGATTTGGTGCGAAAATTAACTGCTAATGACCGTGACTTAGTGATTACAACGATACAAAAATTAAATTATGTTATGAAACGTTATGGTGATAAAGAAGATAACCATATCACAAAGAAATTACGCAATTTAAACATAGGGTTCGTAGTAGATGAATGTCACCGTGCTGTTACTCCTAAAAAACAACAAGAAATTACGAAGTTTTTCCCTAAATCCCTTTGGTATGGCTTTACTGGAACCCCAATATTTGCGGAAAATGCGAGAGATGAATTTGGGGATATGCCACGTACAACAGAAGAACAGTATGGCCCACGTCTACATGAATACACGGTAAAAGAAGCCATTCACGATAAAGCTGTACTCGGTTTCCAAGTTGAATATATTAATACACTTGAAAAGAACTCTATTGTAGATTATTTTGACCAATCAGGTATAGATATAGATGGATTGAGTGAACATGAAATAGAAGCTAAATTACCTAGAGAAGCTTATGAAAACGATGAACACAAACTAAAAGTCATTGACCAAATCGTTAATTACTCAAGACATAAATTCAAACTCACTCGTGGCCCAGGGAACACCTATAGTGCGATTTTAACCACACGTTCTATTCCTGATGCACAACGCTATTATGAACTGTTTAATGAAGTAAAAGAAGGTAAATCAAGCGTTAAGATAAGTGAAAAAACAAAGAGTCTAGTATCAGACTTCCCGAAAGTAGCGGTGACTTATTCTTTAAATGAAACAGAAGAAACTTCTTTTGAACGTCAATCACAATATAAACAAATCATTCAAGATTATAATGAAACGTTCAACACACATTATGACCTAGAACAGGTTAGAGCTTTTAACCAAGACATAAATAATCGTTTAGCACGGAAAAAAGATATATACCGTACACGTAGTGAACAATTAGATATTGTGATTGTGGTTGATCGTCTATTAACAGGTTTCGATTCACCTTCAACAGCGATTTTATTCATGGATAGACCACCCGCAAAGCCGCACCATTTAATTCAAGCTTTTTCACGGACAAATCGTATCTACGACAAGGATAAACAATACGGCCAGATTATGACTTTCCAATATCCAAGTCAGTATCAAGAAGCGGTCGAAAATGCCTTTATTTTGTATTCTAACGGTGGAGAGAGCGCAATACAGGCGCCAGGGTGGAATGAGTCATACGGACGCTTCCAGGACGCTTATGAGCGTTTAATTTCTGTCGCACCTAGTCCAGAGAGCATTGATGTCAATGACGATGTCGATACCCTTAAACTCTTTGTAAAAGCTTATCAAGAATTTGATAAGAGCTTAGGCGCTATCCAAGTATATTCAGAGTTTGATGAAGAGGTGTTTGAACAACAATATGGCTTACGTCCTGAAGTAATAGAGTCTTACCATGGTAAGTATGAGAACGCCTTAGAAAAAATTAGAGAACAAATCGATGAAGATGAAGAAGATGACTTAACGATTGACTTCGATTACCAGTTGTCTGAAGTAGGGAAGCAACAAATTGATTACGAGTACTTAATGCTGTTGATGCAAACAATCGTAAATGAACCTAATAGTCAAAATCGTATCAAACGTATTGTTGACGCTGAAGCTTACTTAACGAAATTTAAAGATAATAACCCCAAATTAGGTGAAATTATTGAAGATATCTTCTCAACTATCAAGGATGGTAATGAACTAACATCAACAGAAGACACGCTTAATGTAGCGAATGAAATTGAAAAGCGTATTGATGATCGTGTAAGTGAATTGGTTCATGGGTTAACGGAAAGCCTCCATGTCCAAGAGGATGATTTGCATTACTTAATCGAGAATTACAAACCTGATAAATCAGGTAAACAAACTGGTGAGAATAATCTCCTTGAGAATATGGATAAAGACCGTTATCTAGAAGAAAATCGGGAGAAAGTACAGAAGAAATTCAGAGTGAAAAAATTCGCTAAACAAGAGTATACCGATGTAATCGAAAGCGAAATACTCCCGTTAACGAACAAAAACTTCTAAAAATGAATAACAAAGAAGGGGCTGGGACAAAAGGTCTCTCAAAAAAATACACTCCCAAAACTATGAACTTTTTTGTTCAGTAGTGGGAGTGTATTTTTCTATATCTTTATAAAAATAAACGAAAGTGGGACTACTTTTTTCGCAAAAGTAGTTTTGTCCCAGCCTCTTTCCTTTTGTTTTATTGTTTTAATCTTTTTATTTGTAGGTCAGATATACATAATTGACCACCTAATCCTTTTAAAATGGCTCTAAATCGTCCTGTCAGCGTCTATTTTATTTGTCAAAGTCAAAAGTTACCCTATTTTCAACAATTTTCAATTTAGCATTAAAGTTCTTACCCTTTTTACTTTTAAACCCTTTAATTTCTGATGTAGTACCTTTCTCCAGCAATTCTTGGATATTCTTTTTAGGTATCGTTTTACCACTCCATTTTTTTGGTAAAGTAAACTTACATTCAGGATAATTATCACACCCCAAAAATTTCCCTTTATCTACAATATGATGTTGGCATTTAGGACAAGTGCCAATCATTTTGTCGTCCATTTTTTTTTTTGCATGAACTTGAATATCACTATTTTTGAAATTATCAGGTACAGTATTAATCGTATGTTCAATAAATCGTCCAATACTATCAATAAAGGCTTCCTGTGTACCTTGTTCTTCTTTTATTTTGTTTAAATATTTTTCCCATTGTGCTGTCATTGAAGCGTTTGCGATAGGGTCATCTTTAATGATTTCACATAAAGTGATTCCTTTTTCGGTTACTTCTAAATATTTTTTATTTAATCGAATATAGCCTTTGTTTTTGATATTTTCGATTATACTAGCTCTTGTCGCTTCTGTACCGATACCTTCTGTTTCTTTCAATATATCTTGTTCATTTTCTTCTTCTAACGTTCTTCCGACATTCTTCATTGCTGTTAAAAGTGTACCTTCGGTGTAAGGTTTTGGTGGCTTTGTTTCGCCTTGTTTTGTTTCAAAATTAGCGGTAACTGTATCGCTTTTAGCGACTGCTGGTAATACTTCCTTATCATCTTTATCTTCTTTACTATCTGATAAAATACGTTTAAATCCTTTGTCTAATTCCACTTTTCCAGTAGTTTTAAACTCAATACCATTCGCATTGGTTAAAATAGTTGTTTCTTCATAGCGATAAGGCTTCTCAAAAATAGCAATTGTTCTAAGTAAAATTAATTCATAAATTTTACGTTCAGTATCATTTAATTTATCTAATTCAGGAGAAAAATATTTTTGAGAAAAAGAACCATTGAGCATAAAACTAAACAGATAATTATAAAATTTGGTAGTTTATAAAAAGTATGAATTATTCAGGTAATAAACAGTTATTAGATTTTGTAGTATATCACCGTATTTTAAAAAAGCTTCTCTCTCAAAATAAAAAAGGTTTTTGCTAATTAATGACAAAATAATGAACGTTCTCTAATTTCGGAAAGTGGCTTTAGAATAAGCTTTTGAGACGTAAAAAATACTAACTATCATTTTCATGTAAGATAACATTACATAAATATTGCATATTTTAATTGTTTTCTAATCTAAACATCATTATAATTTTAATTTGTACTAGAGAATAGTGCGTGAATACTTCAAAATAATGAAATGTTCATAATTTTTTGCAAAAGGAGATGAGGCAACGTTGATTAAGCTGCAAAATGTAAATAAATATTTTGGAGACCACCATGTACTGAAAGATATCAATCTAGAGGTGGCGGAAGGGGAGAAAATCGTTATTATCGGGCCTTCGGGTTCTGGTAAAAGTACGACTGTACGATGTATGAACTTCCTTGAGGAACCGACATCAGGAGAAGTTTTTATTGAAGGCAAACAAGTGACTGCAAAAAACAAATTAGAAGTTGTACGCAATTCTTCTGCAATGGTTTTTCAACAGTTCAACCTCTATCCGCATATGACGGTGTTGGAAAATCTGACGATTGGTCCAATAAAGCTGCAAAAAAAATCTAAAAAAGAAGCAGAAGAAACAGCCTATAAGTATTTAGATATCGTAGGGCTGAGAGAGAAAGCCAATGTTTATCCGTCCACTTTATCAGGTGGACAACAGCAAAGGGTCGCTATCGCGAGATCCCTTTGTTCAGAAACGAAAATCATTTTATTCGATGAACCGACATCAGCTTTGGATCCGGAAACGGTGCAAGAAGTACTGGACGTTATGATCCAACTATCGAGTATGAATATTACGATGGTCGTCGTGACACACGAAATGGGCTTTGCAAGGCAAGTAGCAGACCGAGTTATTTTTATGGATGAAGGAACGATTTTGGAAGTAGGGACTCCGGAACATTTCTTCGATAATCCGACTCATGAACGAACGAAAGAATTTTTAAGTAAAATTTTACGATAAAAAAGGGATAATCAACTAATTAGGGGGAAAAAGAGATGAAAAAAAGAAATCTATTCGCTGCATTGATGTTGTCCAGTTTGTTGTTTTTAGGAGCTTGTTCGTCAGATGAAGGTTCAGCGACTGAGCCGACAAGCGGCGCGGATCAAGTTACCATTGAATCCATCAAAGATGCAGGCGTATTGAAAGTAGGAGTCAAAGAAGACGTTCCAAACTTTGGTTTGAAAAATACCGAGACCGGAGAAATCGAAGGTTTTGAAATCGATATTGCGAAGAAATTAGCCGAAGATATTTTAGGCGATCCAGACGCTATCGAATTGACGCCAGTTACAGCAAAAACACGTGGTCCATTATTAGATAACGGTGAAGTTGATATGATCATCGCTACCTTTACCGTAACCGATGAACGAAAAGAAACTTACAATTTTACTGACGCTTATTATGAAGACGCAGTCGGTTTGCTGGTCAAAAAAGATAAAAATTATGAAGGTTTGAAAGATATGGATGGAGCAACTATCGGAGTATCGCAAAGTTCAACAACAGCCGATGCTATTAAAGCAGAAGCTGAACAATACGATATCACAATGGACTTTTCAGAATACGCAACTTATCCAGAAATCAAAGCGGCTTTAGATTCTGGTCGTGTAGATGCGTTTAGTGTGGACAGATCGATCTTGGCTGGTTACTTGGATGATTCTACTGTGATCTTGCCAGACCGTTTTGCTACTCAAGATTATGGAATTGCGACGAAGAAATCTAATACAGAGTTAGCAGAGCACGTAAATGAGTTGATCACTACATGGGGAGAAGATGGTACTCTTGATGGATTGGTTTCAGAGTGGGGACTGAATGAATAATGAACAGTACAAATCCGTTCGCTCTTTGGAGATGGGAGGCTCTGTTTCAAAACTTTGACAGTATTGGGGCTGGTTTTTTTAGGACGCTTCAAATCGCTGTTTTAGCCTTGCTGCTGTCTTTAGTGATAGGGGTATTCGTTGGTATTCTCTCCACAGCTCAAAGCTGGCTGCCGCGTTCTATTGCGCGGGTGTACGTGGAGATTTTCCAAAATATCCCGCTGGTCATTCAGATTTTCTTTATGTACAACGGGTTGGCTATGGCTGGTTTAGTATTGAGTGAATTCACTATTGGGGTAGTAGGTGTTGGGCTGTATCATGGAGCTTATGTAGGAGAAGTCGTGCGGGCCGGTATTTTATCCATGCCAAAAGGTCAGCATGAGGCCGCCTATTCTCAAGGTTTCAATTACGCGCAAACCATGCGCTATATCATCTTGCCGCAAATGGTGAAAAGTATTTTGCCGCCATTAACGAACCAGGCGGTCAATTTGATCAAAAACACATCTGTATTGGCGATCATCGCTGGAGCAGATTTGATGTATGCAGCTGACTCTTATGCGTCTTATTCGTTAAATTATGGACCGGCTTATGTTATAGCGGGGCTGCTGTATTTCTTATTGTGCTTCCCGCTGGCTACTTTCTCGCGGAAATACGAAGAGAAATTGAAGAAAAATGATTCCGTAGTAGTGGATATTCCGGAGGTGATGGAATGATCGAGTCTCTAAAAACCGTTTTTACTCAGCCTAATGTTCTTTTTCTATTGGACGGTCTAAAAACGTCTTTACTGATTTCTTTAGGAGTGGTCATTCTTTCCATCCTATTCGGAACTCTTTTAGGATTAGTGCGGAACTATGAAAGAAAAATCTTCGGCAAATTAGCCGGATTTTATATCGAGTTGTTTCGTAATACACCGTTGCTGCTGTGGATGCTGGGTTGCGCCTTCTTGATTCCAGGAAGTACGATCTTATTGAAAGGGTCGTTTGCTTTATTCCTATATACTGCTGCAGTAGTAGCTGAAATCGTTCGCGGGGGATTAAACGCGATTCCAAAAGGACAATTTGAAGCGGCTCACTCTCAAGGATTCTCATTCTTCCAAACTTTGTGGTACATTATTTTGCCGCAAACGTTCAAAAAAATCATTCCGTCTTTGTTGTCGCAAGTGATTACGACCATCAAAGATACCTCATTCCTTGCAGGGTTGGGAATCATGGAGTTCACTCGAAGCGGACAAGTGATTTTAGGGAAAGTCACTAAAACCTCAGAAGTTTTTATGATCTATGCTTTCTTAGCTGTAGTGTATTTCTTGATTTGTTTTACCTTGTCTGTTTTAGTCAGAACTTGGCATAGCAGAAATTCAGAAAATGTGTGATGGATCTACCATGAATAAAAATAGTGCATATCCTTAGTGAAAAAGGGTATGTGCTGTTTTTTTGTTTGTTTTAATTGAAAAAGAGATTAGATGAGAAAAGTACGTACATAATGATTTGTTTTTATAATATCGTTCGTTAGTTTGGTTAATGAATTATAAGTTTTTTATAAACATTTTATAGTATATACCAATATATAAAAGTGTTTAGTTTATAATTTATAAAGACTATTTATAAAAGGTTTTTTATTAATTTTTATATCGAAATACAAATATATACCATATTTGATGTTAGGTGTTCTGACATGCAAAGTAAGGTTTAGGAAATTATTTTGATAAATCGAATGAAATGTGTTGCAACCTTCGTTATTTGATGTTAGTTTTTATAACATGTTATAAAAATAGCTGGTCAAAAGGAGGAGTTAAAGATGTTTGAAGCAACAGATACACTATGGGTTTTAGTAGGGACGGTATTGGTGTTTTTTATGCAGGCGGGATTCGCAATGGTAGAGACAGGGTTTACTCGGGCAAAAAATGCCGGGAATATCATTATGAAAAACTTATTGGATTTTGTATTGGGGTCTTTGATGTATTGGGTCATTGGCTTTGGAATTATGTTTGGACCAAGTATTGCAGGTTTTATCGGAGCTCCTGATTTATTTGTCCAAGGGAATTACGATTCAACGATTCCTGGAAATGTGTTTTTAATGTTTCAAACAGTCTTTGCTGCGACTGCGGCTACGATTGTTTCAGGGGCAATGGCAGAGCGGACAAAGTTCAGTTCTTATTTGATTTATACGTTGATCATTTCAACTATTGTTTACCCCGTATCAGGTCACTGGATTTGGGGCGGAGGATGGTTGTCCGAATTAGGATTTATAGATTTTGCCGGTTCAACGGCAGTTCATATGGTAGGTGGCGTCTCAGCTTTGATTGGAGCTAAAATACTTGGTGCTCGTATTGGAAAATATGACAAAGATGGAAAAGCACGTGCCATTCCTGGTCATAGTTTAACACTGGGAGCTTTGGGAGTGTTCATTCTCTGGTTTGCTTGGTTTGGCTTTAATGGAGCGTCAACGGTATCAGCTACAGGAGATGAAACGTTGACATTGATCGGAACCATCTTTTTAAATACAAACCTTTCAGCAACAACCGCAACGCTAGTAGCTATGGCAATCACTTGGATGAAATACGGCAAACCAGACATCTCAATGACGTTAAACGGCTCGCTTGCTGGTCTTGTAGGAATCACGGCTGGTTGTACCGTCGTTTCGCCAATTGGAGCAGTTGCGATCGGAGCACTCTCTTCTATAGCTTTAGTTTATGGTTTAGAATTTATAGAACATAAAGCAAAAATCGATGATCCGGTTGGGGCTTTTGGAGTTCATGGAATAGCGGGATCTTTAGGAACGATTTTAGTAGGCGTATTCGCTGTCGATGGTGGAATTTTATATGGCGGAAACTTTGAATTGCTTAGCGTACAAATACTTGGAGTTGCAGCAGTTGCATTGTGGGTGGCTGTGACGATGACAGCTACATTCCTTGTGATTGATAAAACGGTTGGACTGCGAGTCAGTAAAGAAGAGGAAATTGCCGGAATGGACGTCTCAGAACATGGCTTAAAATCAAGTTACGGAGATTTTGTTACTGTACCTTTTGGCCAAGTTCCTGTATTTAGAGGAATCAATAAGCAACCAAATGATGCAGAGCTGGCATTTGCTGGAATGGGCTTGGGGGATGTAGACTTTGATACGGAAGAAACGATCCCAGAAATAAAACCTGAATTGCCGAAATTAGGACGGTCCCTTTCAGGAGAAGAAAAAATATCAAAAGTCGACATTATTGCTAATGAAGATCGATTTGAAGAACTAAAAGATGAGCTGAACAAAATCGGTGTTACTGGAATGACAGTAACAAATGTTTACGGTTATGGGATACAAAAGGGACACACCACTTATTACCGTGGAGCAGAAGTGGATGCCAACCTGCTGCCTAAAACACGCATAGAAATCATTGTGAGCAGTGTTCCGGTAGAAAGAGTAGTTGAAGCGGCACGCAAGGTTCTTTATACGGGCCATGTTGGAGATGGGAAGATTTTTGTATATGAGGTGGAAAATGTGATCCGCATCAGTACGGGTGATTCTGGTTCTTCAGCTTTGGATTACTCTGATAGTGCAGAAACGGTTGTTTAATAATTGAAAGATTTTAGAGACAGTACCTTGATTTCGTATAGAGAATACAAGGTACTGTTTTGTTGTGAGAGCGTCTATCTTTTTTAATGCGTACAATTGGAAATTCTCCTTCATAAGCGTTACCATAAAAGTAGATTCAAATAAAGAAGGAGGAAATATTCATGTCAATAAAAGTAGCGATTAATGGATTTGGACGTATCGGACGTTTGGCGTTGCGCCGGATGTTGGAAATGGACACAGAGTTAGAGGTAGTTGCGATCAATGACTTGACGGATAATGACGACTTAGTTTATTTGCTAAAATACGATACTGCTCAAGGACGCTTCCCTTATGAGGTAGAAGTAGGGAACGACGCGATTATTGTGGATGGAAAAGAAATCAAAGCATACGAAGAAAAAGATGCGAGCCAATTGCCTTGGGGCGACTTAGGTATCGACATCGTTCTAGAATGTACTGGTTTCTATACTTCAGCGAAAAAATCTCAAGCTCACTTGGATGCAGGAGCCAAACGTGTATTGATCTCTGCGCCAGTTAAAGCTGCCGGAGCAGAAGTAGACAACACGAAAACCATTGTTTACGGAGTTAACCATGATTCGTTGGATGCAGATGATCAAATCGTTTCTGCAGCTTCTTGTACAACGAACTGCTTGGCACCGATGGCAAATGTGTTGAACAAAAAATACGGTATCAATAGTGCATTGATGTCAACGATTCATGCCTATACAGCAACTCAAGCGCTTCAAGATTCACCTGGCGGACGTAAAAACCGTGCCGGAGCGCAAAATGCGATTCCAGCTTCAACAGGTGCTGCTAAAGCAGTAGGAAAAGTTATTCCTGAATTGGAAGGTAAAATTGATGGTACAGCTGTCCGTATCCCAACCGTTACAGGTTCGATGACAGAGTTGTACTCAGTATTGAATACAAAAGTAACCGTAGATGAAGTCAATGCGGCAATGAAAGAAGCTGCAACAGATGCATTCTTATACAATGAAGATGACATCGTATCTTCAGATGTTATCGGAGTGCCGGCTGGTTCTATCTTTGACGCAACTCAAACGAAAGTTATAGATGGCGAAAGCGGCCAATTGGTCAAAACAGTTGCTTGGTACGACAACGAGTACGGTTTTGTAGCCAACATGGTCGGAACGTTAGAACACTTTGCAAATATTAAATAAATAGGTTTGATTTAGCGGGGAGCATCAGCTTCCCGCTTTTGTGCGTGTTAAATGATGCAAAAACTCGAGGCTTATAAAATAGCCTCGAGTTTTTGATAGGTTAATCAATTATTTAAATGGGTATTGTCATAGCTCTGTAATGGATCTGAATATTTCTGAATAGACTGCTTTTATGTTTTCATCTGTATTTTCGTCATCGTACAAATAAAATTCCCAAGCTGTTGAACTATCGGCAGTCTCAGCATAGAATCCGCTGGCATAACTCGTTCCTGTTGTCCATTCCCAATCTTCCCAGGAATCATCGTCAAAATCTAAATCTGCTTCTGTAAATGGAATATGGTTGTTAGCCTCTATAAAAAAGAACGGAATAGGATAATCTAAGTAAATTTTTGCATACGGAATTTCACTGGCTTGCGATAAATTTTCGGGCATGATAAAAACGGCATCATAAGAATCGAAATCATTATTCATGACATCATCAAAAGTGATTTCCTCAAAACTGACTTGTTCTTCTTTGATCTCTGGAAAATCTCCTATAACAGCAATAGTTAACGGTCTGCCTTCGTATTTTACAGACCTTAGATGTAGTAAGTAAACTGATAGTACAACAATTAAAGCTGAAACTAAAAGCAAGAAAATCCATTTAAGACTTATTTTTCTTTTCATCCTACATCTCCTCAAATATAACAGTTACGATACAATTTAATTGAGCTAAGTGTACCATAATAGCTGATTAAATAAATGATGTTTTTAAAAAATATTTCTATTTGTTACTGTAGCTATGGAAGCTCTTTTTCAGAGAATTGTACTTGTACTTTTAAAGTGCCATAATGGAACTAACATCTATTCGAAGAAGAGGAGCGTGACTGTATGGCTGAACCGAAAATGAAAGAAAATGATAATAGCGTGATCGACTTTATCGAAAGTGTAGAGAGTGAAAAGAAAAAAGCTGATGCTTATCAGTTGCTGGACATTTTTGAAGAGGTAACAGGCTTTAAAGCGAAAATGTGGGGTCCGAGTATCATCGGTTTTGGCAGCTATCACTATAAGTATGCTTCAGGACATGAAGGGGACGCACCTTTAGCCGGATTCTCGCCAAGAAAAGCGAAGATCAGTCTTTATTTAGCTTATGAAAGTGAAGAAAGAGAAAAAATGCTGGAAAACTTTGGCAAACATACGACAGGAAAGGCTTGTATCTATGTCAATAAACTAGCGGATATCGACACTCAAGTTTTAAAAAAATTGATCGAACAGTCAGTAGAAACGTATCAAAATCTTTACCCGAATGAATAAAGCTAGTGACTTCAATCTTTCAATACAATAAGACCTCCGCTGAATTCAGCAGAGGTCTTATTTAGTATGATCAAAAAAAATCTATCTAATAAACGATTTTACTGATTAAATGCTAAAATCATTTCTTTGTACAAATCAATGAATTTCAAGTAAACATCTTTGTGCACGTACTCATCAATTTTGTGAGCCATTTTAGTTAAGCCGGGTCCAAACATCATGAACGGGAACTCGTCGCCTTTAGAGCGCAGGAAGTTGGATCCGTCAGTTACTCCTGGAGAACCAATCGTTCCAGGTTTTTCACCGAAATACTTCTCGCCTAAATCTTGAGCGATTTCTACCAGTTCAGATTTTCCATCTGTGAACACACTCGGCAGAGCCATTGTGACTTCTACATGAATCTTAGCATCTTTTTGCTTGTTGATTTCTTCAGCAATCTCATTGAATTTGGCAATGACTTCTTCCGTATCGTATTCAGGAATCGTCCGCACGTTGAATTCTGCAGCAGCAACCTCAGGAATCGAGTTGACTTGCTGTCCGCCTTGTACGATCGTGCAGTTCATGATCAATTCGCCCAGCGTTTCATTTGAGCGGCTCGGGTCGCGTACTTCTGCGTTCACTCGAGTGATGAATTCAGCTAGTGGATCGATCGCGTTGTAACCTAAATGCGGCATAGCACTGTGCGCTTCTTGTCCTTTTGAAGTGACTTTGAAGTTCAAGGAACCTTTATGCGAATAAACGATCACGTCTTGAGAGGGTTCTGCGACGATCAAAGCATCGACATCGTCCATGTAGCCTTCTTCATATAATTTCTTCGAACCAGCTCCGCCGACTTCTTCACCAGTCGTTGCCATGAAACGGACAGAACCTTTTGTTAAAGAGTTGCTTTCTTTCAATTCAATCATAGCGATGGCTAAAGCAGCCAGTCCTGATTTCATGTCGTTAGCCCCGCGTCCATAAAGCTTGCCGTCTTTTTCGGTCAGCACAAATGGGTCTGTCGACCAGTTGGAGACATCCCCCGGTGAGACGACATCCATATGTCCTGAGATCCCAAATACCGGCGATCCTGAACCGATTTCCGCTACCAAATTGACCCTGGTTTCTGTAACGGGAACGATCGTGGAGTCGATACCGTACTCTGCGAACAATTTCTTCAGGTATTCCGCTACTTCGATCTCGTTTTCGTTGACACTGTTGATAGCTACAAGATCTTCTAAAATAGTTAATTTTTGCTGCTCTGTAAAAACACTCATCCTAATTAGCTCCTTCTTGTTTTTATCCTAAAACTTGCCGTACTCTCTACATCAATCTTACATGAAGCGGATGAAAGCTTCAAATAAGGGGCTAAAATGCTAAAAAAGGGTTGTCTCTGAAGAACGAAAAGTGATAGGCTACACTGAGATACTCATTCAATTGGAGGTATTCTGATGAATATCAAATGGAAAAATAAAACGTTTATAACCTATGGATTGATTTTACTCAGTATGGTGTTATCCATCTTATTTGTACAAAATAACTTTTACTTATACGACAAGCCGATAGCAGAAGTGATAGAAACTACTGTGACGGATGAAGAAGAAACGGTAGATTCCCTGAGCAATACAGATCAAGTAATTGATCAAACGGTGATCGGTGAAATCAAAAACGGCGACCATAAAGGGCAACGGATTCTAATGGAAAACCAATACTCCGAATCCGGTGCGGCGGACCACGAATATCAAATGGGAGATAAAATCTTCGTGAGTATTCAAAACGATGAGGGAACGCATTTGACAGGAAATATCGAAGGGGCTAAACGAGATACGTTTATCGTAGTTGCTGCTTGGTTGTTTATCGTGACGGTCCTATGGGTTGGGAAAAAGAGCGGTTTGTACTCATTGATCAGTTTAGTCGTCAATGTTTTGGTATTGATGCTGGCGATGAATTACTACACTGAGGGAGAAGACGTAAATTTATTCTGGATCTGCAGCGGACTGGTGCTTTTCTTTACAGTCTTTTCATTGTTGTTGGTGAGCGGAAACAACAAAAAGACCCATGCGGCTATTTTAGCCACTGTGGCAGGGACATTCTCGTCGTTGCTGATTGCTTATGCGGTCATTAAATTGACAGCTGGAGAAGGACTGCGGTACGAAGAGATGGCTTTTATCACCAGAAATCCGCAGTCGGTATTTTTAGCCAGCCTTTTAGTCGGTTCTCTAGGAGCGGCAATGGACATTGCCATCACGATCACTTCCTCGCTGTATGAGCTGACGGAGAAAAATCAGGCGATCGCATTGAAAGACTTGAAGACATCCGGCAGAGAAATCGGCAAAGACATTATGGGCACCATGTCTAATGTGCTGTTCTTTGCGTATGTAAGCGGCAGTATTCCGATGATCTTGTTGTATTTGAAAAACGGTATGGCAGTGAATTATACATTGTCGATGAATTTGTCGTTAGAGTTGACGAGGGCGCTAGTAGGAAGCATCGGGATCGTCTTGACGATTCCCATCAGCATCTATACAGCCATTTACTTTATCCGTAAGGGGAGGGTGATCAAATGAATGTACTGATTTTGTTGGCACTGATTTTATTTGTCCTCATGAAAGTGATCGGCGGGGAAAAAGGGACGCGCTCTTTTCTGGCGTTGTTCTTCAACTTCGGGATCATGCTGGTTACTATCATTCTTATGACAGACCAAGCAATCAATCCGATTCTTCTAACGATCATTGCTTGTATATTGATCAGCTGCATTAATTTATTTTACATCAATCAGTTTAATTTTAAGTCTCTTACGGCCTTTGTTTCAACGATTCTTACGTTGATTTTGTTGATTTTCGCTGTTTTTGTATTGGTAGAGAAGTCTAAAATTCAAGGGTTTGGGATAGAAGAAATTGAAGAGCTGCTGTCGTTTTCATTTTATGTCGGGATCGATTTTGGCGACATCATCATCTGTACGATCATCATGGGAACGATCGGAGCTATAACCGATACAGCCATCTCGATTTCTTCTGCGATGAACGAAATCTACTTTCACAATCCGACTTTAGATCGGTACCAATTATTCAAGTCCGGGATGACAGTTGGAAAAGATATCCTTGGGACAACGACAAACACGTTATTCTTTGCTTTCATCGGCGGTTATCTGGCTCTGATTATTTGGTTTAAGGATTTAGGCTACTCTTTAGGCGAGGTTTTAAATTCGAAAGTGTTCGCGTCTGAAGCCATGTCGATTTTTTATACAGGAACGGGTGCTATTTTGATCATCCCGATTACAGCATGGCTTTCAGCGTATAGTATGGTCAAATACAAAGACAAGGTTCGTTCCGGAGAGGCAGAATAACAGTAGAGAAATATTTGATAGGTCAAAAAATCGTGCAGACTTTCAGCACGATTTTTTTGTGACGTCTTTCAGTGCTGATAGAAGAAAACTAGGCATGTTGAGGCGATTGACAAAAGGATAATTCAAGAGATATACTTCATTCAAATGAAAGTTTGAATGAGAGGTGGAGAAAATGAGTATAGAAGTTTGTAAAGCGAATATCGTACATAAAGAAAAAGTAGAAAATGTAAAAAATAGATTGGACGAAAACGACTTTTCACGTTTACTTGCATTAGGGAGATGCTTTGGAGACATATCTAGGATTAAGATATTTTATGCTTTAGAAACGTATAAGGAAATGTGTGTTTGTGATCTGGCGGCTGTATTAGATGCAAGTATAGCTACAACGTCACACCACTTACGATTTTTAAAAAAGCAGGGAATGACAAAAGCGCGGCAAGATGGAAAAATGGTTTATTATTCTATAGCGAATGAAGAAGTGCATTCGACTATTCGTGCTTTTTTCAAGATGTCAGAAACAAAATGATGAAATTTTAGTTTGGAGGAAACAAGTTTGTTGCAAAGTATTTTTACAGCTATAGCTGTTTATATTTCCACGAGTATTGATTATCTATTTATCCTATTGATTATTTTTTCGCAAAGTTATACCAAAAAAGGTGTCCGTCAAATCTATTGGGGACAATATCTCGGCACAGGAATCTTAGTGGCAGTAAGTTTATTTGCTGCATATGTATTGAACTTTATTCCTCAAGATTGGGTGATCGGGCTTCTGGGGCTAATTCCGATTTATTTAGGGGTGCGAGTTGCCTTAGTGGGTGAGGAGGAAGAAGAAGAAGAAGATGAAGTAGTTGAAAAGCTGGAAACTCGAGACACAAGCCGTTTATTTTGGACGGTAGCTTTAATAACGATTGCTTCAGGTGGCGATAATCTAGGCATTTACATTCCTTACTTTACCGCTCTGTCAGCTCTAGAAATTGGAGTAGCTCTAGTTGTATTTGCTATTTCGATTGCACTTCTTTGTTATATCAGTTATCGACTGGCAAAAGTCTCTTTTGTCTCTGAAACGCTTGAAAAGTATGAACGGATCATTGTCCCGGTTGTCTTTATCGGATTGGGACTATATATTATGGCAGAGAGTGGAACTTTTCAAGCACTGCTCAACTTGTTTGCCTGATTCAAAAAATGTGAAACGGCCTCACCAGACAGATCTGGGAGGTCGTTTCTTTATTTTAGGAAAACTATCAAAACTTGATAAGGATCAAGTTTTGATTCAACCAAATTGGCTATACTGCAGATGTAAGGAAGAGAAATCCTCTTCTGCAAATAAAACGATAAAGGAGAAATGCATCATGACAAAAGCTGTTTTGACTTTAGAAACCTTATCTTGTCCAAGCTGCCTGCAAAAAATCGAGAGTGCTGTAAAAGGATTGAAGGGGATCGACAAAGAAAGCGTCAAAGTTTTATTTAATTCCAGTAAAGTAAAAACGGAATTTGACGAACAGATCCTTTCTATCAATGAAATCGAAAAAGCGATTGTAGACTTGGGTTATCCAGTCCTTAAAACAACCGTTAAATCTGCTTAAAACTATTATTCAAGAAAGAAGGAACCTTATTATGACAGCATTTAAGGAAGTCGCAAACAACCATTTTAAACAATTAGATTTGTTCACGTCAGCAATCACTCGTGCACATGGAAAGAACCATCCTGAAGCATTTGAAGTGCGGGAATTGTTTAGTAAGATAAAGGAAAAAACACAAGCAGCAGGGATTGCGAGTCCCAATTTGGATACAGAGTTTTCAAAATTACGCGAGGTCACAAATCAGTACGCTGTTCCTGACGATGTGTGTGAAACGTATGCAGCAGTGTACAACATGCTTTCGGAGATAGATCGAGCTTATCAGGCGTGACCCATCTTGTGGATTCCAGAAAGTTTTCTGGAATCTTTTTTATGCTAAAAGGCAATAAGGTTCTTAAACTTGATGGCAGTCAAATTTTAAGTTGAAGAAGTCTTTTATACTAGGTTTAACCATAAAATAGGAGGGGAAAATCATGCAACAGTATGTATTAAGTAAGAAAAGTAAGATTACTTGGATCAGTGGAATGTTGATCATCATTGGATTCTTCAGCCACTTTGTGTTAAAAAATGTGTGGGTTTCTGAAGGAGCATTGATCGTGGCATCTATTCTAGGAGTTGCGCCGATTGCTATTCAAGCCGTTCAAGCGTTGAAAGTGAAAGTGGTCAGCATCGATGTTTTGGTCACTATTGCGGTCATTGGGGCTTTCTTGATCCAAAACTATGAAGAATCAGCTATCGTGACCTTTTTATTTTTGTTCGGGCATTTTTTGGAACAGCGAACATTGAATCAGACTCGTTCGGCGATCAAAGAGCTGACGGAAATGGCACCAGAAAGTGCTCTGCGCCAAATGGAAGATGGAGCATTTGAAGAAGTAGAGGTAGATGCCGTTGATGAAGGAGATATTCTACTTGTCAAAACGGGAGCTAAAGTTCCAGTAGATGGCACCGTCTTGTCAGGAGAAGGCCACATCAATGAGGCTAGTATCACGGGCGAATCGGTGCCGGTGAACAAGACGGCGGGTGCTGAAGTGTATGCCGGAACGATTTTAGAAAACGGCACTTTACAAATTCGCGCCGATCGAGTGGGCGAGGATACGACATTTGGGAAAATCATTGAGCTGGTGGAAGAAGCACAAGATTCTAAGTCGGAAGCGGAACGTTTTATCGATCGCTTTTCCAAATACTATACGCCGGCGGTATTGGTGCTTTCCTTTGCAGTGTGGCTGTTCAGCCAAGATATCGAATTGGCGATCACGATCTTGGTACTAGGCTGTCCTGGGGCTTTAGTCATCGGGGTGCCTGTTTCTAATGTTGCAGGCATTGGGAATGGTGCGCGCAATGGAGTTCTTCTCAAAGGAAGTGAAGTCATCCATGACTTCAGCCGAGTGGATACGATTGTATTTGATAAGACGGGCACGTTGACACAAGGGAACCCCGCTGTGGCAGAAATGGAATTTTACGACGGTCAGGCAGAGGAAGTTCTTGGGTATTTAGCCAGTGTAGAACGGGAATCCGATCATCCGCTCGCAAAAGCCGTTCTGCAGGAAATAGGAGAAACGACTTTTTCGATAGTAGAAGATACAAAAGTTGTTAAAGGCGGCGGTATCACAGCTCAAGTGAACGGTCACCGAGTAGCGGTTGGGAATGCAGCATTGATGGAACAAGAACACGTGCTCATGGATCAAAAAGCACAAGCAGATATCAGGCGATTTGGAAAAAACGGCAATTCGCTGGTGTTGACAGCGGTCGATGGCGAATTGAAGATTCTGATGGGGATTCGCGATCAGGTTCGCGTAGGAGTCAAAAAGGATTTAGAAGAGTTGAAGCAGCTAGGCGTGAAAAATCTAATCGTTCTTTCAGGAGACAACCAAGGAACGGTGGATGTAGTAGCTCGCGAGTTAGAGTTGACCGAAGCACATGGAAATATGCTCCCGGAAGATAAAGCAGCTTACATCGCAGAATTACAGCAGCAAGGGCAAATCGTCGCGTTTGTCGGTGACGGGGTCAACGATAGTCCATCTTTAGCTTTAGCCGATATCGGAATTGCGATGGGGAAAGGGACAGACGTAGCAATCGAGACGTCGGATGTAGTCTTAATGAACTCTGACTTCAGCCGCTTGCCTCATGCGTTGGGGTTGACGAAAGCTACTGCGCGGAATATGAAACAAAACATCATTATCGCAGTTGGAGTGGTCGCAGTCTTAATGGCCAGCGTCTTTTTCAGTGAATGGATGAATATGTCGATCGGAATGTTGGTGCACGAGGGCAGTATCTTAGTCGTTATCTTTAACGGCATGCGATTGTTGAGATATCAACTGAACGGCAATAGAAGACGGTCTGGTTACACCACTTCCAGCTCAAATGAAGTAGTAAAAACCCCTTTGCGTACCCTTTAATGATATTTGACGCTTAAAAAGACACGCAAATTGTGTTTGCGTGTCTTTTTCGGAGTGAACTCACCATTAAGGGAACGTAATTTGAATTTGCGTTCCCTTTTTTCAAATAATCTAGGAAATAGGGAACGCAAAGGAGCGGGCAGAAAACGAAAGTGACCAATAGAAATAAGTTCAATCTTAAGATTAAACAGGAGTCGGTTATTTTAAGATAAAGAAATTATAATTTTGTAAATATTAAGCACAACAACTATTTTTGAAAACGATTTCTCATATAAGTTTTATGTGCTATATTATTGTAGTAGCTAGAAAAATCAAACCTATAGTAGCAAACTAAACGAATAAAAAGAGTTAGCTGGTTTTTAAGTATGGAAAAATATATGTATTACATTGTGGCTCCAATAAATCTTATCATTCTTTTTTGTTACCCTTATTTCGTTCCTAGATATTTTACTTTAAATAGTTTTTTGATTACTTGGTTGGTTTATGTCGCAGTGTCGTCATTAATCATCAAAGTTGTTTTGAATCATTTGAAGAAACACAAACATAAAAAGATGCTATAAAAATACACCTAAAAGTAGAAAAATTACTTTTAGGTGTATTTTTGCGTTAAGAGAATGATGTAAACTTTCATAATGAAAGAAGGCAAACCTTTAACAGAGATTACATTTTTCTTTGAAGCAACTTAATACTTAGACTATTGCTGCTAAAAACAAGTGCCATCCAAATGTAAATCATCGTTCTAACTTGTTCCATAGTTGGACTTGCAAATTGGAAATAAAAACTTTGAAATATGTACCCTAAAAGAATAACCATAAAAGCTATCCGACTAGATTTTGAAAGAATAGCCTGTCCTCGTTCGTCTTTTCCCTCATTTGCAAGGAAAGCTAGGTAAACAGCTAAACTGATTATGATTAAAATAGAAGCCACTGTAAACAACATATTATTTTTCCTCCTTATACTCAAATACATTTTCTATTCCTTCACCAAAGACATTTGCAATATCAAAAGCTAATGTCAAAGAGGGAGTGTACCTATTTTTTTCGATTGAAATGATGGTTTGCCTGCTCACACCTGATTTTTCTGCCAATTCTTTTTGTGTCATCTTATGTTCTGCCCTTAAAAGAGGAATTTTATTAGACAACACTTTACTCTGTTTCACGTTTATTCAGCCTCCTAAGTAAAGCTTGTTTTACTTATAGTAAAGTTGTTTTGACTTAAAGTCAAGTTTATTTTACATGAATAATCTCCTGAATTTATTCCCCCCTAACCTTCGTATGAAGAAACCATAAAGAAATCCCTGAAAGATTAACACTATCTTTATAGCTTTTTAGATAAGATGAAAAACGTAAAGGAAATGGAAAAAATGGCAAGAACATTATTACATGAGATATATTATTTTCTAAAACACGGCAAATAAGTAAGCGTTTTATCCTCGATAAGGGTATACTGATAATAGGATAGAAATCTATTCTGCATATCCAAGCAATTAGGCTTTGAAGGAGGAGACAAATGGGATTTAGAGAAGATTTTTTATGGGGCGGAGCAACCGCTGCGAACCAAACAGAAGGCGGGTATAATGAGGGTGGAAGAGGGCTGGCCAATGTCGATGTCATTCCGCATGGAGAAGATCGTTTTCCTGTGATGAAAGGACATATGAAAATGTTCGATTTCGACGAGGACCATTTTTATCCAGCGAAAGAGGCTATCGACCACTATCACCGTTACGAAGAAGACATTGCTTTATTTGCGGAGATGGGTTTCAAAACGTACCGCTTATCGATTGCTTGGTCGCGTATTTTTCCAAAAGGCGATGAAGCTGAGCCAAATGAAGAAGGCTTGAAATTCTACGAGAACATTTTTAAAGAATGTAAAAAATACGGCATTGAGCCGCTTGTGACCATTACACATTTTGACATCCCAATGCACTTAGTAAAAGAGTATGGCGGTTGGAGAAATAGAAAAATGATTGGATTTTATGAGAACTTGTGCAACGCTATTTTCCGTCGTTACAAAGGTCTGGTCAAATATTGGCTGACGTTCAATGAAATCAATGTGATCATGCACTTGCCGTTTATGGGAGCGGGGCTTTATTTTGAAGAAGGCGAAAATGAAGAGCAAGTCCAATACCAAGCGATTCACCATGAATTGATAGCCAGTGCAGTGGCTACGAAAATCGCGCATGAGGTGGATCCGGAAAACCAAGTCGGCTGTATGCTTGCAGCTGGGAAGTTTTACCCGTATACGCCAAATCCAAAAGACGTTTTAGCTGCACAACAAGCTGATCGCGAGAATTATTTCTTTATCGACGTTCAATCTCGTGGAGAATATCCAGCGTATGCGTTGAAGAAATTTGAACGAAAAGGAATCGATATTCAAATGGAAGAAGGAGACTCAGAGCTTCTTAAACAATATACGGTCGACTTTATTTCGTTTTCTTATTATTCTTCCAGGGTCGTTGCTACAGATCCGGAAGTCGATGAAGTAGGCGGAAATATTATGTCATCTGTTAAAAATCCATATTTGGAAGCCAGTGAATGGGGATGGCAAATTGACCCTCTAGGATTGCGGATCACCATGAACGAAATCTATGATCGCTACCAAAAACCACTGTTCATTGTAGAAAATGGATTAGGTGCCGTAGATACACCAGACGAAAATGGATATGTAGCAGATGATTACCGCATTGATTACTTGGCTCAGCACATCCAAGCGATGAAAGATGCTGTGGAGATTGATGGAGTTGATTTGCTGGGATACACCACTTGGGGACCGATCGATATCGTCAGCGCAAGTACCGGAGAAATGAAAAAACGTTATGGGTTTATTTATGTAGACCGTGACAATGAAGGAAACGGAACGCTGAAACGTTCCAAGAAAAAATCGTTTGACTGGTACAAAAAAGTCATTGCAACTAATGGAGAAGACCTATCATACTAAGGTTGTTTAGAACAATCCGTTTGCACAAATGGTTGATGAAGTATCGAAACTTAGTTTACGTGCCTATTAATTAAAGATTAGGACAAAAAGGAATGCAAATCTGATTTGCATTCCTTTTTTATTTAGAGATGGAGTTTTCATCAGGCAAATAAGGCTTGTTTCGGCCATGGTGCTCAAGAAAAAGGATCTCATGGCCGAAAAAAGGGGTTACATAAGCCATGAGTACTGTATTTTGGCTCCTCATGGCTGAATAGTGAAACAAAGACGGCCATGAGAGAGAAAAAATAGTTGCTCATGGCCGAAAATAATAAACTGAGACAAATTTCTCCAAAGTGGACATGAAATTAGGAATACGAATACAAAAAAATGAGAGATTAGTAGAGCTCTTATGGAAGATTTTTTGCTGGCACACCGGCTCGAATCATTAAAGAAATCAACTAATGGAAAAATAAAAAGACACGTGCTATGCTGAACTCAGTTCATTAAATACCGAAAGGGGATTTCAAATGAAAGTATTTGTAGTAGGTGCCAATGGAAAAGTAGCTCGTCATTTTGCCGACTTTGTAAAAGATGACAGTGCAATCGACGAAAAGGCTATGATACGTAAAGCAGAACAAGCAGGTTTCTTCGAAGAAAGAGGAATAGACACAGTTCTTTTGGACTTGGTCAAAAACTCAATAGATGAATTAGCTGAAGCGATGAAAGGTACCGACGCGGTTATTTTCAGTGCAGGAGCCGGCGGAAGCGGACTGGATAAAACGATTTTGATTGACCTAGACGGGGCTGTAAAAGCTATGACAGCTGCAGAACAAGCGGGTGTGAAACGTTTTGTTATGGTGAGTACGTTCCGTACAGGTCGCGAAGCCATGTCACAAGAACACGATCTGCAAATTTACACCATTGCAAAAAATTATGCGGATGAATGGTTGAAAAACCGTACGCAATTAGACTGGACGATCGTGCATCCAGGGATGTTAGTCGATACAGATGGTACGGATCAAATCAAAGTAGGCATGGGGCAAGAAATTAATGAAGTTCCTCGTCAAGATGTGGCACGCACGTTGATTTCTGTACTCAAAAATGACAATACCCTTCGTAAAGAATTTGAAGTTCTGGCTGGAGACAAGACGGTTGAAGAAGCAGTCAGCGAATTGTAATCCGAAGTGAATGTTTCATCAATCAATGAACTCCTCCAAAAGATCAGTTAATCTTTTGGAGGAGTTTTATGTGTTAAAAGCCAGCAGTCAATCCTCAAGTAAACGACCGTTGTCATTCCACTGACCATACTGTTTGCTGTTTCTTGTATTCTCAATGAATTTATCTAACCGTTTGTTGAAAAGCTGCGGATCATGTTTGTAACTTTGGATGGTGTCGATTCGGATTCTTCGATACAATTCTGGAAAAGCCAAATAGTTCTGGTATACGTGTTCGTCTTCTTTCAAACGTCTTTCGATCTCTTTATCAATGACGAATGATTCGATACGCATATCAGGCAAGACTTTCAATCCCTCTTCCGTCATCAAACCCAAACGAATCAGCCTTCTGACCCTCTCCTTATTCAATTCTGTCCAATGGCTTTTTTTCGTTCTGGGAGACAGCCTTTGCGCTGAATCAGTAGCTGATAGTTTTTTCTTTGTACCGTCGATCCAGCCAAAACACAAGGCTTCTTCCACGATATCGAGGTAAGGAACAGAGTGAGTTCCTTTGGTTGAATCGGTAATGACCCAACAATACCTTTTGGAGGTGGAATGCGTTTCAAGCCAGGTTCTCAGCTCTTGTCGCGTTTGTATCTTTACCACGTTTTCCATATCCATTTCTGAGCAGCTCCTTTCTAATCGCGTTTAGATTTTTGAAATGGAGCTCTAAGTTTCCTTTGCAGAGCTTGATAAGCCTTGAGTTGGCGGCGTGATCGCTCGATTCTTTTATACCGTTCAGGATTCTTTTGATAGAACTGCTGATGGTAGTTTTCTGCCGGCCAAAATGCAGTTGCAGGTTCAATAGAGGTAACGATCGGTTTCGTGTATTTGCCTGAATCAGCTAATCGTTGTTTGGAAGCCTCAGCGATTTGACGCTGCTGCTCGTCTTTTACAAAAATGATGGGGTGATACTGATTGCCTCGATCTTGAAACTGACCAGATGCATCAGTCGGATCGGTCAATTGCCAGTAAAGCTCCACTAAATCAGCGTATTGAATGATCCGTGTATCAAATATGATCTCAACAGCTTCTACGTGACCTGTATACTGACCGCTCACTTGGTCATAAGTCGGATGGTCTACCTTTCCGCCAGTGTAGCCGGATAGAACTGAAATGATTCCATTCCGGTTTTCAAATGGTTCCACCATACACCAAAAACAACCGCCAGCAAATATCGCAGAGTCTTGATGAACGGGATCGTCAAGAGAGTGCTTGTTGAAATCAAATGGAGTATCAGAAGTAGTCTGATCCGTAATGTGATGATAAAAATCGGTCACGTCAGGTGTTAAATTATTTCTGAGAGCCAATGGACGCAAGTCAGCTTCCAATTTCGAAAGCTGAGTATCAAAATTCGCACCGTTCTCTAAGGCATTTCTGGCTTCCAAGAGTAAAGACCGCTCCCAGTCTCGAGTTCCAGGATTAAGGATCAGGTTATAAATAGCATTGAGTATTTCGTCTTGCGTTAGCTTCATCTCAAGAACCATCCTTAGGTTTATTTTTTGGGAACTGTTTTTTCTATTATACCGCAGCAGGTAGGGCCAAAGAACTATTGGAACTCAAAAAAACTTATTAAGATTTTTAGTTATACAAATGATTTGTTATGTTATTATTCAGTATAAGGATAATTTGAAAACGCTTAACAAAAGAGGTGGCAGAATGTTTTATTTCTTAACTTGGGTACCAGTGTTCATGATTTTGATTCATTATGGCTCAGCTATTGTAAATGTGCTGAACAATATTCAAAGATTATTGGAAGATAAAAAGGATGAAGAATAAGTCGAAAGGAGACTGTATGACCAAAACTACAAAGTATGAGGTAATGAAATCAATAGACGCCTTTTATTTGAAAAAGAATTTTAGGAAACTTCTTAAGTTGATCGCAATGAATAGTTTAATTGGTGTTGTGGAATATTATCCATCAGAAGGCTTCATTCCAGAAGTTAAAAAAAATATGGCTGGAAAGTTGGTAAAAACAGAATACAATAAGAAGTGGCCAGGAACAGTCAGTTCTAAAAAGGCCAAGATTGATTACTACTGGTTACCGAAAGATAAAAAAGATATTATTAAACTATTGGATGACATTCTTAATTATTATGGTGAAAATGATGCCGACGCTACAATAGATTTTTTTATAGAAGAAGATGATGAGATCATTTTGTTTATTACTGCTCACGAAGAAGTGATTGAATTACATAGAAAGTTTTATAACGCTTTTGGTAGTAGTTAAGTAAAAAAATTGGTAGAGACATCCATTATATATGGATATTGCTACCAATCTTTCTATTTCTATTAATCTGAAGATAGTGTTATTTTCCTGTGATCTCGCTTATTTTTTCAAGTGTTTTATCGATCAGTTCTTGGTGTGTATCTTGGTAAGTTGAAAGGTAATTTAGGATTGCTTGTCTTTCATCTTCGGACCAACTTGAGTCACTTTCAGCAAGATTACCATTGCGGTCAACGGTTACGTAAAATTGCTTACTGACAGTCTGATCATTTTCGGGTGAAATGCTCACACCGATTTCATTTTCATAAGAAACATCTACTACGAAATCATCTTTTGTAGTGATTACTGAAATATTCTGTTCTGGCAATGGAAAACCAATTGAATCTTCTGCAGTCAGAAGATGACTCTTATAAGTAATATCATTTTCTGCTAATTCGTAAGCATTGCTTTCATCTTTCGATTGAGCAGGAGAAGAAGATTGAATGTTTTCCCACCCGTATTCTTCTAAGTTGCTTCTATAAGTATGTTCATCTAATCGTAACTTTGCATTGTAGCCAAAATATAGCAGAACAATTATGCTCAATGCTATTAAAGCATATTTATATAATTGGCCTCTTTTTAATTTTTTTGTCGTATCTTTCGCCATTTGTTTATCCTCCCTAAGTAATCTGTCTAGAGAGATACCAAATAAATCGCTGATTGCAACAATTGTTTCTAAATCTGGGTAATTCCTAGCTACTTCCCAGCTTGAAACAGTTGAACGAGACACATTTAATAATTGGGCTAGTTGTTCTTGAGTCCACTCCTTTCTTAATCTTTCTTCTTTAATCTTGTCTCCAATTTTCATCGTATCACCTCTGTAATTATTATCAGGATAATTGTAAGAAAACGATAGCCACTATAAGTGTCATTGATCAAATAAAGACGACACGTTTCGTATCATGTTGATATAGCACCTTTCTTGCAAGCTTAATTAAAATAGAAATCGCTTTACTTATTATATCAAAATTCATTATTTGTAATAGACATATCTGAAAACAGCTGATAAAAATATGATATATTGAAAGAAAAGAATCAAAGAAAGGAATACTTATGCTGACAAAAGAAGCTGCCCAACATGTGATTTATGAGATTATGAAACTATATCCCGATGCTGTACCAACGATGCGTTACCAGAATCCGTTTCAATTGTTGATGGTCGTCATATTGAGTGCTCAAGCAACAGATGAGTCAGTCGCAAAAGTAACAGACCGATTATTTGAGCGGTACCCAAGTCCACGAGCTGTCATAGAATCTTCGCCTGAAGAAATTGAGTCTTACATCAAAACGGTTGGACTTTACCGAAATAAGGCAAAGTATATTTACAAAAGCAGCCAGGAGCTGCTTGAGAAGTTTGACGGAGAAGTTCCACATACGCGCAAAGAACTGCAATCGTTAACCGGAATCGGACCTAAGTCTGCTAACATTTTGTTGAGTGTTGCTTTTGATCAAGTAGCATTTGCGGTGGATACGCACGTCTCACGTATTTGCAAACACCATAAAATAGTAGAAGAAGATGCTACACCTAAGCAAATCGAGGAGCGTGTGACAGAAATTATCCCAGCAAAATACTGGGGCAGAGCACATCAATCTATGATTTCATTTGGAAAAGAGATCTGTACGTCTAGAATAAAAAGATGCCATGAGTTTCCTCAGTTGTATGAGAACATGGAAGAAATTAAAAACAACGTTAAATAAAAACTTCCTTTGTACGGAGCAGTAAAAGCTCAGACAAAGGAAGTTTTTTTAGAATAAGTTTTTGATTTTTTCGATGTTTTTGATCATAACGGATGTGGTACCGTCTGGATTATTGATGAACTCGACAACTTCAGGATCCTTGTACAAATCGATCGGGATACTGATCTCGATTCCGTTGTCTAAACGGAATTTTTGTTTGGAATACTTAGGTCCGGCAACCGCCACTTCAGCAGGAGCGCGGTCTACATAGCCCATCTCTTGGACTTCTTCAAAGAACTTTTCCTTTTTAGCATAGTTGTCACCGTAAAGGGTTTCGGCAATCATTTGGTTATCGATGACATTTTCTTCTGTCATACTGTGAACGATGGCGTCTTTCGTGTCAGCAAGAACTTGGAATTCTTCCTCATTGAAAGCTTTACTAGTTTTCTGAACAGCTTTTTTGATGATAGCAATATTCTCTTTCAAACTAGGTTGAGGTTTGTCTTCTAAAAACATTTCTGTGAAATAAAAGACTTTTTCAGCTAATTCGTCGATCAAATGTTTTTTCTCAATCACATGGTATTCCATCACATTCAAATTTAAGACCATACCTTCTTGGATCGCTTGACGAGCACTCGGCAGAATCGATTGATTGACCACTAATTGGTTCGTCAACTGCTCAGACTCATAAGAAATGTGATGCGTGATGCTGTTGGAATAATTTAGTTTGAAAAGTCCCAAGTGAGGCACTTCATCCATTGTAAAATAGACAAACAACAAATCAGCCGGGGGTATTTCCGGGTTTAATTTGGTGATCGAAAAGAATTTCTCTGTTAAAGCTTTTGTGGTTTCAATAAAATTTGTTGTTAAGGTTGAAAAAGTCGAGATCATAGGATTACCTTCAGCCAAGACTCCTTTTTTCATATTGTCCGAATCTTCCACTTTTTCAATCATCGCGTGGATGTAATCCATCGTAAATTTCTCCGAGATATCTAATCCGGCAAAGGAAAAAATTGGTTCATCGCTGTTCACATCAAAGATATGCAAAATGGCTTCTTTTATATAAATCATGTCGTTACCTCCGTTTTCAGTCACGCTTAGTAGTATCTCATAAATTTGAAAAGGGCAAAAGAGATATTTTGAGAAAAAGGACTGGAAGATTGAAATTATACACAGTCTATTTTTGATAGGATGATTTATACCTCATTTCAATAATTTGTTTAGGCAGAAATGCTGATTTTACACGCGAGCTTGTATAGTAAAAGTTAACTAGATGATATAGAATCAGGTTATAAAGGAGTGGTTTACTTTGGTGCAAGTATTGACTAAGTTGAAAGACCAAACAAATTTTACAAATACAGAAATGAGAGTTGCGGATTATGTTATACAGAATATCACCAAAATTCCGACGATATATATTGAGGATCTGGCAAAACTAACGTACACTTCTCATTCGACGATTATCCGTCTCTGCAAAAAAATGGGTTATGATGGGTTTAGAAGTTTTAAGAATGCCATCTCAGGTGTTGTCTACAGTCAGCTACATTTACCTAGTGAAGTGGATGCTAACTTTCCTTTTAAACAAGAAGATTTAACCATGGATATTGCTAAGAATATCGCCAATTTAACAATGGATACCATAAAAAAAACATTGAATCAATTAGATGAAGAGTTGCTGCAATCAGTGGCAGAGATTCTGTTCAAATCTAAGCATATTTTTCTGTTTTCACGTGGTGATTCACAAATACGAGCGAGAAGCTTTCAAAATAAATTAGTAAAAATCAATAAATTTGCAATTATCTCTGAAGAATATGCAGACGAGGCATGGAATGCTTCTAACCTTACTGCAAAGGACTGTGCTCTGTTTTTATCTTATAGTGGAACTAGTCCGCAATATAAGCGTATGTTACAACATTTTTCCAACAAAAATATCCCTACTATTTTAATAACCGGAAATACAGAATCTGATTTGATTCCATTAGCTGCTGAAACAATAGTGATAGTTCAGGAAGAATATGATTTTGTAAAGGTGGGAACTTTCGCCTCACAAGTTGCCTTTCAATATGTATTAGATACTTTATATTCTATTTTATATGCAAAAGAATATAGAAGTAATGTGGAAAATTTAAAAGAAAAACAGTTACTAATTCAAAATGGAATTTTGTCAGAAGAACTTTGATACGACCATCTATTGAAAAAGCACCTGTTTTTCACTTTCTAAGATTATCCTAGTGATATACCTGCAGTTTCTAACCCTTTATCTACAATAGACATGACTAGTTCACTGTGATCAAGTTGTTTGGTCATAGTTTCAAAGTCAGACTCTCTAATGATTCTTTCAAATTCAACAAATTCCTCATACATCCGATGTGTATGCACTTTAAAATCAACTATTTGGCTCTTATTTTGATGGTCTATTACAGTAAACCGATCAATGGTGCTAGTAGGTCCTTCAATAACTATAGCGCCATTATTGCCCTGGATGATGGTTCTTACTGGAGCTGTGGAATCTTTAGCACCTATACAGACTACTTTTTTATCCTTGTAATCAAGACTTAGGATGCCAGAAGTGTCGATGCTGTTTTCCACATTTGCCGAATAGTTTATTTCTTGTGGTTCTCCAAAAAGCCCTGTTACAAAATGGATGTTGTAAATGTTGATATCCATTAAAGCCCCACCACCCATTTTAGGATTGAAAGCCGGTAAGATGTCTCCTTTTTTGAAGGCATCGTATCGTGACGAATACTGTGAATAATTGCATTCAATAAGTTTGATATCTCCAATTGTTTTTACTGCTTCTTTTATTTTTTTGTAATTGGTCAGATATTGATTGGTTATGGCTTCTAACAGCATAACATTGTTTGCTGAAGCCAGTTCTCTCAGTTCTTTCATTTCGGATACATTCAAGGTAAAGGGCTTTTCACAAATAACATTTTTTTTGTTGAGCAGGGCTTGTTTGGCAAAAGAAAAATGAAGATGATTTGGTAATGCGATATAAACGGTATCGATATTCTGATCATTCAAACAATCTTCGTAATCAGTTGAGACTTGGCCAATGCCATAGTCTTTTTTTAACAACTCCATTTTATCCACGCTTCTAGCTGTGCCCACAATCGCTTCTAACTGAATTCCGGGGATAGCATGAACCATCGTTAAAAAATCATTCACGATCATTCCAGAACCTATAATAGCAAGTTTCATTATAAACCTTCTTTCTGAGTAGAGTTTTTTTGTTTTTATGATTCGACAAGTTAAGGTTTCATATTTTGAATACCTTCTTCAAGGATCTCTAGTTGGCGAATCGTTTCTTCATCTTTCACTGTTTTATCTTTTCCATTGATAATCGACTCGTACAAACCTTCATAAACGTGACTGTAATCCCCGATTTCTGAAATAACTTTTTCTTCATGGTATAAACCATCAGCGTCCATATAGGTCACAGTACCATAATGATCTGGAGTATCCACGCCAAAATCAGCATTAGTAGGCATATAGAATAATTTTAAATGTTCTTCTTGTCTATCTTTCTCTTGCTTGATGAACATACCTTTTTTACCATACAAAACAAAACTTGGTCGCGGTTTGATTCTGAAGTAACTTGATTTAACAGAAACTTTGATTTTTGAATAATAAAAGTCCAAATCGAAATAATCGTTCATTCGATCAGATCCCAGTAATTGTCTTACATCATAATGAATAGAATCTGGATCTCCAAAATAGGAGAGAACTTGATCAATGGTATGGCATCCATGTCCATATAAATAGCTTGAAGATGCTGAAAATTCGGTGCTGTTTTCTGGAACTTCTGGTCTGAAATAATCATAATGCATTTCGACTTCCAGTAATTCACCTATCACGCCGCTTTCGATGACTTTTTGAGCCGTCAGGAAATCTGAATCGTAGCGTCTATTTTGGTAGCATTGAACGAGTAAATTTTTTGATTTTGCCAACTCAAATAGTTCTCTTGCTTCTTCAGCAGTTTCAGTAAACGGTTTTTCAACCAGCGTATGTTTCCCTTTTTCCAGTGATAATTTTGCAAATTCAAAATGCAATGAACCTGGAAGGCAAATCGCAACCAATTGAATTTCCGGATCATTCCAAACATCTTCTAAATTCGTTGTATAGTGGACTCCAGGAACTTTATCCCAAGAGCTGTTTTCATGACGAGAATAGATTGTTTTCACTTTAACGTTCTTTGTTTTTAAGGAAAAAGGCAGATGATAGCGATTCGTACTTTTTCCGTTACCGATATAAGCGACTGTTAACATAAAAAAACCTCCTATAATATCTAATAGTTAGATTATATAGGAAAATGCATGAGATAAGCGGCTGCTTATCCATTCAGGTTCTCATGTTCCTTTTTTTAAAAATAAAGTCATGCCTACTGAACATTATGTTCATACGTTTTTTACAAGGATAGTAGAATCCATCAGAAAAGCCAAACGATGTCGGTAATTCATTGTAAGATTAAATGCGAAGAAAACATCAGCTTTGAAGAACAAGAATGTCGTTTTATGGCATAAAATCACAGTGCTTCTTTGATCCAACGAGTTATTCCACCAGAAAAATTAGGGCGATTAGTTACTTTTGTATGTAGTCCTTCAGTAAGCAGTTATAGCGGTTCGTTTATTTGAGAAGAGCATCGCGACACTAGTAATGTATCAACTGATGTATTGTGTTAAAATGAAACCGGACTCAACAAGAGGAGGAAGAAGAATGACAGTTCAATTGAGTGTAGCAGAATTAGCAAATATGGTGGATCATACATTATTAAAAGCAGATGCCCAAAAAGCAGGGTTTGAGAAATTATGCCAGGAAGCCGACGAATATGGGTTTAAAATGGTAGCGATCAATTCAGCGCCGGTATCTATGTGTAAAGAATTGTTGAAAGATAGTCCCGTCCATATCGGTGCGGCTATTGGTTTTCCTTTAGGTCAGACTTCGCTCGCTGTGAAAGTTTTTGAAGTTGACGACGCTATCAAAAATGGAGCCGATGAAATTGACTATGTCATCAATATCAGAGAATTGAAAGATGGAAAGCTGGATTACATCGAGAAGGAAATGACTGAAATCGTAGGCGTTTGTCGAGAACATGGTATTTTGAGTAAAGTGATTTTAGAGAATTGCTACCTGACCAATGAAGAAAAAGCTGCTGTGTGTCAAATAGCTAAAAAAGTTCAACCGGATTTCGTAAAAACGTCTACTGGTTTTGGAACGAGCGGCGCCACTGTGGAAGATGTAAAACTTATGAAAGACATTGTCGGTTCTGACGTCAAAGTGAAAGCAGCAGGAGGTATTCGAGACATTGCTGCTGCTAGAGCCATGATAGAAGCTGGTGCGGAACGTTTGGGAACGAGTGCTGGGATACAGATTGTAGAAGAGTATAAGGCAATGAGTAAAGAATTATGATTTTGATATGAGAAGAAAGAGAGAGGATAAAGTCCTCGCTCTTTTAATGCTTTTAGGTCATTTATGTACTCTGAAATGGAATGGAAGTTACTCTATTAGTCAAGTGAAGGTTGGAATTATTGCCACTTGATCAATAGAAGTGATCTATTAATCAAGTGAGGGATTTGGCAGTGGTCACTTGATCAATAGAAGCGATCTATTAATCAAGTGAAGGAGTGAATATTCTCCACTTGATTAATAGAGCCAATTTGCTCACCAAACTAGAGTAAAAAAGACTCGGTTAATTATTTTCTGGAGATTCTACTATTAAATGTCCCAGCAAAAAGGTTAAGTATTTATGGGCTTCTTCAAGGGAGATAGGTTGTTTTTTCAAGAAAATAGCCTCTAAGATCAGCATCACAGTGTTGCTGAAGTGATCAACGACTAACTCTAACGGCATATCTTTGCTGCTGAAGTCTAAGTATTCATGGAAAATATTTTGGATGACACGTTTTAAGTAACTACTGAAGTGATTGATCAAAGAACTGTTGCTGGGATTGTTCTTTAGAATATCGTTCAATAGTTCATTATGCGAGGATAGTAAATAATACGTCCGATCAAACAATGTACTGAGTATTTTATCGGAAGCAACATTGGATGGTTCGTTAAGATAGATCTGGTTGCTCAATAAGTGCCAACAGTAATTCAATAAATCGTATTTGTCGTCAAAATAATTATAAAAAGTAGCTCGAGGGAAATTGCTGATCTCGCAGATTTCATTCACGCTGATCGATTCAAAAGACTTTTTAGCTAACAGATTGAACATGGTTTTTGAGAAAGCTTCGAGCGTTCGTTGAGCGCCGCGGGTCGGTTTCTTTGACAGGTCATATTTCATTTTACTACCCCTCTTTTATTTGCAGATTTTTGATTTTGTCTAAATTTAAACACAGGACTTAATCTGTATCTTGCCTTCGTTTCAAATAGAATCTATCATGACTTTATGAGTTTTACAAGTGTCTAAAAATGATCTGTTGAAAATAATTTAGGCATAGGTTAGGACAAAAGAAAGAGGGAAATAGTGTCATGATAAAAAAAGAATGGAAATTTATCGCACAACATAAATTTCTTATCATTGTATTGAGTGTTATAGCCCTGATACCGGCTTTATATAATTTGATTTTCTTGGGTGCTCTATGGGATCCCTATGGACATGTCGATCAGTTACCTGTAGCGGTAGTCAATAAAGATAAGGTAGTAGAGTTTCAAGGAAAAACGTTGGAAATCGGAGATCAGCTGGTAGATAACTTGAAAGAGAGTAAAAGCTTAGATTTTCATTTTGTGTCGGAAAAAGAAGCGAATGAGGGACTCTCTGATGGAGATTACTACTTAAAAATCACTGTTCCAGAGGACTTTTCGCAGAATGCTACCACATTGTTGTCTGACCATCCAAAGCAAATGGTCGTGGATTACCAGACAACACAAGGAAGAAATTTGACAGCTTCTAAAATGGCGGCTTCAGCAATCACCGAATTGAAAAGCCAAGTCTCCAATCAAATCACAGAAATGTATACTGCGACTATATTAGAACAATTTGGTAATGCAGGATCCGGTATGGAAGAAGCGTCAGAAGGGAGTCAAAAACTTAAAGATGGAACGACTCAATTAGCGGACGCCAGCGCGTTGATCCAAACCAATTTGGAAACATTAGCTTCCAGCTCACTGGAATTTGCAGAAGGCAGCCAAACGTTGAGTATCGGATTGAAAGACTACGTGGCCGGCGTCGCTCAAATCGACAATGGAGCGGGTCAATTGTCAACAGGGATCGATGCTTTGTCAGGGAAATTACCTACTTTAACAACGGGTATCAATGAGTTGAACAGTGGTGGGACTACTTTGGCAAATGGAGTCCTGCAATATACAAACGGTGTAGGTTCTTTATCTGCTGGTGTGGCACAGCTGAATAACGGACTTCTTGGACTTTCAGGACAGCTGCCGATGCTGACAACGGGAATTAGTGATCTGGATACTGGAGCATCCAGTTTAAAAAATGGTATCCAACAATACACATCTGGCGTGAGTGCGGTCAACGAGGGTGCTGAACAGCTGAACGGTGGGTTGACCCAAGTGGTTGATCAGACAAAAAATCTGCCCACACAAGTCCAACAATTAAATGATGGGGCGAACCAGTTAGCCAACAGCTTAACGGGAGTAAATTTAACAGAAGAAAATAAAAACCAATTGCAACGATATTTGACTGGTGTACAATCGTATGTTAAACAAGTTTCACAAGTGTTAGGAGCTTCAAATTCTTCGGTTGATACAGATCCTATCGAAGCGAGTTACGAAGCAGATTTAGCAGTGAATGCTGATGCAGTCATACAAGCTTTAACAGATAGCGGAGTGAATTTGACAGAAGAACAGCAAGCGTTGGTTTTAATAACTATGCAAAAGCAAAATAGCCAAACGTTGACAGCGGCAGAAAATCTGTTGCCCAATAGTCAAGCAGAACAAGATCTGAAAACAGCTACAGAGCAACTAGTGAGAGTGACAGATGCACAAACGCAAGCTTTGACAGCAATCGTGGATAATGTATCTGTTCTTTCCCAAAAAGCTGCTCCTGTTGCTCAAAGTATTGCTGCAGCTACGGAACAGTTGAATCAATCATTGCCTGTATTGACTGCTTCCTTGCAACAACTGCAAGAAGGCAGCCAGACGATTTTAGAAGGTACGAATGAACTAACAGAAAAAAATGACACGTTAAACAACGGAGCAGCACAAATTTCTAATGGCTTAACGACTTTGAATGAGAAAACAGGAGCTTTAGTGACAGGTGTGGATCAATTAGTTGAAGGTTCTAGTCAAATCGCTGACGGAGCTGATCAATTGGACCGAAATTCCGCTGGTTTGATAAGCGGAGCAGATGCCATAGCAAATGGGCTTTCAACAGTGGCGGAAAAAATCCCGACATTAAGCAATGGCGTAACGGCTTTACAGTCTGGAGCACAAACATTGGCCAATGGAACTTCTCAATTGTCGGGTAACAGCAGTAAATTAGTAGAGGGGTCTGATCAATTATCCGATGGAGCTCAACAAATTTCTTCTGGAAGCGGACAATTAGCAGAAGGTGAAGCCAAAGTTGCAGGATCCTTGGAAGAAGTTAATGCAGGGTTAGCAACAATGTCAGACAGTTTGGCTGATGGAGCAGCTCAGATCCGAGAAGTGAATACGACAGAAGATGCAGCAGCAGCTGTTTCAGATCCTGTTACGACTCATCACACAGATAAAGATAAGCTAGCCAATAATGGAACATCGATGGCACCATACATGATGTCGGTAGCGTTATTTGTAGGAACTTTGACAGCCAATATGATGTTTGATGCTTATAAGCCGAAAACCCAACCCTCTTCAGGTGTCGCTTGGTGGGCAAGTAAAATGTCGATTCTCGGCTTAGTGAGCATCTTGCAGGCTATTATTGTCTTTGTCGTGCTGATCTATGTATTGGGGATGGATCCGATCTCTCCTGGAAAAGTTTTAGGTTTCTTGATACTTGAATCGATGTCCTTTATGTCATTGGTGACGTTGTTCAATGTTGTATTAGGCAAAGTAGGTGCTTTCTTGATGCTGATTTTCATGATCTTGCAGTTGGCAAGTTCTGGAGGGACCTATCCCATTATTCTATCAAATGGTTTTTACCAAAGTATTTATCCGTACTTACCGATGACTTATGCGATCGAGGCTTTAAGAAACGCGATCTCGATCGGCGGATCGATGACGACAGCAGTGTGGTTGTTTGCAGCATTATTGCTAGTGAGCAATGGGTTGATGATAATATACTTTGGAATCAAAAAGAAGAGCTACTCATTTGATAACGAAGAAGCAACAGAAAAATAGATTACACTGTTAAAACTAGCAGAAATAAAAGATAGTCTAGCCGACTATTTCCCTTCTCCTAATAAAGAATAAATTTGCAATAAGTCACTTATAGTATAAGTTGCAGCTGATGACGATAAGATTTGTTCTGGGTCATAAAGAACGCTATCGATTTCGACGTTTTTAGCTCCTAAAATATCAGAAGACAAGCTGTCTCCTATCATTAAGCAAGATTCTTTATCGGTAATGTGCAGCGAATCAAACAGAGTATCAAAGAAACGAGGATCCGGTTTTTCATAACCGATTTCTTCTGAAATAAACAGGTCATCAAAATAATTCAGCAGTCCAGAATCCGTTAATCTTTTTCTTTGAGTGATGCCCATTCCATTGGTACCTGCATAGATCCGGTAGTTTCGTTTCTTTAGTTTGCTCAAAAGTACCTCGGCATTTTTAATCGTCTTGCAGCCGTTATTCAAAAATCCACGGTATAGTTTTTCTGCTTTTATTCCATCGACATCCAAGTTGTATTCCTTAAAAAATAAGGCAAATCGAGTATTGAAAATATCTTCTCTAGCGATTGTTCCTTTTTCTAAAGAAGACCATAAGCTTTTATTGATTGATTTGTATGTATCAAAGGATTCAGCAGTTTCTGGAACGTTGAATGTTTTAAATACATTCTTAAGCGCTTGTTCTTCTGTATCATTAAAGTCCAGCAACGTATTGTCTAAATCAAAAATTAAGTGTTTGTACTTTTTCATTTTTTCACCTCTCTACTAATTTACGCTCAAATAAGGGAGATTAAAAGAGTAAATACTACAAATAAACTATTCTTTTTATTAAAGCAGTCAAGGCTTTATTAGTTGTAAAAATAACGATGAGACAGCTGTTCATTTGTTAATCGCTCATCATACCTCTATAATTGAAATAGAAAACACTTGGATAATGAAGTATCAAAAGGTATTCGGAAGGGGAAAATTATGGGATTATTAGTAGATGGAAAGTGGCACGACCAGTGGTATGATACGGAAGGAAACGGAGGGCGTTTTATTCGTACGGAAGCCCAGTACCGTAATTGGATTACTCCAGACGGCAGTCCCGGTCCAACCGGTGAAGGCGGGTTCAAAGCAGAACCGAATCGGTACCATTTATATGTAGCCATGGCTTGTCCATGGGCGAACCGAACTTTGATTATGCGCAAATTAAAAAAATTGGAAGACATGATTTCCGTATCCGTTGTTAATCCATTGATGGCAGAAAACGGGTGGACATTTGAGCCGGCAGTGGGCGTTATCCCGGATCCTGTAATCAACGCGACTTACTTGCATGAATTGTACACTCATGTGGACCCTAATTATAGTGGGCGAGTCACAGTACCGATATTGTATGATTTGAAGCAAAATAAAATCGTAAACAATGAATCTTCTGAGATCATGCGCATGCTGAATACAGCTTTTTATGGTGTAGGAGCCAAGGAAGGCGATTATTACCCGAAAGAGCTGCAGGAAGAAATCGACGCGGTCAACGAACTCGTTTACCATAACGTCAATAATGGTGTGTACAAAGCAGGTTTTGCGACTAATGAAGGAGTCTACCAAGAAGAAGTAGGCAGGTTATTCAAAACGTTGGACCAATTAGAAGCTCGCTTAGAAAATCAGCGCTACTTAGTTGGCGATCAGATTACAGAAGCAGACTGGCGCTTATTTACCACACTGATCCGTTTTGACAGCGTGTATTACAGCCATTTCAAATGCAACATCCGACAAATCCGCGACTATAAGAACCTGTGGCGCTACACGAGAGAATTATACAACTGGCCTGGAATCGCTGAGACGGTGAACTTCAAGCATATCAAAGAACATTACTACCGCAGCCACAAAAACATCAACCCGACAGGAATCGTTCCAGTCGGACCGATATTGGATTTTAGCTTGGACTAAACAACTTAGAATACGCCCTTATTGGAAACTACCATGGTTTCCAAGAGGGCTTTTTGTAGTATAAGAAGAGCTATTAATCAAGTACGGCTCGAAATATTGTTCACTTGACTAATAGAATAGGTCTATTGATCAAGTGAGACGATAATTGATGCTCATTTGATCAATAGAAAAAATCAACATTTCTAAAACGTATTTTAATGATGAACCTATTGATTACTAAGCAAAAAGGCGGTACAATAACTGTTCGCTATAAAACAGACAGGGGGCAACACAGATGGTCGACACCGAGTTTAAGAAAGAACAGGAATACCTTCAGTTTGTGTACGAAAGACTTGAGGCAACGGAACAGACGCTTAGGGATTCGATAGAGCAAAATAAGACAGAGGGAATCGCGGCATTGAAAAATATGTCAGGAGATTCCAGCTTGAATTTTGATAGTACATTGGACAACTTGGATACTTTTTTAGGGTTGGAAATGAAGAGCCGTGAGATTGACCAAATGAACATCAAACTGAAAGCCGCTCTTGCGTTATTGGAAAAAGTGGAACGGTTGTTGCAATCGCCTTATTTTGGCAAAGTAACGGTCGATTTCTTGGATGACGAGCCAAATGAAGGATTTTATATCGGTATCAATGGATTTGCGGATGAAGAAGGAGACAACTTGATTTATGACTGGCGTTCGCCGATTGCGGAATTGTTCTACAACGACACTCTTGGAAACTCCTCATATGAGGTGAACCAACATACGATAGACGTCGAGATCAAGAGCCGCCGACAATTGATTGTCGAAGCCAATCGTCTGCTGAATTATTTTGATACGACAGTGGCTATCCAAGATGACGTGCTGCTGGAAGCCTTGGAACAAGATACTACTGAGCAAATGAAAGACATCACGGCGACCATTCAAAACGAGCAGAATGTGATTATTCGAGACACTAAGCATCCAATTTTGTTGGTGAATGGAGTTGCTGGAAGCGGGAAAACCTCTACCGTCATGCAGCGTATTGCTTATCTGCTCTATTCTTTACGTAAAGAAATCACTTCGGATAATGTATTGATTTTGTCCCCTAACAATCAATTTATCAATTACATTTCAAATGTACTGCCGTCTTTAGGAGAGAAGAATCCATTGAACATGACGCTGCTGCAATTCGTTGGGCAACAGGTCAACTGGAAAATGGAAACGGAAGAAGAATACTTCTCGCGCATCAGTCAACCAACTGTCGACAAGCAAACGGCAGTATTGAGAAGTCTTGAATTTGTAGATTTCATCAAGCAAGCTAATGAAGTCGTGGCTGCGGAAGGTGATCTGTTCAGAGATTTGATGCACAAAGGGAAAATCATCATTTCAAAAGAAAAAATGATGGATATTTACCAAACGACACCAGAATCCAGTCCCATGATAGACAGAATCCAAGCAACAAAAAGCCGTCTGGCGAGCTATTGGGAAAGACGCTTGATTGCTCAATCGAAGACTCACGCGATACAAGATCAGATCTTGGAAATGTCTGAAAAAATGCAGATGAAGCATTTTGGAGAATTGATCACAGAAGACAACGAAGAGAAAGTGATCGAATATGGGGAGCAGTTGCTGCGGAAGAAATACCGAGGCGTTACGAAAGGGATCGAACAAAATAAATGGGTCGATCTCACACGTATTTTTGATGCTTTGTACCTTCACTATCAAAAAGAATCGTATGTTCATTCCAGAGAAGTGCTAACTGTAGATGAAGCTGTGATCTATTTGCTGATCATGAATACTTTTGTCGAGAGAATCTCGTTTCCGTTGATGCGATTTGTGCTGATCGACGAAGTGCAAGATTACACTCCAGCGCAAATGAGCTTAATGTCTGACCTCTTTACGAAGAGTGACTTTACGATGGTAGGAGATGAAAATCAAGCGATCTTCAATTCTTCGATCACGTTCCAAGAAATTGCAGATATCATTGAAAATAAACAGAAAAGCGTTCAACGCTATGATTTAGTAAACAGCTATCGATCTAGCGGAGCCATTACAAAAGTCTTCAGTCAACTGATAACAGCAAATCAAAAAATCGAGATCATTCCTGTACGTCCTCAAGGAAATGAGCCCAAAGTATATGAAGTCTCAGACAAGGATGATTTCAAAGGTATTCTTGAACAAATCCTGATGGAACTAGATGGTAAATCGTTAACAATTATCACAAAGAACGAGCAAGAAGCAGAAGAGTTGTCTAATTACCTTAAGGAAAACCTTCCTTTTGTGTTTTCCATTAAAGTTCTGCCAATCAGCTTATCTAAAGGATTGGAATTTGATAATGTGCTTGTTTATAATGTTTCAGAAGAAAACTATCAAAGTGAACGAGATCAAAGAATCCTTTATACTGCAGTTTCTAGAGGAATGCAGAATTTATTTGTGACATATAAAGGGAACTTAAGTAAATTCCTCCAGTAATTTCTAAAAGTTAGAATTTAAGTAACTTATACTTTCTATCAACGTTAGATGATGAAGCACCATAAAACAAATATGAGCTGATATGATTTCGCTGGTAGTCCGAAATCATATCAGCTCATATTGTTTTAAATGGGTGCCTTAAAGAACTAATTTTTGGAGGTGGATTATATAATGAAGTTAGCCACCGCTAACTAAAAAACGCCATGTGAATTTCATGTTATATTGAAGTTACCACTAACTCTCAATAGACAAGGATGAATTCACATGACGCAAACTAAGAATAACATAGATTCACGTAAGGGAAAACACCTTTCTTATGCGGAACGCTGCCAAATAGAGGTTCTAAAAAAAGAAGGCTATTCAAACCGACAGATTTCTGGAGTTATTGAGCGAGCTCCACAAACCATCCATAATGAAATCAAAAGAGGGACAGTTACACAATTAAAACGCCAAAATCAAAATGGCAAAGTGTATGACTATTATGACTCTGTTTATAGCGCTGACGCAGGACAAACTCACTACGATAAAGAGCGTCTGAACTCTGGTAGACGGCCCAAATGGGCCGATACAGATGCTTTTACTAACTGGGCTGATGACAAGATGATCCATGAAAAGTGGTCCCCAGATGTTGTAATTGGTTTTGCCTTAAATCAGGGATTGTTCAATCCTTCAATCATTCCTTGCACCACCACTCTTTATCAGTGGATTGATCGAGGCATCATGAAAACAACGAACTTAGACTTGCTCGAAAAGCTGTCTCGCAAAATAAAAAAACAGAATCATAAATCGAATCTTAACAAGCGCATATTAGGAAAATCCATAGACGAGCGTCCAGAAATCATCGGAACTCGAGAAACATTCGGCCATTGGGAAATCGATACTGTTGTAGGAAACAAGGTGAAATCAGATGCCGTTTTACTGACGTTAGCCGAAAAGCAAACACGTTTTGAAGTCATCTTAAAATTGAATGGAAAAGACGCTCATTCAGTTGACCAGGCAGTTCATGTATTGCGAGAGCGTGCTGATGAACACTTTAGCTGCCTGTTTAAAACGGTAACCTCCGACAATGGATCTGAATTCACAGGACTGCACGAAGCCTTGCAAGATGTAGTGGATGTCTATTTTAGTCATCCTTATACTTCATGGGAACGCGGGACAAGCGAGAACCAGCATAAATTGATTCGCCGTTTCCTTCCCAAAGGGAAGCCGATGACTGATGTGAACGAAGCTCAATGCTTACGAATTCAACAATGGATGAATGACTATCCTAGAAGAATCTTAGATTATCAAACACCACATGACTGTTTCGTGAAAGCATTCCAACAAGAACGTATGGCCACTTGATTCGTGAATTTTTAACAAACAGGACTCATTACAGTTCGATAGCTAGATATTAAAATGTAAAACAGAGTAACTACAAGTGGCTAACTTAAACTTGAAATTTACGATAATTTAAAAATGCTTGTTTTTTTGAAATAATTTTAAAGCGTATAATTATACGCAGGTCAGTAATTGAAACCGATAACTATTAAAATTAGGTTATGTTAATGATAAAAACATTAGATTTAAAGGTTGACTATCTCATTTGTTTTGAGTAAGGTAGTGATACATTAAATTTCATAAACAAGGGGTGTTACTTATGACAAACAAACAACTGTATAAAACATATAATCTAAGTAACACTCGCGCTATTATTTTATTCATTAAGCCCTAGGACTTTGACTATTCAATTAGTTAAGTCCTCGTTTTTGTACCATGGGGGCTTGATAAAACAAGAGCCCCTCATTGCGAGGGGCTTTTTCTTTTTCCAAAATAGTTTTTTAGAAGAGAGGAGTGAAGGTTTAACAGTTAAAACGAGCATAAATAACTACAAATAAAAATTTGCATTATGGAGGTATCGAAATGAAAAAATATCTTGTGAAACGTTTTTTAGTGGGGATGATGGTTCTCCTTTTAATCACTTTTCTTTCTTTTTTAATCATCAATTTCTCTCCAGGCGATCCAGCAACTTTATATGTGAGCTCTGATGCCACCGATGCCCAGCTCGAGCAGACACGTGAGAATCTAGGGTTGAATGAACCTCTGCTCGTCCGTTATGGGTATTGGTTAAAAAATTTCATTCAGGGTGATCTCGGGATCTCATTTGCAACCCGTCAGCCGGTAGCGAATATGATTTTAGAAAGAGCAAGTCCTACTTTTCTGCTCATGGGAACTTCGTTGATAGTTGCCTACCTCATAGCGATTCCATTGGGAGTCTATAGTGCCGTGAACCAAAAAAGCTGGATCGATTATTTCATTACCGGAACATCTTTTCTTGGAGTATCGATTCCAAATTTCTTCTTAGGACTGATGTTTATTTATGTATTTGCTGTCCAATTAGAATGGTTTCCGACTGGAGGCATGCAGGAACTTGGATCAGATGGCGGATTCATGGAGCGTATCCATCATTTGATCTTACCGGTATTAGTGATAGGCACGACCATCTCGGCAAATATGATCCGCTATGTACGCTCCAGCATGATTGAAGTTTTCGGCGAAAATTACTTACGTACAGCCAAAGCAAAAGGATTGAAGCCTCAAAAAATCATTTTCAGACATGGTGTAAGGAATGCATTGATTCCTATCATCACGATTATAGGGACAGATATTCCTAAGCTGATCGGCGGTGCTATTGTGACGGAACAGATTTTTCAGTGGCCAGGATTGGGAGCATTGACCATTTCATCTATCCAAGCTCGTGATTATAACGTACTAATGGCTATAACACTATTGTCTGCAGTTGCCGTACTTTTTGCCAACATATTAACGGACGTTTTCTATGCGGCGGCAGATCCGCGTATTCGTCTTAGTGAGAATTAGAGAGGAGGAATAAGATGAGTTCAACAAGTACAGATTTCAAATTAGTATATGAAAATAGCGAAACTTTTCAGGAAGAAAAGCAATTTTCTGGAAACAAGCCTACAGAGAGCAACCATAAAATGATTTTCAGACGTTTTCTAAAACACAAGCCTGCTGTTATTGGTTCCGTTGTGTTTGCGACTCTCGTTTTGTTGGCTGTATTGGCGCCTCTTATTGCCCCTTTTGATCCAACCGTGATTACACCGGATTTCGAAGCTGCGCCAAATGGTGTTTACTGGTTGGGGACGGATGAAGTCGGACGAGATGTATTCAGCCGACTGCTTTACGGTTCACGAATATCTTTGTTTGTTGGTGTAAGTTCGGTCGCCATCTACGTTATGATCGGAACCACGCTCGGATTGATTGCAGGGTATTTTGGAGGAAAGATCGACAGTGTGATCATGCGAATAACTGAAATTTTTCAATCCTTTCCTTCCTTCATGGTCATTTTGGTATTGGTAAGTATTATAGGACCAGGGGTAGGAACCATTACACTGGTTCTCGGTTTTCTAAACTGGCCAGGACTTTGTCGTATTGTTCGGGGGAATGTATTGTCTATCAAAAGCAGTGAGTATATTCAAGCGGCGATTTCCATAGGTTACTCGACACCGCACATTCTTTTCCGGGAAACTTTGCCAAATGTACTGTCCAGTATTTTTGTGAATGCTACTTTTGGAGTGGCTAGCGCAATATTGACAGAATCTTCACTAAGTTTTCTAGGGATGGGGATCCAGCCTCCCACCTCAAGCTGGGGAAATATTTTATCTCAAGCACAATCATTGACTGTCCTATCAAGTCAGCCATGGTTATGGATTCCAGCAGGTATCATGATCTTACTAGCTGTTTTATCGATCAACTTTATCGGAGATGGTTTGCGGGATGCCTTTGACGGAACAATAAATTAGTATATTGGAGGAATGAACATGAAGGAATACCAGAAAAAATTGATGAGTTTTTTTACCGTGGCAATGGTGATGATTCTAGCAGCGTGCAGCAATACGGATGCAGCAGATACAAGTTCCGCAGACAACAGCTCGAAAGATACACTTTACGTAGGAGTTACCAATCCCATGGGCAATCTCAGTCCTATCAATGCGAGCAGTGTTTCCACCAGATGGGCTCAACGTTTTTACTTCGATACGCTGCTGGAAATGACCAGTCCGTTGGAATTTGAGCCGAAATTAGCTGATTCCTTCGAAACGCCTGATAATCAAAACTACACGATCAAATTAAATCCAGATGCAGTCTGGACAGACGGGAAATCAATCACAGCTGATGATGTTGTGTTTACGTTGAATCTTTTCGCGAATCCAGAAGTGGAAACAACAGGGCTTTATCTGACTGAGTTGGAAGGCGTAGATAGTTCCGGCAAATTAGAGAGCGGTACAGAAATCCCTAATTTGATTGCAGTAGATGATACGACCGTTACTTTCAAGACTAAAACGCCGTTAGATCCAAACTATGTAAAAGAGATGATCGGAACGAATATCTTTATCCAACCTAAGCATGTGGTAGAAAGTGTACCTTTAGATGAACTAGCAGGATCTGAAGTTTTTAACAAGCCAAGCGTAACAAGTGGACCGTATAAATTTGTAGAGTATGCCCAAGACTCTTATCTGGAACTTGAAGCAAATGAAACTTATTACAGAGGTATTCCTGAAATTCCCAACGTATTCATCCGAATCATGTCGGGTACCAATCTAGCTACCGAATTGCAGACTGGCGGAGCAACAATGAATGCGAGTGGCGGGATCGGTGAGATTTCTATTTCCGATATCGAAACCATGAAAAATGTAGATGGACTATCTGTCAATGTACAGCCTGCTTGGACCAATCAATTTGTTTATTATAATAACGAGAAATTCGATCAAAATATCCGATTGGCGATGTCTCATGCGGTTAATCGCGATACGATCGTAGATAATTTACTTAAAGGCAATGCAGAAGTCACCAATGGACCTTATACTTCAGCTAGTCCTTATATGGATGAAGATTTGGAACCGATCGCCTATGATCCTGAAAAGGCTAAAGAATATATCGCGAAATCCGACTATGACATGAATGATCCAATTGAGCTGATGGTCCCAACAGGAAACAAGGTGCGCGAACAATCTGCTAACCTGATCGAACAAGATCTGGAAGCAGTTGGATTCACTGTTGAGCAAATCACCTATGATTTCCCAACGACATTGGAAAAAGCGCGTTTAGGTGATTACGATCTTTATCTTGGCGGTATTTCTGTTCCCGTTGATCCAGATTTAGCCAGTTACTTTGGATCTACAGGTGGCTCCAACTATTCGCAAATCGAGAACGCAGAAATTGATGTATTACTGGAAAAAGGGAAATGGGAAACCGACAGTACAAAACGCAAAGAAATCTATGATGATTTCCAACTTATGCTACAAGAACAATCGCCCATGCTGCCGCTCTATTCTCAAAACGATATCGTTATCAAAAATGATTCCTTGAACGGCGGTATTAATGAATATTGGGCTGGTTCTTTATACAACATACAAGACTGGACATTGGAATAAACGACACTAACCAACTGAGAGGGGAAAAAATAATGACAGTAACTCAAAATACAAAAACACTAGAAGAAGCTAGACATATGGCAGAGGTTCGTAAAGATGAGTTTTATGATTACTTAAGACTGGAGTCAGTTTCCACAGAACACAAGCAAATTCCAGAAACAGTAGCCTATGTGAAGGACCTGATTGAACAAACAGGCGGAGAAGTTAAGGTGTTGGATGACTTGGGTGGTCATCCAGTCATTTATGGTTATTTCCCAGCTTCTTCGAGTGGAAATAGCGATCGGACGCTATTGTTCTACAACCATTATGATGTGCAGCCAGCAGATCCTTTAGATGAGTGGCATACGGAGCCGTTTGAGCCCACCGTTCGCGACAATACGTTATATGCCCGTGGTGTATCTGATAATAAAGCTAATTTCATGGCTCGTTTGAATGCTTTATCCATTTTGAAGGAATCAAATGATGGTTTCCCTTGTAATGTGAAGTTTCTCTTGGAAGGAGAAGAAGAGATCGGCAGTCCAAATCTAGGTTTGTATATCGAGAAATACGCTGATCTCTTTCAAGCTGATGCCTGTATCTGGGAAGCGGGGTCAAAAGATAAATATGAAAATTATATCGTAAGTGCAGGGATGAAAGGCATTGCGTATTTCGATCTAGAAGTCACCACGGCTGCCATTGATATCCACTCCTCGATAGCTGCCATTGCGGATAATCCAGCATGGCGATTGATTCATGCTTTGTCTTCCATGAAGAATGAGAAAAATGAGATTGTTGTTGAAGGATTTTATGATGGAATAGCTCCTTTGTCCAAAAAAGATAAGGAAGCAGCCGCCAATCAACCTTTCAAGGCAGAGGAAGTTAAGGCGCAATACGGTCTAACAGGAAAGTTCATCACTGAAGGAACCGATGTGACTCCCGCGGAAGCTTTAGCTTATTCTCCAACCATGACAGTTTGTGGGTTTTCGAGCGGATATACAGGACCAGGTATCAAAACCGTACTGCCAAAAAATGCCAAAGCAAAATTAGATTGTCGACTTGTACCCGGACAAAATCCAAAGCATGTTCGTGACTCTCTCCGCCAGCATCTAGATGATCATGGCTATGGGGACATTTCGCTGACTATGGTTGCTGCAGAAGGAGCACAGCGCACCTCTTTAGAAGATCCTTTTATTGAAACGGTCGTAAACTCAGCTAAAAAAGTATACGGGGATGAAAATCCAGTCATTGTATCTCCGAGTATGGCAGGTACAGGTCCAAGTGAATTATTTGAAAAATACTTGCATTTACCGATTGCCGGTGTAGGGGCAGGTTGGGCTTATTCGGGAGCACACGCACCAAATGAAAATATCAGATTGGCCGATTTTTACCAAAATATTGCTCACATGGTAGAACTGATAAAAGTCTTTGGTGTTGAAAAAAATTAAAGAGCGGGGGTAAATCATGCGGAAAAAAATATTGGAAGTCAAAAATCTAGAGATTTCTTTCCAGACTTATGCCGGCGAAGTACATGCTGTCAGAGGAGTAAACTTTGATTTGTATGAAGGTGAAACGCTGGCTATTGTGGGAGAATCGGGTTCAGGTAAATCAGTCTCCACTCAAGCAGTTATGGGACTGCTGGGTAAGAAAAATACGCTTATCAAGGGTGGCGAGATCCTCTATTATGGACAAGATTTGTTGAAACTGAGTGAAGATGAGATGCAGGGAGTGAGGGGGAAAGAAATCGCGGCTATCTTCCAAGATCCGATGACTTCATTGAACCCCACAATGACAGTAGGCAAGCAAATCGCAGAGTCTATTATTCAGCACCAAGGAGTTAGTTTGGATGAAGCGTTGAAGCAAGCGGAAGAGATGTTGGGGATGGTGGGTGTAAAGAACACAAAGAGCCGAATGAATCACTATCCTCATCAATTCTCTGGTGGGATGCGGCAAAGAGTCATGATTGCCATCGCACTTGCTTGCAAGCCCAAGATTTTGATTGCAGATGAACCTACAACAGCGTTGGATGTAACTATTCAAGCACAAATTCTAGAATTAATGAATGAATTGAAGGAAAAAATCAATACTTCTATCATTTTTATCACTCATGATTTGGGTGTGGTGGCGAACATGGCAGATCGTGTAGCCGTAATGTATGCTGGCAAACTTGTGGAATGGGGAACAGTGGATGAATTATTTTACAATCCACAGCATCCATATACATGGGGACTTCTGGCTTCGATGCCGACCTTGGAAAACCTCGAACATGGTCTTTATACGATTCCGGGGAGCCCTCCTAACTTGCTTCGTCCACCAGTGGGAGATGCATTTGCCCCACGTAATGCTTATGCATTGGAGATCGATTTTAAAAAAGAACCTGAAGTGTTTCCCGTATCTAAAACTCACTTCGCTGCAACTTGGCTCCTGCATGCAGATGCGCCAAAAGTGACTCCGCCTGCTGAAATTCAGCGACGCAGAGAACTGTTTGATCAAAAACTGATGAGGAGGGAACATGTATGAACGCACAATCGAGAGAAAAAGCATTGGAGATCAGTCATCTGAATCAGGTTTTTAATTCAGGGAGACCTTCAGAAGTTCGGGCCGTCAACGATCTTTCTTTCTATATCTATGAAGGAGAAACATTTGGTCTCGTTGGCGAATCGGGCTCTGGAAAATCCACAACTGGAAAATTGATTGCAAAACTCCAAGATGCTGTATCCGGTGAAATTCATTTCGGCGGCAAGGAGATCGGTCGTTTGAAGAAGCGAGAAGACATCCGTGCTTTCCGCAAATCCATGCAAATGGTGTTCCAAGATCCTTATGCATCCTTAAACCCGCGAAAAACCGTGATGGAAATTATCGGAGGAGGATTGGAAGTTCATGGTCTAGCAAGGAATCAAAAAGAGAAACAAGCTCAAGTCTATGAACTGTTAAATCTGGTTGGCCTCAGTCCGGAATATGCCACCCGCTATCCACGGGAGTTTTCAGGTGGACAGTGTCAGCGTGTTGGAATCGCTCGTGCATTGGCTGTTGATCCTTCTTTTATCATTGCCGATGAAGCGATCTCGGCTTTAGATGTGTCGATTCAAGCACAGATCGTCAATCTTCTTAAGAAGCTCAAAGAAGAACGCAATTTTACCTGTTTATTTATTGCTCATGATCTATCGATGGTGAAGTACATTAGTGACCGCATCGGTGTCATGAATGGCGGTCGTTTATTAGAAGTTGCGCCTTCAAATGACTTATATAATTTTCCGCTGCATCCTTATACAGAGTCCCTATTATCAGCTGTTCCGATGCCGGATCCAGAAGTAGAACGTCAGCGTAAACGGATCAGCTATGATGAAAATTTTCACCATTATGAAGACGACACGGGAGTAGGGCTTTACGAAATCGCTCCAGAACATTTTGTTTACTGTAAGAAAGAAGAAGTTCCTTTCCTGAAGAAAAAATATGAAAAGTTGACGCTCAAGGCCTTAGCAGTCTAATAAAAATGAATTGAAAGCAGGGATGATATGGAAAACAGCACCGTGAAAGAGAAAACACAATATACTGTATGGGAAAAAGAATTGGAGAACAATTATCAAGAAACTGTGAAAATGAGACGTTACCTGCATCAACATCCTGAAGCATCATTTGAAGAAAAAGAAACGGCAGCATTTATCGTGGAACAACTGAAATTCTATGGTATAACGGATATTAAAGAAAATGTTGGAAACGGATATGGAATCGTTGCAAAAATAAAAGGTGCTCAACCTGGACCGACTCTCGCTTTTCGTGCTGATTTTGACGCACTGCGTATCCAAGAAGAAAATGAGGTTGCGTACAAATCTCAAAATCCAGGTGTGATGCATGCTTGTGGACACGATTCACATACAGCGACCTTACTCAGTGTGGCTAAAGTATTAAACAATCATAAAGAAGATTTGTATGGAGATATTGTATTGTTGCACCAAAATGCCGAAGAAGTGCTGCCAGGTGGAGCAAAGAGCATGGTGGAAGCTGGGGCGATGGAAGGTGTAGATTATGTATTCGGTCAACACGTACAGTCGTCAGTTCCGGCAGGGAAAATTGCTTACGTGAATGGATATGCCATGGCAGCCGCAGATTTCTTCGAGATCCGTATTCAAGGAAAAGGTGGTCATGGAGCTTATCCGCATGATACGGTCGATTCGGTCATTATTGCCACTAAAATCGTAGAAGCTTTGCAAACATTGGTGAGTCGTGTCATCAATCCTCTTCATCCAGCCGTAGTCACTGTCGCAGCAGTCCATGCAGGCGGGGAAGCAAATAATATCATTGCGGATACTGCAGTGATTAAAGGAACAGTGCGTACTTATCAGGAGGAAACAAGGGATCTCATTCAACAAGAAATGAAAGTAATGGCTGATAACATCACTGCTATGTACCACGGAACATCCGAATGTATCTACACGAAGGGATATGATTCCGTCTATAATCATCCTAAAGAAACGGCTCGTTTTGTAGAGGTCATGAAAGGGAAATTTGGTGAAAGTGAAGTGATCGAACGCGAACCTACTATGGGTGGCGAAGATTTCGGTTATTTCTTAAAAGTGAAACCAGGAACCTTTTTCAATGTCGGCGGTGGCAATGAAGAATTGGAAGCAACCTATCCACATCATCATCCTCGCTTTAACATTGATGAAACGGCTATGCTGCGAGCAGGGAGAGCCTTTTTGGCGATCGCTGAAGATTATCTAGTGAAAGGAGAATAAAGTCGGGTCATTTTTTTTGATTGACAGAGAAAACCTTTTCTGGAATAATAAGTGTAATCAAATAACAGGTACCTTTAAATCAGTTCAGAGAGACTGACAAGGAAGCGGAAAAGAATACGGGAGTAGTGTGTACAAATGTACATGCCATATTTTCCTATATTTAAAAAGAGGCTGATTGTCAGGTGAAATCTGATGATCAGCCTCTTTTTTATGCTTTTCGGTACCCATAGAAATGGGAGGAAACAAAATGAAGAAAATCGACACAGAGTTTTCATTACAAACGGTACCGCAATCGAGCCGTAATTCTTTTGCAAAAACAATGGCGGTAATGCTAGGGTTTACCTTTTTCTCAGCCAGTATGTTAGCAGGAGGTCAATTGGGATTGAGTTTGACGTTGTCACAATTTTTGCTCGTCATTTTGCTGGGAAATTTGGCACTCTGTATGTATACAGGTGCATTGGCGCATATCGCAGCTAAAACTGGTTTATCTACTCACTTGTTGGCTAAGTACTCGTTTGGTGAAAAAGGTTCGCATTTGCCATCTTTCTTATTGGGCTTTACTCAGGTCGGTTGGTTCGGGGTCGGTGTGGCAATGTTCGCCGTTCCGATCGCAAGAGAAATGGGCTGGAACAGTTATTTACTGATTTTTGTCTTTGGGACCATGATCACATTGGCTTCTCTTTACGGAATGAAATCGCTGGTGATCTTAAGTTTTATAGCCGTTCCTTTAGTTGCGATTTTAGGAAGTTATTCCGCTTTCGAAGCAACCCGATTCATGGGTGGTTTATCGGCTCTCTTTGAGTATGAACCGCAAGCAAGCCTCACCATGTCAGCTGCTTTGACGATCTGTATTGGATCATTTATCAGCGGCGGGACATTGACAGCTGACTTTGCCCGCTTTGCAAAAACATCGCGTTCTGCTATCGGGGCTACTTCCACAGCTTTCTTCTTAGGCAACTCGCTGATGTTCTTATTTGGAGCAGTGGGGGCAATGGTTTACGGACTTTCAGATATCTCAGAAGTTCTATTTTTGCAAGGACTGACCATACCGGCAATCTTGGTACTGGCGTTGAATATCTGGACAACCAATGATAATGCGCTTTACGCTTCTGGATTAGGATTTGCCAATATTACGAAAAGCTCTAAGAAATTCTGGGTTTTAGTGAACGGGATCGTAGGAACCGTCTTGGCTATGTGGATGTACAATAACTTCGTCGGATTTTTAAACTTGCTGAGTGCTGCTATCCCTTCAATTGGAGCAATCATTATTGCAGATTACTTTTTTGTAAAACGCTGCAACTATACTAAGTTTGAAGAAGCAACTTTTGTACCAATCAACTGGACAGCTCTTTTAGCTTGGGTTATAGGTGTAGCTTTAGCTCAATTTGCACCAGGGATCTCTCCACTCAATGCACTAGTCGGAACAGCGGTAGTTTATACAGGGTTGATGAAACTGCCGAAACCTAAATCAGCACTAACAGTTGAAAAAATAATTAAGGAGAGTGCAGAATAAATGATGATTCAAAACGCAGCATTAAGAGGAAAAAAAGGTCTTTGGCAAATTACGATAGAAGATGGAATGTTTACCGGTATTGAACCACAAGCAGAAATTGCAGGAAAAACAGCGGATGAGTTGGATGTCAACGGTTCGTTGGTGCTTCCGCCATTTATTGAGCCGCATATTCATTTAGACACAACTTTGACAGCAGGCGAGCCGGAATGGAATCAAAGCGGGACATTGTTTGAAGGTATTCAACGTTGGTCTGAACGCAAAACTTCTCTAACGCATGAAGATGTTAAGACGCGTGCAAAAAAAGCCCTGCAATGGCAGATAGCTCAAGGAATACAATATGTGCGTACACATGTGGACGTGACAGATCCTCATTTGACAGCCTTAAAAGCCATGCTGGAAGTGAAAGAAGAGTTGTCGCCGTATGTCGACATTCAACTTGTTGCTTTTCCGCAAGAAGGCATCTTATCTTATCCAAATGGAAAAGAACTGCTGGAAGAAGCCTTGAAAATGGGAGCTGATGTAGTAGGCGGCATCCCGCATTATGAATTCACGAGAGAATACGGTGTAGAATCACTTAAGATTGCTTTTGATCTGGCAGAAAAATATGATCGCCTCGTGGATATCCACTGTGATGAGATCGATGACGAACAATCGCGTTTTGTCGAAATAGTGGCAAAAGAAGCTTACGAAAGAGGGATGGGTTCGCGAACAACAGCCAGTCATACCACAGCAATGGGATCGTACAACAATGCGTATACGTCTAAATTATTCCGTTTACTGAAATTATCTGATATTCGTTTTGTATCCAATCCGTTGGTCAATATGCATTTGCAAGGGCGGTTTGATACTTATCCGAAACGTCGAGGACTAACACGTGTGAAAGAATTGCTGGAAGCCGATTTAACCGTTTGTTTCGGGCATGACGATATTTATGATCCGTGGTACCCTCTGGGAACAGGAAATATGCTGCAGGTTCTGCTGATGGGACTGCACGCCACTCAGTTGACAGGCTACGAAGAGATCATGAATGCTATGGATCTGATCACGATCAACAGCGCTAAAACGCTGCACATTGAAGAACGTTATGGTATTGAAGAAGGGAAGCCGGCTGATTTTATTGTGCTGCCAGCTGAGAATGAATACGAAGCTATCCGCCGACAAGTACCGGTCCGCTATTCTTACAGACGCGGTGAAAAAATTGCAGAAACTAAGCTGAGCGAGACTTGGACTTTGGTAGATGGATTTGAGGAACCTGTGCAATTCAGCCGCTGAAGTAACTATAGAATATAAAAGAATTCCTTGGAAATAATGTCCTTTAATCCAAAATACTTGATTTCATTTAGTAAAACGTAAATAAACCTCCCTGTTGAATGTGATAGGGAGGTTTATTTGTATTTATAAGGGTTACAGATCTGTTGAACGTTAAGCTAGTCTTTCTTTTGCTGGGTTTTTAGGTTTGCTGCGCTTTTCATGCATTTTCATTGTATCTTTGTATCCCCAAACATAGGTAAGGGCAAATGATACAAATAACGTTACAGCTGTTACCAGGATGGCGTACCAAAAGTTAGCTGTTATGCCGTTCTCAGGATCGATAAATGAAGGCAGCCCGATGATGGATCCGATAATACTCCACATATTTACGTTGAACACTCCAGTAAGGAATCCACCGACAGCACTAGCGATGCTTGCACATACAAAAGGCCTGCGGAACCGTAAGTTGATTCCATAAATCGCCGGTTCAGTAATGCCACAAAAAGCGGAGACCGCTCCTGCATAACCCAATTCTTTTACATCTTGTTTTTTTGACTTTACCGCTACTGCCAGAGCTGCACCGCCTTGTGCAACGATTGTTACGCTCACTATCGCTGACAAATAACTATGCCCTAGAGTTGCGAAGTCGTTGACGTAGATAGGGATGATACCCCAATGCAAACCGAAAATAACCAGCAATTGGTAAAAACCGTTAATAACAGCTCCGAAAATAGGTGCATTCAAGCTGAGCAAGGATTGTAGGCCATTTGCTAGACCAAAAGAGAGCCAAGTAATGACGGGGCCGGTAATCAAAAAGGTGATCGAAACTACAACTCCAATGGTAACGATTGGAACAAAAATCGCTTGGATATATGTAGGGACCCAATTTTTCAGCCAAGTTTCTAATCTCTTTACTAACCAGGCAGCTACGATCATCGGAAAAATGGAATACGTGTAAGCAACATAAGGGAAATCAAATGCACCGATAGATAAAATGTTCAAGCCGTTGTTTGCTGCTTCAAGAACAGTGGGGTGAATGATAACACCGCCAATTACTGCTGTTAACAGAGGATTTCCGCCTAAGCGTTTAGCAGCGTTAAACCCGATCATTATAGGCAAAAAGTAAAAAACTGCATCAGCCATGGCGCTAATAATCAAATAAGCACTACTTGTTTCGGACACCAGATTTGAGGCAGTCAATACAGCCAAAAGACTTTTGATGATACCGGAAGCAGCTAGAATATTGATGATCGGCATCACTGAACCCGTTATAACACCGATCAGCTGGTTTCCACTGTGTTTGAGTTTTTCAAAAGCCGTGCTGTTTTCAGACAGACCAGTTGTAGATGCTGTGTGTTGTGGTTGGTCGTCAGAGATGCCTAGTTGTAAGAGGATTTCTTTATGGATGTCCTCGACAGCTTGACCGACCACTACTTGGTATTGGCCGCCTGCTTTCACCACGCCCATGACGCCTTTTAATTCATTTAGTTCTTCTTCGTTAGGCTTGGTGTCATCTCTCAAATAAAAGCGAAGGCGTGTTACACAATGGATGACATTATCGATATTTTTTTCACCCCCAACTAGTTGAATGATATTAGTTGCTAAGATACGATATTCCTCTTTCTTATTCTTCATGATCGTTTTCTCCTTGTTCTGTCAAATAATATTTATGTGTATCATCCCATAATCATCTTGACTGTTCCATCAAAAACGCTTGCTCAGTGTGAGTATGGCCTGAATTGCTCCTAGCTTTATGGGGTTATGTTCGTGACTCGTGGTGATGAATATTGCGGTTTGAACATCAAGGGAAACCATATTTTTGCAAAGTAGATTCAGCTACCACTTACTTGAGATATCGGATCATCACAGCTATAGGATAACTGCACCGACTGCAAGTCGGTGCAGATACGAACGAAGCAAGTTGTAGCAAAAAGATAATCATGTTATGATTTGAGTAAGATACATTTATAGGGGGAAACAAGGTATGTAAGGGTGTATAAGTCCCTCTATTTTGGATTAATTTGATAAGATCAAAGGAGCTCAACAACATGAAATCACGCGCAGCAGTTGCATTTGGACCAGGTCAACCCCTTGAAATCGTAGAGATCGATGTAGACGGACCTAAAAAAGGGGAAGTATTAGTAAAAATCACAGATACAGCTGTGTGCCATACGGATGCGTATACGTTATCCGGGACAGATCCAGAAGGTGTTTTCCCAGCAATATTGGGACATGAAGGCGGCGGTATCGTTGTCGAAATCGGAGAAGGAGTTACTTCGGTTCAACCAGGCGATCACGTTATTCCGTTATACACACCAGAATGCGGCAAATGCGAGTATTGTACATCAGGCAAAACGAACTTGTGCCAAGCGATTCGCGAAACACAAGGTAAAGGGTTGATGCCGGACGGAACGACTCGTTTTTCTTACAAAGGAGAGCCGATTTACCACTATATGGGAACTAGTACATTTAGTGAATATACGGTGCTTTCTGAAATATCAGTAGCGAAGGTCAACCAAGAAGCTCCTTTAGAAAAGGTTTGTTTACTAGGTTGCGGAGTGACGACAGGAATCGGTGCTGTCAGCAACGCAGCGAAAGTTGCTGAAGGCGACACGATCGCTGTTTTTGGGTTAGGTGCGATTGGATTAGCAGTCATTCAAGGAGCAGTCCAAGCAAAAGCAGGACGCATCATTGCGATCGATATGAATCCTGACAAATTTGCATTGGCGAAAGAAATGGGCGCCACAGATTTCTTAAACCCTAAAGAATACGACCGTCCGATCCAAGAAGTCATTGTCGAGTTGACAAATGGCGGCGTAGAATACAGTTTTGAGTGTATCGGAAATGTAGACGTCATGCGTTCAGCTTTAGAATGCTGTCATAAAGGATGGGGAGAAAGTGTCGTTATCGGTGTTGCCGGAGCTGGAGAAGAAATCAGCACACGCCCATTCCAATTGGTTACTGGTCGCGTTTGGCGCGGTTCAGCATTTGGCGGAGTCAAAGGACGTACTGAATTACCAGGTATGGTAGAAAAAGCGATGACTGGCGAGATTCAACTTGACCCGTTCATCACACACACATTGCCATTTGAACAAATCAACGAAGCATTTGACTTGCTGCACGAAGGAAAATCAATTCGTACGGTACTTTCTTACTGATTATTGTCCAATTTAATTTCACATGAGGAGGATATGGATGTCTCAATTAGAATTACTTGAAGAGCACGTTGTTTTTGGTGGTACACAGTACAAATACCGTCACGATTCGACCGTTTTAGGTTGTCTGATGACGTTCAGTTTGTTTTTGCCGAATAAAGAAACGTTCTCCAACCCGCCTTTATTTTGGTGGTTGTCTGGATTAACGTGTACCGATGATAACTTTACGCATAAAGCTGGGGCACAAAAAGCAGCTGCTCGTTTAGGAGTGGCTATGATCATGCCGGACACCAGCCCTCGCGGTGAAGAGATAGCTGATTCAGAGGATTGGGATTTAGGCCAGGGAGCCGGATTTTACCTCAACGCGACGGAAAAACCATGGGCACCTCATTATCAAATGTATGATTACATCACTAAAGAGTTATCCGCTATTGCTCATGACCACTTCCAATTGAACGGTCCAGAATTTATTTCAGGTCATTCAATGGGCGGCCATGGCGCTTTAGTAATCGGATTGCGTAACGCTGATCGTTTCCGTTCGATTTCTGCATTTGCGCCGATCGTTAACCCGATCGAAGTGCCTTGGGGAGTAAAAGCCTTCACTGAGTATCTTGGCGACGATCAAGAAACATGGAAAGAATGGGATGCAACGGAATTGTTGAAGCATCATGCTGGGAAAGAAATCCCTGTCCTGATCGACCAAGGAGATGCCGATTCTTTTTATGAAAAGCAATTACAACCCTCTAAAATTGCAACAGTGGCAGATGAGAAAGATTATCCGTTAACCGTTCGTATGCAAAAAGGGCATGACCACAGTTATTACACGATCGCGACATTTATTGAAGAACACTTGGAATTCCATTTGTCCCAATTAAAAAATAGTCAATAGATCAATGATGAAGTAAAAAAGACAGCTGTGCCGATTTTTGTTGGCACAGCTGTCTTTTTTGTGAATTTCTTGCTGATGATTATTTTCGGAGTGATTGTTTCGATCGTTTTGATTCCGATGGCGGTCATTTCTGCGCTGCTTGTCATTGTCGGTGCTTTACTTTCTATACATTCCTTAAAGTATGTTCAGGAAAACATGCCGCTATTTTTAAAATCATGTATGTTTTATCTGGGGTTTTTGTAGCGTATTTTGTATTGAAATTTATTTAACAAAAAAACCTGTCTGCAGTTCTGCGGACAGGTTCTTTCAGTTATAATGAATCAAGATCCTTTAAAATAAGTTAAGGAGCAAATTAGATGATCAGAAAATTGCAACCAGATGAAGCGCCGCCCATGGATTTATTGTTGCTGGCAGATCCTTCTCAAAAAAATCATTGAAGCTTATTTAAAAAGAGCGGAGTGCTTTGTGATGGAAAACCAGAATCAAGTTATCGGTACATATGTCTTACTGCCAACTAGACCTGAAACGGTTGAGCTGGTAAATATAGTCGTACGAGAAGATTTTCAAAGTAAAGGGATCGGAAAACAATTGATCAGTCATGCTTTGGAAAAAACGAAAGACCAAGGTTTTCAAACGATAGAAGTTGGAACAGGGAATTCCAGTATTGCACAGTTGGCGTTTTATCAAAAACGCGGCTTCAGGATCACAAGTGTGGACAGAGACTTTTTCACGGAGCATTATGAAGGAGAATTGATGGAAAATGGGATTCTGTGCCGCGACATGATCCGGCTGTCAAAATCACTGTGATAAAAACTTACAGCAAGCAGGACTTTCTAGAAAGAATAAAAGAAGAAAAAATTATAGAGGAGGAATAGAATGGACTATCCATTATTACCAAAACAAATGCCCGAGCGAATCAAAAAAGTGTGGAAGAAAAGCAATCTGGTGACAACAGGAATTTTTTTGATCATCGGAATCGGGGTGACGGCTTTTCTAAATTGGCTGGATGTGTTAGAAGGAGTATGGGTGTGGAGCATGGGGATTTACTTTGCCGTTGTTCTTATCTGGTCGATTATTGCGATGCTGTTGATTCCTTATCGGTACCAATTCCATCGATATGAAATCACGCCTGAAGATTTATCTTTTCAAGATGGTTACATTTTCAGAACTATTACTCATGTACCCATCAACCGGATCCAACATATCGAAACAGAGCAAGGACCCTTTTTACGCAAAGAAAAATTAATGGAGATCGTCATACATACAGCAGCCTCAAGTCACCATATATCGGGATTAGACGTAGAAGAAGCCGTTCAATTGCGCCAACAAATCATTGAATTGGTAAAGGTGGCGAAAGAGGATGTCTGAGCGGAAAAGATTTCATCCCTTGGCGGTGTTCATTTATTTATTTAAGGGATTGAAGAGTTGGTCATTTGCAGTTCTTTTATTAGTTTTCAATGGAGAATTGATGACCCTTTTTGGATTGATCGCTTTGTCTGCGATAGTTTTATTGTCGCTGATTCAAGCTCTGTGGAAATATTTTTCTCAAACTTACCAGATTTCTTCTGAAAAAATCATCCTCTACCGAGGTGTTTTTCGCAAGAGAGAAACTGACATTCCTTATGAACGCATCCAAACAATTAAGCAACGCCAATGGTTTTTCTTCAAACCATTTGGTGTGATCCAGCTCTTGATCGAAACTGCCGGGGGAGAAAGCACGCAAGCAGAAGCCTCTATGCCTGCAGTAAACATTGAGGTATGGGAATGGATTGAAAAGTATCGCCAAGGAGACCAGCCGGAAAGTGAAATTCATTCAGCAGGTCTGGAGATGCAAAAAGAATCAAGCTCTGCAGACTACACAGTCACCAACAGTCAGATTGTCTTATTTGCCCTGACAGATTTGAGTATCATGGCCACATTGATCGCTGTTATTATCTTCATTTCTGAATTTATTCCGGAAAATTGGATAACTACCACTACCTCAATGGCAGAAAGCTTGCTGCGAGCAGGATGGTTGGCGTCATTATCGATTTTATTCGTTAGTTTGGTTTTCGTCATGCTGTTATCTCTTCTAAGGACATTTATCCAGTACTATAACTTTCAAGTCAATCGTACAAATCAGACGTTAACGATTGAAAGTGGATTGTTCGAACGCAAAATCCAAAAGATTCCTGTAGAAAAAATCCAAGGTCTGAAGATCAGGCAGCAACCGGTTCGAAAATTACTAGGGATCTCTACTGTTGAGTTGCTTTTGGCAGGCGGGCAAGAAGCAGAAGGGGAAAGCGGAATCGTCAAAAAGCTTTATATCTTGCCGATCATTTCTGACCATCAGCTCTATGAGACATTGTCGGAATTACTGCCGGAATGGAACTTCACTCGTCCTGAAATAAAGTTCGTATCCCGTAAAAAATTGTGGTACTTCTGGAAATGGAAATTGCTCTTTATTCCGATCGCTGCAGGATTGGCATTTCTGAATTATTGGCTGGCATTAGCGGCTGTAGCAGTGATGTTCATATTGCTGCTGAATTCTTGGCTTGAAGAACAACACCAAGGTTATCAGATTCAGACCGCTCATCGAATATGTATCCAAAACATAGAATGGTTCTCAAAAGTTCAAACCTTTGTCGAACGTCAAAAAGTCCAATCCTTTTCTGAACAAACAACGAGATGGCTGTTCCCTAAACAAATTGGACACATCAATCTGTTTATAAAAACTGGTGATGCTTTGGAAGTGATTGGCTTAAATTTCATCGATGAAATTGACGTACAAAAATTAAAAAGATTCTATCGAAATAAGGATTAAAAAATGCTGTTTGCTTAAATATATATTCACTGCTTAATAAGTGCACAGAAAGTAAAAGTACGTTAGAAAAAGACTTTCAGTCAATAAAAAAAGTCGTATCAGGCTCCATGAGCTGATGCGACTTTTTTAGTATCAAGATAACGGCTGACCGCAATTCGGGCAAAAATTGGTTTCTTGAGAATTTGGATGTCCGCAATTAGGGCATTTTGAAGTATAGGTTCCTTTTGACAACATTTGCGTTAAATCGCTTTCCTCGATATGCACCGATTGTTTCTTCTGGATCGCTTTTCCTGTTTGCTTGTCTAACTCATACCAAGAATCACAGCAAGTCGTATGGGCCAAGTATTTTTTTCCAAAGGTAAATAGAGGAACGAAAAACAACCGGAATCTACTGCCTGTGACAAAAACTTCGTAACGACCGAAATGACCGCAATGAGGGCAAGTCATAGGTTGATTGAAATCCAGTTGCTGATTGAATGAACGGATATCAAACATAATGAACATGTAAGCTGCTCCTTTCTAAATGAACTATAAATATTGTGGATTCTACTTTAAGATAGAACTATTTTATTGTAAAACAATCAGACTAAAAAATACATTTTTTAGTGCAGTAAGAAATTCAATATTTATGTTGCAAATGCAACATAAATATTTTACTATAAAGGTTAATAAATGCAGCAGGATGGAGAAAACAGATGACGGAGATTTTAAGGGACATCGGAATGATTGCTAGAGCATTGGATTCCATTGCGAATATCGAGTTCAAACAATACGATCTGACTCGCGGACAATACCTTTATTTAGTACGTATCTATGAACAACCCGGCATCATCCAAGAAAAGCTTGCTGAAATGATCAAAGTGGATCGAACAACAGCAGCTAGAGCCGTCAAGAAGTTGGAAGAGAATGGCTTCATCGAACGGAAAGATGATGAAGAGAATAAAAAAATCAAACGGCTGTTTCCAACCAATAAAGGGAAAGAAGTAGCTCCATACATTTTAGCTGAAAATGCTTATTCTAATGCAGTTGCATTGAACGGATTATCAAAAGAAGAAGCTGAAGTCCTTTCTGATTTGCTGGAAAAAGTGAGAGAAAATATAGAAGTAGACTGGAATGCCGTAAAGAAAGGGCAGAAAAGAAATTATAACTATTAAGGAGAATGAATAATGGCTGTTGAAGTGGAAAAATGTACTGTGGAAGAAGTACAAACATTGCGAAGTATAAGCATTGAAACGTTTCGAGATACTTTCGAAGACCAAAATACCGAAGAAGATTTGTGCAACTATTTAGAAAAAGCATACACTATTGAACAGCTGAAAACAGAGTTGTTGAACCAAGATTCAGAATTTTATTTTATATATGATGAATACGACTTGGCAGGATACTTAAAAATCAATATCAATGAAGCCCAATCGGAAACAAACGGCGAAGATGCCTTAGAAATAGAACGAATCTATGTTTTGCCTGAGTTCAAAGGGAAAGGGTTAGGTAAAATACTGATTCAACAAGCTATAGAACGGGCAAGATTTCATCAAAAAACAACCCTTTGGCTAGGCGTTTGGGAGCATAACCAGGCTGCTTTGGCTTTTTATAAAAAGTTAGGATTCGTTCAAACTGGAGCTCATTCATTTTTTATGGGCGAAGACGAGCAGACAGATTTGATCTTAACGAAAAATCTAACGAAAGAGCAGGGGTGAAAACGATGAAACAGTTTAGAGTTGAAGAGGATTTTTGGAAGTTGTTCCCTGAAGCACAGCTTCATCTAGTGGTGGTGAAAGGAATCAATAACCACAAACCACAAGATGAGCGTTATTTGATCGACTTATTGAAAGATGGAAAAGAAGCTGCCAAAGGATACTTAACAGAAGAAGTTTTCAGCCAGAACAGTGTCATTAAAGAGTGGCGAGAAGCCTTCAGCACCTTTAAAACCAAAAAAGGAGCCCGTTCTTCCATTGAGGCACTGTTGAAACGTGTTGATCAAGGCAGAGATTTTCAACCAATCAATTCTTTGGTAGATATTTATAACAGTATTTCGTTAACGTACGCTTTGCCATGCGGAGGAGAAGACCTGCAGTCTATTGAAGGAGATTTGTATCTTGGTGTAGCAGCGGGAGGAGAGAGCTTTTTACCTTTAGGGGCAGAGTCAGATGCACCGGCTTTACCTGGAGAGATTATTTATGGAGATGAAAAGGGAGCTGTTTGCCGTTGCTGGAACTGGCGGGAAGCGCAGCGAACGATGCTAAAGGAAGAGACTACCGATGCCGTATTGGTTATCGAATCCATCAATCCAGAACAACATCAGCGTGCAGATAAAGCTGTAAAAGAATTAAAACGATTGGTAGATGTTTATTTTGAAACGGAAAGCCATATAGAAAAGATAGCCAAACCTAGCACTAGTGTCTCACTATAACAACGAAAAAACTGATGAGTACTCAGAACAATCTCGAATACTCATCAGTTTATTTTTTATCAAACGGCTGAAGCCGGATCAGTTTTGTCAGTTTCTATGAATAAATCAGGAATATTCCTTTGTTGGAATTGATTGATGCGTTCATCAATGATTTTGCCTTTATCGATAATCAAGGCATCTTTTAAGATGGGGTTTGTGCGTCCTTCAATCAAATCATCTATATATTTAGCTGTTTCATTTGAGATGGCACTTGAAGAAGTGCGGTAAAAAAGAGTAGGGGTATGATCAACTGCATAGTGGATCACGTGGTCGATCTCATAAATTGGATCACTTAAAGTAGTTGGTTTAGTAGTTTCAATAGCGCCATTCTCATCACAACTCACATCAATGATCATAGTGCCTGGTTTTAGTCGTTTTAAATCTGTTTTATAGACTAAATGATCTGTACGAGCAGTATCCCATAAGACTGCATTGACGATCACATCAAATTCGGCTATTTCTTTTTGGAACAGTTTTTCTTGGTGACGGTTATAAACACGAACCTCAGCCCCTAAGCTGGTCAAAATACGTTGTGCTCCACGAGCGGTGTTGCCGCGACCTAAGATAGCCGCTTTTGTTTCATAAGGCATTGATCCATTTAGTTGATAGGCATGCATTACAGCTGCTTCACCAGCCAGCTCATTATTACGCCAATAAGAATGTCGATTGTCTTCATACATATCTTCCCAAGCATAGGCAGATAATTCGTTAGCGACTAAGATATCTGTCACTTCTTTACTCTGGACGGCGTGGACCCAGCCAAACAAGGTCTGTCCTAGTTGCAGATCGGTTAAATAATCTGCATCACCGATCTTAGGATCGCAAATGATATCTTGTGCTAAAGCCACTTCTTTAGATACGATCTGGCAGCCTAGATCCGCATACTCTGTATCCGAAATGTTTAGATTAGCTCCATAACCTTCTTCAAAAAATAAGTTTTCCCTATGCTCTATTTGGACGATATCCTTAGGCAGCAAGGCTATTCTTTTTTCACCCATTTTAGAACTGTTGACAAATCCAACAGTTTTTAATTGTTCTAAATTCATTATCCTGACCCCCTAATATAGTTATCAACTTATAAAAGTCGATTATCTTCATTATCTCACTAAAAGAAAACGTTTTCAAATTTAGGTTGGTTTAATATAGCAGATTAAGAATTTAATGACTGGATGAAGATAAAAAAATCACTTGCCTTGTAGTAGACAAATGATTCTTAGGTAAAACTATTTCAATAAAGATGATGCAGAATTTAGCAGAACTCTGCGTAAGAATCAGCGATCCAAGCATCAAAATCTTCTTGTTTTTCATATTGCATTACGTCATACATCTCTGGAGAAACAACTTGGAACTGTTTTTTAAATACAGCTAAATCAAGCTCTTCCATTTGTGTATCACGTTTTACACGGTTGAAAATTTTCGCGTAAGCTTTCTTAGTATAGCCTATTTTTTTTCTTGGTGTTGGCAATTGCTCGCCTTTTTCAGTAACACCCATAAAACGAGCTGCATAAAAAGCAGCTTCTTTAACAGCGAAAACGCGGTCGCTAGTAGCCAGTTTAGTTAAGATGTATCTAGATTTTTGACAGTCATACTTAGCTAATTCTTTTACAGCTTCCATTCTGACTTTCCAATCATCTTTTGTGTTGGCTTTGATTTTCAATTCTTCTATATTAGCGGGTTCTTCTTTAATAATCTTCATGTATTATTGGCCTCTTCCTCTTTTTGGTCTCATCGTTCATACTATAGAGTTCAAACCAGTTTTACAAGAAAATTTTGATCATACCGTAAATCAGCAAAAGAAATGTTGGAATATATGTCATAAGCAATAATAAAGATAGTGAAGAATTTGTGCTTAAAAATATCAGTATAAAACAAAAATAGTTGACATAGATACCAGTGGTATGTATTATGTAATTACATACCACTGGTATTCAAAGAGAGGTGATTTCATGGCAAGGAATAAGTATCCAGAAGAAACTAGGAAAAAAATTCTGGAAGTAGCAGAAAAGTTATTCTTAGAAAAAGGATACGATGGAACCTCGATCCAAGATATTGTTGATGGTTTAGGGAACATGACTAAAGGGGTTATTTATCACCATTTTAAATCGAAGTTTGCTATTTTAGAGACGCTGATGGACGAAACAGGCGAACAGCCTATGTTGAATGATTTAAAAGGGGATAATGGTTTTGAAAAATTGCAAAATACACTCAGAGACGCTTTTCATGCTTACCGGCAACAATCAATCGGTTATTCGGCTGCTGTAACTTTACGAAGTCCTCGAATATTGGGAGAGCAGTATTTGCAAGTCTTTGAAGAATTGGTTCCAGAAGTAGAGAAAATCGTTCAAGAGGGAATTGATGATGGATCGATCCAAACAGAATATCCAAAAGAAATTTCTGAATTGCTGATGTTGACATTGAATTTGTGGATTGGCTTTCAAATCAGTGTATTGTCATTGGAAGAATTAAAACGAAAAACTAAGTTTATCCAGAAGATGTTTGAGGGGTTAGGTGTTCCACTATTGTCAGACGAATTAGTCAAAGATGCGTTCCATTTATTTTCGATGCTAAAAAAAGAATAGCTTTCAAACAGCTATTTTTTTAAACCGAAACATACCAGTGGTATCTATGTTGAAATGAACAGTTATTCCTATAAAAGAGAGGAAGATAAAAATGATGAATGTGGTAGAAGTGCAAAATGTAGAGAAGAATTACGGAGCAAAAGAAGTATTGAAAAACTTTAGTTTGACCGTCCAAAAAGGCGATATTTATGTGCTGCTCGGACGGAATGGTGCTGGCAAGTCTACGTTGTTCAAATTGTTAACAGGATTATCAAAAGCAACAAATGGAGAAGTTCGTATTTTCAATGAAACGAAAGATATTGAAAAAGTTAAAACCAAAATCGGGTCCAACATCAATGAACCAGTTTTTTATGAACATTTGAGTGCTGCAGAAAATCTATCCATTCACTGTGATTACATGAAAGCTTCTAAAAACCGCATCGAAGAATGGCTCAAAGTCGTAGGTCTGAGCGTCGATAATGATCGACCGGTCAAGGAATACTCCTTAGGAATGCGTCAACGGTTAGTTTTAGCGAGATGTTTAGTTCATGATCCTGAACTGCTGGTGATCGATGAGCCACTGAATGGTTTAGATCCTAGAGGAATCAAGCAATTCAGAGAACTGTTGGAAGAAATTTCTTTACTAGGTAAGACGATCATCATGTCGAGTCACATTTTGACAGAAGTTGAATTGGTCGCGACCCGCATTGGAGTGATATATGACGGACATCTGGTGCTGAATGACCAAAAAACGGCACTCGTGTCTGCCCATCAGAACCAGTTGGAAGACTTTTTGATCAGCAAAATGGAAGGGGAGTATTAACATGAATTTAATCAAACTAGAAATGAAAAAAATAGCCCTCAGCCCTTATTTCTTAGCAGCCGTCATTATTCCGGTAGCAGCTTTAGCAATGGTAGAACTGATGGCCTATGCTCCTAAAATAGATCCGAGTTTCTCCGCAGCCGACTCTGAAATGATGACGTATGAGTTTTTATATTTCACATCTTTCATTGTCAATGTAGCTGGGTTTGCATGTTTAGGGACCGCACTGCTAGGAAAAGTGATCATGGAGTCGTACAACGACAACTATATTTATCTGACATTGAGTTATCCAGTGTCCAGAAAGAAAATCTTATTCGCTAAAATCATTTTTTGCGTCGTGTTCTCGGGACTAGGTGTTTTTATCGGGCTCTTTCTAACCAATGGATTGTTCTTTATTTCTGAATCTATTTTTCCGTTGGTTCAAGATACGTTGTCCTTTAGCCAACTCATCAGCCAATTGCCGCTCCTAGTGATCGCTGGAGTTTTGGTCAGCAGCGTAAGCTTGATTTCCTTAACGATCGGCTGGTGGAAAAAGTCATTGCCTTTAGCTATCGTAGCCGCAGTTGTATTTTGCAGTATCCTCAGCAACTTAGTGATGGCTGGCGGACAAGGTATTGTGATAGTAACCTCGCTGTTTTTATTGGTCATCAGTCTTTTAGTGACAGTCACTATGACAAGAAAAGTTGCACGATTAGAAGCTTAATCGATAAAAACCACGCATCAGACGGATTCAGTCTGATGCGTGGTTTTTTGCTTATACTCTAAAACTGGATTTTTTTTCTGGAGGACTTGGAATAACCGCAAATAAATAAAAAGTGATGCCGGCGGTTAGAATCGTCAATCCTACTTTTACTGGGAGTAAAGGTGCAAAATAAATAGAAAAGCTCATCATCAAATAAATGTTGAGCAAAATCTTCCATTTGCGCTTTGTAGGGATCATCCGACTTTCCATATAGTCGGCAATATAGATTTGATAAAGTTTAGTTTGCTTAAGCCAAATGTCAAATCGTTTTGAGCTTCTAGCAAAACAATAAGCACTCAACAACAAAAAGGGTGTTGTTGGCAAAACTGGAAGAAGTACCCCGATTGAGCCAAATCCAAAAGATATCAAACCTATCGCTAATAATAGCATTCGCTTCATTCCATCTGCTCCTTCCAAATCAACTTTGAAAAAATTATCCGAGTATAAGCTATGTATGATAGAGGGGCCTTAATGCTCAGTTTTGAGCTTAAAGATAGACAAAGAAAGGGTTTTTTAAGGATAAAACAGTTCTTTATCTCTCTAATACAATGATATCTTAACACATAATTGATTGTGAATAAAGAAACTTGTGTACAGGTAAGGTCTTTTTTTAAAAAATGTCATATAACTTTCATAAAATGAATTAAAGGATTAATCCTTTGAAAATGATTTGAATGAACCGTTAACAATGAGAAGAAAAGAGGTAATTGCTTTAAATGAAGGAATTAGCCTTGAAAAAATTCGTGAAGTAGCTGACAATAGAAGAAGTATTGAAATGTTACTAGCTGGTTTTGGAGAAATGATTTCGTTGCTAATGACATTTTACAAACAGCTGTCAGTTAAACAGATACGTTTTGTTTATCGGTTTCTAAAAGATTGGTTGATGTTGATCTGCCATCTAATCAACACGGATTCTTTGAAGCTGAATAACAATAGACAGCGTTTAAAAAAGTGAAAGTAGGAGAATGTATGGTTAAATTTATGAATAGAATTCCAGCAGGAACGTTTTTAATTCCCATGTTGCTGAGTGCGGTGTTTTACACGATATGGCCGAATTTATTTAGCGGAATTGGCGGAATCACAAATGCTTTTCTAGGAGGAAGCGGGACAAGTTTCATTATAGGTCTGATTTGTTTTTGTTCTGGAATTGGTATTAACGTCAAAACGTTAGGCAAGTTGTTCAAACGTCATGGTGTATTGTTAGTCGTGAAATTTATTTTAACAGTTGGATTTGGTTTATTGTTTATTTCTTTATTTGGGCAAGAAGGCATATTTGGTATTAGTGCCTTGGCTTTTGTAGTGGCTATGTGCAGTATGAACCCAGCTTTATATGTTTCATTGGCTAACGATTTTGGTGATGATGTGGACAAAGCTGCTATTGGTTTAGTAGGATTGTTCGGGATCCCAGCTGTGCCGATGTTTATTTATGCGATATCTGGTCAAGGCGAGATTGATTGGATGCCAATCATCTCGACGATTCTTCCTCTTATTTTAGGTATGATATTAGGGAATTTGGATAAAGATTTCTCGAAAATATTTGGAACTGGGATCACAGTACTTCTTCCGTTATTGGGGTGGAATATTGGTCAAGGCATGAACTTGATTGAAGGACTGCAATCAGGAGTCTACGGTATCATTCTTGTGGTTGTTTTTTACTTGTTGATGAGTCCAATCGTTTTAGTCGATCAAAAATTGCTTAAAAACGACGGAGTACCTGCTTTATCTATGAATGCAGTAGCAGGTGTGTCCGCATCGTTTCCTGCGATCATTGCTCAAGTGAATCCTGGAGTAGCACCTTATGTGACAAGTGCAACAACTCAAATCGTTACTTTAGCCATCATTACGATTGTCGTAACACCTATATTGGTTCGGAAATTGTATGGAAAAACGCATCCAATAGAAACTAAATAAACTAATAAAAAGGAGGACCGATAACATATCGGTCCTCCTTTTTGCTGTATATTATTCAAATTCTTCTTTTAAAATGTCCATTCGGTCTTCAAAGCTGACTTCACGATGAATTTCATGCAGCATCCAGACGTATCCAAAAGGATCTAAAAATTGTGCATTTGAAATACCGAATTCTTCCATACGCGTGATGCCTTGAATTTCTGTACAACCATTCTCCATGGCTGATTGATACGTTTTCTCAATGTCATTTACCATAACATTGAACCAAAAAGATTGCGGATGTCCTTTTACAGGAGCGACCAAGTAATATTCCGGATTTTCATCCAGCATGTGGAAACGGGTACCAAAAATGTTGAAGACTACTTCATTTGCTCCGGTCTTAAAATCGGTCACTTCCACACGTTGAACGGGGAAAATCTTCTCATACAGCTCCAAGGCTTGTAAACTATCTTTTACCACAAAATCAAATTCTACTGCTTCCATTGAAACCACCTCTTTTTATTTTTAGTATAACAGAAATCCAGAAGACATCGATATTATTGGATGCAACTGGTGTGAATCTAGTGCCAAGATATGCAGTAGAGGTGTTCTACTTGATAATTTGAGGCAAATCTAGAGTCAATATGTGAAGTAGAAGTGTTCTATTTGATAAGTTGAGGCAAATCTAGTGCCAATATGTGAAGTAGAAGGGTTCTACTTGATAAGTTGAGGTAAATCTGGTGCCAAGATATGCAGTAGAGGTGTTCTACTTGATAAGTTGAAGCAAATCTAGTGCCAAGATGTGAAGTAGAAGTGTTCTACTTGATAAGTTGAAGCAAATCTGGTGCCAAGATATGAAGTAGAGGTGTTCTACTTGATAAGTTGAAGCAAATCTGGTGCCAAGATGTGCAGTAGAAGAGGTCTACTAAACAAGCCAAGGCAAATATAACAACAAATTGTCGTATAGAACCAACACAAAATCGACTAGACAAAAAAGCACATTGAGTTCACGCTCAATGTGCTTTTTCTAATATTCTTCTCAATTTGATTATCCTTCTTTTGTATACGCCAACGTTTTGTTCAGGAAAAACGGCGTGTAGAAAGCCACTGTATCGCTCAAAGGCAACACGTCATCAGACAAATCGATCTTGATGACATTCTTGATGTAGTTTCGTCTCGTTTCAATTCGGTTCCATACCTCAGGGTAGCTTTCTTTCAATTCGGCTTGCAAAGCTTCATCTGCAATAGCAACAGGTTCTTCGCAACTTGCGCCTGAATAGCCTGGAACGCTCGGTATGATGTCGACTTGGAACATTTGCCCGCTTTTCACTACAGCGTTAGAGCCTTTGAAGAATGGTGATGACATCCATTCATCGTCTCCGGTGTAGTGGCCTGGATTCAGTGTCCACCCGTAAACATCAGACGGAAAGACTTCTTGGATCATAGAATAAAATTCGTCTCCCACAGTACCGACTTTGATGTTTTCTAACCAAGCCGTGTAAGCAGTAAAGTAAGGAATACCGACTTTTTCCAAGTAGTCCGATTGATTTTCAGGCAGATCATCTTTAGATGCTGCCACGAATCCAGCTCGACTGCTCAATCCGCCTTTGTAGCCGACGGTCATAGAATAATTGTCGCCTAACGAAGCTTTATTGTCTCTTGGATACAGAGTCGCGTGTGTAAAGCGCTGACCGGCTGCACTGATAGTGGTTACAGTATTTGGCTGACCTTCTTGAGCAAGAAAAGCTCCGATTTCTTTTTCTGTTTTGCCGACTTCTACAGCTTGGATGGCTTCGAACATCCCTTTTCCAGCCAAGGTAGCTCCGTACTCAAAATGAGCGATTTCATTGGCATTATGCGTCGTGCGCAAACCGCCTTCTGGAGAAATCAAAGCTGAAGCAAAGTTTTGCAAATGTTTGCGATCTGAAACATATTGAATCAAACTGTCTACAACGTAGAACGGCAAATCGAATAATCCGCCGTTATCATAGTGAGAAGAAGTGAACAGTTTCCAGCCGATAACGCCTATAGTTGCATCAGGAGAAATGTGACACTCTTTGAAATGATCTGCAAGAGTTTTTTCGCCAGTCATCGGTTGATTCGGCAAAGAAAAGTAAGGGACGTGAACAGCTTTTGCCGGAATGCGAGAGTGTGCAGCTAATTTTAAGTTTTCGTTTCCAAGCATCAAATAGCTGTCTCCATTGGAGTGGATGACTAAACAAGCTTCTTCAAAACGGGGGATAAACCCGGTAAGGTATTCAAAGTTGGCGCCATGTTCGCGGTCGGCATAAATGATTGCCGTATCAATAGATTGTTGTTTCATTTTCGCTAAAAAGTTTTCTTTTCGAGCAGTCATTGTCTCATTTGATAAAATGACGGATTCAAGATTCGTGTGGATAGTAGGTAAAGCGACTTCATTTAAGTTGATGGTCATGATTAGTTTCCCCCTGTTTGGTTGATAAGATAGTGGTTAAAGATTCTAGTTCTTTAAAAGTTTGTTGTTGCGGTTCTAAATCCGTTACGATCAAATCAAAATCTTCCGCATTGCCGATCTTATAAAAATAAGAAAGATCGAATTTCTTGTGATCTGCGACTAAGATTGTTTTTTTCGATTGATCCATTACAGCCTTTTTCGTAAAAGCATCTTCTTCATTCAAAAGAGTGATGCCATCTTCTGCACTGATTCCTTCAGCGCCGAGAAAAGCGATATCGAAGTTGAATTGTCTGATGAAATCAGCTGTTTCCAACCCTAAAAAACCTTTAGACAATTCACGGTACTTTCCAGGAACGGCATGCAAATCGATCCCCTCATACTGAGACAAAGAATTCAAGACCAATAGCGAGTTAGTATAAAATCGGCATCCTTCAATATTAAAAACCTCTCTGGCTACAGCTAAAGCCGTTGTACCCGTTTCAATAAATACCGTACTTCCAGGCTTGACCAAGTTTCTGCAGAACTTTCCGATTTGTCTTTTCTCTTGGACACTGACTTCTTCTTTGATAGAAATAGGATTTTCGACAACTTGCTCACCTCGATAAACAGCTCCGCCATGAACAAGTTGAACATTTCCCCATGTGGAGATTTCTTTTAAATCACGGTTGATTGTCATCGTTGAGACGCTTAGTTCAGCGGCCAATTCAGTTGAAGATACTTCACCATTTACTTTCAGCAAATCAAAAATCATTTCTTGCCTCTTTAATTGATTCAATAAAACACCCCCAAGAACTTTCTTCTGCATTTATCTTACCATCTTGTTAAATTAAATCAACACAAAACAACATTTTTATTATAATTAGTTATTTTATGTTAAATAAAAGACTTTTAATAAAAAAAATCTTTACAAATTATACCTGAGGGGGTATTATGTAAATACGACAGGGGGTATAAAATGAAGAAAGTAATTTTAACAGGAATTAAGGGATATCAAAAAGGGATTTCTCCTTTATTTTCACCTAGTTGCCGCTACTATCCTACTTGTTCTCATTATGCGGTTGAAGCGATTGAAATTCATGGAGCAGTTAAAGGATCTTTGATGGCGACATCACGCATTTTAAGGTGTCATCCTTTTGTAAAAGGCGGATATGATCCAGTACCGAAAATATTTTCATTAAAAAGAACGGGCACTCAAAAAGCAGACAGAGAGGAAAGATAATATGACAGTAAAAGTAACAGATTCAACTTTAGCTTCAGAGGTGCAGCAAGGTATCACTTTAGTAGATTTTTGGGCTCCTTGGTGCGGTCCTTGTAAAATGTTGGGACCAGTACTAGAAGAATTAGAAGAAGAATTTTCACCTGAAATCAAAATTGCGAAATTAAACATAGATGAAAACAATGAGGTTGCTGGTCAATTAGGGATCATGAGTATTCCTACAATGGTTTTATACAAAGACGGCCAGCCGGTCGAAAAAATCGTCGGGTATCAACCAAAGGAAGCGTTACACGAGTATTTAGCAGAAAAATTAACATCCAACTAAACAAAAACGAGGAGGAAAGACATGTTTTTCAAAAAAACACCTACTATTTCGACAAACGATTTAGAAAATAAAATAGCAGAGAAGCCGCAAATCATAGATGTAAGAGAACCACATGAATTTAGAAGCGGACATATTCCCGGTGCTAAAAATGTTCCTCTAGGAAAAGTCGCTCAATATACCCCATCTGGTAAAACATATGTAGTTTGCCAATCTGGAATGAGAAGCAAACAAGCGACAAAAGTCTTATTAAAACAAGGTTATGATGTCGTCAATGTTCGCGGTGGGATGATGTCATGGACAGGCGTTAAAAAGGGAGGAAAAAATTAATGAGAATTGTCATCATTGGTGGTGTAGCAGGCGGCATGTCTGCAGCTACACGTTTAAGACGTTTGAATGAAAATGCTGAAATCATTGTATTGGAAAAAGGCCCTTATGTGTCATTTGCCAATTGTGGTCTGCCTTATTATGTGGCTGGCGAGATTGAAGAACGCAGCGACTTATTGGTACAAACTCCGGACTCCTTGCAGACACGTTTTGAATTAGATGTGCGGCCAAATAGTGAAGCAACAGCTATAAATGCTGTCCAAAAAGAAGTGACCGTCCGGACTGCAGAAAAAGAATACACACTGGCTTATGATAAGTTGATCCTTTCTCCTGGAGCAAAACCGTTTGTTCCTCCTACAAAAGGGTTAGAAGAAGCGGAGAATATCTTTACATTGCGTTCTGTTCCTGATGTAGATGCTATTTCAGCATTCATTGAGAAAGAACAGCCTAAAAAAGCTGTCGTCATCGGTGCTGGATTTATCGGGCTGGAGATGGCTGAAAGTCTTGTTCATCGCGGATTGGAAGTAACGATCATCGAAAAAGCACCACATGTCTTGCCGCCTTTAGATGAAGAAATGGCAGCTTATGTCACTAAAGAATTGACAGCAAACGGAGTCAAGCTGTATACAGGATTGGCAGCCGAGTCATTTGAAGAAAAAGGAAAAGTAGTGGTACTGGAAAATGGCGAGCGGCTGGAAAGCGACATCACATTGATGTCTGTCGGCGTTAAACCTGAGACTTCATTAGCACAAACTGCCTCTATTAAAACCGGCATACGCAGTGGTATACTGGTCAATGAACAATATGAAACCAGCCAAAAAGATATTTATGCTGTTGGGGATGCGATTGTGGTTAAACAGCAAATCAATGGAGAAGATACGATGATTGCTTTGGCGTCGCCTGCTAATCGTCAAGGCCGTCAAGTAGCTGATGTGATCAGCGGAATAGACCGCAAGAATAAAGGCAGCATTGGGACAGCGATCGTACGAGTGTTTAACCTTGCTGCTGCATCAACAGGATTGAGCGAACGGCAGCTGCAACAAGCAAACGAAACCTATGAAAGCATTCATATCCAAGGGAAAAGCCACGCAGGCTATTACCCAGATGCAAAAACGATCGTATTGAAATTGTTGTTTCATCCAACAACAGGTAAAATCTATGGTGCTCAAGCTGTGGGAGAAGATGGTGTCGACAAGCGCATCGATATCCTTGCAACAGCGATCAAAGCTGGGATGACCGTGGAAGATCTGCCTGAATTAGAATTTACGTATGCTCCTCCATTCGGCTCTGCAAAAGATCCGGTTAATATGGCTGGCTATGCAGCATTGAATATTATTGAAGGCATCAGTGAGACGGTCCAATGGTATGAATTGGAAGATAAACAAGCTGCGGGGCACCAATTATTGGATATTCGCAACGCAACAGAATTGGAAACGAACGGGCGCTTAAAGGGGGCGGTAAATATTCCTTTAGACAATTTGCGAGACCGCATGGAAGAATTACCTAAAGACCAGCCTCTTATTGTGAGTTGTCACAGCGGGTTGCGCAGTTATATAGCAGAACGGATCTTAAAACAAAGTGGTTACCAAGTGAAAAATTTAGATGGAGCGTTTGCTCTATACTCAACAGTAAAACCAGAAAAGGTGGAAAAATAATGTATAACTCAATATCAATGCCGGAATTTGAACAAAAGTGGAAAAAAGAAAAGCTTCCTTTAGTAGACGTTAGAGAAATGAACGAATGGGAAAATGGTCATTTGGATGGAGCTGTTCATATACCTTTAAGCGACCTTTCAGCGGCAAAAGAAAAATTGGATAAAAACCAAGAATATTATGTCATGTGTCACTCAGGAGCTCGTTCTTCAATGGCGTGTCAAGAGTTGTCAAAAGAGGGCTACAAAGTAACCAATGTCATGGGTGGAATTTCTGCTTGGAGAGGAGAAGTTGTTTAATGGAATACAATGCCAAGATCGTCAACCGATTGAAACGTTCTGATGGTCAATTGCATGGAGTATTGAACATGATAGAAGAAGGGAAAGAATGTTCAGATATCGTGACACAATTGTCAGCTGTTCGTTCCAGTATCGATCGTGCGATCAGCTTGATCGTGGCTGAAAACTTGGTTGAATGTGTGCAAGAAAACATCAAAGAAGGCAGCACGGGAGAAGAAAGTATCCAACAAGCGATCCAATTATTGATGAAGAGCAGATAGGAAACTTGCTTGTTATTGACTAAACAGAAACTGCCATCCAGAAATATCTGGATTCAATAGACTCTCTATAAGCTTCCATTATTTTGTTTTAGACAAGATAATGGAAGCTTTTTTGAATAGTGAATTTAATATAGGAGAGATATAATTTTGATCTCTTTAGACCAAAAGTTCTTTTAATAACGTTGAAATGTTACCGATATATGAACAAAAAATGATATTTCCTTGAGGCTGTTGAACGAAGTAATAGAATAGCTTACACTAGGTAAGACAGAGTTTAGAATGAATGAGATTCTAAAGGAGGCTTACAATGCAAGATTATAAAGAACAAACGAAAGAAGAGCTCCTGGTAAAAATAGAAGCTTTAAATCGCTTGAATAGAGAGTTATTGAAAACCTTCCAAGAAACAGAACGACTTGAGTTTGGGTGGTCAGGAAATTTAGGTCAATGGTTTTGGGATTTCACAACTAATGAAGTGACGTTTAATCCCTTAAAAGCTGAAGCTATTGGGTATATGAAAGAAGACTTGCCAGAAAAAGTACCGTATGAGTTTTTTACAGATAAAGTTCACCCTGACGATAAAGATATGGTCATGAATTCGATGATGGATCATCTTTATGGAAAAATTCCTGTATGGGAAGTGAAATACCGTATCCAAGCAAAAGACGGGTCATGGAAAGTCTACAAGGATCGCGGAAAGGTTACAGAACGTACTGAAGATGGAAAACCACTATTTCTTAAAGGAATCGTTTTTGACGTGACTAAAGAAGAAAAAGAACGTGAAGATTTGATGGTCAAAAACAAGACATTGAAAAATCAAATGAAACAAGACGTGATCACTTCTTTATACAGCCGTTCGGCTATTTTATTGGAATTTGCCAAGTATGCCAACAGAGCTAAAAAGCAAGATCAACCCTTGTCTATGATCGTGATGAACATTGACAAGTATCCATTATTGGAGGAAGAGTACGGGATAATCCTCAGCGAGGAAGTCTTGAAAGAAACTGGTAAAATCATTAAAACAACTATCCAAGACAAATACTCTGCAGGACGATACAGAGAAGCTGTATTCTTAATTTTATTGGAAAATACCGATACAGAAGAAGCTTACGATATTGCTGAAACAATCAGACAGATGGTCTCAGATACATTTTTCGCCATTCCAAGACGAATCAGCGTAAGTTCCGGAGTTTCTTTATACAAAACAACTGAAACTGTCAGTGAATTTATCCAAAAAACGACTCAAAAATTGTATGCTGCTCAAACAAATGGCGGGAACCAAACCATTTTATAAAGTGTAATGTACATAAAAAATCTGCTAAAGACCAATCAAGCGATTGTCTTCAGCAGATTTTTTTATTTGGTTACAATAAATTGGGCACTGTAGAAGTTGTAGTGGTGAACAGAGAAAGAATATTCAAAAGCTCGTCCGTTATCAAAATAAGCCACTTGCTCTGCAACAGCTACTGGATCTCCAACTTGTAATTCTAAATTTTGAGCTTCCTCCTCGGTAGCTTTTCGAACGGAAACTCTTCGATGTGCGCTTTGGATTTTGTAATTCAATTCTTCTTCAATATACTTGTATAACGAATTCTTTAAATGTGTTTTGTTCAATCCAACAATTAAATCAATCGGCATATAGGTTTGCTCAATAACAGTCGGCTGTCCGTTGGTGTAACGTACTCGATGGATATCATACACAAATGAATCAGGAGTAAGATTCAACTGTCTTTCGATATCAGAGTCAGCAGGGATGATATTGAACTTCAATATTTTACTGGTTATTTTATTTTTTGGATTTGTAGAGGTCAACCCTTGGAACTGACTGGTGACGATCAATCTTTCCATTTCTTTAGAATTGATATCTTTAATAAACGTACCTACACCGCGCTTTTTGATGATCAATCCATCTTCTACAAGTAAATCAAATGCTTTTTTGATCGTCATCTTACTGGTGTTGTACGAAATACAAAGGTCTTTTTCAAAAGGGAGTTTTTCATTCGCAACGAATTCACCATTTAAAATCCTGTTTTTCATATCATTATAGATAAATAAGTATTTTTGCATACGGGTTCTCCTTAAAAGGCTATAAAGAAATCATCAACTGTTTACTGATTCATTATATCTTACTTCCTGCATACTTTGAAAGATAAGGTAGAAAAATAGTCTTTATGTAGAAATAATAATTATTTTAAAATTTTAAAAGTATATATTTACTTTAAAATTTATATATACTATAATATGATTTGTAAGCGCTTAACTATCTTGAGAAGGAGGAATCAAATGATACAAGAATCCCTAGAAAAACTTTTGCAGTATGAGGGAAGAGGTCAAAAACCTCATGATTTTGATGCTTTTTGGGATAAGGAATTATCCAAATTAGAAAACCTTTCACTAGATTACCAATTAGAACGAGCAGCTGTTGCTTCTAATGTTGCAGATTGCTACATATTGACTTTTACTAGTTTTGACGGAACAAGAATCTCTTGTCAATTGCTTAAACCGAAAGGAAAAGGCGTCATATTCCCAGGGCTGCTTCAATTTCATGGTTATCATGTAAATAGCGGCGATTTTAGTGAGAAAATTGGATGGGTTGCTGAAGGATTCGTCGTCATGGCAATGGATTGCAGAGGGCAAGGAGGGAAATCTGAGAATATTGAATCTTCTACTGTAGGAACAGCTTTAAGAGGATTGATCATCAGAGGAATCGAAGAAGGACCAGAAGCATTGTATTTCAAGCGTGTTTTTTTAGATACGGTCATTGCTTCTAGAATCCTGATGTCTTTAGGTGAAGTAGATGAAGAAAGTATTTTTGTTCAAGGAGCTTCACAAGGAGGAGCGTTAGCTTTAGTGTGCGCAGCTCTCGAACCCAGGATCAAACGTGTTTTCACAACGCATCCATATTTGAGCGATTATCGCCGAGCTTTTGAATTGGATATCAAAAATTCTGCTTATGAAGAATTATTTTACTGGTTCAGATTCAGAGATCCGCTGCATGAAAATGAAGAGAACTTTTTTAGAACCTTGGAATATATTGATGTACAACATTTTGCTCCTAGAATCAAAGCCGAAGTAATCATGGCGACAGGGTTAGATGATGAGATTTGCTTTCCTTCAACTCAGTTTGCTGTATTCAATAAGATTACCAGTCCAAAAGATGTGATTCTGTTACCAGAATATGGACATGAATATTACCCTAAGGTAGCGGATAAAGTAAGAGGGTTTTTTATCCACAATGAAATGAAAGCGTTTTAAGAGAGTGAGGGAAAAGCAGTGAAGAAATTTCCAGAGCAATTTTGGTGGGGATCAGCCACATCCGGTCCTCAAGCAGAAGGCAGGTTCAACAAGCCGCATGCGAATGTATTTGACCATTGGTATGATATAGAACCAGAAAAATTCTACAATCAAGTAGGTCCAAATACAGCATCAAATTTTTACAATAGTTATAAAGAAGATATTCAATTGATGAAAGAAGCTGGACTGAATTCTCTTCGGATTTCTATTCAGTGGACAAGATTAATCGACGATTTTGAAACAGCATCTTTAAATGAAGACGGAGTCCAATTTTATCATAATGTGATTGATACTTTGCTGGAGGCAGGGATTGAACCATTTGTAGGGCTGCATCATTTCGATCTTCCTGTTGAATTGTACCATCAGTATGGCGGCTGGGAGTCTAAGAAAGTCGTTGACTTGTTCGTCAAATTCACTCAGCAATGTTTTGCGTTGTATGGAGACAAAGTCCGTTATTGGTTCGTTTTCAATGAGCCGATGGTTGTGGTTGACGGACAATATTTGTACCAGTTCCACTATCCAAACATCCGCAACGGAAAGAAAGCGGTCCAAGTAGCCTACAATATCGTATTAGCTACAGCAAAAACGATAGAAGCTTTTCGCTCTGGCGGATGGGATAGAGATGGTCAGCAAATAGGAACGATTTTAAATCTGACACCTTCTTATCCAGCCAGTGACAGAGCAGAAGATCTAAAAGCTAGTCGAATCGCCGACTTGTGGAAGAATCAACTTTTTCTTGATCCTGCTGTTTTGGGGGAATTCCCTTCTGAATTAGTAGAATTATTAACGGCTGATGGAGTGTTATGGGAAAGTACAGAAGAAGAAAAAATACTGATCAAACAAAATACGATCGATCTATTGGGAGTGAATTTTTATCATCCTTCCCGTGCAAAAGAACCAAGCATCATTCCAAGTTCAGCATCTGATTGGATGCCTAATCAGTATTTTGATGACTATGAAATGCCTAGAAGAAGAATGAATGTAGATAAAGGGTGGGAAATTTATCCACAAGCGTTGTATGATATTTCATTGAATATTCGCGACAATTACGGCAATATTCCTTGGTTCGTCTCAGAAAACGGAATGGGCGTTTCTCAAGAAGAACGGTTCATGAATGCTGAAGGACAAATTGATGACTTTTATAGAATCGATTTCATCAAAGAGCATTTAGAGTGGTTGCATAAAGGAATAGAAGCAGGTTCTGATTGTAGAGGATATCACTTATGGACAGCAATCGACAACTGGTCTTGGACAAATGCTTACCGGAATCGATATGGATTAGTGTCCAATGATATTCGAACACAAGTCAAGACATTGAAGAAATCAGGATATTGGTTTAAACAAGTGAGTGAAAATAATGGCTTCTCTGATGAAAAGGAGGTAAAGAATGTTAAGCAAAAAACGAAATAAATTATTTTATCTGTTTACCTTTCCCTGGATCATAGGATTTCTCTTGTTAACAGCTGGTCCAATGGTTTATTCGCTTTATTTATCGTTTACCAACTCATCTGGATTCGGGACCCCTGAATTTGTAGGGTTAGATAACTACAAGCAAATGTTCTCAGATGATCCATTGTTCTGGAAGTCTTTAGGCAACACGATATTTTATACGTTATTGAGTGTCCCATTAAGTTTAGTTACCGGATACTTGTTAGCGGTCCTTTTGAATACAAAAGTAAAATTCATGGGTGTATTTCGAACAATATTTTACTTGCCGTCCATTGTACCAACCGTTGCGACTTCGCTGTTGTGGATGTTGATTTTTCAACCAAACTTTGGAATCGCAAATGCTATTCTAGACTTTTTCAATCTTCCAACATCCATGTGGTTGTTGAGTGAGCAAATGGTCAAACCAACACTCATTATCATGAGTTTGTGGGGAGTCGGGGGAGGAATGGTTATCTATTTGGCCGGTCTGCAAGAAGTTCCCACATCCCTATATGAGGCAGCTGAAATAGATGGAGCCAGCTCATGGCATAAATTCTGGAACATCACAGTACCTATAACATCTCCAGTGATCTTTTTTCAATTGATTATGGGACTGATTGGTTCATTGCAAGTATTTACCCAAGCTTACGTTGTCAGTGGAGGTTCTGGAGGACCTAACTACCAATCTATGTTCTTTGTTTTCTATCTCTACCAACAAGGATTCCAGTTCTTTAATCAAGGTTATGGATCAGCTTTAGCATGGATGCTGTTTATTCTAGTGCTGATTTTAACGGCATTCGTCTTCAAATTTATCGGCAAACAAGTATATTATGAATCCGGAGATTAATATTCTTAAAGAAAGGAGTTAAGGGAATGGAGTTATCTCAAGAAAATACACCAATCAAGGTGAAATATAAAAGTAAAAGCAAAGCGAATAAAGTCCAGCGTTTCTTAATATACTTGATGTTGATTCTTCTATCTGTTATTTTTCTGACGCCCTTTTTATGGATGATCTTTACTGCATTTAAACCAGAAAATGAGGCTATGGCTTTTCCACCAAGTATACTGCCTAAAATCTGGGACTGGGAAAATTTCAAAGAAGTTTTTGATATCGTCCCATTTGCAACATTCTATAAGAATTCTCTTTTAGTTGCAGGATTAGGAACGTTGGGGACTGTTGTTTCCAGTTCATTGGTAGCCTATGGGTTTGCTCGGATCAAAGCTACAGGTAGAGGCGTCTGGTTTGCGCTTTTGATGTCAACTTTAATGTTGCCGCCGCAAGTAACCATGATACCGGTCTATGTAATTTGGTCTAAATTAGGTTTTGTCGATACATTGGTCCCGTTGATTTTGCCAGCGTTTTTCGGAAATTCGTACTATATTTTCTTATTGAGACAGTTTTTCCGGACGATTCCTAAAGAAGTAGAAGAATCTGCTTATTTAGATGGAGCATCCACATTCCAAATTTACTGGAAATTGATTTTACCGATGTCTCGTGCTTCGATCATCACGGTTACTCTACTCAGCTTCATGGGATTCTGGAATGACTTTATGACACCGTTGATTTATTTGCAAAGTATGGAAAACTATACATTGGCAATCGGGGTCATGCAGTTCCAAGGGGCTTTAACGGTTTATTGGGGACCTATGATGGCTGCAAGTGCATTAATGTTGTTACCGCTGATCGTTATTTTCTTTACAGGTCAAAAATATTTTGTTGAAGGTATTGCTACTCAAGGAAATAAAGGATAAAAAATTGGAGGGAATATCATGAAATTTGGTAAAAAAGCGTTGTACTCATTGGCTTTATTAGGAGCAACATTATTAGCAGGCTGCGGCGGAAGCGATGCTGCAGATTCAGCAGAAACATCAGGTAACGGAGAAGAGCCGATCACATTAACAATCATGACTTGGAACAATAACCCTGAAGGAACTAAGAAAGAACAAGAAATTTTAGATGCTTTTACAAAGGAAAATCCACATATTACGATCAAACAAGTTTCAGCTACTTACGATGAATACAATGAACGTGTATTGACGATGGCTGCAGGTGGGAACTTGCCGGATTTGATTTGGACACAACCAGCAGGGTATGCAACTTTTGTTGAGAACGGCTTACTGATGGACCTTTCAGATCAAGTTGATAAATTGGATCTAGATGAATTGCAGCCAGGTGTTATTGAATTAGGACAAGTAGATGGCACTCAATACGGAATGATTCGTGACCGTTCAACTGTTCAAATGGCTTATAATAAAGATATGTTCGACGAAGCAGGTATTGAATATCCAGAAGACGACTGGACAATGGATGAATTTTTAGAAACTGCTAAAGCGTTGACTGTCAAAGATGGAGACAGAACGACTCAATTCGGTATTGAAAACTTTTACTTGAAAGAATTGTTGACTGCACATGGAACGAACATTATGGATCCTGAAACAGCTGAGATTACGTTAGATGCTCCTAAAACAATTGAAGCGATTGAATTAAGCCAAGCAATGATCAATGAGTACAACGTTCAACCGACAGGTGCACAAACAGAAGGAATGTCCAGCTTATTCCTATCTGGTGTGGCTGGAATGAGTATGGCTGGTCCTTGGGACTGGGTCGAATTTGAAAAAAATGCTGCCTTTGAGTTTGACATCGTTCCGCTTCCAAGCGCAAGCGACAAAGGAACCTTATCTCCAGCTGCTTACCTTCCAATCAGTATCAATGCCGAAACAGATTACCCAGAAGAAGCTTGGGAATTGCTAGAGTTCTTAACTTACGGCGGGGGACAAGATATCCAAGCTGATATTGCTTCTGCTGTACCGGTTGTAAACAGAGCTACTGATGATGTACTTTCTTTTGCTGGTGCACCAGACAACGCACAAGCATTGGTTGATCAATTGGAGAACGGCAGTGTTGTACCTAACACACCATACCAAAAAGACGTGCCAGAAATTGAAAATCGTGTTACAGCTTTAGTAGAAACATTGAACCTAAACAACACACCAGTTGAAGGTCCATTGAAAGAACTAGCTGAAGAATTGAGAGCTGAATTTGGATTGAAATAATCTGATCGTTCACACGCAAAAACTGAAGGGAAACTTCCTTCAGTTTTTGTGTCATGATAAAAATTGGTAAAAGAGGGATAGAAAATGAAACAAAAAGTGACGAGGATGGACGTATTTGTAACCAAGTTATATGGACTAACGGAATTTGTCTACGAAATAATCAAAAACAGCTTCTTTTTCTGGTGTTATCTCGTCAGGGGATTTGGAGTGATCACTTTACTGGCTTCTATTAAAGCACTAGTGTTAGTCAGCTTAGACATTGTACAGAAGGAAAGAAAACAAACTTTTTCCAACTTCAAAAACAATTACCAAAACACAGATCGAAACAGATTCCAATCACTGCTTGTCTTTTTTCTATTCTTTTACTTGATTCTACTTGTGTTGATACCATTCCCGAGTTCAATGGCTGGATCTATGTGGTATGGAGCAAAATACGCAGCCTTGTTGATGATTGTGTTGGGAGGGGTCATATTATTCACCAAACCTCTATTTGAAAAATTAGTCCCTGATTTCAAATGGACCCTGCCAGCTCAAATCTATCTTCTTGTCAAAAGTGCTAAATGGTTGCTGTTGCTAATAGGAGGTCTGGTTATTGTATTCTGGTTTAGTTTACAAAATATGATTTTTTTCTTTGCTTTTGCGCCCGGGATATTAGGTGTTTTGACTTCAGCCATCGGAGAAAAAGTGATTCAAAAAGTATTAGGGGAGAATTACTTAAATAATTAAGAAGCTAAAAGCATCAGTTTACTGATGCTTTTTTATATTGCTGATCTCACTTCAAATTTTAGTCCAGTCTTGTAAATTGACAGTGAAACAAAGCCAGAGTAAAGTATTTGGTGAAGCATCGTTTATTCCTTCGATAATCAACTCCTCTGATAAAAAAGTCCGTGTGATGTATTCAGTTGTACACTCTCGTTGTCTATGAAGTTATCCTCTTGATTCTGCCAAGCGAAGCAGCAAAAAATCTTATTATACTGCAAATGCAAATAGTGCAACTAATAATGATGTTGAACTAAGGAGAGATTTGTATGATGACGACTAAGGCTGAAAAACAAGGGAATGCCATGATTATTACCCTTCCAGAGTTTTTAGAGGTTAAAGATGGAGAAGAGTTCTTTATTGTCAAAAAAGAAAATGGAATCATTGTATTGGTTCCTAAACTTGAAGATCCTTTTGAATACGCTGAAAATGGGAAGCTTTATATTTCCAATGAGAGCATGGATCATTTTCCAGTTGCCCATAAATTTGATTAGCTTCATATTTTATTTAAATCTACTAATTGAACAAAAATGAGATACCTTGCTGGAAGAATATTCTAGTGAGGTTTTTTAAGTTTCTCAAATTTCAAAACAGATATCCCATAGAGCAATTTACAAAAACAGATTCCTATATCCTATTAAAATCAGCTAGATAAAGTTGTACTTACTCCACTACTTACTGCATAATATAAGAAAAGTCTCGTTAGGTGAGGAGGATTACATTGCGTTATTTAAAAGCTATGACTTTTCCAGATCAAGAAGTGGAGTTTGATTTCTTTATGAATATTAAGCGGACGGTGTATGATACATACTATCCTTTTCAAATTTTGAGCAAAAAACAGGTAGAACAGTTGGCTTTTGAACCGATCACGATTTTGTATGGCGGAAATGGATCTGGAAAAACGACTGTGCTCAATATTATTGCCGAAAAGATCGAACTGGAAAGAGATTCACTGTTCAATAAATCTAATTTTTTCACAGATTATTTGTGGTACTGCGGAGTTGAATTGGAGCAGACTGTTCCTTCTCATAGCCGAATCATTACGAGTGACGATGTATTTGATTACATTTTGAATGTCCGAACGCTCAATGAAGGAATCGATTTGAAACGGGAAGAGTTGTTTGAAGAATACTTAGATGCTAAGTATTCTCAATTCCAAATGAAATCCTTAGAAGATTACGAACAATTGAAAAAAGTTTCGGATGCAAGAAGAAAGACGCAGTCTCGGTATGTCAGACAAGAATTGATGGACAATGTGATAGAGCAGTCGAATGGCGAGAGTGCTTTTCGCTATTTCACGGAGAAAATTGAAGAGAATGGGTTGTATTTGTTGGATGAGCCAGAGAATAGTCTTTCACCTAAACGCCAACTGGAATTGATGAAATTTATAGAAGATTCTGCCCGCTTTTTTGGATGTCAGTTTATTATTTCTACGCATTCCCCTTTTTTATTATCGTTGAAAGAAGCTAAAATTTACGATTTGGACAGCGAACCAGTAGAAGTAAAAAAATGGACACAGCTGGAAAATGTCCGCACTTTTTATGATTTTTTCAAGCAACATGAAGATAAATTCTAGTAAGTTGCAGGAGGGTTAAGGATGGATGAAGTAGTAAAAGCAGTCATAGATGCAGTCAATAACGCAGAAAGAAGGCTCTTTATAGCCATTTCTGGACATGGAGCAGCTGGGAAAACGACTTTTTCAAATCAGCTCCTCAAAGCTTTTGGAAAAGAAAACGTTTCATACCTCAATACAGATGCGTATATTATTTCTTCAGCTTTACGTAAATACACCACCATAGAATATGCATATGAAAATACGATCCACCGGTCTAAATTGACCGCCTGTCATCCATCCGCGCATCATGTTCTTTCTTTGGAACGAGATATCAAAATGCTGCGAGAAGGGATGGAATTATATACAATCGATATGCCGTATGCCAAAAGTGAATTACTTACCCCTAAACCGATCACGATCGTCGAGGGAATGAGCGCAGCTTTTGTAGACCCTGCTTTGTTTGATTTGAGCATTTATTTTTATACGGATGATGAGACTGAACTGGTCAGAAGATACGGTCGGGACATCACAGAAAGAGGAGCAGACAGAAATTATCTGCGCCGTTCACACGAAGAGCGGAGAATCCAATACCGATTGTTCATGCATTCTTACAGTTACAACTTTGATATTGTTGTCAAAAGTACTAATGAAGCTGTAACGATTGAGAAAATAATCTTATAGAAATAGGGGCAGCTAGTAGAAAGGATGAAGCAAATGCAAGCGAGTGAATTATGGGATCAATTTGTTACTGAGCACCCAGAGTATAAAAATAAGTCTTATGAAGCTTGGAACTATGGGGTAGACCCAGATGAATTGGCGCACTTGACTAAAGATGGCACTAAAACAGCGACTACTTCGGGTCATGAATTGTATGCGTTGGAAGGCGAAGAATTGCCAAAAGAAAATGAATACAGTGTTATTCTAGATAGCAATAATCAGGCAGTATGCATCACAAAAACAACTAGAGTGTATGTCGTACCTTTCAACGAAGTAACAGCAGATCATGCTTTTAAAGAAGGAGAAGGAGACAGAACATTAGCTTACTGGAAAAAGGTCCATACTGATTTTTTTGTCAACGAATATAAGCAGTCAAACACAATTTTTAAAGAAGATTCTTTAGTGGTTTGTGAGGAATTTGAAGTGATATACTAGGCGATTGAATCTTGAGCAAGGTCTACATATTTTGTACAAAAATAGCGAAAATACAAGGATTTCTTTCTTGTTATACTTTCAATTAGTAAGTAATGGGAGTATAATAGATACCTAAACTAAAGAAAAAGGTAGAGAATGTATACATGGCCAAGAAATCAAAAATTGCTAAGTTCAAAAAACAACAACAACTTGTCGAACAATATGCAGAAGTCCGTCGCGAATTAAAAGCAGCAGGAGACTACGAAGCATTAGCCGCCTTGCCAAAAGATTCCAATCCTGTCCGTTTAAACAACCGCGATCTTACTGATGGTCGTCCTAGAGGTTACATGCGCAAATTTGGGATGTCCCGTATCCATTTTAGAGAATTGGCACACAAAGGAGAAATTCCTGGAGTGAAAAAAGCCAGCTGGTAAAGCAAAATTTATTGGAAAACAAAATATAACATAAAAGACACTCTCTTTTTTTAGAGGGTGTCTTTTTTCGGTATACGCCTGTTTGTTAAAAAGAAGTGGACTCGAACTTAGAGTCCACTTCTTTATTTTTATATAGTAGTTTAGTCGCTGTAGCTTGTTTTTCCATTATTCAACCAAGAGTAATTCAATCCCATGATCAATCCGCCGCCGACATAGTTGCCTAGTGTTGCCAGAACGATATTGATGACCACTGCAGCTATTGTCATTCCAGGAACGTTTCCGCCACTGGCAAAGTAAGCTAGAGAGAAAGAAGAGAAGTTGGCAATAACGTGTTCAAAACCAAGAAAAGCAAAAATGAAGATCAGAAACACGATGGAAATGACTTTTCCAGCATCGTCTTTCATGCGCATAGTCACGAAGAAAGCTATGTTGACGACCATGTTGGCAAAAATAGCTTCTACAAATATTTGTAATGGAGCTTTCGCTAATTTCCCGGCTACTGCTGTCACTAAAAAGTGGTCCGCAGCTACATCATGAAAAGCGCCCGTATAAGATAAAAGCCAGCTGATCACGAAAGCACCAATAGCGTTAAAAAGAATGCATGTCATTAAAATGGCTAAAGCTTTTTTCCAAGATAAAATTTTCCGATGAACAGCTGTTGTCATGTACATCATATTCGATGTACCCAATTCAGCGTTCAAATAAATAATCATAACTAAAGACCAAGTGAACATGAAAGCATAACCGAATTTGCCCCAGCCTGGAGCTAAGTGTTCCAACGAGTTACCTGTTCCGACAGCGATCGCTGTTCCTAAAGTCAAATAAAAACAGGCTAACATAGCACGCATAATGTAACGCCCAATACTATTATCAAATAAGTCCGCTTTTTTTAAGATACTTTTTTCAATATTCCCCATCATTCCTGTTGAGAAACCTTCTACCATATTTTTACCATTACCAGCAATCGTTTCATTCAGCTTTTGCGGCACTTTTTTCATCTCCATTCATCAAATGATTTACTTCACAAACCATATACTACATCATTTAAAATGAAAAAGGAATTGTTTACTTTCAGAAAATTTACTGAAAAGAAAAAATTGTCACAAAACTGCCTAAGATGATGAGATGGCTGGAAAAGAGTGTCCTAAAAGACTAAACTTGTGTACAAATCAGCTGGATGTTTTCTGGATTGTTTTTTAATGCACATATTCATTGTATACTGTATAAAAATAAAGGTTTATAAATGTAAAATGAATATTTTGTGAGAATAAGGGTTGACTTCCTCATGTAACTTTCGTACAATACTCACAACTTATAAAACCGAATACAGAAAAAATCAAGGATGAAGAGAGTAGATCAGAAATTTTTCTTACAGCGAGTTGGGATAGAGTGTAAGCCCATCAGAAAAAATCAGATTGAAGCGCACTTCATCGATGAAGAGGTGAACAACTAGTAGCTTCTTCCGCAGATCATGCGTTATTAAATTGAGGTGGATATGCCTATGAGCATGTCAACTAGAGTGGTACCGCGGATTAATGAACTTTGACCCGTCTCTTGCATATATGCAAGGGACGGTTTTTTTGTGCTTATTTCTCAAAAAATTCCCTTGCAACAAACAAAAAAACTGATTTGAAAAGGGGAAATATCAAATGACAAAAGAAAAAATCGTATTAGCTTATTCAGGCGGACTAGACACCTCAATCACAATTCCATGGTTAAAAGAAAATTACGATAGTGAGATCATTGCTGTTTGTGTAGATGTTGGACAAGTAGAAGATTGGGAAGAAGTAGAAAAAAAAGCACTGCTTTCAGGAGCAAGCAAGTTTTATTGTCCTCATGCAGCAGATGAATTTGCCAAAGAGTACATTTTCCCAGCTGTTTCAGCTCATGCGAAATATCAAGGAACTTATTTATTGGGAACGGCTCTTGCTCGTCCATTGATTGCGAAAAAATTGGTCGAGATCGCGCACTTAGAAAATGCGGTAGCGATTTGTCATGGGTGTACGGGAAAAGGAAATGACCAAGTGCGGTTTGAAATGGGGATCGCGGCTTTTGATTCTGAAATCAAGGTCATTGCTCCATGGCGCCAGTGGGACATCAAATCGCGGGAAGACGCTATTGATTATGCCATCCAAAAAGGCATTCCCATCACTTCTACAAAAGAAAAAATCTATTCTGAAGATGAAAACTTGATGCATATCAGCCATGAAGGCGGCGATATCGAAAGTCCAGCCAACTTCGTCAACTACGAATCGGTCCTTAAAATCACGAACGCATTAGAAAACACTCCTGATGAAGCTGAATTTGTGTCGATCACATTTGAAAAAGGGCTGGCTGTTGCGGTTAATGGATTGAAGATGGAGCCATCTGAAGTGTTGAGTACGCTGAATCATTTGAGCGGAAAACATGGAATCGGAGTGTTGGACTGGATTGAAGACCGGGCAATTGGGATGAAATCTCGTGGAATCTACGAAACGCCGGGCGGAGCTTTACTGATGGAAGCTCATGCGCGTCTAGAAAGTTTGACACTGACGAAAGAAACGATCAAATTGAAACAGATGATCAGTACGGAATATGCAGAATTGGTTTACAACGGGCAATGGTATTCACAAGCTAATCTGGCTATTAAAGCTTTTATGGATAAAACGCAAGAATGTGTCAACGGAGAAGTCCAACTGAAACTCTATAAAGGAAACATGCTTCCTTACAGCGTTACCAGCCCGAATCAATTGTTTGATGAAGATGTTTCTGGATTTGGAGAAGATGACTTGTTCAGTCACCATGACGCACGAGGTTATATCAATGTCATGACGCTGCCGACGAAAATCCAACAAAGAAAAGGAATGATTTAAATGGGAACATTATGGGGAGGCCGTTTTCAAGAAGAGGCTTCAGAATTGATGCAGTCGTTTAACGAATCGTTTTCGTTGGATAAGCGTCTATGGTATGAAGACATCACCGCCAGCATCGCACATATAACAATGTTAGGAGATTGCGAGATCATCTCGAAAGAAGAAAGTGAACTGCTGCAGCAAGAGCTGACCAAATTGTGTGAGGCTATTGGGCAAGACCCAAGTCTGTTGACCGGAAACTACGAAGATATCCATAGTTTTGTAGAAGCTAAAATGATTGAAGCTTGTGGAGATGCCGGGAAGAAAATGCATACTGCCAGAAGCCGAAATGACCAAGTGGCCGTGGATATGAAGTTGTATGTAAAGAAAAGCCTGACAGAATTGAGCGAATTGGCGCAGCAAATGATTAAGGTGTTTGGTGCAAAAGGGGAAGAAATGGCAGATGTGTTGATGCCGGCTTACACTCATTTGCAGCGGGCACAGATCGTTCCGTTCTCTTATGTGCTGGATGCTTATGCAGCGATGTTCGAGCGCGATGTGAAAAAAATCGACCAAGCGATCGAGTTGATGGATGAAAGTCCTTTAGGCGCGGGAGCTTTAGCGGGGACGACTTATGAAATCAATCGTCAGCAAACAGCGAGTCTATTGGGATTTGCTGGAGTGCAACACAATACATTGGATAGTGTCAGCAATCGAGATTTTATCATTGATGCATTGCATTGCTGTTCTAGTTTGATGATGCATATGAGCCGATTTGCAGAAGATTTCATTATCTATTCAAGCCAAGAGTTTAATTTTGTAGAGTTATCCGACCACTTTTCCACAGGAAGCAGCATGATGCCGCAGAAGAAAAATCCAGATGCATTGGAATTGATTCGCGGTAAGGCTGCTAAAGTGATCAGCTTACTAAATGCAATGTACGGAACGATGAAAGGTTTGCCGTTGAGTTACAACAAAGACATGCAAGAAGATAAAGCCATTTACTTTGAAGCGCTCGATACTACGACAGCTTGCGTCAAAATATTGACTGCAGTGACGGAAGAATTGAAAGTCAACGAAGACCGGTTGAAAGAAACGATTCACGAAGGATTTTTGAATGCGACCGAATTAGCAGATTACCTTGTACGCAAAGGCTTGCCGTTTAGAGAAGCACATGAGATCGTAGGAGAAATGGTTGTCTACGCGTTAGATAAAAAAACACAACTCCACGAATTGAAGTTGGAAGAGATGAAGCAGTTTTCAGCGGCTATTCAAGAAGACGTTTATACAGCCCTGCATCCAGATACGATTTTGCAGCAAGGGATCAAAAAAGATATGCTTCATTCTCATGTGAAATCTGTATAAACAGATCACACTTTTAAAGTCAAATAAGGTATGATTCTTGTAGAAGAACTTATTTTTCTTTGAAGGAGAGGAATGCAAGAGATGACCGATCAACTAGTTATTCGCCCAGTTGAACGAAGCGATTTGTTTCGATTGTGGGAATTGAGTTTTAAAGAAGAGTCACCGGAGTGGAAAAAATGGGATGCCCCTTATTTCCCTCATCGAGCTATGGATTATGAAACCTTTTTGCCTAAAGGAGAAAAATGGTTACACCAAGACGATTTTTGGGTCGTTGAAATGGAAGGTGAAGTCATTGGAATCGTTTCTTACTACTGGGAAGATAAAACGTCGCTGTGGTTGGAGATGGGGATTGTCTTGTATTCAGGAGATCGTTGGGGTAAAGGAATAGGGACAGATGTCTTAAAAGCTTGGATGAACCACCTGTTCACAACAATGCCGCTGGTCCGCGTCGGATTTACCACATGGTCCGGAAATAAGCGCATGATCCGAGTAGGAGAAAAATTAGGGATGCAAATGGAAGCCCGCATTCGAAAAGTCCGCTACTATAACGGAGAATACTACGATTCCATACGAATGGGTATTTTGCGTGAAGAGTGGGAAGAATTCACGAATAAAGCGTAAAGACTGCTCCTTGAGCAGTCTTTTTTTTTATAGATTTTAATAAAGTAATGGGGTTTTAAGGTTTTTCGGCCATGAGCGGTGTAAATTCGAGGTTAATGGCCGAATCAGAGAGGGTGCTCGGCCATGAAGCGATAGATTTTTTTGCTCATGGACTTATTGAAGCTCTAATTTGGCCATGACGATGATAATTAGTGTACTCATGGCTGATATAAGAAATTAGCAAAGCCGATTTTACAAAGCCAGCAACAGGACTATGACAAAAAAGAACAAAAACAAAGATAAATATTTGCCTAATGTAGCCCCTAAATCATTTTTGAACTTATAACCTAGGATCATAGCTGGTATGTAGAAAACAGCGGAATAAATGAATGTATAATGGATGCCCATATTACCGTTCGACCATGAATCCAGACCTATAAAGTTTAATATAGTATCTCCAATAGCCGCTCGATTATCAAATGAAAAAGAGAATAATACACCAGCTAAGACCAGCGCTAAAGAAAGTGAACCAATCCCAATTTGTTTATGTCTTTTGACCAAATGACTTCCTCCTTAATGAAGAATTGTTCTACAAATAAATAACGCGTTATTTATTTGTAGTTTAACACATTTATTTTGCTGAATTGACATCGTGAAAAAATAAATTCGGCCATGAGTGGTGTAAATTCGAGGCTCATGGCTGAATCAGAGAGGGTGCTCGGCCATGAAGCGATAGATTTCTTTGCTCATGGCTTTTTTGAACTCCTGATCCGGCCATGACGATGACAAATCCCCGGCTCATGGCCGAAAATCCCCCAAGAAACTAAATTCATAGTAAGCAAGATTCATTTGTAAAGACCTTTACTCAACTTTCACAGGGAGTTTGCAGGAAATATACATTCATTGTATAAAATGAATGCATAAGCCCAACTGATGGGGGCTTAATGGAATTTTAGTTTGGGAGGAAAGATAATGACGACAAATAGAAAGTACAAAAAGTTTTCTACGCCAAAAATCGCTGCAATGGTGTTGTTGGCACCAATGGTATTGTTTGGATGCGAGGCAAACTCAGGTTCAGAAGCCGACGAAGCAACTGCAACTGCCCAAGAGTCAACTGCATCAAATATGGAGTTGCTGGACACAAAACCAGAAGTAGCTGAGGTGGAAGTAAACAATGTACCCAATAGGATCATTACCACGATCAATGGAGATACCCAAACTCAAATGGGGTTCAATTGGTACACAACCAACCAATTTGATGACGCAAAAGTATGGGTCAGTACTGCTGAAGACTTGAGTGATGCACTCGTTTTTGAAGCAGAAAATACAGAAGTGACGAACCGTTATGCAGAACGAACAGAAGACGGATTTTATATTTATGCAGACGTGGAAAAAGATGAAGAAGGAAACACCGTTGAAGATGAAAATGGCGAACCTGTTGTGAACGGCTATTATACGGATGAGAATCAAAGCGGACCTGAATGGACCAGCGGAGATGCAGTGGGGTCGCTTGACTTGATTGATGTGACGGAATATTCTTATAAAGCATTAGCGACAGAGTTAGAACCTAACACAACTTATTACTATCAAGTAGGGAGCGAAACTGGGGAAAAGAGTGAAATTGGAACTTTCAACACAGCTGGAGAAGCTGGGGATGAGTTTACGTTCATCCAATACACTGATACTCAAAACGCTTATTGGAACGAGAACGTACAAAATGAAGCCGCTTATGGAGCTGACACTCTGGAGCAAGCCTTAGAAGTGTCAGAAGCAGATTTTGTTCTACATACAGGTGATGTGGTCGAAACAGCTGAAGTGGAAGACGAATGGGTGGATATTTTTTCTCAATCGCAAGAATCATGGATGCAGCAGCCGCTAGCAGTAGCACCAGGAAATCATGACGAGTATGCGTTGGAATATGGCGATCCTCAGTTGACAGAGAAATTCAATGAACACATCAATGTCCCTGTAACTAATGATCAAGTAAATGGCGGTTCGTATTACTCATTTGACTACAACGGGGTTCACTTTGTAGTTGCCAATACCAATGACAATAAAGAATCCGAGGACAATCCAGAAGGAAAAGCGATTGGAGAAGAACAGTTGGCTTGGATTGAAGAAGACATCAAACAAGCTCGTGAAGACGGGGCGAAATGGGTCATCTTAACGTATCACAAGCCGTTGTACTCTAAATCGTATCATTCTTTACAAGATGAAGATGTTCAAAAAGTCAGAGAAGAATTTATGCAAATGATTGATGAATTGGATGTCGACTTGGCTTTACAAGGACATGACCACGTCGTGTCTCGAACAAAATCATTGAATTTTGTGGCTACGGAAGAAAACTTCTCTAATGCAACGATCGATCAAGCAGAAGTTGTGTTGGATGAAAATAACGTAGAGTACTACAAAAATCCTTCAGGAACAGTATTTGTTTTGCCGAATACGGGAGGAACAAAAGCTTATGACGATATTTACAATAAACCTTTAGAACACATTCATGAAGTCAGACCTGAGCTGAATTGGATGACGCAAGAAAATGTCGATTACTATAACAATTTATTTGCTTATGGAAATCAACCTCAAAAAGAAGGGGTATTTGCAAATTCGCATTCCAACAACCGAGACTCTACTATTCAAAACTTTGCGGTTTACAATGTAGAAGGAAATGAATTGAAAGTCGAAATTTATCAAGTATTTGGGGACTTGGAAGAAGATGAAGAACGTGCAATCGAAAAAGTACATGAATTTGGGATCATGAAAGAATAAAATAGAAAAGGTTTTAAAAAGCAAGATAGTGTCTATCTATCTTGTTTTTTTTGCTCAAAAGTGAGGTTTAATAAATAGTTCTCACCTGTTGTCTGTGCAAATAAATGGTATACTGACATTAGACAATTCTAAGAGAAGAGTGAGGATATATGGCGGCTAAAAAGTACTTAACTACGTTGAATACACGATCATTTTTATATGAAGAGACCAAACAAGTAGCTTCCCTTTTGCATCAAGGGAAAAGACATGATGAAATAGCTGAAATCATTTGGGAAAAGAACCTTTTTCAATTAACCAGTGAAGATAGAGCGAACCGATTTTACAGTGAAATCCAGAAACGATTGGAAGAGTTGGATATTTACTTATTCAATCAATTTCTAGCAACAGATATACCGACCAGCAAAGCCATTTTGTTCTATGCTTTATTAAAAAAAGATCAACTGTTTTACGAATGGATGCGTGAAGTGGTGTGGGTCAAATTTTTAGTGTTGGATTGGCAAATCAGCAGAGAAGAGACGGAAGCCTTTTTCGAATTGAAAGCGATGCAAAATAAAACCGTAGCTAGTTGGACTCCAGAAACAAAAAGTCTGCTGATTGATTCTTACCATCGTGTGCTGCATGAAGTCGACATGGCAAATGTAGTGGAGGATGTTCTTCAATTGCAGCGATTGGCAATCAACGAAGACATCCGTACTTATTTGATCGAGAGAAAAGAAATCGAAATAGTAGAAGTGATGTTGGGAGAACTGATAGGATAGGACTCGAACAGTAAGGAGGGGAAACATGGCAAGATCTGAAGAAAATAGAACAGAAGTAGATGACTACATTCAGACATTCCCTGAGGATGTGCAGAAAATTCTGTACCGCATCCGTTCGATCATAAAAGAGGAAGCTCCAGAAGCGCAAGAAAAAATGAGTTACAGTATGGCCACTTATATTTTGAATGGGTTTATATTAGTTCATTTTGCAGGCTTTAAACATCATGTTGGCTTTTATCCGACACCTACGACAATTACACATTTTAAAGACAAAATCCAAGGGTACAAATACAGCAAAAACACGATTCAATTTCCTTTCCAACAACCGATCCCTTACGACTTGATTCGGGAGATCATCAGATACCGCGTCGAACAAAATGCAAAAAGTACAGAAGGAGAAGAAATGGAGTGAAATTTCTTTTTCAATAGACAAAAACGGACTGTTATATGACAGTCCGTTTTTGTCTATTCATTTAAGTCATTATTGTCCAGGTCTCCACAACACAACTTCTCCCGTTTCAATTGACTCAGGAACAGTGATGATTCGTTGATTGGAACTGCCGCGAAAAGCCAGCGTCAAATCTTTTAGTCCCAATTCAAAGCGGCCATCGACGACTACATCTAAATACTGCAGCAATTCTTTTTTATCTGCTGTGCCTTCCATCAGTTCGTCCCAAGTATAACCGGTCCAACTCCAAATGTCTTTTTGATGTTGAAATTCTTCTCGAACTCTGCGGCATAAAGATAGAGTGACCTCGGTATTTAAAAAAGGTTCTCCGCCTAATAAGGTCAAACCTTGGCAATATTCAGCACGCAAGTCTTCAATGATTTGATCTTCCAGTTCTTTTGTGTACGGTCTTCCGTAAGTAAACGACTGGGCTACTTTGTTGTAACACCCTTTGCAAGCAAATAAACACCCGCTGACGTATAAGCTGCAACGTACTCCTTCACCATCGACAAAATTGTACGGTTTATAGTCGGCAATGTAGTTCCGGCTGTAAGCAGCAGACGTCCATTCTATCGGGTTAGGCATTTTCGTCACGACCTTTCAAGTGTTTGACCCGTGACCGGATTTCTTTATGGCGTCCTGCTACCATCGGACGTTGTTGCGGATTTCCAAGGTAACCGCATGTCCGTTTGACAACATCGCACTCAGCCGGATCATGATTACCGCAAACAGGACATTTAAATCCAACTTCTGTAGGTTCAAATTCGCCTTTGAAATCACATTTGTAGCAATGATCAATCGGAGTGTTGGTGCCAAGGTAGCCTACTCGATCATAGGCATAATCCCATACTGCTTCCAGAGCTTTTGGATTGGTATCCAGTTTCGGGTATTCGCAGTAATGGATAAAGCCTCCAGAACAAAACTGCGGATAGTCTTTTTCAAAATCCAGCTTTTCAAAAGGAGTAGGATTTTTCCGGACGTCATAATGGAAACTATTTGTATAGTAGCCTTTAGCGGTAATGTCTGGGACCTCACCGAATTTTTCGGTATCCAGACGACAAAAACGATCCGTCAAACTTTCACTAGGAGTAGAATATACACTGAAGTGATAGCCGTATTCGTCTCCCCATTGATCAGCGGCATTTTTCAATTGTTTAACAATCTCCAGAGTAAATTCTTTTGCTTCAAGGTTCGCTTCCCAATCCTTCCCGTAAAAAGAAGCTGCGACTTCATATAATCCGATGTAACCGAGTGAAACAGTTGCTCGTTTGTGAGCAAATAAAGACGCTACAGATTCTCCGGGAGCGAGCCGCTGCCCAAATGCTCCATGTTGGTAAAGGATCGGCGCATTTTCAGGAAGAGCCTCTTCTACACGCTTAGCTTTATAAACGAGTGCATCTTTGGCTACAGCCAATCGAGAACGGAAAATGGTCCAAAAAAGTGTGAAGTCTCCATTTGCCTCTAAAGCCATTCGAGGCAAGTTCAGTGTCACTACACCTAAATTCATACGGCCAGCTGTGATATCTTGTCCTTGTTCATTCTTCCATCCTTGCAAGAAAGAGCGGCAACCCATCGGCGCTTTGAAGCTTCCAGTCAACTCCACGATTTTGTCGTAACTCAAAACGTCTGGATACATTCGCTTAGTAGAACATTCTATGGCTAACTGTTTGATATCGTAGTTAGGGTCGCTTGGGCTTAAGTTCAGTCCGCGTTTTAACGTAAAGATCAGTTTTGGGAAAATGGCTGTCCGTTTTTCTTTTCCTAAGCCTTGGATTCGAATCTGAAGAATTGCTTTTTGGATTTCTCTTTCGAACCAATTCGTTCCTAAACCAAAACCAATACTGGTAAAAGGTGTTTGGCCTTGAGAAGTATAAAGCGTGTTGATTTCATATTCCAAACTTTGCATCGCGTCATAAATGTCTTTTTGAGTTCGTTCTGTTACATAAGCTTGTTTTTTTTCAGGGTCTGAGATCCATTTGTCAGCTTCTGATTGATGCTTTTGATGATTGAGTTGTGCGTAAGGAGCCAACACTTCATCAATCCGGTCAAAGCTGCAGCCGCCATATTGACTGGAAGCCACATTTGCAATGATCTGAGCCGTTTGAGCAGCTGCAGTTTGGATAGAACGAGGACTTTCTACTTCAGCGTTCCCAATTTTGAACCCTTCAGCAAACATATTTTCAAAGTCGATCAAGCAGCAGTTGCTTAAAGGGGAGTAGGGTGTGTAGTCCAAATCATGATAATGGATGTCGCCTTTTTCGTGAGCATTGGCAACCGATTTAGGCAATAAACGAATACCGATCGTTTTTGCCACTATTCCAGCGGTCAAATCACGTTGGGTGTTGAATACATTGCTGTCTTTATTGGCGTTTTCGTTGACTACTGTCTTATCTTTTGCCATCAATTTCGTGATCATATAATCGATATCCCGATTTTGCTGGTGGGCACGTTGCTTACTCGTTTGGAATTCTTGGTAGTGTTCTAGAGTTGCCTGATAACCTTTTGATAATAGAACTTTTTTCACAAGACTATCTAAAAAAAGAGCAGAAACAACTTCCTCTTCTTCAAAACAAAGAGAATTTTCTATTTCATTAAGTAAATCATGAGCGTTAAAATCGGATAACTCTGTAGTATTCGCCGAACGGGCAGCTTTTAAAAGCGAACGTTTCAATTTAGAAGGTTGATACGGTTCTAAATGACCGTCATTTTTTTGGATAGTTAAAGGTTTATGTAAGACTGCGTTTTTTGGATGTGGTGACATATGACTTCCTGCTTTCTATATGATCTATTCTTTATTTTACCGCTAAAAAAATAAATAACAACTAAAAAAATACTATATGTATAACTTTTTTAATTACTTGAATACTACATGTTGTGTTTTAGTAAGTAGCTGCTGGTTATCACTTTCCGCTCTATAGGAATGAGTTGATTTCTAAAAAACCGTGTGTTAGGGTTAAGAAAATTAAACAGAATAGTCGATATAAGATAGAGGTCGCGGTTGTAAAGAGTAGCTTGTCGAAAGGTGCAGTCGCCGAAATGCTTTGAAGCATTGGGATCATATTAAATAAGTATGGTACTGTCAATTTTGAGATGCCCATCTCAAATGCGAAGAACTGCTTATATTGAGGGCAGAAGGAGAAAATCATGGGTGCCTTTTGCTCATGATTTTTTTGTTTATTTTCATGAACAATTATTCAATAAGGGATTTGGAAAGGGGAAACACGATGGCAATCAAAATTGGTATTGTAGGATATGGTAATTTAGGAAAAGGGGTAGAGACGGAGTTGGCCTTGAACCCGGATATGGAACTGACAGGTGTCTTTACACGAAGAGACCCTGCACAAGTACCAAGTAATGCAGCAGTTTATCCGTTGGACGAAATCACTGATTTTAAAGATAAGATCGATGTGTTGATCTTATGCGGAGGATCGAAGTCGGATATTCCTGTCCAAGCTCCTGTACTGCAACAGAATTTCCACACGGTAAACAGCTATGACAATCATGCTGAAATACCAGCTCACTTTGATAGTATCAATGAAACAGCCCTAACCAATCAGACAGTAGGAGTGATTGCGACTGGATGGGATCCTGGTTTGTTTTCATTGAATCGATTAGTTGCTGAGTCTGTATTGCCTAAAGGAGAAACGTACACGTTCTGGGGCAAAGGGGTCAGCCAAGGGCACAGCGACGCTATCAGACGAGTAGCGGGTGTTAAATTAGGCGTTCAATATACGCTTCCTAATGACGATTTGATCACGGAAATCAAAGAAGGAAAAGAAGTTTCCTACACAAAGACCTCTTCTCATAAACGAGTGTGCTATGTTGTACCTGAAGAGGGTGCAGATAAAGAGGGCATCACAAAAGATATCCAAACGATGAAAGATTATTTTGCAGAATACGAATCAGAAGTTCATTTTATAAATGAAGCAGAGTTCTACCAGCAGCATACAGGGATGCCGCATGGCGGACGTGTGATTCGTCGAGGGTATACGGATGAAGCGAATATGGCTGTTTATGAATTCAGCTTAGATTTGGACAGCAATCCTCAATTCACTGCAGCTGCAGCTATTGCTTATGCTCGAGCAGCCTATCGTTTAGCACAAGAAAAACAATACGGCGCCAAAACGGTTTTTGATATCGCACCAGCGTATCTTTCTCCAAAATCAGGAGCAGAGTTGCGGAAAGAACTGCTTTAAGGAGGGCTTAAATGACGTTGCTGTATGAAATCTTCTACTGATTATTAAGAAAAAATAAAATCAGAGGAGAAAACAACATGACAATTATCTTTAAAGAAAACCAACATCTGCCGGAAAAAGCTGTTCATGCTTTATACGATTCAGTGGGGTGGTCCGCTTATACGAAAGACATGGAAAAACTGTTAAGAGGCATCCGAAATTCTTTTACAATCACTGCGTATAAAGAACAGGAATTGATTGGATTAGTTAGGTATATTACTGATAAAGAGACGATTTTATTTGTACAAGATCTATTGGTGAAACCCGATTTTCAACACCAAGGAATTGGCGGCGAGCTGCTTGATCGAGTACTCAACAAGCATCCTAAGGTCAATCAAAATCTGCTGTTAACGGATCGAACAGAAAGTACTATTTCTTTCTACAAACGCCAAGGATTTAAAATGGCAGAGGATCTAGAAGCAGCCGCTTTCGTGAAAGACCGAAGATACGATGGAATGTGAGCGTTAGTTACAGTAGTTAAAAAGCAATCTCTTGTAGTGACCAAAGAGATTGCTTTTTTTCATTTCATCAACCATTTATATTTGTTGGTATGGAGTAAACTCCATAGTTTATAATACTAGTTAGTATGAATGTTTAGGAGGTTGAAAGATGAACATTAAAAGTGCAGCAAAGATGTTTGAATTATCGATAGATACGTTAAGGTATTATGAAAAAGTTGGTGTCATTCCGCCTGTCAAAAGAGATAAAAATGGTTACCGGAATTATACGACAATGGATTTGAACTGGATTTTTTTAGCAAAAAGTTTACGTAAAACAGGATTATCTATCGAATCAATGATTGAATTTGCAACATTAGCTCAATCTTCAGAAGACGTTTCAAAAGCGCAGAAAGAAATTCTTCATGACCAACTTCAACAGATAGAAACTCGCATTTTTGAAATGGAACAGGCCCGGGACTTGCTGGTTCATAAAATCGCTACTTATGATAAACATATAGCTCAATTTCAAGCAGGCCCTGTAGAAGAGAAAGATATCGAACAGTTGTGGAAAATGGCTCATGTTAAAGGATAGAATAAAGTTCTTGCTATGGAGTACACTCTATAGATTATAGTAGAGATCAATAATATTTATACTTAAATGTAAGCGGAATCTATTTTGATAAAGGAAGGAAAGTGTTGTATGAAAACAATAAGATTGAACAATGGCGTAGAAGTTCCCATTTTAGGATTCGGTACTTTTCAAATCACAGACCCGCAAGAAGCAGAAAATTCAGTTGTCCATGCGATCAAAGCGGGGTATCGACATATCGATACAGCCCAAAGCTATTTGAACGAAGAAGCTGTTGGGAGAGGAATCAAAAAGGCGGGTGCTTCAAGAGAAGAGTTGTTCATCACTACAAAAATTTGGATCAGTAATACGACTTATGATGGTGTATTGGAGTCATTCCAACGTTCTTTAGATAGATTGAATTTGGAGTATATTGATTTATTGCTTTTGCACCAACCGTATAATGACACATATGGCGCTTGGCGAGCAATGGAAAAATTACAGGAAGAGGGTAAGGTCCGTGCTATTGGAATCAGCAATTTTTCAGTTGCTAAAGCAGTCGACTTATCCCAATTTAATAAAACAACTCCCGCAGTAAATCAGATCGAAATCAATCCTTACCATCAGCAAAGTGAAATGATTGAAGAGTTAAGAGCTGAGGGAATCGTCTCAGAAGCATGGGCGCCATTTGCTGAAGGAAAGAACAACTTGTTTCAAAATCCCGTTTTAGCAACTATTGGGGCTAAATATAATAAAACGGTGGCTCAAGTAATTATTCGATGGTTAATCGAGCAGGATGTTATCGTATTAGCGAAGACTGTAAAACCAGAACGGATGGAAGAGAATTTATCTATCTTCGATTTTGCTTTAACTGAAGAAGACAAAGAAGCCATTAAAACATTAGATAAAAGCGAGAGCCAATTCTTCTCTCATGATGATCCTGAAATGATTAAAGCTTTAGCTGGTCGAATATTAGACGTTTAGATTTGTAAGATGCTTTCTGCAAAAGGAAGCATCTTTTTCATTACCAACTAAAATAATGAAATCTTCTTCTTTTCTTCTTATTTATTTCTTTAGTATTTAGAAAAGTTCTTATACAATAGGAATAAGAACTTTCAGGAGGAGAAACGCATGAAGAAAAATGAACAGTTTCCTAAAGAAGCTATGCGAGTTTTGAAGGAAACAAGCCGAACTTTTTATATTCCGATTACCTTTTTGAAAAGCGATTTGAAACATTCAGTGGCTTCTGCATATTTAGTGATGCGTGCGATCGATGAGATCGAAGACCATGAATTGATTTCAAACGATACGAAATATGAGTTGTTGATGCAAGTGAGCGAACTGTTTAAGCAGCCCTTTACTGAAGAAGCGTATCTCCGCATTATCGAACCTGTAAAGGAACAATTGCCTGAAGTATCTTTGCGCTTGTACGATTGGGTACAAGCCTGTCCCGAAGGCTCTCGACCCATGATGATGGAGATAAGCAGCGAAATGGCGTTTGGTATGGCCAAATGGGCGAAGAAAAATTGGCAAGTGCAAACTAAAGAAGATTTAGATGACTATACGTATTATGTAGCTGGTGTTGTAGGAGTTTACTTGTCTAAGTTATGGTATTGGTCTTATGGCCAAGAAACGGACCTTGATCTGGCGATCGGATTCGGACGAGGACTTCAAGCAGTCAATATTTTACGCAACCAAAAAGAAGACATCGAAGAACGGAGCGTCAGTTTTGTTCCAGACGGCTGGTCAAGAGATGATCTATTTGCTTACGCAGAAGACAATTTGAAAAAAGCAGATGCTTATATCGCCACTTTATCTGAAAAAAGTACGGTGATGTTTTGCCGTTTGCCGTTGGAATTTGCGCATAAGAGTTTGAAGGCGATGAAAAAAGGACAAGAAAAAATGTCTCGAGCAGAAGTTGAACAAACGGTGAATGAAGTGAAAATGGAAGTTGATTCTAAATAAATATCTTACCCAACTCTTCAGGTTTTTAGACCTGGAGAGTTTTTTTATTATAGCTGCATCAAATTAAAGGGCTTTCAGTTCAGCTTATAGGTTCTATAATTTTCCATAAGTAGACGGTTTCGACAAAAGTGAGGTAAAGTATGGTTGTAAGCGGTTTACAAAAAGTGTAAAAGTGTAATGTAAAAAACCAATACTATTAAAGCCAACTTAAAGGAGAATGACCTTATGGAAGCAACATTAAATACAGAATCAGTAGACTTGAAAAGCTTTTATCCAACAGACTTATACGAATATTCAAGTGATTTAACTGAAGGTGAAATTGCAGTATTAAAAGAACTTAGAGAGTCTTTAGAAAAAAATGCTCGTCCGACATTGATCGAATACACTGAAAAAGCAGAATTCCCATTCCATGCTTGGAATGAATTGACAAAAGTTCGTTTCATGGATGACCCAAGACTTTTCGAAGGTCGCGACAATGACTTAAAACCAAGCGAATTGTACAACGTATTCCGTTACTTCGAATTGGCAAAAATGGATCCTTCATTTGCGACTCTTTATACAGTACACGGTGGATTATTCTACGCAACGTTATTGTATGGGGGTACTGAAGAACAAATCCAACGTTGGGCTCCAAAAGTAAAATCATTTGAAAACTTGACTTGTTTTGGTTTGACTGAGCCATTACACGGTTCAGATATTGCGGGCGGATTGTCTACAAGCGCACGTAAAGAAGGCGATACTTGGATCTTGAATGGAGAAAAACGTTGGATCGGCGGAGCTAAAAACGCTGATGAGATCGCAATCTTTGCTCGTGACGAAGCAGATGGTAAAGTAAAAGCTTTCGTTGTCCCTGGTGATTCTGAAGGATTGACAGTAGAAAACATCAAAAACAAAATCTCATTGCGTATGGTTCCTAACGGCCATATCACATTGAAAGATGTAAAAGTAACAGAAGACCGTCGTTTGCAAAATGTAAACTCATTTAAAGATGTAGCAGGTATCTTGCGTACAACTCGTGCAGATATTTCTCACTTGGCTACTGGACTAGCAGCAGGAGCTTTTGAAGCAGCATTGCGTTATGTAAAAGAACGTGAGCAGTTTGGTAAAAACTTAGGTTCATTCCAATTGGTTCAAGAAAAATTATCGATCATGCAAGCCAACGTAACAGCTTGTCTAGCTTACTCTGTTCGTTTGGCACAAATGCAAGAAAAAGGAAACTACGTTGAAGTGAACTCTTCTATGGCTAAAATGCACAATGCTTTGCGTATGCGTGAAACAGTTGCATTGGCTCGTGAAGTTGTCGGCGGAAACGGAATTACATTAGATACAGACGTAGCACGTTTCTTCGTGGATGCTGAAGCAATCTATTCTTACGAAGGTACACATGAAATCAACGCGCTGATTGTAGGAAGACATTTGACTGGACAAAGTGCATTTGTATAGTCAACAAGACTAACTCAATAAGCAGATTGTATGAATAGAGTTTCGCGATACATCCAATCCCCTTTGGATCATTTTGAACGTACTCCATAAATATCATAGACTCTTATCCTAAAGAAATAATGGCAGAACTTTTTCAAGCTGCCGGGATAAGAGTTTTTTTGTCTAAAAATAACAGAAGAGAAGGAGAAACAATGGTAAAAATCATTACACCAAAAGAAGCAGCCGAAAAAATTAACGATTATGATACGGTTGCCGTCACGTCTGTCAATTTAGGCAGCTTTCCAGAAGAATTAGTTGCTGCAATCAAAGAACGATTTCTAGAATCACAAAAACCTGAACAGTTAATGTTACTAGCATCTACAGGGATGGGAGACTCTACACCTGGAAGAGGGATGGACCATTTCGCTCAGGATGGATTGGTCAAAAGAGTGATCACAGCGTTTTGTGCGCAGTCCCCGATGATATCGGACTGGATGGCTAAAGGGAAAGTAGAAGGGTATCTATTGCCGCAAGGAGAAATTCTCCAACTTTACCGTGCTGCAGCTAATCATTATCCCGGAGTCTTTTCCAAGATTGGATTGCACACTTTCGTAGACCCTCGTTTGCAAGGCGGAAAAGTCAACTCAAATACTACGGAAGACCTTGTCGGATTGATGGAGATCGAAGGAGAAGAATATTTGCACTACAAACCGATTCCGGTTTCAGTTGGGTTGATTCGAGGAACATACGCCGATACGAATGGAAATATCGTTGTGACTCAGGAATCGAATATTATGGAGTTGTTTTCAGTTAGTGCGGCAGCACATAATAGCGGCGGAATCGTTATGGCTCAAGTCAAAAAAGTAGTCGAGGCGGGTTCATTAGACCCGAAAAGCATCATTGTTCCCGGCGCATTAGTGGATTACATCATTGTCAATGAGAATCCGGAGTATCATAAACAAACGTCCAGTACTCAGTATGACCCTGGCATTTCAGGGGAATTTAAAACGGTTCAAGATCATCAAAAAAACATGCCGCTTACCGTTAGAAAAATTATTGCACGCCGAGCAGCGCAATTGTTAGATCCAGGATCAACAGTCAATCTAGGAGTCGGGATGGCAGACGGAGTAGCTCATATTGTTTATGAAGAAGGATGCAGTGATGAGATCACGTTGACTATAGACACTGGAATATTTGGCGGAAAATCAGCGCTAGGTCCTGACTTTGGAACAGCTTATAATCCTGAAGCGATCATTTCTCATGAAAATATGTTTGATTACTATAATGGCGGCGGCTTGGACACGGCTTTTTTAGGACTGGCACAAGTAGATAAACAAGGCAATGTGAATGTTTCTAAATTTGGACCGAAAGTGACTGGACCTGGCGGGTTCATCAACATCACTCAAACCACTCCAAAACTGGTCTTTATGGGAACTATAGTGGTAGGAGCGGAATATGCGATTGAAGATAACCGTTTAAAAATACTCAAAGAAGGCCGCTCGAACAAATTTGTCGATCAAGTAGAACAAATCACTTTTTCTGGAAAATACGGTAGTACATCAGGACAAGAAATTTATTTCGTCACGGAACGAGGCGTTTTTGATATTGATGCTGGAAAGCTGAGATTAATTGAGATCGCACCCGGATTGGAAGTTGTAAAAGATATCCAACAGCACATTGCTTTTGAGTTAGTGGTCTCTCCACAATTAAAAGAAATGGACAGTGCATTGTTTCAAGAAAGATGGGGCAAATTAAAAGAGATTCTAGAAGCTAAGAGAACACTTAAACTGCAATAAAGTATAGAAGTAAGTATTCTTTGTCAAAGAGTGCTTACTTTTATATTTGTTTTTATGAATGCGGTTAAATTTAAACCTATAAGATGGTATAATAGCTTCAAATCACTTTGCTGGTTAACTGAAACAAGGAGAGTCACCAATGGATATTACACAAATGAACTATTTCATCACAATAGTTGAATGCGGTTGCAACTTGTCCCTGGCAGCTAAGAGGATTCATATTTCTCAATCTGCCCTAAGCCAATTTATTACAAACTTTGAACGTGATGAAGAAATCGAACTATTTGTCCGCAGTAATGGACGGTTAGAAGAACTGACACCTAGTGGGAAAAAAGTCTATGCTTACGCTTTAAAAATCGTTAAAATGCACGAAGAGATGCAGGAAACGGTTAGAAAAGAGTCAGCTAAGCAAAAAGGAACGATACGTATCGGTTTGCCATCACTTGTTCTTACTGTGCTGTTTTCTAATTTCTTTTCACGCTTTATCGTCGAAAATCCAGATGTCAAAATAGAGATCATTGAAGAAGGGTCACATGAATTGAGACGTATGTTGTTGAAAAAAGATTTAGACTATGTCGTGTTGGTAGCTCCAACGGACTTAGATCCGAAATCATTTGAAGAACACATCATTCAGATCGATGAATACACAGCTTTTATGAATCCGCAACATCCTTTAGCTCAAGAAGAAACAATTCAGTGGAAGAGTTTGGATCCTTATCAAGTAGGGACTTTTAAAGCTTCTTTTGTAACGAATCAATTGGTTAAGCAAAAGCTTGAGGATAAAAACTCAGATGCTAAAGTGACAATCACTTCTGCTTCTTGGGACTTCTTAGTAGAAACAACCAATCATTCGGATGTTGTAGCTGTTTTGCCTTCACCAATCAAGAGGTATTTGAATAACGATAATGTAGTGATGAAGCATTTTGAAGATCCTATCCCATTTAACGTCTTGCTTTGCCGACCAATCAAAAACACGTATTCACCAGTGGAAACTTACGTTCATGAATCTATGTTGAGTTATTTTTATCAGCCAATCGATTAAAATGAACTTTTTTAAGTAAACTTTGTGTGGATATAAACAAGCATCAAACCTTAACTATTGAACACCTTCTGTAAAGAAGGTGTTTTTTGTCGTTCAATTTGTGAAAAAAGCGCTTTAACTATTAATTCAACTTATAGTTCGTCTCATAATTGCTTTGTGGACGGTTGATAGGAATGTTGTTAATCTTGGGTTGTAAACGTTTTATATTTTTTTCACTCTTACACTTACATTTAAAAACATACACTTTACATTTTAGTCTAACTACCGCTTATAACAAATTAATTGGAGGAATACAACATGCATGAAGCAGTTATTGTAGAAGCACTACGTACACCGATCGGATCTTTTGGAGGCGCTCTTAAAGATGTCACAGCTATTGACCTTGGAACGCTCGTGGTTAAGAAAGCAATGGAAAATATCAATCTAGACCCTAATTTAGTTGATGAATTGATTTTTGGTAACGTTTTAAGTGCTGGTCTTGGGCAAAACGTTGCACGCCAAGTAGCAGTAAAAGCTGGGATCCCAAAAAGTTCGCCATCATATGCCATCAACAAAGTATGTGGATCAGGTCTGAAAACAGTCGCACTTGCTGCTCAATCGATTATGCTTGGCGATAATGATGTAGTCATCGCTGGTGGAACAGAAAGCATGAGTCAATCACCATATGTCTTGAAAGATGCTCGTTGGGGCAAACGCATGGGAGACAGCAAGATTGTTGATACGATGCTGAAAGACGGATTAATGGATGCTTTCAACGATATCCACATGGGAGTAACCGCTGAAAATATTGTTGAAGAATATGGATTTACAAGAGAACAACAAGATGAATTAGCAGTTCGCAGTCAAAACAATGCAGAAAAAGCGATTCAATCAGGACGCTTTAAAGACGAGATCGTTCCAGTAGAAGTTCCACAACGCAAAGGCGACCCGAAAATTGTTGATACGGATGAACATCCACGTTTTGGAACAACTATGGAAGGCATGAGCAAGTTAAAACCAGCTTTCAAAAAAGACGGCGGATCTGTAACAGCAGGGAACTCATCAGGTTTGAATGACGGAGCTGCAGCCATCATCATCATGAGTCGTGAAAAAGCAGAAGAATTAGGTCTTGAGCCATTAGCAACAATCAAATCTTATGCAAGCGCAGGTGTAGAACCAAGAATTATGGGATGCGGTCCTATTCCGGCAACACAAAAAGCTCTTGAAAAAGCTAATTTGAAACCTTCTGATTTAGACTTGATCGAGGCAAATGAAGCATTTGCAGCTCAAGCATTGAGCGTTATCACGGACTTAGACTTCAATACGGATATTGTGAACGTAAACGGTGGAGCTATTGCCCTTGGACACCCTATCGGAGCAAGTGGAGCACGGGTATTGGTTACATTGTTACATGAAATGAAAAAACGCGATTCTAAGTATGGTTTAGCTACTTTATGTATTGGCGGCGGACAAGGAATCTCACTTATTGTAGAAAGATAAGCGGTAACGATTAGAGGAGGAAACATCATGGCAACACGTTCCATCGAGGACATCATAGAGCGAGTAACAGTCTATGCAGAATCAGAAGTTAGAGGAAAGGCAAAAGAGTACGATGAAAATGAACAATTCCCTCAGGAAACCTTTGATTATTTAGCTGACTTGGGCGTGTTGCGTATCCCCTTTAATAGACAGTACGGAGGACTTGAAGGAACTTTCAGTGATAGCTTAAAAGTCGCACAAGTTGTTTCTCGAGAATGCACTTCTACTGGAAGTGTGCTGCTGACCCAAATTTCATTTGGAATCACACCTATCCATCAGTACGGTACGGAAGAGCAGAAACAACGCTACCTTCCCGCTTTATTGAGTGGAGAGATACTGGGAGCATTTGCGATGAACGAGCTGGATGCTGGAAGCGACTTCAAAAAAATGGAAACGATTGCTGTCGAAAAAGACACTCACTGGGAACTGAATGGATCTAAGAATTATATCTCCCACGCTGGAAAAGCAGGTATTTATTCGGTCGTCTCTCGAACGCTTTCGTTGGATGGAGAAGAAGGATACGGGATCTTTTTAGTAGAAGCAGGAATGGCAGGGTTTACAGTCGGTCCTCAAGAAGAAAAAATGGGTATTCGAGGCATGCCGGTAGCCAGTTTAGGATTCGATCAAGTCGAAATCCCTAAAAACTTGGTATTAGGAGGCAGTCCTGGCGGGATAGAACAATGTTGTGCTATCAAAGACTACAATAAGTTGTTTGTGTCAGCACAAAGTATTGGTATTGCAGAAGGAGTTTTTGAACGGGCATTGACGTATATGCAAAAAGATCGCCGCTTTGGTCAGCGTTTGATTGATTTGCCGACCAATCAACATAAAATGGCCGATGCCTATACAGAAATTTGTGCCGCTAAAGCACTATTGGGACAAGTGAACGAATACCGGGCTGAAGAGGCAAGAACGTACGCAATGATCAAATTGAAAGCTTCATCAGTCGCTGTAGAAACAGCCGAATTGGCGATGCAGTTGACAGGCGGATATGGATATATGCGGGACAACGACATTGAAAGATTCGTCAGAGACGCTCAATTAACTAGAATTTATGGTGGCGGAAGCGATGCCCAAAGATGCATTGTATCTCAACCTTGGATAGCGACAAACAAACGAAGAAACGAGGAATAACGATGGAAATCAAAAAAATTATGGTAGTTGGATCAGGCCAAATGGGGAGCGGAATCGCTCAAGTTATGGCTCAAAACGGCTATGATGTCATCTTAAACGATATCAAAGAAGAATTTGTTCAAAAAGGTTTAGACAAAATTTCTAAACAGTTAGACCGTGATGTTCAAAAACAACGCAGAACAGAAGAAGAGAAACAAGAAATCTTAAACCGTTTTACGTTATCGACAGACTATAAAGACGCAGCTGACGTTCAATTAGTCATCGAAGCAGCAACTGAAAACAAAAAAATCAAGTTGGATATTTTCAAGCAATTAGGTGAAATCGCTCCAGCTGAAACGATCTTAGCAAGCAACACATCTTCTTTATCGATCACAGAAATCGCTCGCGCAACTAATCGTCCAGATAAAGTAATCGGAATGCACTTCTTCAATCCAGTTCCAGTGATGAAATTGGTCGAAGTGAACCGTGCGTTGACAACGAGTAAAGAAACAGCTGACATTATCCAAGAATTGAGTCGTAAAGTCGGCAAAACGGCTATTGACGTAAAAGATTCTCCAGGGTTTGCTGTAAACCGTATTTTGATCCCGATGATCAATGAAGCGATTTTTACTGTATTTGAAGGGGTAGCATCTGCAGAAGAAGTAGATGAAGCGATGAAATTAGGAGCCAACCATCCAATGGGACCAATCGCATTAGCTGATTATATTGGATTGGATGTCTGTCTAGCAATCATGGAAGTCTTGTATGAAGGATTCAACGATCCAAAATACCGTCCTTGTCCATTATTGAAAAAGTATGTAGAAGCAGGAAGATTAGGAAAGAAAACGGGTCAAGGTTTTTACACTTACTCATAAGGAGGAACACGGATGCTAGAATACAATACTCTTCTTTTAGAAAAGAAAAATGGAATCGGAACATTAACCATCAACCGTCCGAAAAACTTGAATGCATTAAATAAGGAAGTTCTTGAAGAATTGACTCAAGTACTAAAAGCCATCGAAAAAGATGAAGATATCCATGTATTGATCGTCACAGGCGCTGGAGAGAAAGCTTTTGTTGCCGGAGCAGATATCAAAGAAATGAAAGACAAAAACGCTATTGAAGGCCGCGACTTTTCTACATTAGGCAACGCAGCATTTAGTCAATTAGAGAACTTGCGCCAACCAACTATTGCAGCTGTTAATGGATTTGCACTAGGCGGAGGATGCGAATTAGCGATGTCTTGTGACATCCGAATTGGCAGCGTGAACGCAAAATTCGGTCAACCAGAAGTTGGATTAGGCATTACTCCCGGATTCGGCGGCACGCAACGATTAAGCCGTTTAGTAGGCTTAGCTAAAGCAAAAGAATTGATTTACACCGCTAAAACGATCAATGCCAATGAAGCAATGAGTATCGGACTGTTGAATCAATTGGTTGAAGCAGCAGATTTAACAGCAGAAGCAGAAAAAATGGCACAAGCCATCATGAAACAATCTCCATTAGCAGTAGAAGCCAGCAAAAAAGCAATCAACCGCGGTTATGAAATGGACTTGGTTCATGGATTAGAAATGGAAGCTGAGATGTTCGGAGCTTTATTTGCTACAGAAGATCAAAAAGAAGGAATGACAGCTTTTACAGAAAAAAGAAAAGCTGCTTTCAAACGAAAATAAGTATTTGCCAATAGCTCTTTATAAATGAAGTGGGGGAACCATTATGACAATTACTGACTACAAAAAACTATACGAAGAAAAATTAACGACTCCTGAAAAAGCTGTGCAATTAGTAGAACCTGGGGAAGAGATCATTTTCCCAATCAACCCAGGTGAACCACCTGCATTATTGGAAGCGTTACCCGAAAACAAGAATTTAGAAGGAAACTACTTACACCGTATGCTGCCAAGTTCTGGTCCATTAGACTTGCCGCCAAGCAAATTGAAACAAGTATCGATTTTCTTATCCGGTGCTGACCGTAAGTATTACCAAAAAGGGTTTGTTGACTTCTTACCAAACCATTTTTCAGACATCCCTTCATTATTGCTGCAACGTTCTGCTCATCCAGTGATTATGGCGACTGTTTCGCCAATGGACGAAAACGGAAACTTCTCACTAGGAACGAGTCCTTCTTATGTGGCACCATTGATTGAACATGCAAAAACAATCATTTTAGAAGTGAATGAAAATATGCCTCGTACTTTTGGTGCTAAAAACAACATCCATATCAGTCAAGTAGCAGCATTAGTAGAAAATACAGTTGATTTACCGGAATTGCCGACACCCCATTTGAAAGAAAAAGACTTGGCTATCGGAAAAATCATCGCAGATACAGTAAAAGACGGCGATACTGTTCAGATCGGTTTCGGATCTATGCCGAATGCGGTTATGGAATACTTGATGGATAAGAAAGATTTAGGCGTATACAGCGAAATGCTTCCAGATAAAATCGTTGATTTGTATGAAAAAGGGGTTGTCACTAACAAAAACAATCCAGCTTATCCAAACAAAACTGTTTCTACATTTGCAATTGGATCTAAAAAATTGTATGAATTCATGAACAATAACGAAGACATTTTGATGTTGCCGTGTGACGAAACAAATGGTTTATTGAACATTGCAAAAGTGGACAACTTAGTTTCGATCAACTCATCTGTTGAAGTTGATTTTTATGGACAGTGTAACTCTGAATCGGTTCAAGGGAAATTATATTCTTCTACTGGGGGACAAGCTGATTTCACTAAAGGTGTGCGCTTGACGAAAGATGGACGAGGAATCATTTGCTTGTATTCTACAGCGAAAAATGACGAAATCTCTACTATCGTACCAGAATTAGCTCATGGGTCGATTGTCTCAACATCGAAAAATGATGTCGATACTGTAGTAACAGAGTATGGAAAAGCTGAGTTGATCGGGAAAACCTTTGGTGAACGAGCAGAGGCGTTGATCAATATCGCTCATCCAAAATTCCGTGATGAACTACGTCGAAGAGCGATTGAAAAGAACTTGATAGTAGAAGACGAGAAAGAACCTGTTTTACAATAAATACAGATGAAAAACTTCCAGCTCCCTATTGCTGGAAGTTTTTTTCGATCTTGTTCAGTTTAATGTTTAAAATAAAACGACCTCCGACCCAACAATGTGGTATGATATTTTCTTGTAAGCTTATTAAGGAAGTGTTTGTTTCTAGAAGGAAGGTATTTATGCAACAATATAAAAAAGAATGGTTTGGAAATATTAAGGGAGATATTCTAGCAGGGATCGTTGTCTGCTTAGCTTTATTCCCTGAGGTTGTTGGTTTTATGATTGTAGCAGGTGTAGAACCGATTGTTGGAATCTATGCTACATTTTTCATTACAGCAGCAGCAGCTTTTTTTGGAGCACGGACAGGATTGATCTCCGCTGCAGCCGGATCGGTAGCGTTAGTGCTAGCCAATTTGGTCGCGGAACATGGAGTGAATTACTTATTTGCCGCTACTATTTTAGCCGGAGTGATCCAAGTTATATTGGGGGCTGTTAAAGTAGGTAAGGTAATGCGTTATATTCCTCAACCTGTTATGCTGGGTTTTGTGAACGGATTAGGTATCATGATGTTTTTATCTCAAGTAGATCATTTTAAAGGAAATCCTCTATTGTTGGTGCTTGGGGCACTCGGTATTGCCATTATTTTCTTGATGCCTAAAGTAACGAAAAAAATCCCAGCGCCTATTATTTCTATTATCGTGATCACGATGATTGTACTGGGCTTGGATTTAAACGTGCAAATGTTGGGAGATTTAGGTAAGATATCTAGCGATTTGCCCTCCTTTAGTATTCCAAAAGTCCCTATGAATGTCGAAACGTTGAGAATTATTTTTCCGACAGCTCTTTCTGTAGCGATTGTGGGATTGTTGGAATCTTTATTGACCGCACAATTAGTGGATGAGTCGACTAATACGCCAAGTAATAAAAACCAGGAATCCATCAGTCAAGGGATTGGAAATATGCTTTCTGGATTCTTTGGCGGAATCGCCGGCTGCGGGATGATTGGCCAAACGGTCATCAACATTAGTTACGGCGGCATTGGTCGATTAGCTACATTTCTGTCTGGCTTTTTCATGTTGACATCAGTGGTGCTGTTAAATGGAATTGTGGTGCAAATTCCAATCATTGCTTTAGCGGCTGTTATGGTCGTCGTTTCTTATGAAACAATCGATTGGAGCTCAGTTAGACACTTGACGTCTATGCCTAAAAAAGAGAGTTTAGTTATGCTGCTGACAGTCATAATCGTTGTATTTACACATAATCTAGCTTACGGAGTAGTAGCAGGAACTCTGGTGAGTATAGCATTGACCAACATTCAATCGATTTCTATGTATGGAAAAGAAAATATAAATTAATTTTTTGCGAAATGAATAGAAGAAACGGCAGTGTAACTTTCGATATAGAAAGTCACACTGCTTTTTTGTGCTGTATTAAAGCAAAGCGGCAGTATGCTTTAATACAAATTCCAAAGAGCTGCATGTTATACTAATAGAAGATAAAAATATCCGAACAACAGGTCTGGTTTTTTTTGGAATTTAGGAACAGCTGGGAATGGAGGACATTCTTATGAATCAGTTAAATAAAAGAAGAACGGATAGAGTTTCGAAAGAAATCGCTGCTTCTACAAGCACTATTTATCAAGCGATTTTAAATCCTAACGCTTTAGTTTCTTGGTTGCTGCCCGAGGGGATGAGGGGAGAAATAGAAATATATGAACCGTGGGAAAGCGGGAAATTTCAAATTTCCCTAACGTATTTAGACCCAGAATACTCTCAAGCTGGAAAAACAGAAGGCAATAAAGATGTTAGCAAAGGCATTTTTACGAAGTTGATAAAAGATAAACAAGTGGTCACTGAAGCAGCTTTTGAATCGGATGATCCAACATTGAGAGAAACGATGAGAATGACGTGGAATTTAGAAACGGTTCCTTCCGGTACGAAAGTAGAAATTGTTGCTGAGAATGTGCCATCTTCTATTGATGAGAAGGCTCATATTGAAGGATTGAGTTCTTCATTAGCCAATCTAGCTGCTTATATTTCAAGAAACCAGTAAACAATATATATAGAAAAGGTGAATAGTTTGAATCAATCGGTCAATCAAGTTGCACAATGGATACAAGAAGCAGAAAGAATCGTTGCATTTACCGGAGCAGGAATCAGTACGGAAAGCGGTATTCCAGATTTCCGTTCAGCAGGTGGTTTTTTTGATCAGCTGTCTGGGAAACGATACAGCGGTGAAGAAGCGCTGAGTTTGCCTTTTTTCAACCGTTATCCTGAGCTGTTTTTTGAGAACTATCGCACGACACTAGACTTTCCAGATGCTAAACCAAATTTCGGACATCAGTTCTTCCGTTTATTGGAAGAAAAAGGTAAGCAAGTCAGTATCGTCACTCAAAATATTGATCATTTGCATGAAGCAGCGGGCAGCTCGGTTGTCTATCCTTTGCATGGTGATGCTACAAAATGGAAGTCAGTCAAAACCAATAAACCTGTCCCCGCTCATGAGGTTCAATGGGACGAAAAGGGAATAGCAGTAGATAGTAAAGGAGATAGGCTACGACCAGATATCGTTTTGTATGGGGATCAATTGGACGAGCACGTTGTCGATGGCGCCATCAAGGCTTTACAACAAGCAGATATGCTGATCGTTATTGGAACGAGTCTTAATGTGATGCCGGCAGCTTATTTTATTGAAGAATTTCGCGGTCGACATTCGGTGTTGATCAACCGAACAGAGGTAGCTCAAATGGATCGATTTGATTTGGCGATCAAAGAGAAAAGCGGAGAATTTTTAAATAAAGTATGGCAAGAACTAAAATAAGCTTTTTTCATAGGAAACTGCTAAAAAACTTTCTTTTCTTAATGAGAAGAAAGTTTTTTAGCAGTTTAGTTTATTGGATTAAAGAATACAAATGTTAATATTTTTTCTTTGGATGGCGGTCGACAGGTTCTGGATATTTAGCCAACAGTTCTTTTCCGGCAGGAGTGATCTCAAAACCTCTGATAGAAAAGTGGGGACTGATTTGTTCTTCCATCAACTCTGATTTAGCAAGTTCCATGAGACCTTCCTTATTTAGTTTCGAATAACCTTTCAAACCGAATTGTTTTAATATGGCTTTTAATTGAGCTGCATTCAAATAAGGCAAGGAATCCAGTGCTGACAGTTTTTTCGCATATCCTTTATCGATCAATTCTTGTAAAGCTTGATCCGCATTGATTCCATAATCGTATTCGAAATACTTTGGATAACCGCTGATGGTAGTAAATGTGCCGAAATTAATGCGCCACAACAAAATCAAATGACCAGGCAGCACATCTTCTTCAAATCGGATCATGTTTCGCTTTGGAACCAAGCTTTCTGATCCGATATTGACCAAATTCACCCATTCATGCAGATTGCGCTGTGGCGAGATGTATGGAACTTCCGCGTGATTTTCGTACAATGCAAAGACATTTTTTACATCAGGATCAGTCAAATCAAGATGACTATTTTGTTTTTCAATATTAGTGGTATTCATTGCAAAGACTCCTTTAATAACTGTATTTACCTTCGTTACTATTTTGGAAGATAGGAGAAGAGAAGTCAAAGGATATCTAGAAAGTAAACAAGCAAATGATATTAAAAATAAAGACATAATACAAAAGATGCAGAACCTTTCAATTAAAGGCTGCATCTTTTTATACTCTTCACGAAGGTCTAAACGGTTTACTCCACGCTCTCTAAAAACGCGTTGCGCAAGGCAACTCGCCTATCACTTTCCAAAAATGAAATTTAGGGGAAAAGCGCCCTAAGTTTCATTTTCGTGAAGTGTACGTCGAGCTAAGCGCCTTGCTCCACGCTCTAAACGCAGGTAGCTAGGGTTTCTTTGATGGATTGGATGACGTCGTGTTCTTTGATGCCTAATACGGACATGGTATCTGCAGGGTCTAGGTACAGGTCTTCTGTTTGGAGTTTAGAACTGACTACCATGTGCATTCCGTGTTCTAATCCTTTTTCAGCTGCTTTTCTGTCGATATCTTCATACACAGATTTCATTTGATCGTATTCTACTACTGGAACTTGAGTGGTTTCTGTTTGGCCCAATGCATCTACCATCATTTGGAAGAAGTCTTGGAATTTCATATTTAAAGCTGAAATCGCATAAGTATGACGGTGTTTTCCATTTTCCATTGCTCCAACAGCCGCTTCAGCAACTTGTTCTACAGTTACCATGGCTGTTCCACCTTTTAGTACAGGGTAAACTGGTCTTCCTTTTAGTTGATCTGTGTACATTTTCCATAAAGGAGCTCTGCCTGGCATTGTTCCAAAAATGTATGGCAAACGGAGAGAAGTAACCGTCATGCTGCCTTCGCCTTCAGCAAATGCAACTTGTTCTTGCAATAGTCGGGTGTTTGGATAAGCTTGGGTTCTTAAGTTGTATTCCGGCAGACGTTCAGCAAATTCAGCAAAGTAAGAGCCGAAAACGACAAATTTCTTCACACCGGCTTCTTTAGCTAAACGAGCTAATCGTTGAGTAGGGAGAACATTTGCTTCATAAAAGAATTTCATTGCAGGTTTTTGTGGAACGACACGTTCGTCAGCTCCTGCTGCATAAATAAAACCCTCACAATCGCTTAATAAGTCACGAATTTCGTCATCAGAGAGCTCATTGATGTTTCCAAGGCTGCATTCTACCTCAGCTGGCAATAGATCTTCTGTTGGCATTGGAGGCAAAGCCATTGTTTTGACTTCATAACCTTTTGACAACAATTCTCTAACTGTGTAATAACCTAAAAAACCTGTTCCGCCTAAAATAAATACTTTTGACATTGGAATCTCTCCTTTTGTTTTATATTTCACAAGTAGTATAATCTATTCCAGGTTAAAATAATCAGCAAAAAAAGACTATTCACTCACTTTATAGTAAAATCATTTGTAAGGAGGGGAAAGTGATGACAGAGAATTTTCCATACACTAGCGTCGATTATTTTTCGCAAAAGTTCAAACCTGCAGATCTAAGCATACGAAAAGAAACTATCACTAAATCAGAAACGAAACATTACCGAAATGAGATCGAGTTTTTGATCATTCTTTCAGGTGCTGCAGCTATTGAGATCAATAATACTTCTTTTTCAATAAATGAAGGCGATATTATCCAATTGATGCCTTATCATGTCAACAGACTACTAATATCAGGAAAACAATCTCTTGAACTATACCGCATTCGTTTTTCAATTGGACTGTTGTTATTGATCAGTACCGATAAAACGAGGTATTTGAATGCTATCAAGAATTTAGACCGCTCTATCCCAATCACTTCTGTAGATGAGAACACTAGAAAACAAATCGAATTCTTATGTGAAACGGTATATGTTGAAAAGCAGACGAGTCTAGGAAATATGGAAGCATTACATATTTCTTTAGTAGCTTACCTGTCTTATTTCTCTCATAAAACACAATCCAGGAAGTTTCAGGAAAAAGAATTCCAACGAAATCCTGCTTGGAAAATAGTCGAATACATACAAATCCATCATCAAGAAAATTTGTCTCCCTCATTCGTCAGCAAAGAATTGGCTATCGAAGAGGCAATTGTAGGACCAAGTTTATTCGAACTCACAGGAAAGAGTTTTTACCAGCTGCTCAATCAAGTACGTATACGAAACGCCGCAGCTTTATTTCAATACGACGATTTATCGACCAACCAAATCGGAAAGATCTGCGGGTATCGATCGGAAGCTTATTTCTATAAAATGTTTAAGGAAATAATGCAAATGACTCCTTTAGAATATAGAAAAGGATTATCTAATCCTTCAACTTCCGGAAAATCATACGATGCTTGGGAAATCGCCATGTATCTTTTAGAGAATTGTCGAAAAGAACTTTCTATCGTTGAAGCTGCTGCCGGTATGAATTTGTCGCAGAAAAAAATCAATCATTTATTAAGTGAAACATTCAATACGACCTTTAAAGATATGCTCAACCAATTTCGAGTACAGATTGGAAGAACCTTTTTAGTGTCACTTGATTTACCTGTTCAAGAGACAGCTTTATTAGTAGGGTTCTCAGATTCAACATCATTTATCAGAAACTTTAAGGATTTTTATGGACTCACTCCTAAACAGCTGGTCAAAAAGGAAAAGGGCGAAACGACTGATCATTAAACAGATCAGTCGTTTTTTATGTGCTTTATGAGCAGAAGTTCATTTGATAGGAGCATAGAGATATGGTAATATGAGAAATTGTGATTATTTATAAATGAGGTGAATCCAGATAAAGTGGGAGGTAACCAAAGAATCAGCAGCCGAGTTATAAAGTTCATCTACAAGTAAGCAATGGAAATGGAGAACTAAAGAAATGGATAAAGTTATAACAGTTTTTGGAATTATTATTTTATTAGGTATTCTATACTTGATGTCGGACAACAAGAAAGCAATCAATAAAAAGACTGTGGCAGTTGCTGTGGCAGCACAGTTGGTATTATCAGTGTTTTTGATCAAAATTCCAGTCGGAAGTTGGATCATCAGACAATTGGCTGCAGGAGTGACAAAATTATTTAGTTTTGCAAATGAAGGGTTGAACTTTGTATTCGGGGATTTATTTGGAAAAGGGTATTTCTTTATTGATGTATTAGGAGTAATCATTTTCTTATCTGGTCTGACGGGTATTCTTGGTTACCTGGGCGTAGTAGGCTGGGTTGTTAAGATAGTCGGCGGGGCTGTAGGGAAATTAATGGGAACTGAAAAAGCTGAATCGTTTGTAGCTGTGGCCAACATGCTTTTAGGTCAAACGGAATCTCCATTTTTGGTAGCTAAATACTTGCCGGACATGACTCGATCAGAATTGATGACAGTCTTGGTTGCAGGTATGGGATCCATGTCAGCATCTATTTTAGTAGGATATAACTTGTTGGGGATCCCTATGGAATGGCTATTGATCACTTCCGCAATGGTGCCGTTCGGTTCTATTTTAGTCGCTAAAATATTGACTCCTGAAACGGAAGAAAGCCGAGTAACGGATGTAACACTTGATCGAAAAGGGGATAATACGTCGGTGTTTTCTGCTTTGGCTGAAGGAATCAATAATGGATTGCAAATGGTTTTGGGAATCGGAGCCAGCTTGATTGCCGGTATTTCCATTGTAGCGTTGCTGAACAGCCTGTTAGGATTGGTAGGAACTAGTTTTACGGAGTTATTAGGCTACTTATTCATGCCACTAGGCTGGTTGATGGGACTGACAGGATCAGAATCTATCATCGCTGGGCAAGTTCTAGGGACCAAATTGTCAATCAATGAGTTTGTTGCTTATGCAGAACTGGCACCTCAATTAGGAGAATTGTCAGATAGAGCAGTAGCTATGTTGTCTATTGCAGTAGGAAGTTTTGGTGCATTCTCAAGTATTGCTATCTGTGTTACTGGACTGGCTGTTTTTGCACCAAATAGAAAAAACGATTTATCCAATTTAGCTTTTAGAGGAATGTTGGGTGGGTTCATCGTTCCAGTTCTTTCAGCAATGTTTATTGGATTGTTCTTATAAAAATAAATGAGTGTATAGTCAAAGTCAGATCGAGAGATAAAGTCTCAATCTGGCTTTTTTATTGAGCGCAAATTAGTTTCATGATGTACTGGATTTTATAGCTTACATTTTTTTAAAATCTCAAAATATGCTAACCTAAAAGAGAAGTAAGGAGGGTGATCATTCAAATGATAAAAACGATACTTACTAAAGAACTGATTCAACTAGCGCAACAAAGAGCTGCTGGATTTCCTGTAGAGGGATTTTTACGCGGAGAGGGTCCGGAACATCCAAAAGCTCTATTGATCGGAGAAGCACCTGGGGAAGTGGAGGTAACAATAGATATAGACACTCCATTTGCTGGACGAGCAGGGGTTGAATTGATGAAGTTTATGGAGACGGCTGGGTTAACGAGAGAAAATACGTATATTACAAGTGTCTTTCATAGTCGTCCTTTTAAAGATCGTCTAAAACTCAATAAGCGTACAGGTGAAGAAGAAATGAGACGCTACAATCGCAAGCCAACCCGAAAAGAAGTGCTGGCACATGCACCTTTGACAGATTACGAAATCAGTCTTATTGATGCTCCACTGATTATTCTGTTAGGTACGTCAGCCATTGAGCGAGTACTTGGAAAGAAAGCAGCAGTAAAAGATCTTCATGGAAAAGTACTGACGACATCCGTTCAGTATTTAGCGGACCTCGAAGATACAGTTTATCAATGGACGGATAAAAAATATTCTGTTTTGTGTACTTACCATCCTGCCAGTGTATTTTACAATCGACAGTTGGCATCCGATATACATGAAGATATGTTTGCAGCAAAGAAATGGTTGGAAGAAAACAGCAAATAAAAAAAGATACTCTGCTACCTACACAAAGTTTGCTAAATTTGGTGAAAAATTTTCTAAGATCAAATTTTTATGTGGTGGATGTACGTTATCCTGACTAGGCTAAACAATATTCATTCGGAAAATCATCATTTAGTCTGATGTTCTGCTAGATTCTGTCCTCTATAATAAGTAATGTAAACATCAGAATAACAACGATTAAAGAGGAGAAGAATTATGAAACTATTAGGGAATATTGTGTGGTTTATATTGGGCGGATTTATCAGCTTTCTATCGTGGGGGATTTTAGGAATATTGTGGTCAATAACAATTATCGGAATCCCAATCGGCAGACAGTGTTTTAAATTTGCTAAAATGTCTGCAGCTCCTTTTGGAAAAGAGATTCGCTTCAGTGATAGTGGATCATCACTCTTGATCAATATTGTTTGGCTGTTTCTTGGGGGATTTGCGATCGTCATAGAAGAAGTTGCTATGGGAATTGTTTTCTGTTTGACGATTGTAGGGATTCCTTTTGGAATGCAGCACTTTAAACATGCCAAATTAGCCTTATTACCAGTGGGGTCAGAAATATACCGTACTCGATAGAATAAATAGTTAAAAGCCAGACCAAAAATGGACATCCATTTTGGACTGGCTTTTTGAAATTATTCTACAAAATCGAAGTGTTCTCCTAAACCTTTTTCAAGAGCACGTTTGTGAACTTCTCCAGCAATTGCTACATCCATGGCGCCCGTTCCAATCGGGATACAAATGGTGATGTCTTTTGACAAATCACCGGCAGATGTTTTTTCTGCTGCCAAATCACCTAATGTAGCAAAAATATTTTCTTCCGTTACTTTACCTTGCTTATTCAGATGTTTTAAAGCTCCGCGATGCAAAGCTTGCTCCACATGGTCAACGATGATTTTATCTGCTTTTAAAATCAATTCGTCTTCGATTTCTTGGAAAGAACCCAGAGGGAAGATGATGGTTCCTGGTTGGAGCCAGTCAGCTTTGACGATCGGTTCTTGTGCAGGAGTGACCGTGATGAGAACATCTGCTTGACTGGCTTCTTTAGGATCTTCAACTACTCGTATCGTTCCTTTCACCAAATCTTTCACATCCTCAGCAAGTTTATCTGCGGTAGAACGACGATGATTCCAGATAATCAATTCTGAGATGTCAAATAAATCTGAAATAGCGAGGATATTGGTGCTGGCTTGCATACCAGCTCCGTACATACCGATGGAAATAGACGGCTTTTTCACTAAATAACGCAAGGCATTGGCTGTTTGAGATCCCGTACGCATATTTGTGATATATGCACCGTCTAGTGCGGCTGTAAAAGTCCCTAAGTGAGGGTTAAGTAGTAAAATCATAGCGGTGATATAAGGAAGTCCAGCTTCTTTTCTTTCGCCAAGGAAACCGCCGACCCATTTCAAACCGGCAATATCTTGCCAACCAATGTAAGCGGGCATGGCATTCATGAATCCTTCGTATGGAGGATATCCTCCAGTTTCACCTAAATCAAGTGTTAATTTGGTAGGATTAATGACTGTACCTTCTCCAAATCCTACGAATGTCTTGTGGACGATTTCATTGATATCTTTCATACCCACTAATTCTTTTATAGTCTTTTGATTAATGAGCAGTGTGTTTTTCTCCTCCAGAATAATCCCTCCTTTTTTCTATCAAACAAAAATGAGCTCTTGCCACTGTAACGGCTGATTGTGTCATAACATAATCAGCAATATGGTTGTGTTCCACAACAGCACTCAAAATTTATTATACCATTGCATATGCAGGAAGATATAATTTTTTTCGAACTCAAAAAGTGAATTTTTATTTATCCTATAGAAAATCGTCATTTTTTTCCATTGTTTTGTCTTGGAAAAAGCTTGTTGCACATGGAAATAGGCGGAAATTTTCGACTGAAATAATAGGTTTGTTTATACTTAAGGTATATAAGAGAGGAGAATCTATCAATGGCGAAATATTTTACGATTCAAGAAAACAAACCCTTTCCCAACAGCACTTTAACTGTTATATACTATCCAGAAAGTATTGCAGACAAACTGAATAGAGAAGACACTTCGCAAAAAGTGTTGTCATTCTTTGAACAGAATGGATACACCAACGGATGGGTCGGCAGTATTTATACCTATCACCACTTCCACTCAAACACTCATGAAGTGTTGGCATGTATTTCAGGAGATGCAGAAGTGCAACTTGGCGGACCAAATGCAGAAATCTATTCATTTAAAGCAGGTGATGTCGTGCTCCTTCCGGCAGGAGTTGCGCATAAATTGATAACAGCTTCAAAAGATTTTCAAATCATAGGAGCTTATCCTGATGGCAAAGAACCCGATATGCAAAGAGGCGATCTAGAGCACTACTCAGAGATTAAGGAAAGAATCCGACAAGTGAGTAAACCGAAATATGATCCAGTGAAACATCTAGAAGGCGGAGTAATAAAGAATTGGAAAGAATAAAGTATTCATCAGGAGGAAATAATAATGGGGAAACTTCAAGAATTGATATCAGGAACGACTTGGACATTAGAATCCTTTCAGTCACAAGGCAAAAATGGAGAAATCGTTTATCCATTAGGAAAAGAAGCTGAAGGATTCATCACTTTTACTCCAGAAAACATGATTTCAGTCCATATTATGACAGTTGAAGACCAGTCTAGTGATAAAGGAAACTTTTTAACAGATGCAGAAGAGAAAATGGCTGAATTGGGTTATCACGCTTACGCTGGGGAATTTCAAATCGACGAAATAGCACAGACGCTTACCACTCATGTAGCCGTCAGTTTGCTTTCTTCGTATGTAGGAACGAATCAAGTTCGTTCTGTAAAGTTGGCAAATGGGAAATTGCACTTATCTAATGTGCAGCATCCAGAAAGAAAATTGGTATGGAAAAGAGTAGAGTGAGAATTACTTCTAGAGAATGAGAATATTGACTATTTCTTCTATATTTGAATAAAAAATGAAAAACTAATGACACTGGAAAAAATTGGTTTGATACTTGCACAACCGATAGCTATAATGAGAACAAAATAACAGCAGGAAAAAGTTAGCAAGATATTGTTGAGGCTGCGTCTAAAGGAGAAGTGGGAAAAACCATGAGTCATAAACAGAGTTCTATGAGTGTGTCTATCCAGGATTTTGTCAAACGAAGATTTAATATTGTAGAGGAAGAGAATACGATCAAAACGGAACTCTTAGCGGGAATGACTAGTTTCATCTCAGTTTCGTATATCATTGCGGTCAATGCTTCTGTCTTAAGTACTACAGGAATGAATTATGCTGCAGTCACGGTAGCTACAGTATTGAGTTCAGTGATCGGCTGTTTGCTGATGGCTTTTTTAGCCAACTCGCCTTTGATTATTACTCCGGGAATGGGTGACAATGCTTTTTTTGCTTTTACATTAGTAGGAGCGTTTGGGCTCACAAGTCCTCAAGCCTTGACCGTAGTACTAGTAGTAGGAATCTTATTTACTATTATTGCAGCATCAAAAATCGCTCCTAAACTAGCTTCGGCCATACCAGGAACTTTAGTATCTGGTATGAGTGTAGCCATTGGTTTTTTTATTATGTTTTTAGGCTTAAAAGACGGCGGGATTATTGTCGGAAACGAAGGAACCTTAGTTGCGTTAGGAAATTTAAATGATCCTTTACCGCTGACGACTTTAATATCATTAGTCATAGCGCTGATTTTATTTGAGCGGAAAGTACCAGCCAATTTCTTGTTGAGCATTGTAGCAGGAACATTGGTCGGAATCGCGACAGGGGTTGTTGATCTCTCAAAAATGAGTTCGTTCTCTTTATCTTTGACCCCTTTTGCAAATGGGATAGCGCAGTTTGATTTCAGTTTGCTGCTAAGTCCAAATTTTTGGATAGCTGTGTTTGCTCTGTTAATGTTGGCACTCTTTCAAAATCTTGGTTCTCAATTGAGTATGCTTCCTGACCGTAACAAGTTGCCAAAAGCGTATTTAGCAAATGGTATTTCTGTCTTAGCTGCTTCAGTGATGGGCTGTAATTCGACTTGTACTTCAGCTGAAGGTGCTACAGGAGTAGCGGCTGGAGGAAAAACTGGACTGACTTCCTTAACAGCTGGTCTATTATTTATTCCGGCACTGTTTATTTTGCCAATTCTAAGTTTGATTCCTATGAGTGCAGTCGCGCCCATTTTGATTATCGTTGGAGTCAGTATGGTTCAAGGAAACATCAAAAAAATCCCATTTGATCATTTTTCAGATGCCTTTCCAGCGCTGTTTACAGTGATTATGACGGTGTTAACATTCAACATTGCAGATGGAATAGCATTTGGCTTCATTTCTTATACACTTTTGAAAATCGTGAAAAATGAGACAAAAGAACTAACTGGAATGACTATACTGCTGTCGATAGTATTTGTGATTTATTTTGTACTAAATTATCTTGTATAGAAAAAAAACTAAAAGTCTGATTGCAGAATAGCTGTAATCAGGCTCTTTCATTTGTTTAAGAAATGTATAATAAAATGAAATTCAATAATTATTTATTGATAAACGATAAACGGTTTGGTAAACTCATGTCAAATGTTAGTAGGAGGAAGTTGAGAATGAAACAAAAATCAACATGGTTATTGAAGTTGGCTGTTGTGTTGATGGCGATACCGCCTTTAGCCTTAACAGGGTTACTATGGTTTGAAATAGGAAAGACAGCTTATAAAGAGGCGGCAAACGGAGCGACCTTAGGGTATATTATCCTGGGAATCTTACTTCTCATAACCGTTTCTTTAATTCCTTATCTTGCAGCTCTATCCCAGTCATTTAAGTTGCTGCTTTATATAGATGTAAGTAAGGCGTTCTCTGAACTTTCAGTTGCAGCCTTAAAGAAAATCAAAAAAAGTGCTTTAGTCATCAGCGGTATTTATGTCCTGGCTCTTCCATTAGTCGCAATGGTGGCAGAATGGGATGATGCTCCTGGGTTGATCATTATAGGAATGTTGCCGATTTTTGCAGCAGTTGTCATCAGTATCTTTGCGGCTGTACTAGAACGACTATTGAAAGAAGCTATCGAAATAAAAATAGAGAATGAATTAACAGTCTGAGGTGAAATTATGGCGATTCGGATCAATCTTGATGTTATGTTGGCAAAAAGAAAAATGAGTGTGACGGAACTTTCTGAAAAAGTAGGTATCACTATGGCGAATATATCGATTTTGAAAAATGGGAAAGCAAAAGCTATTCGATTTTCTACATTAGAATCTATATGTAAAGTATTAGACTGTCAGCCAGGAGATATTTTAGAGTATGAAGAGTAATGAAAAACAGCCGGTGCCTATAAGCTGATATGCTCCCCCTAAAGTAGACACTTAAAAAAGTAAACTACTCTAGGGGGATTTTTTATGCGTTCTAACCGCAAACATACTATTGATGAGCTTGAGAGATATATTCTGTTATATCTTGAAGAAGGTGTAAGTTTTAAAGAGTTAAGTAAAGAGCATGGATTATCGTTAACGGATTCGGCCTTCGGTCAAAAAGTCCTTAGATATCAAGAGCATGGCCTTTCGGGAATACAAACCACAGCTCGAAACAATCAGTACAGTAAAGAAATTAAAGAGACAATTGTTCGAGAATACTTCAATGCAGGCACGCCTATCAAACAATTAGCTC
>NZ_FOXW01000002.1 GCF_900115825.1 Desemzia incerta | reverse complement strand
CACCCGCTTTTTTTATGGGCCTATAGCTCAGCTGGTTAGAGCGCACGCCTGATAAGCGTGAGGTCGATGGTTCGAGTCCATTTAGGCCCATTGCATAAACATAAATTTAAGTAAACTTTTCGTTGATTGGGGAAGTACTCAAGTGGCTGAAGAGGCGCCCCTGCTAAGGGTGTAGGTCGCTAACGCGGCGCGAGGGTTCAAATCCCTCCTTCTCCGTAAGTTTTAGTACCATTCCATAATATGGTGAAAATTAAAGGCCCGTTGGTCAAGCGGTTAAGACACCGCCCTTTCACGGCGGTAACACGGGTTCGAATCCCGTACGGGTCATAAGGTTTCATTACCTTATCAAATCAAATAGATTAATTGTTATATCGGAGGATTACCCAAGTCCGGCTGAAGGGAACGGTCTTGAAAACCGTCAGGTGTGTAAAAGCACGCAAGGGTTCGAATCCCTTATCCTCCTTAACTCACTTTTTGTGGGCAGAAACATTTATATTATCGCGGGGTGGAGCAGTTGGCAGCTCGTCGGGCTCATAACCCGAAGGTCACAGGTTCAAGTCCTGTCCCCGCAATATATTGCTCTTTGAGCAATAGAAAATAGCAACAATGGTCTCGTGGTGTAGGGGTTAACATGTCTGCCTGTCACGCAGAAGATCGCGGGTTCGATTCCCGTCGAGACCGTTTTAACTGAATATAAGGCCCGGTAGCTCAGTTGGTAGAGCACTTGATTGAAGCTCAAGGTGTCGGCAGTTCGACTCTGTCCCGGGCCATAACTAAAATGCGGGTGTAGTTTAGTGGTAAAACCTCAGCCTTCCAAGCTGATGATGGGAGTTCGATTCTCCTCACCCGCTCTTTTTTTATGTCTTCAGGGCCTATAGCTCAGCTGGTTAGAGCGCACGCCTGATAAGCGTGAGGTCGATGGTTCGAGTCCATTTAGGCCCATTACCTTATGGTTAAAAATAATTAATTAAGGCCCGTTGGTCAAGCGGTTAAGACACCGCCCTTTCACGGCGGTAACACGGGTTCGAATCCCGTACGGGTCATACGATAAAAGGTGACGACGTCATAATGACGCCGTCAGTTTTTTTTATTTTGAATGGAACAAACAAAAGCATCCTTTTTATGAAGATGCTTTTTGCTGCACATTATAGTAGGTAAAAAGAAATGGTTTCAATAAGAGTAAAGACAAATAGATAAGTCATTTGATAAAGGAACAGTGTTTTTAAGCACAGTTTTTTTTCTTTTTTACGATGGATCATATTTATAAAATGAAGAATAAATGGAACAGTGAATAGGAACAATACTAACAAGTAACCAAAAGTGCTGGCGAGTAAAAAGATAGTTGTCAGATAAATAAGTGTAATCAGGATAAGTGTCTTTAAAAGGAAATCTTTTTTCAATATAGGTTGCTGGACAGTTGTTTGCAGGTAATACGTATGCATCTCTACCAAAATATTGACCAGGACCAATGGAATGCTCCATTTTAATAACTCCAGCGGTAAAAAGTGAACTTGAGTAAAGAAACTCAAGTAGGTAATGATTCCGCCTTTAAAAAAACTGACAACTAAAATGGTCAAATTGGACCACCCTATACTTTTAAGATAATGCTGGAAGTGCATGATTAGACTATAAAGAATAGTTAACAATGCTACTAAGTAATTCGTTGATACAGCAAGTGTACTAATCAGCACAAGATTAATGATCTCTAACAGGATGAATGGAAGAGTGAGAGTGCTCTTAGCAAACAGTTTATGTTTGGACAAATACGACTCAATATAGTAGTTCGTAAATAAGTATAGGTATAACAGGAAGAAAACGGAACGATTAAAAGAGTTATATTGTAAGGCATATACTGTTCCTATCATTAAATAACTAAGTGGTCTAAGAAAAACTAGTACAATAGGATTGTATAAAAATTGCTCAATAAAGTGTTTAAAAGTTTGTGTCACTGAGAATCCCCTTTCTTGAGGTAACGTTATATTCAAATTGGTAATGAGTGCAGTGGATCATTTTCTTATCTATCATACCAAAAAAATACAATGGATAAATAAAAAGTTTTTCATAGACCAATTGACGTATCATTTTGTATCTAATTGTGATAAACTGTATAAGGTTTGCAAAAGGATTCCCGATAGGATTCACTTTGAATAGTGGAGAAGCCTTGTAACCGAAAAAACAAAGGGGGATATCTAATGTCAGAAAGAAAATTATTTACATCCGAGTCCGTATCAGAAGGACATCCGGATAAGATTGCGGATCAAATAAGCGACGCAATTCTTGATGCCATTTTAGAAAAAGATTCAACAGCTCGTGTAGCTTGTGAGACAATAGTCACAACTGGTCTAGTTTTAGTAGCAGGAGAAATTTCGACTACTGCTTATGTGGATATACAAAAAATCGTTCGTGATACCGTCCGAGATATTGGATACACAAGAGCAAAATATGGATTTGATGCAGAAACATGTGGTGTACTTGTCGCAATAGATGAACAATCGGGAGATATTGCTCAAGGGGTCAATGATTCAGTTGAATCTAGAGAATTGAATGATGATGAGTTAAGTCAAATAGGAGCTGGAGATCAAGGATTGATGTTTGGTTTTGCTATCAACGAAACACCAGAATTGATGCCGTTGCCTATTTCGTTAAGTCATCGTTTAACAAGAAAAATTGCAGCTTTACGTAAAGAGAATGAGATATCTTACTTACGACCTGACGCTAAAGCACAGGTTACTGTAGAGTATGATGAAGCAGGGAAACCAGTTCGAGTGGATACTGTGGTTATTAGTACCCAACATGCTCCAGAAGTGGCTTATGAAGAGCTAAAGCAAGATATGATTGAAAAAGTGATCAAACAAGAAATTCCTGCTGAATTGTTGGATGAAGAAACAAAATACTTTATTAATCCAACGGGTCGATTCGTTATTGGTGGACCACAAGGTGACGCTGGGTTGACAGGACGTAAAATTATTGTAGATACTTACGGTGGATACGCTCGTCATGGTGGAGGAGCTTTCTCTGGAAAAGATCCTACAAAAGTTGACCGTTCAGCAAGTTATGCTGCACGATACATTGCGAAGAACATCGTTGCTGCTGGTTTAGCAGATAAATGTGAAGTGCAATTAGCTTATGCTATTGGTGTAGCTCAACCCGTTTCTATTTCGATTGATACATTTGAAACGGGTAAAGTTTCAGAAGCTAAATTGATTGAAGCTGTTCGTTCTAATTTCGACTTGAGACCTGCAGGTATTATTCAAATGCTTGATTTGCAAAGACCTATCTACAAGCAAACTGCAGCTTACGGTCATTTTGGCAGAACAGATATTGAACTGCCTTGGGAAAAGACGGATAAAGTAGACGTATTAAAAGAATTATTAAGTTAAATAAAAAAGAGATGGATATTCCATCTCTTTTTTATTTTGCCTCTTAAACTAGTTTTTCAACAGCCAACAAAAATGGCGGGTAATTTTTTTGATTTATAAACCCATATTTCAATGTACTGTATTCTTTTTGAGGCAATTGCGAAACGTATTCAAGTACAGCATCTTTTTCTTCTTCTCCGCCTTCGTGACCATAATAGACAACAATAATCAATAAGGAACCTTTTCTTAGCAACGGTAGGAGAGTAGAAATAGCTTTTAGTGTCGTTGAACTTCTAGTAATGATCGATTTATCGCTTTTAGGTAAATAGCCTAAGTTGAATATAGCTCCAGAGACGGGAATTTTGGGGTCAATGATTTCACCTAGTGTTTCATGACCTTGTTGGTATAACTCCACTTGCTGATGTAAATTTGTATAAATTAATTTTTCTTTAGTCGTTTCTATGGCTTTTTTTTGGACATCGAATCCGTAGACCTTACCGTTAGTTCCGACCAATTTAGCTAGTAGGACGGTATCTGATCCATTTCCTACAGTAGCGTCTACCACGATATCTCCTTGACTGATAGTATTTTTCAATAATGTATGGCTGAATCGTAAAGCATTTTCAAGCACTTATGAACACTCCTTTTATTTACTTCGACTTATAACAGTCTTCCACTTAGGGTATGTTCCAATCGTAAAGCTCAACCAGGCAGCACCGGCTGAAAAACCTCCGATAACATCTGTTGCAAAATGTACTCCTAGATAGATGCGACTTATTCCAATAAGCAAGATAAGAATCGCTGCAAAAATAAATAAACCAATACGCAGTTTTTTTTGACGAATAATTTTAGTAAGCAGAAATAAAATCCCACCATAACAAATCATAGACCCCATTGAGTGCCCACTCGGAAAGGAGAGTCCCCCTTGTTCCACCAAATGTTCAATAACAGGCCGAGCACGTTGAAAAATCACTTTTAAGAGTTGATTTAGTAGGCCTGCTCCCAGAACAGATTGTAAAACTAACCATAAAGCTGCTGAACGATTTTTGTATCTCCACGCACACAAAACAGCTGTCAAAAGGACGAAGATTCCTAAAAAAATGGTTCCTCCCAAGTCAGTTAGAAAAATAAAAAAAGGGGTCAGTGTTGGATTTCTCAAAGATAAGATAGGTTGACCAATGCTGCGATCGATAAACTGAATAGTCTCCTCGCTTATCGAACCGCTTAAAACAATAAAAATAAAAGGGAGCGCTAAAATCAAACTCCAAACATACCAAGGATAACGCTTCATAAATGTAGATGATTTAGTAGATGTCATAAGTTTCCTGCTTTCTAATATACTCCATTTAGTTTATCATAATTTTGAATAAACGCTTCACTAAAAGTTCTTATTTTATATACAAAATAAGAGTGGAATTTCAGTTATAATAGAGCCAGATGTTTATTTGTAAAATTACATTCGTGTGACAAATGTTAAGTTTAACAAAACTATTTTTTTAGGGTTCATTTATAAAAGATTACCGTTATAATTAGATTATCTATCGTAAAATGTTGAGGGATTTATTCATAGGAGGGACCTACTTTGGTGATAACTAGAAAAGAAAGAATTTTCTTAGTAGAAAAAGAAAAAACAATGCAAAAGAATCTGTGTTCTAATGCCCGATTAAAAAAAGGCACTGCACTGTTTAGCACGTCTTTATTAGTAGGTTTACTAGCATTTCCTACATATTCTGAAGCTGTTGAAGCTAACGGAAATGAAGCAGATAACAGTAAAACAGATACTATTGAAGTAGAACAAAATAATACCGTTGCTGAAGGCAATGAAGTGGCTGTTGAAACAGAAACTAGTGAAACTGCAACAGTAGCTGACGAAAGCCCGTTAGAAGACCAAGAAACTGCAAAAGAGCAATTAATAGTAGAATTGAAAAAGTTAGTGACTCCAGAAATTTTCGAATCTATTGATTTCGAAACATTGTCTATAGAAGATGTAGATCAATTGATGGATGAAGCTCTAGTTGCTACAACCGAAGCCGATGCAGTAGAAGAAACAGAGGAGACTGAACCAGCAATCGAGTTGGAAGAGCAAGAACCTTCTCAAGATCTAAATACGGATACCACAGAAGAAATTGATGTAGTAGTGGATGAAACTACAGAACAAAACGACGCTGAAGTTGTTTCTGAAGCATCTGTAGAAGAAGTTACAGAAGTTGTTGAAGAAGAGGCTACTAAAGAAGTTAAGCCAGCTCCTGTAACAGAAACTGTAAAACCAGAAGTTGCAAAAGTTAAAGAAGAGACACCGGCACCGTCTAAAGCTAGAACTATGATGGCAACTACGTCAGCAGTTGTGAAAGAAGAAAAAGCTGCGCCAGTTGTTCATGTTGTTAAGAGTGGAGACACTTTAAACAAGATTTCTAAACAGTATGGTGTGTCTGTAAATAACTTGATGACTTGGAACAACATCTCTAATAAGAACGTTATTCGTGTTGGACAAAAATTGACAGTTAACCAACAAGCTTCATCTGCTCCTAAAGAAGAATTAAAAGATATCAATAAATCTCAAACACCGGCACAATTCATTGAAACGGTAGCTTCTTTTGCAAGTGAAATAGCAGCGAAAAACAATTTATATGCATCTGTAATGATTGCTCAATCAGGATTGGAAAGTGGTTGGGGAGGAAGTGCTCTTGCTAAATCGCCAAATCACAACTTGTTTGGTATCAAAGGTTCATATAATGGCGAGTCCGTTACGATGTACACAAAAGAATACTCAACGAGTACAGGCTGGATCAACATTCCGCAAAACTTTAAAAAGTATCCTTCATATGCTGAATCTTTCCAAGATAATGCAAACTTACTAAAAAGAGGAACTTCATGGAATCCCGAATTTTATGCTGGAGCTTGGGTCAGCAATACTTCTAATGTTTACGAAGCTACAGCTTGGTTAGAAGGTCGTTACGCAACAGATCCAACGTATGCAGCAAAATTAAACAATTTGATCAACGAATACAATTTAACTCGTTTTGATGTGAAGCAATCTGGAGGTTCAAATGGAAACACTCCTGCTCCTTCGATTCCAGAAACACAAAAACCAGTTGATAACGGCAATAATAATACAGAGAATACGAGTCAGTATACTGTTAAATCTGGAGATACATTATCAGGGATTGCAAGAAGATACAACACAACTGTAGCGAAATTAAAATCGTTGAATAATTTAAAATCCGATACGATTTATGTAGGCCAAAAACTTGCTGTAAATGGAGCTGTTAAAGAAGAAATTAAACCTTCAACTGGAGGAAACGGCTCTAACACAGGTTCGAATACTTCAAGCAGCTATACGGTTAAATCTGGAGATACGCTGTCAGGCATTGCAAGAACATACAGCACTACAGTAGCTAATTTGAAATCGTTGAACAAATTATCATCTGATACAATTTATGTCGGTCAAAAATTAGCTGTTAGTGGTCAGGTTAAAGAAGAGACAAAACCTTCTGCAGGAACTCCTTCAAACAATACTGGATCAACCGCTACTCAACACACAGTTAAAGCTGGAAATACATTGTCTGGATTGGCTAAGCAATATGGAACAACAGTAGCTAATTTAAAATCGGTGAATAACTTAAAATCTGACACTATTTATGTGGGTCAAAAGTTAGTAATTAAAGGTACAGCTAATACAGAAACTAAACCAGCACCATCTACGGGTACTGGGTCTAATACTGGAACAAGCAGCTATGCAGTTAAATCTGGAGACACGTTGTCAGGTATTGCAAGAAAATACAATACTACTGTAGTGAACTTGAAATCATTGAACAAGCTGTCATCCGATACGATTTATGTAGGTCAAAAATTAGCGGTTAGCGGAACTGTTAAAGAAGAGGCAAAACCTTCTACAGGGACTCCTTCAAGCAATACTGGATCAAGCACAACTCAACACACAGTTAAAGCTGGGAATACATTGTCCGGATTGGCTAAACAATACGGAACAACAGTAGCTAATTTAAAATCGATCAATAATTTAAAATCTGATATCATTTATGTGGGACAAAAGTTAACAGTTACAGGAACGACGAATGTAGTGACAAAACCAGCACCGTCTACGAGTAAAGAGTCTAATACTGGCAATGCAACTAGCTACACGATTCAATCTGGAGACACATTGTCAGGTATAGCCAGAAAACACAATACAACAGTAGCTAATTTGAAATCGTTGAACAAATTGTCATCAGATACTATTTATGTGGGTCAAAAGTTAACGATTCAAGGAACAGCATCTTCTAACTCAACGGCTCCTGCTCCAAAACAAGAAACAGTTGTCAGCAATCTGGATGTCAATTACACTGTCAAAAGTGGTGACACATTAACAGCAATTGCTAATAAATACAGTGTTTCGGTTTCAGATTTGAAATCATGGAATAAATTAAGTTCCGATACGATTTATGTAGGTCAAAAATTAGCGGTTAAAGTAGGAACGTCTACAACTGTTAAACCTGTTGCTTCAAACAGCAAATATACAGTAACAAGTGGAGATACGCTATCAGGCATTGCTTTAGCTAATAAAGTTTCTATTGCTCAATTAAAACAATGGAACAACTTAAGCTCAGACTTGATATTTGTAGGGCAACAATTAACCGTGAAGTAAACACAATTTCGAAAATACCAATCAGCAAATACACAGCAGCAAGTTCATGTCTAAAAGATGTGACCTTGCTGTTTTTTTAATTGGTATACCTTAAAATAAAACGCTTACTACATAACTGTATCACATGAAGTGACCCAGAAAAACCTAGGTGTCGGGTTTATTCGAATACGTATTCAACAGCAGAACATTGGATTGACATTAATCTGCTGGATTGGTATGATTTCATTTAGAAAGTGATCACATGAATCAAATGTTATTAGTGCATTTATTGCTAGATTTAATACTCGTGAAAAAGAACTTATTCATCGATTTTATTTTTTGAAAGTGATTTACTTTACTACACAAAAGGAGCGAAGAAAAAAACAGTCACCGGTCACTTAGGTTAGAACATATTGGAGGAAAAAAATGAAGGCTTACTTACAAAGATTAGGCAGATCATTGATGTTGCCAGTTGCTGTATTACCTGCAGCAGCAATATTAATGGGTATTGGATATTACATAGATCCATCTGGTTGGGGCGGAGACAGTGTGATCGCTGCTTTTCTGATCAAATCAGGTAGCGCACTTATCAATCATATGGGAGTATTATTTGCAGTTGGTGTCGCATTGGGAATGTCTAAAGATAAAGATGGAGCAGCAGCTTTAAGCGGATTGGTTGCTTGGCAAGTCGTAACCGTATTGCTGGCACCTGACTCAGTTGCTATGCTGCAAAGTATACCTATTGAAGAGGTTAACGTAGCATTTGAAAAAATCGAGACACAGTTTATAGGAATATTATCTGGATTGATCGCGGGTGCATTGTATAATCGCTTCTACAATGTCAAATTACCTCAAGCATTAGCTTTCTTCAGCGGGAAGCGGTTAGTGCCGATCGTAACCTCATTTGTTATGATGCTGGTATCTATGGCGCTGTTATTTGTATGGCCGCCAGTTTATAATTCATTAGTTACTTTTGGTACGACAATCAGTGGTTTAGGAGCAGCAGGAGCGGGACTATATGGTTTGTTCAATCGTCTGCTGATTCCTACAGGATTGCATCATGCACTAAATTCTGTATTCTGGTTTGATGTAGCTGGTATTGCAGATATCAATAATTTTTGGGCAGGTACTGGCGTAAAAGGGGTTACTGGAATGTACCAAGCTGGTTTTTTCCCGGTTATGATGTTTGGCCTTCCAGCTGGAGCTTTAGCCATGTATCATACAGCTAAAACAGCTAAAAAGAAAACGACAGCATCATTGATGATGGCAGCAGGATTTGCTTCTTTCTTCACCGGTGTAACTGAGCCGTTAGAATTTGCATTCATGTTTGCTGCTCCAGCATTGTATGTAACACATGCAGTATTGACAGGTCTTTCGTTATTTGTGGCTGCTGCTTTCCAATGGACAGCCGGGTTCGGTTTTTCAGCTGGTTTAGTGGATTATATATTGTCATTCAATTTGCCGTTGGCTAATCAGCCGTATATGCTGCTGATTCAAGGATTAATTTTTGCTGCTGTTTACTATTTCTTGTTCCGTTTTATTATTCTTAAGTTCGATTTAGCTACTCCAGGACGTGGAGATGAATTAGCAGAAGACATGCAAGAAAGCGAAACAGACAGCATGTCTTCTAGACCAAGCTCTAGAGATGAACGTTTTAGAAAACAAGCCGAGACGATTCTAGCGGGATTAGGCGGGAAAGAAAATGTTTCTTCTATCGATAACTGCGCCACTCGTTTACGTTTGGAAATCAATGACATGACTGTTGTTGATGATGCTAAAATCAAATCTGCAGGTATTGCAGGTATCAACAAAGTTAGTGATCGAAACATTCAAGTTATTGTAGGTACAGAAGTTCAATTTGTAGCAGATGAAATGAGCAAATTAGCTAAACAATGATGATAGCAGAGTCCTTAAAAGAGAGTATCAAACCTCTCTTTTAAGGGCTTTTTGTGTTTGGTTAGTAATAAAAATACAGTATAGCTTCTTTGTCTCCTATTAGGGTTTCAAAGAAGTTATGAAAGGATAGGACAGAAGGATAAAATAGCCCTAAAAAATAAAAAACATTACAGTGAAGCCTTTAAACGAAATAAAACACCCTTTCTTTAATTCTGTTAATTTTCTCATTAAAAAATTAACGATTTCTTATAGTTCATAATAATTGTATAAATACATTTTTTATGCAATTATTATGAAAAAGAAATGAATTTTAATACTAAAAAAGTATATTTATAAAAAACATTTTAAAAATGTGAGCAAATCGACATTTTGTTTGTACGTTTCATTTCCTTTATGGTGGTTGGTAACGCTATTATAGGAGTGTGGAAAGATAAAAGAGGAGGATATGACATGACAGAAATAACAGCACCTATTCATGTGAATTCAGAAATAGGAAAATTAAAAACTGTTTTATTGAAGAGGCCAGGAAGAGAAGTAGAGAACTTGACTCCTGAAATTATGGAGCGTTTATTGTTTGATGACATTCCTTATTTAAAAGTGATTCAAAAAGAACACGATGAATTTGCAAAAGCTCTAGAAGACAATGGTGTAGAGGTTCTATATTTGGAAAAACTAGCAGCTGAGGCTATTGATGCTGGAAACGCGAAAGAAACTTTTGTAGAGAAGGTGTTAAGCGAATCAAATATAGAGTCGCCGAGCGTATATGAAGGGTTGAAAAACTATTTATTGGATATGGAAACCCAAGACATGGTCATTGCTATTATGGAAGGTATTCGAAAAAAAGATGTTCATACTAAACAAGAACATTTAAGCGATGTGGCTGAAGATGGCGGAGAGCCTGTTGAGAAAAAAGGATCAGGAAGTTCATATTTTACAGAAGATGAATCTGATCATTTAAGGGATGTTTCTAATGATGATGATTACCCATTCTACATGGATCCGATGCCGAATCTTTATTTTACAAGAGATCCAGCTGCTTCTATGGGAAATGGTTTAACTATTAATCGAATGATGTTTGAAGCTCGCCAACGAGAATCATTGTTTATGGAAGCAATCATGCAGTATCACCCACGGTTTGCAAGCAGTGACGTTCAAATTTGGCGTGATCGAAATCATACATCTTTTATGGAAGGCGGAGATGAGTTGGTTCTAAATGAGAAGACTCTGGCCATTGGAATTTCTCAAAGAACTTCTGCTCAAGCTATTGAAGAGTTAGCTTTAGAGCTGTTCAGCAAAGGATCAACTTTTGAAAAGATATTAGCGATTAAAATCCCGAATGTTCGAGCAATGATGCACTTAGATACAGTGTTTACAATGGTGGATTATGATAAATTTACTATTCATCCAGGGATTTTACGTATCGGAGGATCGATTGATGTTTACGTTATTGAAAAAGGAGATGAACCAGGCAAGGTCAAAATCACTCACGAAACTGATTTAGAGAAATCATTGAAGGATGTTTTAGGAGTCGAAGAATTAACATTGATTCCTTGTGGTGGTGGAGACGCTATTGCAGCTCCGCGTGAACAATGGAATGACGGGTCAAATACGTTAGCCATTGCGCCAGGAGTAGTGGTAACTTACGACCGCAACTATATGTCGAATGAATTGTTGCGAGAACATGGAATAAAAGTGATTGAAATTTCTTCAAGTGAATTGTCTCGAGGACGTGGGGGCCCACGCTGCATGAGTATGCCGCTTGTACGAGAAGATTTAAATTGATAACAATTTAATTTATTGGGGGACATAAATGATGAAAAATGTATTTCAAGGACGTAGTTTATTAGCAGAAAAAGACTTTACAAAAGAAGAGCTAATGTATCTGATTGATTTTTCACAGCATTTAAAAGAAATGAAGAAAAAAGGCATTCCTCATCGTTATTTAGAAGGCAAAAACATTGCATTGTTATTCGAAAAATCTTCTACTCGTACACGGGCTGCATTTACAGTAGCGTCTGTTGATTTAGGAGCTAAGCCTGAATATTTAGGAAAAGACGACATCCAGTTGGGTAAAAAAGAATCTGTAGAAGATACCGCACGAGTATTAGGCGGTATGTTCGATGGAATCGAATTTCGTGGTTTTAAACAGTCAAACGTAGAAAAATTAGCCAAATATTCCGGCGTTCCAGTATGGAATGGATTAACAGACGAATGGCATCCTACCCAAATGATTGCGGACTTTTTGACCATTAAAGAAAACTTTGGTCATTTAGAAGGAATCACATTAGTATACGTAGGAGATGGACGGAATAACGTAGCAAATAGCTTATTGGTCACTGGAGCTATTTTAGGCGTGAATGTTCACATCGTATCACCAAAAGAGTTGTTCCCGGAACAAAATATCGTGGATATGGCTCAAGGATTTGCGGATAAATCAGGCAGTCGATTAATGATCACTGATGATGTTCAAAAAGGCGTAAAAAACGCTGATGCATTATATACCGATGTTTGGGTGTCTATGGGAGAAGAAGATAAGTTTGAAGAACGTGTTAACTTATTGAAGCCTTATCAAATCAATATGGACATGATCAAATCTACAGGCAAAGATGATGTCATATTGCTTCATTGTTTGCCGGCATTCCATGATACAGAAACGGATTATGGTGAAATGGTAAAAGAAAAATTTGGTGTTGGTGAAATGGAAGTAACGGATGAAGCATTCCGCAGCAAACATGCGCGCCAATTCGATCAAGCAGAAAACCGGATGCACTCTATTAAAGCAATCATGGCTGCTACATTAGGAAACTTATTTATTCCAAAAGTTTAGTATACGGAGTAAAAGAGGCTGTGACTGTTTCATAGCCTCTTTTACTCGTTCATTTTAAATTTTGATAGAGGAGAAATGTAGAATGGGAAAAAGAAAAATCGTCGTAGCACTTGGCGGAAATGCTATTTTGTCTGAAGACGCGAGCGCTGCAGCTCAACAACAAGCTTTAAAGCACACTGCAGAATTTTTAGTACAGTTTATTGAAAATGGAGATGATCTGATCATTTCTCATGGAAATGGTCCTCAAGTAGGCAATCTATTACTTCAGCAAGAAGCAGCTAATAGCGAAAAAAATCCTGCGATGCCATTGGATACATGCGTAGCGATGACTCAAGGAAGTATTGGGTATTGGCTCCAAAATGCTATGAACGATGTGCTAACCGAACGACAATTGGAAAAAGAAGTCGTTTCTTTAGTCACTCAAGTAGTAGTAGACGAAAAAGATCCAGCATTTGAAAAACCGACTAAACCTATAGGACCTTTTTTGACGAAAGAAGAAGCAGAAAAGGAAATGAGTCATTCAAATGCAGTTTTCAAAGAGGATGCTGGGCGTGGCTGGCGAAAGGTTGTTCCTTCACCAAAACCGATCAGCATCAAAGAACATAAAGTGATTAACCAGCTAGTAAACTCTGGTGTTGTTACGATCACTGTCGGTGGTGGCGGAATTCCAGTTGTCCAAAAAGAAAATAAAGTGCAAGGTGTAGAAGCTGTTATCGATAAAGATTTTGCTTCTCAAAAGCTTGCGGAATTAGTAAAAGCCGATTTACTGGTTATTTTAACAGGAGTAGACAACGTATTTGTGAATTACAACACACCTGAACAAAAGAAATTAGAACGGGTTTCTGTAAAAGAAATGAAACAGTATATGGAAGAAGATCAATTTGCGGCAGGGAGTATGTTGCCAAAAGTGGAAGCAGCTATCCAATTTGTTGAAGGTTACCCTGAAGGAAAAGCGATCATTACTTCATTGGAAAACATCCAAGGAGTACTGACGGAAGAAGGAGGGACGATTATTACAGTTATGGATTAAGCCATGTGACCAAACTCAGCTGGAAGTTTTTGGTTTTTGTCGGAACTCCAGTGATGATCAATTAGTGGAGTTCCGTATTGAAAATGTAGTGATCTTTTTTCTGTGAAGAAAAAAATAATGCTGCTATAGATAATCTTGTTATGTTCATTTCATTAAGGATGTTATAGTAAATAGGGTAATTTAATGAGTTAAAATAGGAGGTATGAGTTATGGAAGCAAGTCAAAAGAAAAAAAGATTTAATATGCCCTCATCTTATACTGTATTGTTTCTTATCATTTTAGTCATCGCGATACTTACTTGGTTCGTTCCAGCCGGAGAATATCAAGTCGATGAAGCAGGGAACATTTTGTCTGGCAGCTACCAAGTAACGGAACAACATCCTCAAGGGTTATGGGATATCTTTATGGCTCCTGTCAAAGGTATGATTGGTACAGAAACAACACCAGGAGCTATCGAGGTTTCTTTGTTTATTTTAGTGGTTGGAGGATTTTTAGGGGTTATCAATCGCACAAAAGCTTTAGATACCGGAATCGCTCAAATCGTTAAAAACTATAAAGGAAAAGAAAAATTGCTGATTCCTATCTTAATGTTTATTTTTGCTTTAGGTGGGACAACGTTTGGTATGGCGGAAGAAACCTTAGCTTTTTATCCTCTGATCATACCCGTTATGATAGGTGTAGGATTTGATACATTAGTTGCTGTATCAGTTGTATTGTTAGGATCTGGTGTAGGAGTATTGGCTTCTACAGTTAATCCGTTTGCTACAGGAGTAGCGTCTCAAGCTCTGGGTCTAAGTCCAGGAGAGGGAATTCTGTGGCGATTGATTTTCTTTTTAACGATATATGCGATTGCTACGTTATTTGTTTATCGCTATGCGGTTAAAGTTCAAAAAGAACCTTCACATTCGCTGGTTTATAAGGACTACAAAGAGAATCAAAAAAAATTCGCTGTAGCAGATATTAAAGAAGAAATGACAAAGAAACAAAAAGTTGTCATGATTCTTTTTGCACTGACTTTTGTCGTTATGGTTTTAGGATTGATTCCGTGGTCTACTTTGAATCCAAACTGGACATTCTTTGAAACACTGAATCAATGGTTGATAGATTTACCCATTGTGGGAACTGTATTAGGACAACAATTGGTTCCTCTCGGCAGTTGGTATTTTATGGAAATTACGATGTTGTTCTTATTGATGGCTATTATTATTGGACTTTATTATCGTATACCTGAAGGGGAAATTGTTTCTACGTTTATTGATGGAGCTAAAGATTTATTAGGAGTAGCTCTAGTAGTAGCGTTAGCTCGAGGCATTCAAGTGGTGATGAACGAGGGAATGATCACCGCTACCATTTTGCATATTGGGGAACAAAATTTATCTGACCTTTCTCCAGTATTCTTCTCTATACTAACGTATGTGTTTTATATTCCAATGTCTTTCTTGATTCCATCAACTTCAGGTTTAGCGGCTGCGACTATGGGAATAATGGGACCACTAGGCGGCTTTGCTGATGTACCTGAGCATGTCGTTATCACTGCTTATCAGGCAGCAAGCGGAATCGTTAACTTGGTGACGCCGACTTCAGGAGTAGTTATGGGAGCATTGGCGATTGCAGGTATAAATTTGACCACTTGGTGGAAGTTTACAGCTAAATTAATCGGTGTGATATTTATCGTCAGCTGCATTATCTTAGGGATCGCTGCAGTCTTAGGTTGATACTAACTGGATAAAACAAAAAGAAACGCTTAAGAAAATTACTTTCTTAAGCGTTTCTTTTTGTTTTGAATCATTCTTCCCAATAATTCTTAAAATACAGAACATCGTTAAACGTCAACACTTTATGACTGTATTCGATTTTTCCGATTTGTTTTAATTGTTTTAATTTGATGCCTACAGTTTCTCTAGAACAGCCGCTTATTGTGGCAATTTCACAGATTGTAATGGGGTATGGGACTTTGATTTTATTATCCCCAACGCTGATGCCTAAATCATTCATAAGAAAAGACAATACTTTAACGATTCGTCTGCTGGCGTTAGAACCGACCAAAAACTGAATCCGCTCTTCATGTTCTTTCAAGATAGAGGATAGACTCTTATAAAAGTGAAGCATTTGATGCGGATTGGCAGCAAGGACAGATTCAAAAACCTCTGTAGGAATACAATACATCTCTACGTCTGTCAAACAATAAGCTGTATAACGGTAGGTAGGGTTTGAAAAAAGTTCTCCATAAGGAAATAGTTTATCTTCCTTAATATAGTCTGTGTACATATATATAGCACTAACGTCATAGCGTTCTAACTTGACCAAACCTTTTGAAAGATAAAATACTTTATTTCGGTGATCACCTTCATCAAACAGTACTTGCCCTTTTTTATATTTTCGAAAATGCATGCTGTGCGAAATACGATTGAACTCATCATCTGTAAAGGCTCGAAACACTTCTTTTTTTCTTAGTAAGGAGTTGTTTATATTTTTATCTTGAATAGACAACATATTATTCCCTCCAATAAATTAGAAACTAGTATTTCACTTTTCTATACCTATAATAAAAAATTCACAATATAAGTATACCATAAAAAAGCTATGTATATGATAGTTGAAAGCGTTATTTTACAGAATTTGGTTGCTTTAGAAAAGAGGATAAAGACTACTAAAATCACGTTATTGCTATTACTTTTACTTATCAAATTGTTACATTTTGTTATACTTCTTCTCAAGCCATTTCGATTTACATCGTACACGATTTAATATATGCTATGCTCAATCAGTAAAGTAATAGCTGAAAATGAAGGAGATGGAAACATGTTTCTAGCATGGAAAGAAATTAAACATTCAAAAACAAGATTTGCATTAATTATTGGAGTAATGGTACTGGTCTCATACTTAGTATATTTTTTAACGGGATTAGCATATGGACTGGCTCAAGATAATCGAACAAGTGTAGACAAATGGGATGCTGATGGAATTGTTTTGACAGATGAATCAAATTCCAATATCAATATGTCGATGATCACTTTAGGTCAGGCAGAAGATGTTTCAGGAGACGAAACAGCTTTGTTAGGACAGACAGCTGGAGTCGTTCGAAAAGAAGGGACATCAGGAGAATCATCGAAAATCAATGTCACTTTTTTTGGAATCGATCCAGATGAATTTATCATGCCTGAACTGATAGAAGGAGAGGCTTTTACGAATAACGATGAAGCCATAGCTGATATTAGTTTAAATGAAGAAGAAGGTATTGAAATCGGAGACGTCGTTCAGCTGGCTGGGAGCGATAAGGAACTGACCGTAACAGGATTTACAGAAAATGCGAAATTTAACGTAGCACCAGTTTTATATACGACGATCGGTTCTTTTCAAGAAATTAGATTTGAAAGAATAGATGAGTCTGAAGAAGGAAGAATCAGTGCCGTAATCGTGCGTGATAGTGAAGAAGATTTATCTGGAGTACAGATTGATAATGACGATTTAGTCCCTTATGAAATCGGTGAATATATTTATAAAATTCCAGGATACAGCGCACAAGTATTGACGTTTGGTCTAATGATCGGATTCTTGATCGTCATTGCTGCAGTAGTTATCGGTATTTTCATCTATGTATTAACGTTGCAAAAATCTAGTTTATTTGGAGTTATGAAAGCTCAAGGTATTTCGTCGGGGTATATTGCTAAATCAGTTATTGCTCAAACATTTATTCTATCTGTCGTAGGGGTAGGAACAGGTTTGTTATTAACATTAGGTACATCATTGGTATTGCCGGCTACTGTTCCGTATCAAAATAATGTTTTATTTTTAGCAGGTATTACTGCTTTATTAGTTATTGTAGCAGTTTTAGGCGGTTTGTTCTCAGTTAGAACCGTTGTTAAAATTGATCCATTAGAAGCAATTGGGTAAAATCAGGAGGGAAATAATATGAAATTAATCGAATGTAAAAATGTTTCTAAACGTTTTGGAGAAGGACGTACAGAAATCGAAGCATTAAAAGAAACTAATTTCTCTGTTGAAGCTGGCGAGTTTGTTGCGATTATTGGACCGAGTGGGTCAGGTAAAAGCACATTGTTGACGATCATCGGTGGACTGCAAACTCCAACTGAAGGCAAAGTGTTGATTCGGAACAATCCTTTTAGTGAAGAAGAAGAGAAAAAACGAGCAGCATTGCGTTTCAAAGAAATCGGTTTTATTCTTCAAGCCTCCAACTTGGTTCCGTTCTTAAATGTCCGCGACCAATTGAGATTAGTCAATAAAGTTGAAAAAACCAAAATGGAAAAAGAACAAGCAGACAGCCTATTAGAAGAATTAGATGTTTTGCGATTGGAAAAAAGCTACCCAAGTGATTTATCAGGCGGGGAGCGCCAAAGAGTAGCTATTGCTCGAGCTTTGTATCATGATCCTTCTGTGATCTTAGCTGACGAACCGACAGCCAGTTTAGATTCAGAAAGAGCCTTTGAAGTGGTAGATATTTTAGCACGAGAAACAAAAAGCAAACAAAAAGCTACTATCATGGTTACTCATGATGAACGTCTAATTGATAAGTGCGATAAAGTTTATGTGATGAAAGATGGTACGTTAACATTGCGCGAAAGCTAATATGCAAAGTATGGAATACAGGAACAGCGTAAGAAAAAGGAGAGAGAAGAATGGATGAATCGATTTTTGACCGTTCACTAGAGGATCAATTGTGTTTTGAAGTCTATAAGGCTGCAAACGGACTTTCAAAACTGTACAAGCGGGCTTTAAAACCTTTTGAACTCACATTCCCTCAATACTTAGTATTGTTGGCGTTGTGGGAAGACGACAGTGTTTATGTGAAAGACATTGGTGAACGCTTAGGCATGTCTATCGGCACGCTGAATCCGATATTAAACCGTCTAGTCGACCATGGATGGATCATGAAAGAGACTTCTCCTTCTGATAAAAGAGCCATTGTAGTGACGTTGACAGAAAAATCCAGGAATGAAAAACGAGCGATTTCTCTGAGTATTTTGAAAGAAGTCATGCAATGCAATCGAATAGACGTAGATGGAGATCAACTGATAGATAATCTAAAAGAAATCAATCAAGAGCTGGATCGTACGGAACAATTAGCTCACTTGAAAAAAGTTGTTAAGACAAACATAAGCGAGGGAAAATATGAAGAAGAATAAAACAGTAAGCGTTATTGGAGCGGGAGTTGCTGGATTAGCCAGTGCTATCCGTCTTCAGCACGCGGGTTATGAGGTTACCTTATATGAAAAAGAAGGAATACCAGGCGGGAAGATGAATGTGGTCGAAAAAGACGGGTACCGTTTTGATCTAGGTCCAAGTTTGGTCATGATGCCAGAATTGTATCGAGAAGTATTCGAATTGACTGGACGGGATCCAGATGACTATATTCCAATGCAGCGTTTAGATCCTATGTATGCAGCATTTTTTGATGATGGTAAAGAGAAATTCGATGTATCTTCCGATTTAGTTTCGCTGATTAATACGATGGAAGGTATCAGTGATAAAGACGCACAAGGATTTCTTCGTTATTTAACGGATATTTATGAAAGATTTATTGTTGCTAAAGACCATTTTTTACAACGTCCTTTCCGTAACGCAAAAGATTTTTACAATCCTTCCACGATCAAGCAAGCATTGAAGTTGAAAACATTCGACAGTGCAGACCATATGATCAGCAAATACGTTAAAGATGATCGTTTAAGACAAATGCTCAGTTTCCAAACTCTTTATATTGGGTTGTCTCCGAAGAGCGGACCGTCATTGTATACTATTATTCCAATGATTGAGTTGCTTTATGGAGTATGGTTCATTAAGGGCGGAATGCATACTATGGCAGAATCTATGGAAAAACTATTTCTTGAGTTAGGAGGAAAAGTGCATTACAACTCTCCAGTTCAAGAAATACTGATTGAAAACCAAGAAGCAAAAGGGATCAGGTTAGCTGATCGTGAAGTATTGTCTGATCTTGTGATGTGTAATGCTGATTTTCCTTATGCTATGAAAAACTTGGTAAAAGATTCGAAAGCTAAAGGGAAATACACCGATAAAAAAATTGATAGTATGAAATATTCTTGTTCTTGTTTCATTCTTTATCTAGGTATGGATCGCAAGTATGAAGAAGTTTCAAATGTGCATAACTTTGTCTTTTCAAAAAATCTAGACGAAAATATAGATCAAATCTTTAGTGGAGACAAGTTGAGTGACCCGTCAATTTACTTATATATGGGTTCTAAAATAGATTCTTCTTTAGCACCAAAAGATAAAGATGGTTTATATGTGTTGATGCCGGTTCCAGAATTGTCTACAGCTAAATATGAGTGGACAGATGAAACCACTCAATATTACCGAGAGAAAGCATTGAAGTCATTAAAAAACTTGCCAGGTTTTGAGAACGTAGAACAAGAAATCGTTTCTGAATCTTACATTACACCACTGGACTTTGAATCTAAGTTCAATGCTTACAACGGAGCTTGTTTTGGTTTGCAGCCGAATTTACTGCAAAGCAACCACTTCCGTCCGCAAAGTAAAGCAAAGCAATGTGAGAACCTTTACTTTACAGGAAGCAGTACTCACCCAGGCGCTGGAGTTCCTATCGTATTGCTGTCAGCCAAAATCGCCACTGAAGAATTAATGCTTGATGACAAATAAAATTACCTATTTGATTGATGAAGACAACTTTTTGACTCCATTGATCATATGGTAAAGATTACAGCCCGGGGGGAGAAAAATAATGAGGGAGCCTATAGGAATGACCTTGCAAGAAGATTATCTCTATTGTGAAAAAATCATAAAAAAGCATTCGAAGAGCTTTTATTATGCTTTTTCAAAGTTGCCTAAAGAAAAGGCGCAAGCAATTTATGCTATTTACACTTTTTGCAGATATGCAGATGACACAGTAGATACAGTAAAAGATTCTGCAGAACAACGACTCAACATCACTAAATTGGAGAATGAATTAAAAGCATTTGAAAACGGAAATGCTGTTGATACTCCAATGTGGCGTGCACTAGCAGATGTGTTTGAACGATTTGACATGGATATTGAGCCTTTTTATGATCAGCTTAAAGGGCAAAAAATGGATATTGATTTTGTTTCTCCTGAAACTTTAGGAGACTTAGAAGAATACAGCTATTACGTTGCTGGAACGGTAGGGTTGATGTTATTGCCTATCATAGCAAAAGAAAATAAAGAAGCAGCAAAAGCAAGTGCGATTTCTTTAGGAGTAGCTATGCAGATCACAAATATATTGAGAGATGTAGGAGAAGATTGGAAGGACAACAAGCGGGTTTATTTGCCGAACCAAATTCTCTCTCAAAAAAAATTTAGTAAAGAAGACTTGATTCGTGGTCAAGTAAATGATTCGTTTATCCGCATATGGGAAAACTTAGCTCATAGAGCAGAGAGTTTATACGATTCATTTAGAAAAGAGATTCAGTTGTTTGACAAAGAAAGTCAATTGCCGGTACTGATATCAGCAGATGTTTACAGAGGAATACTGAATGCAGTCAGAAGAAATCAATACAATTGTCTGCAGACCAGAAATTATGTTTCACCATTGGAAATGAACAGAATACAACGAGAATCTAAACGCTTCTTCAATCAATTAGCAGAGGGCTAAATTCCTAAGACAATTAAGAAGAGTACAGCAGAAAAATACAACTTGCAGCGAGGGTGAAACAATGGGAAAAGAACAAAAATCAGTAGTCGTTATTGGAGGCGGGCTGGGTGGCCTTTCCGCAGCCGTTTCTTTAGCTCAAAGAGGGTTCAAAGTCTCCTTATATGAAAAAAATCATCATTTGGGTGGAAAACTGAATCGAGCTGAGCAAGATGGGTTTGGGTTTGATTTAGGGCCTTCAATACTGACTATGCCGCATATATTCGATCGTTTATTTACCGAAAGCAACCGAAAGATGGACGATTATATTCCAACCGTTCGTTTGGACCACGAATGGCGTTCTTTTTTTCCAGATGGGACGATCATCGATTTGTATGGTGACTTGGAAAAAATGGCCAAAGAAAATCCAGCTTTGAGTTCCAAGGATATGGAAGAATATGAAGAGTTTTTGGAATATGCAAAACAAATCTACGATGTGACGGAAAAAGGGTATTTTGCTGAAGGATTAGATAAAACTATGGAAGTTATTCGCCATCACGGAGTAGTAGAATCGATAAAAGGTTTTGACTTTTTCTCTTCCATGTATGATGGAATTGCTAAACGCGTCCACAATCAAAAGTTCCGAGACATGTTGGCGTATTTTATCAAATATGTTGGCTCTTCGCCCTATGATGCTCCAGCAGTTCTAAACATGATGGCCTACATGCAGCACAAACAAGGAGTATGGTATGTCCCAGGCGGTATGCATGGTATTGCCGAAGGAATTGTCAAATTGGGCAGAGAAATCGGGGTTGAATTTCATACAGGGAAAAAAGTCGTGAAATTAGTTGCCGATGAAAACAAAAAGGTATCAGCGGCTGAATTGGACGATGGAACTAGTCTAAAAGCAGATTACTTTGTTTCCAACATGGAAGTTATCCCTGCTTATGAAGAGTTGCTGGAAGAAGATGATCAGTTTGTTGAAAAATTAGAAGATAAATTTGAACCAGCTAGTTCAGGTCTAGTGCTGCACTTAGGGGTGAAAGCCGATTATCCTCAATTAGCCCACCACAACTTTTTCTTTTCGAATGATTCTCAAAAGAATTTCCAACAAGTTTTCCATGAACGTGTTTTACCTGATGATCCGACGATTTATTTGGTTAATGTAAACAAATCAGATCCAAACCAAACGTTGCCGGGGCATGAAAATATCAAAGTATTGCCTCATATACCTCATCTGCAAGAAAAACCTTTTACAAAAGAAGAGTATCTTGAGTTTCGTGAAAGAGTCCTCATTAAGCTGGAAAAAATGGGGTTGACGGATTTAAGAAAGAATATCGTAACCGAAAATATGTGGACACCGGAAGATATCAAAGAGAATTATTTGTCGCATAAAGGTGCTATTTATGGAACAGTATCTAATCGCAAAAAAAATCGCGGATTTAAACATCCTAAGCAAAGCGAACTTTATGAGAACCTTTATTTTGTTGGAGGAACAGTTAATCCAGGAGGCGGAATGCCAATGGTTACACTTAGCGGGCAACAAGTGAGAGATAAGATTGTAAAGAAGGAAGAGGGAAATGGATAATTTTAATGTAGAAGATTATCATGACTTAGTAAAAAACCAAAAGAGCTATTCTGGAAGAAACGAAAACCAGTCCTACAAAGAACGACTATATCGACTGAAACGGTTGAAAAGAATGTTGGTCGAAAAAGAAGGATCTTGGATGGAGGCACTCAATAGGGATTTAGGCAAATCTCCTATTGAGAGCTATACTTCTGAATTAGCTCTTTTATTGAATGAAATCGATACTGTCACTCAAAACTTAAACAAATGGATGAAACCGAAGAAATCGACTCATATCAGTTTAAGCGGGGTAGCTAAATCTGTTTTGCGTCCTCAGCCTTACGGTTCCATTCTCGTGTTGTCCCCTTGGAACTATCCACTTCAATTAACCTTGATGCCGGTAATAGGTACCTTAGCTGCAGGAAACAGCTGTGTGATAAAGCCTTCTGAATTTGCTTCTGCAACCGCCAAGTTATTGGCTGACTCAGTGAAAGAGTACTTTAAGCCAGAAGAAGTAACGGTAATTGAAGGAGATAGCCGTGTGGCAGAAAGCCTGTTGACGTTAGACTGGGATTTCATCTTTTTTACAGGGAGTAAACGAGTTGGAAAAATCGTTCATCAAGCAGCAGCAGAGAAGCAAATTCCAGTGGTATTGGAACTCGGAGGAAAAAATCCCTGTATCGTTGACGAGACAGGATTGTCTAAAGAAACGATCCGTCAGATCATTTGGGGGAAATTTGTGAATGCAGGACAAACATGCATTGCACCTGACACGGTTTACGTGCACGAATCGATTTACACTGATTTCTTAACAGAGGCTGCAGAATGTATTGAAGCTTTCTATGGAAAATATCCTGAACAAAGTCCGGATTATAGCCGGATCATCCATCAAGAACAGTTGAAAAAGCAAATCGGCTTTTTGAATCAAGGAACTGTCTATCATGGTGGACGTTACAATCTTGCTGAACGTTATGTTGAACCTACGATATTAATTGATTTGGCTGAAGAGAGTGCTATGATGAAAGAAGAAATATTTGGTCCGATTATGCCTGTTATTTCTTACTCCTCGATCCAAGAGCTGACGAAGGAACTCAATCAGCAACCTGTCCCATTAGCAGCTTACGTTTTTAGTGAAAATCAAGATACGATTCGTTATTTGGAGAAAGAGATTCGCAGCAGTGCATTCAGCTTGAATCAAGTGATCCGACATGCTGCACATGCTGAAATTCCGTTTGGTGGATTAAAAGAGAGCGGATTCGGGAGCTATCATGGTTTAACCAGCTTTGAAACATTCAGCTTTCAAAAAGTATTTTATGAGCAAAAGAATAGAAAGAGTCTTTCTCAACAATACCCGCCTTATCGCTCAAAACAATTGGATTTATTAAGAAAATTCCGAAAAAAACTTTTTTAGGAGGCGTTTGAGTGGTCATAGGAAGCGTATTATTTTTATGTTTTACTTGGTTGGCAGGATGGGCAGTATTTTACAAAGTTCCCTTTTTATTTAATCAATCAAAAGATCTTACGGAATACCCATCTCTTTCTATTATTATTCCTGCTCGAAACGAAGCAGAAAATTTGCCTATTTTACTAAAAACTTTGGAGCAGCAACAATTCAGACCTAAAGAAATCATCGTATCAGATGACAATTCCACAGATAGTACGATTGAAGTGGCTAAATCATATGGAGCTCAAATAATAGAGAAACAACCAAGCGACTCCTCTGTAGGAAAAGGTGCTGCTTGTTCTAGAGGAGCAGAAGCTGCTACAGGAGAATGGCTTTTGTTTATGGACGCGGATACTTATTTAGAAAGCAAAGACAGCTTGCATCATTTCATGAGGACCTTTGAAAGACAAGGGCGCAAGGGAGTTTTATCAGTTCAGCCGTATCATCAAGTGAAGTTTTTATATGAACAGATCTCCATTATTTTTAACATTATGGTATTGGCTGGAATGAACGCGTTTACGTTTTTTGGCGATCGTTTTGTCGAAGCCGGGGCTTTTGGACCTTGTTTAATGTGTACAAAAGAACAGTACGAACTAGTTGGAGGACATAAAATAATCCGAGGATCCATTATGGAAGATTTTGTCCTAGGAAAGAAATTTCAAGAATCAGGATTTCCAATCCATCTTTATGCTGGGAAAAAAGTGATTCATTTTCGTATGTATCCAGATGGAATCAAGCAGTTGATTGAGGGATGGTCAAAAAATTTTGCTACGGCCTCTCAAGCTACCAATCCAAAGGTACTGTTTTTGATTATTTGTTGGATATCTGGTGGTATTTTATCTGGAGTTTTTTTAGTTGCAACATTATTTTTTAGCATAGGTTACACCATGTTTTTTGGGGTAGCGATTTATCTTTTTTATTTGATCCAATTGAAGGTGTTTGCAGACAGGGTAGGTCAGTTCCGTTTTTCAGTATTGATAGGGTATCCTTTCCTTTTCTTTTTTTTCATTGTGCTTTTTAGCTGGTCAATGATTCAGACACACATTTTCAAAACGGTCACTTGGAAGGGCAGAAAGTTGAAAGTTTAGTTAAGGAGGAGGGAGAATGCAGTTCATTCATTTACCAAATTGGCTGACGATAGCGGTAGACATTTTTGCTTGGTACAGTATTCATTTGTCTGTTTCTTGGTTGGCTCGACGAGTCCCTGAACGATTTTTGGCCGAAAAAGCGTACTGGTTCCGGACTAGAGATTGGGAAAAAGAAGGTGAAATCTGGCAAGAAGTGTTTCGAGTTCGATCATGGAAACCCTACTTGCCTGACGGTACTAAAATCACTAAAGAAGGGTTCGATAAGACCCATCTAAAGGGTTTTGATATGGCTAGTCTGGAAAAGTTTGCTCTTGAAACCAGACGTGCCGAACTGGCTCACTGGGCTATGATTCCGCCGGCTGGTTTATTCTTTTTTTGGAATCCGGCTTGGGCAGGATGGATCATGATTGGTTATGCGGTATTATTCAATTTGCCTCTTATTTTTGTTCAACGGTATAACCGCCCGCGGTTAGAAAGAATGGTACGGAGAAAAGCTGAGCGGTCAGAAGTAAACCAGCGTATGCCTCATAAGTTGTCTCGTAAACACAAATGGGTGAGAGAGTAACCTAAAAGGAGTCTTTTAGGTGTAGAAGGATCAAAATAAATTCAGTTGTTGAGGAGCTAACCCAGAAAAGTCGATGCCTAAGATGGACTGCAATTTTTTTGCATTTTTCGCAGCATGGCCGCCGGAATTGTTGTTGAAAATAACGGCGACTTCACGACTTTCTTTTTCCAGTGTTAAAGCTATGTCAGCGAGCTGTTGGAGTTCTTTTGTGCTGTATTCATAAAGTGTTCTTTCTTCTCGCCAGTTGCGGACATTGCTGCCTTGCCAACCTTCAAAATTCCTTCCATGGAGTCGTAAAAGCGTCAACTCTGGATGAGTACTTTTTACAACTAAAGGAACACTGTTGTTTGGTGTTTGCGGCTGATCCACTACTGTATGGATAAAGTGATGCTGAGTTAAAAAGGTGAGAGTAGCTTCTTTATTTTTCTCACTGTACCAACTAGAATTGCGAAATTCGATTGCTATTGGAGCATCTTTCATCCAATTTCTGATCTTTTTTAAATACTCTTTGTTTACAGTTGTGCAACCAAAGTAAGGCGGAAATTGAAACAAAAAAGCTTTCACATGATTCTCTTTCAATAAAGGTGCGAAACGATTCAAAAAAGCTGAGAACATCGCTTCTTCACTGGGAAAATCATCGAACCAGTTTTTATGTTGAGTCATAGCCTGATAAGCTTTAGGAATAAACTGGAAAGATTCAGGTACTCTTTGATGCCAGCTAAGTATGTTTTTTTCTGGAGGGATGGCATAAAAGCTAGTGTCCATCTCCACAAAAGGAAAATGACTAGCGTAGTCTTCCAGTTTTGTTTTTCGATTTACTTCAATCAAAGGATGGTCGTTCCATCCAGTCAGACCGATAGTGATCATTGGCTTGCCTCCTAATTGTAATGATGAATCATTGCTCTAATGAATCGAAATCTTTTCCAGTATAGCGATCAAAAAGTTCAAATAATTCGGGGTCTATTTTCTTTAAAGAAACAGGCCGATTTGTCCCGCTTAAAAAACAGTGTTTGCTTTCGCCGACAGCCCGCAGTTCATTCGTTTGTTTGTCGATAACGCGATAAGAAATCTGTAAACGAATGCCATTGAATACTTCAATTTTTGGAATGATATAAACATGATCATTGTACCGGACCATGGACTTGTATTCGCAATTTACACTAAGCACAGGAACAATAATTCCGCGTTTCTCCATTTGATCGTACCCAAATCCAATCTGATCCATTAGATCAGTTCTCGCTTCCTCGAACCAGCGGATATAATTGGAATGATGAATAATGCCCATTTGATCTGTTTCATAGTATTGCGCTTTGTGTTCATATAATTGATACTGATTTTCCATTGTTGTTCCTCATTTCCAGATATTCCGTCAACTTTTTATCAAAGGTCTTTAAGTTGAGCGTCTTTCTCTATAATAGGGTATTTTAGGAGGTTTTGGCAATCATTCTACTTTAAATAAAGATAACACCTTTTGCTGTTGTTAAAAATTCTTTAACGAACTTGAGATAAGGAGGGCAGAGAAAGTCATCCCTCTTAAAAAAGCGTTGATTCTGGTGGAGTAATTTGTTAGAATAAAGCCAATAGTTAAAAGACAGTGATAAGGAATAGTAGAAATGTCCCTTTTTTAGAGAGTGCATGGGTGGTGCAAATGCATAAAGACACATTTTGAACTCGCCTTTGGAGTCGCTTTGCTGAGAAAGAATCCAAGTAAGCAAAGACGTTTCATCCGCGTTAAGGATATGATGAGGCTGTTTTAAGTTTTAAGCAGCAAAATTAGGTGGTACCACGACTGAGAATTTGAGTTCGTCCTAAAGCACAGAGAAGGAAACGACTTTGTGTTTTAGGGCGTTTTTTTTTATAATTTTTTTTTAAGAAGGAGCAAACAATCATGAGTTTCAATCATAAGACTATTGAAAAAAGATGGCAACAGTACTGGGATGAAAACAAAACATTCCGTGCAACAGAAGAATCAGATAAAAATAATTTTTACGCAATGGACATGTTTCCTTACCCGTCAGGTTCAGGACTGCATGTAGGACATCCGGAAGGGTATACTGCAACCGACATTCTTTCTCGAATGAAACGCGCGCAAGGATACAATGTATTGCATCCAATGGGATGGGACGCATTTGGGTTGCCAGCTGAACAGTATGCTTTAGATACAGGAAACGACCCGGCAGAATTTACAGCTAAAAATATCCAAACCTTCAAACGTCAAATCCAATCTCTTGGATTCAGTTTAGACTGGGATCGAGAAATCAATACAACCGATCCAGAATATTACAAATGGACTCAATGGATTTTTACAAAATTATACGAAAAAGACTTGGCTTATGAAGCTGAAGTAGCTGTAAACTGGTGCCCTGCATTAGGAACCGTTTTGGCAAATGAAGAAGTTATTGACGGTAAAAGTGAACGTGGTGGACATCCGGTCTACCGTAAACCCATGAAACAATGGATGTTGAAAATCACTGCTTATGCAGATCGTTTACTAGAAGATCTGGAATTAGTAGACTGGCCAGAAAACATCAAGGACATGCAACGCAATTGGATCGGAAAATCTGTTGGGGCAAATGTCACTTTTAGCGTAAAAGATTCTACTGAAGAGTTTACTGTTTTTACTACTAGACCGGATACACTTTTTGGAGCAACGTATGCTGTTTTGGCTCCAGAGTCAGATTTGGTTGAAAAAATCACTACACCAGAGCAAAAAGAAGCTGTTGAAGCCTACATCAAAGACAGCAGTCTGAAAAGTGATTTGGACCGTACAGATTTAAACAAAGACAAATCAGGAGTATTTACAGGAGCTTATGCCATCAATCCGGTAAACGGAAAAGAGATTCCAATCTGGATCGCAGACTATGTATTAGCTTCCTATGGAACTGGCGCTATCATGGCTGTTCCTGCACATGATCAACGCGACTGGGAATTTGCAACGAAATTTGATTTAGACATCCTTCCGGTCTTAGAAGGCGGCGACATTTCAAAAGAAGCTTTTACAGAAGACGGCATCCACATCAATTCGGAATTCTTAGATGGTCTTGGAAAAGAAGAAGCTATCGAGAAAATGAATGCTTGGTTGGAAGAAAAAGGAATCGGTAAAAAAGAAACGACGTATCGCTTGCGTGACTGGTTATTTGCTCGACAACGTTACTGGGGAGAGCCAATTCCTGTTATTCATTGGGAAGACGGTACAACTACTACTATTCCGGAAAATGAATTGCCATTGATTCTGCCTGTTACGACAGAAATCAAGCCGAGCGGAACAGGTGAGTCTCCACTTGCCAATATTACAGAGTGGGTGAATGTTGTCGATCCAGAAACCGGTAAAAAAGGAAAACGCGATACTAATACAATGCCGCAATGGGCGGGTAGTTCATGGTACCACTTGCGTTATATCGATCCGCATAACACAGAGCAATTAGCTGATCCTGAAAAACTAAAACAATGGCTTCCAGTGGATATTTATATTGGTGGAGCAGAGCATGCTGTATTGCATTTGCTGTACGCACGCTTCTGGCACAAATTCTTATACGATATCGGTGTAGTGCCAACTAAAGAACCGTACCAAAAACTGTTCAACCAAGGAATGATCCTGGGAGAAAACAACGAGAAAATGTCTAAATCAAAAGGAAATGTTGTTAATCCGGATGATGTAGTAGAAGAATACGGCGCAGATACATTGCGTGTTTATGAAATGTTCATGGGACCATTAGATGCTTCTATTGCATGGAGTGAAAATGGACTTGAGGGAAGCCGCAAGTTCTTAGACCGTGTATGGCGTTTGATCATTGATGAAGAAGATAAATTGCGTGACCGCATTACTAACTTCAACGATGGAAAACTAGACGTTGTGTATCATCAAACCGTGAAAAAAGTCACAGAAGATTTTGAAGCTTTGCGCTTTAACACTGCTATTTCTCAGTTGATGGTATTTGTCAATGAAGCGTATAAAGCTGAAGCTCTCCCTGTTGGATACATCAAAGGATTGATCCAAATGCTGGCTCCAATTGCACCTCACGTAGGAGAAGAGTTATGGCAGAGAGTGACTGGTTCAACAGAAGGGATTTCATACGAGGCATGGCCTGTATACGATGAAAAATATTTGGAAAAAGACGAAATCGAAGTTGTCTTCCAAGTTAACGGCAAATTAAGATCAAAAGTTCAAGTTTCCAAGACAATCTCAAAAGATGAGTTGGAAAAATTAGCGATGGATGATGAAAAGATCCAACAATATCTAGAAGGTAAAACGATTCGCAAAGTGATTGTAGTACCTGGGAAATTAGTCAATATTGTAGCTAACTAAACTAAGATTCAATCAAACAAACAGCTTCTGACTAAAAGATTAATATTCTTTTTTTAACAACAAATGTGCTATTATTCTTATAAAGAGTAATAGCACATTTTTTTGTTTTAAGAACTCAAATGAGTTGCTTAGGGGGGAGAAAAGTGGAAGCCGGATCCTGGTTTGCGATAGCTATCGCAGTGGCCGTTGCTATCGGTTTATTTGACGATAAAAAGAAGAAAACAAAGAAAAGAAAACGGAAGTAAAGAAAAAACAGATTGATACACTTTAGCTAGAAAGCTCCAGCCAACTAAGGAGGAGAGACAATGAAGCAACATGTGAAGATGACGACTCTGTTGAATAATGGTCAAAAGATCCCCTTGATCGGATTAGGGACATATCCATTGAAAGGAAACAGTGCCGAAACAATTGTTTATGAGGCTTTAAAGAAAGGATATCGGTTGATTGATACTGCGGCTATGTATGGAAACGAAGAAGAAGTAGGACGAGCCATTAGAAGAGCAATCAGCGAAGGTGTCCCTCGCGAAGAGATTACTATCGTTACAAAAATTTGGAAAACGGATATGGGGTTTTCAAAAACACTCAGGGCATTTGCTAAAAGTTATGAAGCTCTTAAATTAGATATGATCGATGTAGTCTTAATTCATTGGCCGGACGTTGCTAGAGAGAAAAACATCGCCACATGGAAGGCCCTTGAAGAAATCTATTACAGTGGGAAGGTAAGAGCTATTGGAGTCTCTAATTTTAGTCCAGAGCAGTTGATCGATTTATTAAAAATGGCAGATATCAAACCTATCCTGAATCAATATTCTTGCTACCCAGGACAAAGCCAAGAGCAGCTGCGTGTATTTTGCGAGAAGGAAAACATTCGGTCTATGGCATACAGTCCTATTCACCAAGGAGGCATTCTCAGCGATCAAGATATCCAACAATTAGCAGAGAAATATCAGAAAACTCCTGCACAAATTGCGTTACGATGGAACATCCAAAGAGGAGTGATACCCATTCCTAAAACGGCGAGTTCTAATCGATTGGAAGAAAATTTTGCCGTGTTCGATTTTGAACTGACAGATAAGGAAATGGCATTATTATTGGCAAAAGGCTAACTAGCTAAAAAAAGCGGAGGCAACCCTGCTTTTTGCGAGTGTAGAGAAAAGTTCTATAAAATTGTCTTTATTGCTTCAAAGTCGTTAAAAAAGAATTAAATTTAAATGAGCTGGCTTTTTAGACGTTGCATCTTATAGAGTTTATAAGTAGAATGTAAGCTAGCAAATATTTTGAGAGTAGGCTTATGAATGTCAAATGAAATGATAAATAAAAAAACAAGACATGTTGAAAGTGATACACAAAGTAAAATGTTGTCTGGTTCTGCTTGGATGTCTGCCGCTAGTATAATTTCTCGGTTGTTAGGGGCATTGTATATTGTTCCTTGGATGGCTTGGATGGGCGACAAGACAACTGCCGACGCAGCCAATGCCTTATATAATGTAGGTTATACTCCTTATGCATTATTTCTGAGTATCGCGACAGCTGGGGTACCTTCAGCAATCGCAAAGCAAGTTTCTCATTATAATTCTATTGGAGAGTACGGAATCAGCCGAGACATCTACAAAAGAGGGCTGCAAGTCATGTCCATAACCGGACTTGTTTCTGCTGTAGTGATGTTTCTGTTAGCGCCTTTTATAGCGGCCAACAGTCCAACGGCTTCAGCAGCTGATGGAACGCAAGTGATTCGTACTTTATCAGTAGCATTATTGTTGATCCCCACAATGAGTGTGACTAGAGGATACATTCAAGGGTATCAAACGATGGCTCCTTCAGCTATTTCACAAGTTCTTGAACAAATCGTACGAGTTATATTCATGCTGGCTTCTGTGTTCTTGATTCGTCAAGTGTTTGACGGTTCTGTAGTAGATGCTGTTTCAATGTCTACATTTGGTGCTTTTGTGGGAGCTTTAGCGAGTATGGCGTATTTAGTTTATGTCGTATGGAAAAAACAACTTAGTACAAAAGAAGCTGCAGCACAAAGTCCGAATAACGTGACAGTATCTACCAATCAAATATTATTATCGATTGTGAAGACCGCCATTCCGTTTATTATTATTGGAGCTGGAATTACCATTGCCCAGTTGATTGATCAATTTACATATGATCCAATCATGAAGAGCGTCAGTGACTATACTCCACTTCAAATTCAACGGACATACGGAGTAGCTGCTGCGAATGCCCATAAATTGATCATGATCGTCCTTTCCTTTGGAAGCTCAATGGCTATTACATCAGTACCGTTGATCAGCAGTTTGATGGCTAAAAAAGATCATAAAGGATTAAGCAGACAGTTCAATAACAGTATCCAATTACTGTTGCTGATCATTATTCCGGCATCAATAGGGATGGCTGCGGTCGCTGAACCTTTATATACAGTGTTTTACCAGCATGATGATTTCGGTACTAGTATCACTCAATGGTCTTCAATCATGACGATTTTCTTAGGTTTATATACAGTCGTCAGTATTATGATCATGTCTGCGAACCGACCAAGAGCAGCAATGAACGGGTTGTTTTTTGGGATGATCATTAAATTGATTTTACAGTATCCTTTGATAGATTATTTCCAAACACATGGAATGATCATGTCTACTATTGTGGGATTTGGGGTTTCTTCTTTGTTTATCATTCGTGCAATGTATGAAACAGAACCTTTCGATTTAGGCTTATTGGCTCGAAGAACGCTATTGATCACAATCTTTTCTTTAATCATGGCTGTTGCGGCTGTAGGGATCAAAGAATTTATGTATCTATTTATTCCTGTAAGCGATAGATTCTTGGCACTACTAATTGTACTGGTAGTAGCTTTCGTTGGGGTAGTAATCTATGGCTACTTGATTTTGAAGTCTAAATTGGCTGACAAAGTAGTCGGGTCTAAAGCTGCATCATTAAGAAATAAACTGAAGATCTAATTTTTTTGCACCACCAAACACATTTTTATTTCGATTGAAGAGAGTTGGGAGTAAAATCCTAGTTCTCTTTTTTATTTTTCCTATACCTGTATAATAGGTATGGAGAATCAAGAGAACGAATAGAAAGGAAAACTATGATGAGATTAGATAAATTATTATCCCATAGTGGATTTGGAACAAGGAAAGAAGTAAAAAACTTATTGAAGAAAAAAGGTGTGACAGTCAACGGGGAAGTACAAAAAGAAGGCAAGTTTCAAATTGACTTAGAAAAAGATCGTGTAGAAGTCTTCGGTGAAGAAGTCAGTTACCAAGAGTTTGTCTATTTTATGCTGCACAAACCACAAGGTGTGATCAGTGCGACTACGGATAATTTGCACGAAACAGTGATTGATCTGTTGCAGCCCCATGACCAGCTTCAAGAACCCTTTCCAGTCGGCAGATTAGATATCGACACAGAGGGTTTGTTGCTATTAACGAATGATGGAGCTTTAGCACATGAATTGCTGTCACCCAAAAAACATGTTAACAAAGTATATGAGGCAGAAATCAAAGGCGTCGTAACAAAAGAGGATGTTATTGCTTTTGAAAAAGGAATTTCTTTAGATGATGGTTATGTATGTAAACCAGCTGTTTTAGACATCATAGAAACCAATGAGAATGAAGGGACATCTTGGATCAAAGTTACGATCCAAGAAGGGAAATTCCATCAAGTCAAGCGTATGTTTGAAGCTGTGGGAAAAGAAGTCGTGTATTTAAAACGTCTATCAATGGGTCCGTTAATCTTAGACGAAGAGCTGCCTTTGGGTGAATATAGACCGTTAACACTCGAGGAAATTGAACAATTAAAGAATAGATGAAAATGAAACGAATAAAAGCCTGAGCATATAATGCTCAGGCTTTTTGTGTGTTTAAATTACATTTTATCCATTGGTGTTGAGTTGTGCAAGCTTGGTGGTGCAGGCTTTAAGATTGGTTTATCTGCAAAAGCAACAGGTGTGCTTTCATAACGGAATTCACGACCATCAGCTGCTTTTTTACCTTCAACCATTGACTTACTTTCTTCTCCTTCAGAGAAGTTATATAGAATGTTATTGACTTCTTTAACTTCCCAATCAGCAGGAACATCGTAAGGAACGACAATACCTTCTCTGTCTTCGATTTCTTTTGCTGCTTCGATCCATTGCAATTGATGCATCGTATCTCTAGCCAGCAAGAAGCCAAGCATGTCACGAACACCTGGATCATCTGTCATATGGTACAGACGTGACACCTGCAGACGACCTTGTGATTCAGCGTTGATATTTGCACGCAAATCTGCTAATAGGTTACCGCTGGAAATAATATAGTTACCGTTCCAAGGGACACCTACAGAGTCTTTAGGTGCTGCACCTAGACCATTAACAATAGCATGTTGCGGATTCATTCCGCCCATAATAGCTGCTACCGCCGGGTCACTCTTATACGCATTCTCTTGAGCATCTACTGGAGCATCGTCTAGTAATTGAGCAATCATAGTAGCGATCATTTCAATATGTCCAATTTCTTCAGTACCCGTGTCTAACAACATATCTTTGAATTTTTCATTTCCGCGTGTGTTCCAGCCTTGGAACAAGTATTGATTCATTACAGACATTTCACCGTATTGTCCGCCCAGAATCTCTTGCAGTTTTTTTGCCATCAATGGATCTGGTTTACTCGGTTTTGCATGGTATTGCAGCTTTTTAGTGTGTGTAAACATAAAAGCTATCTTCCTTTCTTTATTCTTTAGTATTGGGGTGTTTTAAAGTCAAAAAAGTTTATTTTTTTCACCATTCTTGTTGTTGTATGCTGCCTAAACTGTTTATTTCATTTTTCTTTCATCAGGAACTACATTATTTCTCAACAACCATTTATGGAAGAACCATTCTCCTACACCAATCAATAGAGCAGGAATCAGAACTTTCATCCAAAGGTCATTTGTGTAATCCATAGTTGTCAGGTAAATACATAAGACAAGAGCGGCTGCTCCAGAGTCAGCGATTGTAGCCGCTACGTTGCCGATTTTTCTTAAAATCACTAAATCACCTAGTACGTAGATTAATGCTACTATGATTACACCAACGATTGTGGAGTCTAAAAAGGAAACATCATATAGACCAGTTAATACTATCCATACAATTGCCCAAATCATCAGGGCTTTTATAACTAGAGCTTTTACATGTTTGATAGTGAATCACTCCTTATATGGTATTAAAAAAGTTGCCAATGTCCATAGGAGAACTAACGCAATTGAGCAACTAAGTGAAATGTGAACAAAATAAAACTTTTCTCCAACAACGCAAGAATAGCACCATTTATTTTATACTTCAAAAATTTTGTCTTGAAAAAAGAAAAGAGTTGGATGAAATGATAAAAATTCTTTCAATAGCCAATTTTTTTGTGAACAAAGCTGTCAATTAAATAAGGAAAAATGTATTTTAAGCATGAAAAGCAGTAGCTTTTAAAGGTTGCATGTGTTAAAAAATAGAAGGACAAAAAATAGTAACCGAAAAATAAATGGAATAAAATCGTCTGCGAGAACAAAGTGCATCAAAAAAGGTTTCAGCTGCTTTTATGCTATAATTTTTTTTAACGGCACTATTTCTAAGAAGAAAATGGATTAAATTGATCTCTTTTTTATAGATTAATCAGGACTTTAGTCGATTGTAGTTTTAGTTTTTGTATTCACGTAAGAAAGGACAAAGAAAATAAAACATCAAATAAGATTATTTTTATTGAATAAGTACCGACTAAAGGAGTAAGAAAGGAGATGAAATATGTCATCAGTATGTTTGCAACTTTATTATCAGCCTAAAATCGATGTCTTTGCAAATGAAATCGTTGGTTACGAAATTTTATTGCGCAATAAAGATCATCTACCTTACTATCCTGCAGCAAAAATGGAAAAAATTTACCACAACAGAGAAAAACATTCTCATTTTTTAGTGTGGTTAAAAAAAGAATTAACGAGAGTGCTTCAGGAGTATCCTTCAAATTCTTTGTCGGTTAATTTTTCGCCAAGACAGCTGCTATATCCTGAAACGAAACAATTTTTTAGTGAAATGAGAAAGTTTTGCGACCAATTGATCGTGGAGATAACAGAAGATCCCATTCTTTTAGATATAACCGAAGAAATTAGCGGAAAAACTATTGAAGAAAGCGTTATTTCTGCCTTAGCGTTTATCAAGAATCAAGGTTATGAAATCGCGTTAGATGATGTCGGTACAGGCCAAAACTCTTTTGAACGTGCTTTAGAATATGTACCTTATTTGAGCCAAATAAAATTTTCGATCGTTAAATGCTTGAAATACAATGCTTCGTTGGAGATGATTGCTTACTTTCTAAAAGCTTGGCATCAGTTTGCCAGAGAAAATCATTTAGATATTGTTATAGAAGGTATTGAGGATCAAGAGATGAGTATGAAATTAGCCGACAATGGCATGCTGTTACAGCAAGGCTATTATTTTGGGAAGCCCGCTAGTGAAAAAAATTTGCAAAGTAGCTAAAAGTCAATTGTAGTTGTAAAGGATTAAGAGAAAGGGCCAAAAGAGAAAGTTATGCTATCAAGAATTTTATTGAGTGCAGTTGCAAATGTTGCGATATTAACGTTAGTTTCATATATATTTATCAAAATAATTCCTAAAAAGAGAACCTATGCTTTAACGGGGTGGCAAAAAATATTACTTATTTTCATTGCGAGCATAACATCTTTTATCTTAATGTCTTTTTCAGTTGATCTGCCACAACAAGTAAAGATAGATATGCGCTATAATGCAATGATTTTGTTGTTGTATTATATTGGACCTGCTACTTTTATACCTGCTGCTCTTATAACAGCATTTTTAAGACTTAGTTGGGGGATTTCGGATGCAGCTGTTTATACGTTCATTCTTTATATTATATTAAGTGTTTTAATGCCTTTACTCAACAAATGGATTTCTAAACGTTTTAATAGTTACACCGTTGGTTTAACATTAAATTTCTGTTATGTGCTTGGACATGGTGTGGTCTTATATTTTGTTTATCACGACTGGAATTATGTTATTGCTACATCATTTTTTAATTTTTTGTTTTCTAGTTGTTGTTTGTTGTTGAATATAATGTTTATAGAAGATATGCGAATAAATGTCCGCCTCTATTTAGACGAGATAGAACGAGCTAAAAGTGATTATTTAACTGGATTATACAACAAAAGAGAATTCAGTTACTATTGGACGGAAATTGAAAATGATTCAACTATTACCCATACAGCTTTATTAATGTTGGATATTGATCATTTCAAATGTATCAACGATCAATATGGTCATTTGAATGGAGATATAATCTTACGTCAAGTCGCATCACTATTACATGTGGAAGATATTGAACACGAACAGATCTACCGAGTTGGAGGAGAAGAGTTTTGCATTGTATTGAAAAATAAAAGTTTTTCCCAGCAAATGGCCATAGCTGAGAAAATACGTCAAACGGTAGAAAATAATCCTTTTAAACTTGAAAATCATCAAACTATTCATTTAACAGTTTCTGTAGGAATGGCCACTTCTTATAAAGTCAAAGATATGAAAAATCTGTATCGATTAGCTGATCGTGCTTTGTACCAAGCAAAAGAACGAGGCAGAAATCAACTCGTTGTGTTAGATTTGGCAGAACGGGAATTAAAAAGAATCCTATAACCCTCTTTCTAAGAGTTAGTTATAGGATTCTTTTTTACTATGAAAGAGAGTAAGCTTTCATAGTAGAAGGGATGTGCTCGATAATTTGTGTCGGCAAAACAACATACTGTTTTGCGGCTAGTTCGTCACCGATTTTACTGTGCAGAAAGACGGCTGATAGAACAGCTCTTTCTTTATCTTCAAATTGAGCTGTAAATCCGGCTATCATACCTGCTAAAGTATCTCCCATTCCTCCAGTGGCCATCGCCGGATTTCCCACAGTGTTTTTCCATACTGCATCTTCTACATAAACTTCTGTACGATTTGATTTTAATACGATCGTGCCGCCAATTTTCTGCTGTATTTTTGTATTGGCATTAGGTTCTTGCTGCGACACAGCTAGACCGGAAAGTTTTTCCCATTCTCCTAAATGAGGAGTATAAACAGCTTGAGTTTTGGGATAAGGTAAATCATATTCTGCCATCAAGCTGATTGCACTGCCGTCAATAATAGTCTGCTGCTGCTCTGTTACAGTAGAAAATACAGCAGTTAAAAGGATGAATGCTTCTTCTGATAAGCCTAAACCTGGCCCAATAGCAATGACATCCATTTTTTTCACTTGTTCGGTGACTTTTTCTACATCAGCGCTATCTATCGCCATTGCTTCTGGGAGCCTAGAATGTAGAGCAGCATGATTAGTTTTATGAGTAGCTACTGTGACTAGACCTGCGCCGCTGTAAACAGCTGCACTGGCTGTTAAAATTGCAGCGCCTCCCATGTCTGCATCTCCACCGATGACGAGAACTTTGCCATAAGTTCCTTTATAACTATCGTCACTTCTTTTTGCAATAGTGTCTTTTACTAATTCTTCTGTGATAGGTTGCATTTTTTTATCCCCCTTCTATTAGTCTTTTTCATTATAAAAGTTTTCATCTGATTAATCTAAAAGGATACACTAAATAAAAAAACTTCTTTTCCTACAGAATCGTTTGCAGGATAGAAAACAAGCAAGTAAGTGTTGATAGACTTCTATGTATTTCACACGAAAATTTTATCTCTAGATTGGTAAGTCACGCCAAAAGTGATAGAATAGAATTGTTATTGATGAGAGGAGAATGTGATATGGCAATTGATTGGAAAAAAGAAGCAGCAGCTCGCAAAGATGACTTCTTAAATGACTTAGTGGATTTACTAAAAATCGACAGTGTGCGTGATGACAGCAAAGCTACGGAAGATGCACCTGTTGGTCCAGGACCCAAAAAAGCGTTGGAAGCTTTTCTAGCATTAGGAGAAAAGGATGGTTTCGTCACTAAAAATACGGGGAATATAGCTGGACATATAGAGTATGGAGAAGGCGACGAAACTATGGGAGTGCTGGTCCATGTAGATGTAGTGCCTCCTGGCAATGGCTGGGAAACAGATCCTTTTGATCCAGTGATCAAAGATGGCCGTATTTATGCTCGTGGTTCAAGTGACGATAAAGGTCCTGGAATGGCAGCTTACTATGCTATTAAAATGATCAAAGAAATGAACTTGCCGATTTCGAAAAGAATTCGTTTCATTATTGGAACGGATGAAGAAAGCGGTTGGCAATGTATGGATCATTATCTGGCTGTGGAAGAAACACCAGATTTTGGTTTCTCACCAGATGCGAATTTCCCAATCATCAACGGAGAAAAAGGAAACGTATCTTTATACGTGAATACAAAAGGAACAACTACAGGCGGGAAAAATGAGTTGATCAGTTTTGATGCAGGTTTGCGTGAAAATATGGTTCCTCGTGATGCAGTAGCTGTCTTTAATAGTGAAGAAGCAGAAGTCATCGAAAAAGCTTTTTACGACTATGTAGAAGCTGCGCCGATTACTGGAACAGTCAATGTAGAAGGCGAAAAAGTAACGATTGAAGTTGTTGGGAAATCAGCTCACGGGATGGAGCCTCGTGGTGGAGTGAATGGGGGGACTTACTTAGCAACCTTTTTAAGTAATTTCAGCTTTGGCGGAGACGCACAACAGTACCTTCAATTGATCTCAGAATATATCCATGAAGACTCAAGAGCGGAAAGCTTAGGCTTGAATTTCACTGATGAGATCATGGGAGACTTGACTATGAACGCTGGAGTATTCACTTTTACACCAGAAACTGGAGGAGTCATTGCATTAAACTTCCGTTATCCACGTGGAATGAATGTGGAATCTATGGAGATCCAATTAGAAAACAAATTATCTGAGTTTGGCGTAACGATCAGCCGCGGCGGAGTAAAAGAGCCTCACTATGTGCCGGCAGACGATCCATTGGTAAAAACGTTATTGGATGTCTACTCTAAACATACTGGTTTAGAAGCGCACGAGCAATCTATCGGCGGCGGAACTTATGGACGTCTAATGAAACGCGGCGTAGCTTATGGAGCAATGTTCCCGGACAGTATCGATACGATGCACCAAGTGAATGAGTTTATGTCTATCCAAAACTTGATGGACGCTATGGCCATTTACGCTGAAGCAATTTATGAATTAGTAAAATAATCGCATTGAAAAAAAATTTTCGGCAAAAGAACCGCTCATCCAAATTTGGATGAGCGGTTCTTTTGGTGATGAGCTTAGAAAGAAACGGCCTTTTTTTCATCATGTTGCTTTTTATAAATAGTATATAATTGCGCTAATACTAAAGGGTCTTTAATGGTCGTATCTAAAAAATACAGAATAGCATCTATGACTTTAGTGTCTTTGTTCTGTTCGATCATATCTTTCAATACAAAATTATAGACGTATAAATTATCTAACATCCGATGGTAATCTTCAATAAACAGTCTTAAATTAGAGCTGTCTTGCAGCGCTTCTTTTGTAAGAACGTTTTTCTTGTGAAGAGTTAAAAAGTACTCTTCTTTAGTTATTGTTAGTTTTTTCACAATAGTTTCTATCTCACGAGTTTCTTCTGCAGTCAGATTTAAGTTCATTTGAAAGACTCCTATTAATTTTATTTTTTTTGCAGTTAGAAAATGCAACAAAATGAAGGATAGGTAAAGGTGTACGCCACTATCTTAAAAAAATGTTAACAAATTCCAGGTAGGAGATGCAGGTGCAAATTTATTTCTTTTAGCCAATTAATGTTATAATTTACGCAAATGCTTGTTGAAAATAAAATTTGAGGAGGAGAACAATGGATTTAGGGTTAACCAATAAAGTTGTATTAGTAGTAGCTTCTAGTAAAGGATTAGGAAAAGCGGTAGCGAAAGAATTGGCAAAAGAAGGTGCCAACGTCATGCTGACAAGCCGTTCAGCAGAAAGTTTAAAAAAAGCAGCAGAAGAGATCCAAGAGGAAGCTAAAGGGAAAATCGCCTATTTTCCAGCGGATATCACAAAACCTGAAGATATCAAATCATTGGTCAAGGAGACCAGAGAAAAATTAGGCAAAATTGATGTTTTAGTCAATAATGCCGGCGGGCCTCCTTCTGGAAACTTTCTGGATTTTAATGATGAAGATTGGGAAAAAGCTTTTCAATTGAACTTATTTAGTTACATCCGTTTGATCCGAGAAGTACTACCTGATCTGAAACAAGAGGGCGGGAAAATCTTGAATATTGCTTCTTCTTCGGTAAAAGCGGTCTTGCCGAATCTGATTTTGTCTAATACATTTCGTAACGGCATCAATGGCTTAAGCAAGTCGCTAGCTATTGAATTAGCACCGGATAAGATATTAGTGAATACAATCGGACCAGGAAGAATTGCCACAGATAGAATCCAAGAGTTAGACCAAGCAAAAGCAGAAGCTCAAAATCGCTCGTTAGAGGAAGTCACAGAAGAATCAGAAAAGTCGATTCCGGCAGGTCGCTATGGGGAACCGGAAGAATTTGCTAAAGCAGCTGTATTCTTAGTTTCCGGAGCTAATACTTATGTTACAGGCCAGTCTCTTTTAGTGGATGGCGGAATGGTTACAGCTATTTGATGATGTAAAGCCAGCTAAGGGAAATTCTCTTAGCTGGCTTTTTTATAGATGAAAGACTGGTGTAGAGAGTCCACTTCAACTAAGCGGTGAACGAACATTTCTCCTAAAGATAAATTTCATCTTCTTTCTGATTTATTTTTCAATAAAGAAGGACTTTAGCAAATGATTATTTTATAATGAGGATAAGGAAAGAAAAATGTGAATAAGACTAGGGGGAGCATGATGTCTGTAATAGCTGATCTAAAGAAAACGCCATTGTATGAATACTACAGAGAAAATCAAGTGAAATTAGTGGATTTTGGAGGATGGGCGCTTCCAATTCAGTTTACCGGAATTATAGAAGAGCATGCGGCTGTTCGAAACGATGCAGGATTATTTGATGTCTCACATATGGGGGAAATTTGGGTTGAAGGCTCAGAAGCAACAAGCTACTTAAATCGTTTGATGACGAATAATATAGCTGCTATAAAAGAAAATCAAGCTCAGTACAATGCTATATGTAAAGAAAACGGCGGTACCTTGGATGATTTAATCGTATTCAAGTTGTCTCAAGAGAGCTACTTAGTCACTCCAAATGCTGCCAATACGGATAAAGTGTTCGATTGGATGAATCAACATTTAGGAGAAGAGGAAGTTACGATCAAGAATGATTCTGCTGAAATGGGACTGCTGGCATTACAAGGTCCGAAAGCAGCTGTTATTTTAAACAAATTGACTTCTGAAGATTTAGACGATATCAAGCCTTATCATTTTAAAGCGCATGCAACTGTAGCGGATATCGAAAATGTGCTGATTTCCCGAACAGGTTACACAGGAGAAGACGGATTCGAATTGTATCTAGATGTGGATAAAGTGGAAGAATTATGGGAAAAAATATTATCTGTTGGAACAGAGGAAGGCTTGAAACCATGCGGATTAGGGTCGCGTGATACACTGCGTTTAGAAGCAGGGCTCTCCTTATATGGGCACGAGTTGTCTGAAGATATCTCTCCAATAGAAGGCGGAATTGGATTTGCAGTGAAAATTAAAAAATCCGATGCATTTATTGGACAACAGGAACTGAAAAGACAGCGTAGCGAAGGCATTGAAAGATGTATACGTGGTTTTGAATTAGTGGACAAAGGAATAGCTCGGGAGGACTATCCCATCTATTCAGAGGATGGAAAAGAAATCGGGTACGTCACTTCAGGGACCAAATCTCCTACATTGAATAAAAGCATAGGGCTGGCAATGGTCGATTATCCCTACAGTCAATTAGGAACAACGATTTATGTAGGCGTACGAAAGAAAAAAGTTGCAGCCAACATTATAGCCACACCTTTTTACAAACGTTGATAAAATAAAAACAACTTAGAAAGGAAGTTATCAAATGACAACAACTAAAAATATTTATTTTACAAAGAATCACGAGTGGGTTTTACTTTTAGAAGACAATACAGCTCGTATGGGGATTACTCAATACGCAACGGAACAACTAGGAGACATTGTTTTTGTAGAGGTACCTGAGTTAAGTTCAGAAACTGCGATGGAGGAAGAAATCGCTACAGTAGAGTCTGTAAAATCTGCTTCTGAAATTTATGCGCCGCTTTCTGGTACGGTTACAAGTGTTAATGAAGAATTAGAAGACAGCCCCGAATTAGTTAATGAAGCACCATATGAAGCTGGATGGTTAGCTGAAATCCACTATACGGATACAGATGAAATTTCTCAATTGATGAATCAGTCTGCTTATGATGCTTACGTGAAAGAACTAAAAGAGGAAGAAGGTCAATAATGTGATAAATGAATTTCGTTATCTCCCAGATACTGAACAAGATCAAGCAGAAATGATGGAAGCTTTGGAAATTCATTCTATCGATGAGTTGTTCAAAGATATTCCAGAAGAAATCCGGCTTAAAGAAGAATTGGTTTTACCTGATGCTGTTTCTGAATCAGCCTTAACAAAACACTTAAGAAAGTTAGCAGCATTAAATGTCCATTCTCATGAGGTCGCTGTTTTCCTTGGAGCGGGGACCTATGATCATTACATTCCCAGTGTGGTGGATCATGTGATTTCTCGTTCTGAGTTTTATACCGCTTATACACCTTATCAACCTGAAGCCAGCCAAGGAGAATTGCAAGCGATATTCGAGTTCCAAACTATGATCACGGAACTGACCGGAATGGAAGCAGCCAATTCATCTTTATATGATGGATTTACGTCACTTGGAGAAGCAGCCAATTTAGCGGTCGTAACAACTAAACGACCAAAAGTTGTAGTCTCTAAAGGAGTCCACCCTCAAGGCAGAGAAGTTTTGCGATCGGTGTCAAAAGGAAGAGAATTTCAATTAGAAGAGATTCCTTTAGCTGTTGACACAACAGACCTTTCTCAATTGGAATCTGCTGTAGACGAACAGACTGCTGCAGTTATTGTGCAATACCCGAATTTTTTAGGTTCAATAGAAGATTTGCAAAAGGTAAAAGAAATGGCAGTAAATCAAAAAGCATTATTTATTGTGATGGCTAATCCGCTGGCGCTTGGAGTACTAGAATCACCAGGAAAATTCGGAGCAGATATTGTTGTAGGAGATATGCAGCCTCTAGGATTAACTATGTCAGCTGGAGGACCTCATTGCGGTTACTTCACTGTGAACAAAAAACACTTGCGTAAAATACCCGGACGTATCGTCGGTCAAACGACTGATAAAGAAGGCAAGCGCGGCTTTGTTATGACCTTGCAGACTAGAGAACAACATATCAGAAGAGAAAAAGCTACATCGAATATGAGCTCAAATCAAGCTTTGAACGCTCTGGCTTCAGCAGTTTGTATGGCTGCATTGGGAAAAAATGGAATACAAGAAATGGCTCAATTGAATGTAGAAAAAGCAGATTACTTAGCTAATCAGTTGAGAAGTAAAGGCTTTAAAATTGTCAATCAGGCTCCCTTCTTCAATGAATTCGCAGTAGAGTTGAAACATTCAGTAAAAGAAGTGTCTGCTGTTCTTTTAGAGAAAGGAATCATTGGCGGGTACGATCTAGAACCAGAGTATGGGATGAAAAATACGATGCTTTTGTGTGCGACAGATCAACGAACAAAAGAAGAAATGGATACTTTGGTTTCTGTATTGGAGGAAATCGCTTATGAATGAGTATAAAGAATTACTATTTGAAATCAGTCGTTCAAACAGAAGAGCTTGCAGTCTGCCGCAAAGTGATGTGCCGACTGTTTCATTAAAAGAGAAGTTTACAGAAAAATTTGTGCGTGAAGAACCTGCTAATTTACCTGAAGTATCTGAACCTCAGTTGATGAGACATTATACCGCCTTATCCAACAAAAATTTTGGTGTAGACAATGGATTTTATCCACTAGGGTCTTGTACGATGAAATACAATCCAAAAATCAATGAGGATGTTGCCCGCTATGATGGATTCGCACACATCCATCCACTGCAGCCGACGCAAACACTGCAAGGGTCTTTCCAATTGATGTACGAACTGCAAGAAGATTTGAAAGTGGTTTCCGGTATGGACGAAGTTTCCTTGCAGCCAGCTGCTGGTGCGCACGGTGAATGGGCTGGATTAATGATCATCAAAGCTTATCACGAAACCAACAATGAATTAGACGTCCGTCGAAAAATTTTAGTTCCTGATTCTGCTCATGGAACAAATCCAGCAAGTGCAGTCATTGCAGGATTTGATGTAATAGAGATTCCTTCAAATGAAGATGGAACAGTTGATTTAGAGGCTTTGAAAGAACAAGTAGGACCGGATACAGCAGGGTTGATGCTGACGAACCCAAACACGTTAGGTATTTTTGAGAAAGATATTCTAGAAATGGCGGAGATCGTGCACGAAGTCGGCGGGTTATTGTATTATGACGGAGCTAACTTGAATGCGATTATGGGAATCACTACTCCTGGAGCTATGGGGTTTGATATTGTTCATTTAAATTTACACAAATCATTCAGTACACCTCATGGCGGCGGAGGTCCAGGGTCTGGTCCAATAGGGGTTAAAGCTTTCCTAACGCCGTATTTGCCAGTACCTAAAATAGAGAAAAGCGGCGAAGAATTTGTGTTGAATTCTGACTATCCGCTTTCTATCGGAAGAATAAAAGGTTATTTTGGAAACTTCGGAGTAAATGTGCGCGCGTATACTTATATACGTACAATGGGGGGAAGTGGACTGAGAAAAGTATCCGAAAGTGCTGTTCTACATGCCAATTACTTACGTCATAGACTAGAGCCTTACTATGATTCTCCTTATCCTCAAATTTGTAAACACGAATTTGTCTTATCTGGTAACAGACAGAAAAAACTAGGGGTCCGCACAACGGATATTGCTAAACGGTTATTGGACTTTGGATACTATGCTCCGACAATCTATTTCCCATTGATCGTTGAAGAGTGTTTAATGATCGAACCTACCGAAACTGAGTCGAAAGAAACTTTAGATGAGTTTGCAAATGTGATGATTCGAATTGCACAAGAAGTCGAACAGAATCCTGAAATAGTGACACAAGCGCCTCATTACACAAGTGTTAAGAGATTGGATGAAGTGACTGCGGCAAGAAAACCAGTCGTTCGATTTGAATAAAAGTTTTTCTGTAAACTAAGTTTTCTATTTATACAGTTGATTTTTTATTATTTACAGAACAAAAAATGACTACTTATTTGATGAGTAGTCATTTTTTTTGCGTAACTTTATGATGAACCACACTTTAATGAGAATCTGATTAAAATAAACGTTGTAACTTTTGAACACTTTTTGACTAACTTTTAGTTAAACATTTTATAAAATAACCCTTAATATCATAAGCTTTTCTTAATAAATAACTTCTTTAAGGCTGTTAAATCAGGGAAACAAATGTATTTGAAAGCGGTTTTAATGACAAGAACGAAAATGAACAAATTTTGAACTTTCCGCGCCAAATCAGCGTTATTTAAAGCGAAAAATTATGGAAACGCTTTCGGTAATCGTTTCGTAATAATTCGCGAGTTTTGTTACACAACTAAAATCTTTCAACCTTTTTTATGTGCTATATTTTCATTAGCGAAAAAAACACCTAATGATTTACTAAACTTTAAACTATGAGATTTACTAAAAACGAAAAGATTGATGGAGGAAACAAATTGAAAAAGAAATTTATTACCGGTTTACTTGCAGCATCGTTATTTGTTAGCCCTGTAGTGATGTCAACTTCAGTATCTGCAGATTCATTAGAAGAAATGCGTCAAGAAAAACAAAGATTAGAAAACGAAAATCAAAACATTCAAAACAATATTAATGTTCAAGAAGAAACGTTGAAAACTTTGGAAGAAGAAAGAGCTTCATTAGAAGCAGACGTTGTCGGCTTGCAAAAAGAAATCGATAAAGTCGTTCGTGAGCTTGCTGAACAAGAAAAAAAATTAAAAGCGGCTGAAGAAAAAGTTGTTCAATTGCAAAAAGAAATTGAAGAATTAAAAGTGCTTATTGCTCAACGACAAGAAAAAATCGACAACCAAGCTCGAGCAGTTCAAACAGACGGAAACTCAGCTAATTTACTCGATATTGTCATTTCTGCTGAAAGTCTTTCAGATTTATTAGGACGTATTGGTGTAGTGAATGAACTTGTAGATGCTAACCAAGAAATCGTTCTAGCTCAAATCGAAGACCAAAAAACTTTAGAATCTAAAGAAGCAGAAGCAGAAGCAGAACGCGTAGCTATCGAAACATTAAAAGGCGAAATCGAAATGAATCGCGATACTCTTGTAGCTCAAAAAGATGAATTAGACAAAAAAATCATTGAAGTTGCTACTCATTATGAAATGACAGAAGAACAAAAAAATGCGTTTATCAAAGAGCAAGAAGTGATTGCTGCTAAAACAAGTACATTAAGTGCTGAAATGAAAGCTGAGCAAGATCGCATTATTGCTGAACGAAAAGCTCAAGAAGAAAAAGAACGTAAAGAACTTGAAGCATTGGCACGTAAAGCAATGGAAGAAGAAAAAGCAGCTGCAGAAGCGGCTAAAAAAGCTGAAGCAGAAAAAGTTGCAACTAAATCAACTAGTTCATCAAAAGCTTCAAGCTCTTCTAACAATACAAGTAGCTCTAGTAGCTCTAGCAGCTCTAGCAGCTCTAGCAGCTCTAGCAGCTCTAGCAACTCTAATAGCTCTAGTGCTCCTAAGAGTTCGCCGTCAAAAAGCTCAAGTCCTGCTAAATCTAGTTCAGGGTTCATTCGCCCATCTGGCGGATACACAACTTCTCAATTCGGATATCGTTTCCACCCAATCAAACATGCAAACATCTTGCATGCGGGTATGGACTTTGGCGGTGGCGGCCCAATCGTTGCAGCCCAAAGCGGTACAGTAGTTAAGGCTCAATACAACAGCGGCTGGGGATGGTATGTGAAAATCGACCACGGAAATGGCTTAGCAACTCTATATGCACACATGGTACCAGGAAGTTTACGTGTAAGTGTAGGACAAAAAGTTTCTCAAGGTCAACAAATCGGAACTATGGGAACAAGTGGTTCTTCAACAGGAGTTCATTTGCATTTTGAAGTTTACAAAAATGGAGTTCAAACAAATCCAGCACCATATTTAGGCATGTAATTCTTTTCCTAAAAAATAAAATAAAGAAGGAGGGGGACTGTTGTTCCTCTCCTTTTTTTAGTACACTAACGTAGAAGCCAAGCAAGCACCTTGAAGATCAGCAATAAACAGGTAAGCTTTAAAATAAAAGTGAGTAAAAGCATTAAAGAGGAGAAAGCAGTATGGAAAAAATAGTATCTAAAAAAAACGAACGCGTTAAAAAATGGAAGAAGTTGCACACAAAAAAGGAAAGAGATACCTCAGCCAGTTACTTGATTGAAGGTTTTCATCTAGTCTCAGAAGCCCTGCAATATGGAGCCCCTGTCCAAGAAATGATGATCTCTCAAGAAGTAAAAGAGGAATTGTATCCTGATTATCCTCAAGAAAATATGGTACTGATCTCTAAAGAAATTGCGGCTTATCTTAGCGATACAGAATCTCCGCAAGGAATATTCGCAGTAATCAAAAAAGAGGATCAGCTCATACCGGAAGATTTTACGAGGCCGTATTTATTTTTAGATAATGTCCAAGATCCAGGGAATGTTGGAACGATGATTCGAACAGCAGATGCAGCAGGTTATGGTGGAGTAGTCTTAGGCAAAGGAACAGTAGACTTATATAATAGTAAAGTTTTGCGATCTACCCAAGGAGGCCATTTCCATTTCCCCGTCTATCAAGGAGAATTAACGGAATGGTTTGAAAAGTTCAAAGCTGCAGATTTTCCTATTTATGGAACAGAGCTGAACGTAAATGCTGTTTCCTATAGAGAGATTGCTGCACCTGGTGTATATGGTTTGGTAATGGGGAATGAAGGCAAGGGAATGAATCCAGAATTATTGAAGCAAACGACTAAAAATCTCTACATTCCTATTGAAGGTCAGGCAGAATCATTGAATGTGGCAGTGGCAGCAGGTATTTTAATGTTTTCTTTGCGTTGAATGTTTATGTATTCAAATGATGACAGAATATGACAAAATTGAGAATTCTTTGATAAAAATTAGTGAAACTAAAGGAATTCGCTTTAATTTATCTCTTAAAGCATGTATGATAAGAAACAACTAAAATAGTACTACAATAACAGATAAAGGAAGTTCTTGAATGACATATGCTAGTTGGAAATTAGACTCTGAATATATGGCTTTGATTGAAGATTTGCTTCAATGTGAAGAAGTACAAAATTTACAGTCTATTACTCATCATCATTTCTCTACGAGATTAGAACATTCACTTAGCGTCTCTTACACGAGTTATAAAATCGCTAAAAAATTAAATCTGAATGACCGATCAATTGCACGTGCAGGTTTGTTGCATGATTTCTTCCATGAAGACAGAGAATCTTTTGCTGCTGCTTACGAAGGATACTCTCATGCTTCTCATCACCCTCATGTTGCTTTGCAGAACGCAAAATTATTGACTGAATTAACTGAATTGGAATGCGATATCATTGTCAAACATATGTGGTTGGCTTCTCCAGCATGTATTCGTACATTGCCTAAATTTAAGGAGAGTTATATAGTGACAATGGTAGATAAATATTGTGCTACGAAAGAAGTATTGACGCCACTTCCTAAATTAATCAAAACAAATGTCCAATATAAAGCTAAAAATGTATGGAATCGATTAAAATTGGCAAATGCGTCTTCGTAAGAAAGGATACTCCCATTTGCTTGCTGTTAAATGGGGGTATTTAAGATGAAGTACACAGAATTTTTAAGGTGTTTACTTACTATTAATAACTATATGTGATATACTATATGAAAAAGAGGTGAGAAGTATGATTACCGTTAATGAAAAAAATCAACAACAAATCGACTGCGAATCAAGACAAAAAATGATCTGCCCTAAATTTGAACGCACATTTGCATTATTGGGGAAAAAATGGATTGGTCTTATCATCGATGTATTATTAGATGGTCCTCGTCGTTTCAAAGATATTGCTTCTGCTATTCCAGAAGTGAGTGACCGAGTATTAGTGGAGCGTTTGAAAGAATTGGAAAAAGAAGGTATCGTTATGCGTACAGTTGATCCAGATGCAACCATGCGTGTAGCTTATGCATTAACTGACAAAGGGAATGCTTTTAAAGGCGTTATGAACGAAGTCCAATTATGGGCCGACAAATGAGTCTCAGCTGAAGACTGCAATTAATCCTCTAAATACGCTTGACGTAAGTATCAGAGTTCAGTTAAACTAAATAAGAATTGAATATAGATCAGAAACGATGAAGGAAAAGAGTAATTTGAGGAATTTTTTAAGAGAGCAAATGTCCCTGGCTGAAAGCATTTGTATGAATACTCAAATGAAGTTCACTTCCTGAGTTGACTTTGGGATTTACTAAACTTGTAATGAAAAAAGTTCCGGTATGCGCCGTTATGCAGTTGAGTGTAAGTCTTAAAGACTTAAACTAGGGTGGTACCGCGAATATGAGCCTCGTCCCTTTTATAGGGATGGGGCTTTTTGTGTGTTCAAAAAAGAGAAATAGATAGGAGCAGAAAAATGGAAATAAAAACGAAACTTGAATCGTTGCAAACAGAAGCGTTGAATGAAATTCAAGCAGCGAATGATTTAAAAACGTTGGACCATGTTCGTGTGTTATACCTTGGGAAAAAAGGTTCGATCACTGAAGTATTAAGAGGAATGAAAGATCTAGATCCTACTGAGCGTCCCGTAATCGGAGCTTTAGCAAATGTGGTTCGCGATGCTATCCAAGCTGCATTGGATGAACAAAAAGAGACTTTGGAAGCTGAAGCGATACGCCAAGCATTACTAGAAGAAACGATTGATGTTACATTGCCTGGCAAAAAGGTCGCTAAAGGTCAAAGCCATGTGTTGACACAAATTATGGAAGAGATTGAAGATTTATTTATGACGATGGGTTACCAAGTCATCGAAGGACCTGAAGTAGAAGAAGACAATTACAACTTCGAACGCATGAACTTGCCGAAAGATCATCCGGCACGAGACATGCAAGATACGTTCTACATTACAGACGAAGTTTTACTAAGAACTCATACTTCTCCTGTACAAGCTCGTACAATGGATAAGCATGATTTTTCAAAAGGGCCGTTAAAAATGGTGAGTCCTGGTAAAGTTTACCGAAGAGACAGCGATGACGCGACTCATTCTCATCAATTCAACCAAATTGAAGGACTTGTCATTGCTGAAGAAGTGAGCATGGCTGATTTAAAAGGAACGTTGAATGTTTTTGCGAAAAAATTGTTTGGTGCAGACAGAGAAATCCGCTTGCGTCCAAGCTACTTCCCATTTACAGAACCTTCTGTTGAGATCGATGTGAGCTGTTTCAAATGCGGCGGACAAGGCTGTAACGTGTGTAAGCATACTGGCTGGATCGAAATCTTAGGTGGCGGAATGGTTCATCCAAATGTACTGGAAATGTCGGGTATCGACTCTTCACGCTATAGCGGATTTGCTTTTGGTTTAGGACCAGAGAGAGTAGCGATGTTAAAATATGGAATTGATGATATTCGCCATTTCTATCAAAATGATTTGCGATTCTTAAATCAATTCAAGGTAAAGGAGTAGAAACATGAACGTATCCTATAAATGGTTATCAGAATATTTAAACTTAGATTCAATCACTCCGGAAGAATTGGCAGAAAAACTAAGCCGTACCGGTATTGAAGTAGAAGATGTTACGATTCCTCAAGAAGGATTGAAAAAAATCGTGGTAGGTCATGCTTTATCTGTAGTAGACCACCCAGATTCAGACCATTTGCATATTTGCCAAGTAGATATTGGAGAAGAAGAACCTTCTCAAATCGTCTGTGGAGCGCCTAATATTGCGGCTGGGCAAAAAATCATTGTCGCTTTACCGGGTTCACGTATAACAGGAAATAAAAAAATCAAAAAAAGCAAAATGCGTGGAGAAGTATCAAATGGAATGGTCTGTTCATTAGAAGAATTAGGGTACTCAGATAAAGTGATTCCTAAAAAATACGCTGACGGAATCTATGTTCTTCCAGAAGATGCAGTTCCAGGCGAAGAAGTATTCTCTTATTTAGCGATGGATGATGCGATTTTAGATTTATCGGTTACTGCAAATAGAGCAGATGCGTTAAGTATGCGTGGAGTAGCTCATGAAGTAGCTGCTGTATATGATCTTGAACCAAGCTTTAAAGAAGTGGTCCTTACAGAGGACTCAACGGATAAAGTTGAAGACTACATGTCTGTATCCGTTGAAGATACCACAGATGCGCCGATCTATACGATACGTGTAATCAAAGATATCAAAGTAAAAGAAAGCCCAATGTGGCTGCAAACTAAATTAATGAATGCAGGCATTCGTCCTTTAAATAATATTGTAGATATCACAAACTATATTTTATTAGAATACGGTCAACCATTACATGCGTTTGACTATGACCAATTAAATTCAAAAGAAATTTTAGTTCGTCGTGCAAAAGAAAATGAAGAATTGGTTACTTTAGATGAAGAAGAGCGTACATTGACTTCAAACAATATTGTTATCACTGACGGTCAAAAGCCTGTAGCGTTAGCAGGAGTCATGGGCGGATTGGATTCACACATCACAGATGATACGGTAACAGTTGCTCTAGAAGCGGCTTTATTTGAACCGATCTCGGTTCGTAAAACAGCTAAAGAGTTAAACTTGCGCAGTGAGTCTAGTTCTCGTTTTGAAAAAGGGATCAATCTTGCAACATTGCAACAAGCTAGTGAGCATGCTGCAGCATTGATGGCAGAGCTCGGAGAAGGGACGGTTGTTTCCGGCGTTGCTTCTGTAGATACAGCAGAAGTAAAAGATAGTGTAGTCAAGACTACCCTTGGAAAAATAAATCGATCACTAGGAACAGCTATTTCTGCAGAAGAAATCGAAAAGATTTTCCATCAATTAGGTTTCGGCGTGACCATTTCAAATGAAGAGGTAACAGTAGTAGTACCTCCTAGACGTTGGGATATTCATATTGAGGCAGATTTAATTGAGGAAGTTGCTCGTATTTACGGGTACGACCGATTACCTTCAACGCTTCCTACAACAGAATCGCTTCCTGGCGGATTGACAACAAAACAACGTTTGGTACGTCACACAAGACGTTTCTTAGAAGATGCAGGCTTAGCTCAGGCAATCAGCTATGTGTTGACTACACCTGAAAAAGCCAGCCGCTTTATGATGAGAGAAAGTGACATGACTCAATTGGAAATGCCGATGAGTGAAGAACGAAGTACTTTGCGAATGAATCTGATCAGCGGTTTATTGGATGATGTACAATACAATTTGTCACACAATAATCAACATGCAGCTCTTTACGAAACTGGACGAGTATTCTACAAAGACCCAACTCAAACTTTGCCAATCGAAGAAGAACATTTGGCGGGTGTCATAACTGGTTCACTAGGTGAGAAAGACTGGCAAGGTGAAGGAGAAGAAGTTGATTTCTACGTTTTAAAAGGTATTTTAGGAGAATTAATGACCACTTATGGATTGGTTGGAGAAGTTGAGTACCAACAAGATACCAATCGATCAGATATGCACCCTGGACGTACAGCAACTATCTTGTTGAACGGGGAAGAAATTGGATTTATAGGACAAATTCATCCTGTAACCGCAAAAGAGTTGGACATTAATGAAACGTACGCTTTTGAACTGAATTTAGATGCGATTGTCCAAGCAGAAAAAGAAGCTACGGTGTATCGTGGAATTCCTAAGTATCCTGGCATGACACGAGATGTCGCTTTATTGGTAGACGATACAGTGACAAACCAGCAAATCGTAGATGTTATTCTTGAAAAAGGTGGAAAATACTTGAAACATGTCAGATTATTCGACCTTTATCAAGGAGAGCATATTGCTCCTGGCAAAAAATCAATGGCATATACTTTAGCTTATTTAAACCCAGAAGCAACATTGCAAGAGGAAGAAGTTACAAAAGCTTTTGAAGAAGTGAAGGAAGCGATTGTCACTCAACTGAATGCAGAAATTCGTTAAGAGAATCGTAAAAGGTCAAACAGGAATAATTTCCTGTTTGACCTTTTTTAGTTGTACCCTGCTATTTTTTTAGCTTTATCTGTATTTGCAAAATGTAATTTAGCATATTTATTTAATAAGGAGACCCCACCGCGTTTTAATAATTTTGCAGCGACTAGATCTGCAGCAGAACCTGCGCCTGAAGGGATTTTCATCCCAGCTTCTTTTGTCAATTCTTCTAAGCCGGTTAAAAAAGCGTAACGTGCGATAATCGAGGCTGCGGCTACTGCTAGATGATGGCTTTCACCTTTGGTTTGGAAATAAACCTTGTCTTTTACTTGAATGGCTTGATCTTGGATATGTTTATAATAAGTAGACGGTAATTCAAATTGATCAATCAAAATTGCTTCAGGTACTGTTGGACTGATTTTCATCAGTACATGATGTAAAGCTTGGTTATGCAATACGGCTTTCATTTTACCTTGTGACATTTTAGGTTGGATCTGATTGTATTTTTCTGGCATAACATTCAATAAACTGTACGGTAAAAAGGTAATCAAATCTTTTGCTACTCGACAAATTTCTTTATCCGTCATTTCCTTAGAGTCGCGTACTCCCAACTCTTTCAACAGCTCAAATTGAGACCGATCTACATAAGCCGCTACAACAGTTAAAGGACCAAAATAACTGCCTGTTCCCACTTCATCACTTCCCAAAACAGACCATTGACTGAAGCCAGAAGGTAATGTAGTATCCACTTTTTTTGCTGAACTTTTTTTAGGTGCTGTTGTACCTTTAGAAGCCCATAAAGAAAATTCTTCTTGAGATTGATTTCCCTGAAACAACACTTTTCCTGATTTGTAAGCTGTAATGTTGACAGAGCCTTTCTTAGCAGCGAATACACTTCCAGGAGGATTGGTTGGTTTCAAATAGTTTTTATACTGTTCTTTCATTTCGTCCAGTGTCTGACTTGAAACCATCAGGACTTCATTAGACATTAAATCACTCGTTTCATCATTATTTTTATCAGTAGTTACACATGCAGTAGATTCTTTTATATAGTATAACAGTCTGATGGAGAAAGCAAAATGATCCTGGAATGGAGTTGGAACCTTATGCGTGATTTTTCCTAAATGACACAAAAATAAATTTTGAAACAGTATTTTAAAGGATGTCAACTAGTTGCTGTAAAAATAACAGCCAAAATATACTATTCAATATGTACTAAAAGAAAGGAAAGTTGGCTGAGAATTTGCTATTGTTGTTATAAGAAATGAAAAAGGAGTGATGAATTGTACGTTGTTAGGCTGAATTTACTTAATTCATATCACTTGCCTTGTCACTAAGTCATGAGCGTATCCTTTTACGGTTTGTTTACATGGACGTACTTCTCCTTTTTTATTTTAGTTGTCCTATATGACATATTTTATGCATTCTAAATTATCGAATTTTTTCTTTTACTTTTGAGCCGGTCAGGGCCTTTCCATTATCAAAAGACTCTTTATTGATAAAACATGAAGAAATGATCTTGTAAATTAGAATCTACAATCAAAAAGGACAACTAAATCAAAAGAAAAACATTTGCCTGCTTTATTTTCTATATAAAACAGCGCCCAATCCCCGATATGCCGCACTCAAAAAAAGCTATGACGCCTGTCTAGCTTTTTTTTATGTAAGAAAGTAGCGCTTTAAAACTTCTTTCTAACAATTGTTATTATATTCAAAGAAATTCGATTGAATGATTAATTAAGTATGGTAAAATGATTAAAAGATTGCCATTGAAAAGTGCGAGAGTAGGGGTGAGGTAATGCGAGATTTATTAGATTCCAGCAGTTCAAGAAGACTAATGTTTATCGAATGCATGTTGAAGGAAAATCAATGGTGGAAGACAGAAAAGATTGCTGCACAATTGAATTGTTCTGAAAGTACAGTGAAATCAGATATGAATTATTTTCGCCTTTATTTTTCATCTACCTTCAAATTTGAAACATCCAAACAAAAAGGGGTTCGCTTAAATATTTTACATGAATTTCAAATGGATAACTTTTATCAGCAGATTTTGCGTGAATGCTTAAATGTCCAATTTGTTAATTTATTATTTTACGATTCATTGCAGACACTAGAAGAATATGCGGAAGAACTTTATACAAGTGTATCTTCTGTAAAAAGGTGTATTGAATTAGTTAAACCAGTGCTTAAAAAATATGGTTTAACGATTCAACAAAAGCCGATACGGATTCAAGGACAAGAAAAACAAATTATTTTCTTTTACGGAGTCTTGTTCTGGGAAGAGTATGGTACGTCCTGTTTGAAACGTCATTCTCGATACAGCAAAGAAGCTTACACACTAGTTAAAGCCTTTAAAACCGAAAACAAATTAGCGTTTTCTGCTACCTTAATGAACAAAATGACTTTATGGTTAGTACTTATTTTTGAACGCCTTTCTAAAGCGAATCATATAGAATCAAATTACACTCCACTATTGCCTGTTTCGAAAGAGACTGAACAGCTTGTCTCCAGAGAATTAGAAAAACTGCCTTTTAAGATTCACGAAGAAGATAGCCAATTCATCAGTTATTTCTTAGAGAGCAGGTATATTTTTTTTACGAGAGATACTATAGAGCAAAATCAAAGATTTTTACAAGTGTATGATGATATAGAAGTTTTTTTGACGATTTTAACTGAGCGAATGTCAATCTTTTTAGGCAATAAAGAAATGGTGCATAAAAGACTATTCAGTCACTATCTCTATAAAATAGAGTTTCAAGGATTAAGTTATTCACTAGTTGAACGAAACAAAATCACCGTTTATAATCAAGGCGGATTATACGACGATTTTCTGGAAACGGCAGTAGATGTATTAGAGAACTTTTATAGAGGAGAATGGCTGGAAAACGTGCTCGATGATCCAATGGATTTTTTATACATCCTTATCTCAACGTGGGAAAATTTGACCACTGAAATTTTGAAGCATCGAAACAAAATCAATGTGCTGATTGTCTCACAATTCGGATTGTACCATGAAAAGTTTTTAGAAGAACTGATGCAACTTTATTACCCTTATAAGTTAAAAAGCTTTTTGTTGGCGAATGAAGATTATCCAGATTCTATTCAACTCATTGTGACAGATCATGAAGTAACAGAGTATAAATTTCGTTTGGACAACAGCATACCAGTAGTAGGTATCAATTATTCTGCTAACGAGCATAGTTGGGACCAAATAAAAATGATGATCGATCAAATTTACTCTCACCAAAAAGATTTTCGTCCTGAAAAAGAAATCCCTACAGAAAACAGAGAGATGAAAAATGAACCAGGAAGAAGCTGATGCTTCGTTTCCTGGTTTTTTTTTAAAACTCTACAAATTCCAGCAGATTCATGTTAAAATAAAATGAAATGTGTTTAACTAGGAGGGTGTTCAGTGTCTAAGGATAAAATACGGTATAAAGCAACGATAGCAGGAAAAGAGTATACCATTATCGGGGCACGCTCAGTGCAACATCTGCAAGTTGTTGAAAAAACGATTGATGAACAATTAAAACAAATTGAAAAATTGACAAAAGGGCTGGATCCGGAAAGAAGAGCGGTTTTAGCAGCCGTGAACGCCGTATCCGATCAGATTGAAATGCAAATCAAAATGCAGCAAATGGAAAAAGAGTTGGAGCAATTGAGAGAAGAAGTAAAAAACTTGCAACATACAAACCTGAATGAAGAATAAAAGGTGGACTTAACATATGTGGATGACGTTCGGAATCATTGTATTTTTATTGATTGGGATTTATAGTGGGGCTAAAAGAGGATTGGTTTTGCAATTGATTCTTTCCATTGGTTTTTTAGTCTCTTACTACTTTGCAAGCCGGTATTACTTAGAAGTGAGTGAGTATTTACAATTAGTGGTTCCTTACCCTTCCGCTTCTATAGATGATTCATTTGTATTTTACAGCGGGGCTTTGAGTTTCCAATTGGATGAAGCTTTCTACCATGGAATCTCCTTTTTATTGATCATCTTTTTGGGTTGGCTAGTGACTCGTTTTATAGGCGGATTATCACGGGGTGTTAAATTTTTGCCCGTAGTCAAACAAGCCAATTCTATTGGCGGAGCTGTTATTGGCGGAGTCATCTCTTATGTAGAGGTGTTCTTGTTATTGTTCGTTCTCACAATGCTTCCGATAGATTTTGTTCAAGAACAATTTGCCAGCAGTGGATTGGCAAAAATGATTGTCACCAACACTCCGATCTTGTCAGAGCAAATTTATTCCTGGTGGGTAAGCACCATCAGTTAAAGAATCAAACTAGATAAACAAAAGAAATCGTTTCTTCTAATACAGCAGAAACGATTTCTTGTTGTATTGATGAATAGAATATATTTAATATAAGGACCGAGTATAGACGAGGTGAAGATATGAATCAAAAAATATTAAAAACGTTAGAGTTTCAAAAAATCATTCAAGAACTGACATCATTTGCTTCTTCTACTTTAGGAAAAGAAATGATTTCTGACTTGCATCCATCTCAATCAAAAGAGGAAGTGATGCAATGGCAAGAAGAAACAGCTGATGGAGTCCAGATCGAACGATTGCGCGGAGGGATGCCCATTCCAAAATTGGAAAACGTAAGACCGCATTTGAAACGGTTGGATATAGGTGCATCATTGAATGCTACTGAAATCGCACAGATTGGAAAAATATTAACGACCACTACAGAAACACGCCGCTTTTTTGAAGAATTGAAAGAAACTGGAATCGAATTTTACCGCTTATACACGATTACAGATCAATTTGTGACCACGCCGCAGTTGAACCAACGCATTCGTGAAACGGTCAATGAGGATGGTCATATTTTAGACGATGCCAGTCCTGCACTAAGAGGTATTCGAGTGGGAATCAAAAAAGGTGAAAATGCGGTTCGAGAAAAATTGGAATCGGTTATTCGTGGGAAAAGTGCCAAGTATCTAAGCGATGCTTTGATCACGATCAGAAATGACCGCTATGTTGTACCCGTAAAACAAGAATACCGGAATCATTTCGGCGGTGTCGTACATGACCAGAGTTCTACAGGTCAAACGCTGTTTATTGAACCAAAAGCTGTGGTAGACTTGAATAATCGGTTGCGCCAACTGCAAATCGAAGAACGCCACGAAGAAGACCGTATATTGGCTGAGCTTTCAGAAGAAATCGCTCCATACAGTAAAGAAATCCACAACAATATGCTGTTGTTAGCTCAATTAGACTTCATTGGCGCTAAAGCTGCTTATGCGAAAAGTATTCAAGCAGTACGTCCAGAAATAAATGACGACAATGAAGTGAAGTTGTACAGTGCTCGTCATCCTTTATTGGATCAACAAACAGTTGTGCCCAATGACATTTTTATTGGCGGAGAGTATCAAGCTGTTGTGATTACGGGACCCAATACAGGTGGGAAAACGGTCATCTTGAAAACGCTAGGCTTATTGCAGTTGATGGGTCAATCAGGATTGCAGATTCCAGCTGCAGAAGAAAGTCAAATCGGGATTTTTAACGAAGTATTCGCAGATATTGGAGACGAACAGTCGATTGAACAAAGTTTAAGTACTTTTTCATCTCACATGACCAATATCGTTTCGATACTACGAAAAATGGATGAAAAAAGCTTGATTATATTTGATGAGCTAGGTGCAGGAACGGATCCTCAAGAAGGAGCTGCTCTGGCGATTGCTATACTGGATCAAATTGGTTCTGTTGGCAGCTCAGTTATGGTAACCTCACATTATCCTGAATTAAAAGTTTATGGCTATAATCATGCTAAAACGATCAATGCCAGTATGGAGTTTGATGTAGATACGTTAAGTCCAACTTATCGGTTGTTGTTCGGGGTACCGGGTAGAAGTAATGCTTTTGAGATTTCTAAACGCTTGGGTCTAAGTCCAGATATTATCCAAAATGCTCGTCATTTGATTGATGGGGAAACACAAAATCTGAATGAGATGATCGCGGATTTGGAGAATACTCGAAAAATGACCGAAATGGAATACCAAGAAATTCGCGAGCATGTCAATGAAGCGGATCAATTATTGAAAGACTTGAAGACAGCTGTACAAGAGTTCTGGCAAGAACGAGATGACTTGATGAAAAAAGCAAAAGAGAAAGCCAATCAAACAGTCGAACAAGCACAAGAAGATGCAGAAAAAGTGATTGCAGACTTGAGAAACAAACAGTTGGAAAGCGGTATTGACGGAGCAATAAAAGAGCATGAGTTTATAGATGCCAGAACACGGTTAGCAAATCTGCGTCATGAAGAAGCTTTGTCAAAAAACAAAGTCTTGAAAAAAGAAAAAGCCAAACAAAGCTTGAAGCCCGGTGATGATGTGAAAGTTCAATCCTTTGGCCAAAAAGGGATCATTGTGGAAAAAGCAGGAGATAAACAATGGGTAGTTCAAATGGGAATGTTGAAAATGAAGTTGGATGAGAGCGACTTGATATTGACTGCACCAGAAAAAGAACCTGCACGCAGAACGGCCACATTGAAGTCTGCTAGTCAAAGTCATGTTTCTCCGCAATTGGATCTTCGTGGAGAAAGGTATGAAAATGCCTTGGCCAGAATGGATCAATATTTGGATGCCGCATTGCTGGCTAATTACCCTCAAGTAACAATCGTGCATGGTAAAGGAACAGGAGCTTTACGCAAAGGAGTAACTGAAGCCTTGAAGCGTCATCCTTCTGTTAAATCATTTGGATATGCCCCAGCAAACCAAGGTGGTAATGGAGCAACGATAGTCGAATTTAAAAATTAAGCGCAAAGAGTAGAAATCTTATACAGAGTTTGTTATAATAAAAATAATAAAGGCTTACTAATTATAAGTTAAGCACCTAAAGTAAGCAATTCTATAGGAGGAATAACATTATGGTACAAGCAGTAACAGATGCTACATTTGAAACAGAAACAAAAGACGGCTTAACAGTAACGGATTTTTGGGCAACTTGGTGCGGACCATGTCGTATGCAATCACCAGTTTTGGATGAATTGGATGAAGAAATCGGCGACGAAGTAAAATTTGTTAAAATGGACGTAGATGCAAACCCTCAAGTACCAGCTTCATTTGGTATTATGAGTATCCCTACACTGTTAGTGAAAAAAGACGGCGAAGTAGTAGAAAAATTAATCGGCTACCACAGCAAAGAACAAATTGAAGATGTATTAAGCAAACACAAATAAAAAATAATCAAAAGGAGCTAAGGTCTATTGATCTTAGCTCCTTTTTTATGGATTTTTTTGCTGTTAGAAGTGTTATACTGATGGAAAATCTGCTTGAAAAGAAAAGGAGTGCAACTAAATGCAACGTAAAAAACGCAGGAATATTTTGGTCATTTTAGGGGTGTTAATTCTAGTCATAGGTATAGCCATTATTGGATATCTATCTGATGCTTATGAACCTCACCAATCGGCAATCGAAGCTTTACAATCGACACATGATGTCATTGTCACTGAAGGTGAGGAATATATCCGCTTTGAACCGAAAGAAAATAAGCATCAGGCTGGACTGATTTTTTATCAAGGCGGTAAAGTAGAAGAAGAGGCTTATGCTCTTTTAATGAGAAGTCTGGCTGAAAAAGGCATCTCCGTATATCTAGTGAGAATGCCGTTTAATCTGGCAGTTTTTGACAGTGATGCAGCAGAAAAAGTTATCAGTGATCAGGCAGAAATCAATAATTGGTATCTTTCTGGACATTCATTAGGCGGAGTGATGGCTGCTTCGTTTGCAGAAAAAAATCCTGAGCAGTTAGAAGGGGTTATCTTCTTAGCTTCCTATCCTGCAGATGACTTCTCTGATGCTGGTTTAGACACACTTTCGATGTATGGGACGAACGATGAGGTATTGAATACAGAAGCGTATTTTGAAGCGTTCGAGTCTCTACCAAAAGGAAAAGCAGAAGTTATTGAAGGCGGAAATCATACCCAATTTGGTAACTATGGACCCCAAGAAGGTGACGGAACGGCTACAATATCTGTTGAGGAACAACAAAAAAACACAGTAAATGGGATAATAGAATTTATAGAAGAAACAGCAGAAAATTAAAGTTGAGACCTCCATAGTCCCCATATATAAAGTTAGAAAAAATTTGTTCATATGTTTGTGACAAAAAAGATACGGCTATAAAAAAGTATGTACTTTACATATGTTTTTTTCTATAATTGGTTCATAAAAATGAAAAAGAACTGAACAGTTTTCTGCTAAATTGTACATACTCGTATAAAACAAATTCAATCGAAACTTGTTTTATGGCTTCTCAGTACAAAAATAAACGCTTCAATATATCCTAATCGAGTAAGAAGACAACAGTTGGACGGGTACAATTCACATTTCTTATTTGTTAGAAATATAGGAGGTAAAAATATGAGCAATCAATTAATGGATAAAACAGCAGAAAAGTACGAAATGATTTTTGAAGGAACAGAAGATAAGTGGATATTGACAGTTTGTCCGGAAGACTTAATCGAAAATGCTGATGGAGAATTGGATTGTCCATTAGAATATGTTTTGCGCAGAAATGATTATTCACTGAAAGACTTAAATGAATTATCTCCGATACGCGCAATTTTTGTGCAAAAGAAAAATGGAGATTCTATCGTATTGAATGAAATTTCTTTAAACGTTAATTTTTAAAAAAAGCCAACTTGGAGCTGGGAAATAACTCCCAGCTCCTTCTTTTTTTACGAATATTGGTTTCGTAAACGCGCTCAAGTTTTTTTGTATACTAGAGAAAAGTGAAGGAGGAGAAAGATGGAATCTGTTTATATACCCGTCAAAGGTGGATCGCTGCATTGTAGAATAGGCGGAACGGGGGAACCGCTATTGCTGCTGCATGGAAATGGAGAAGACTATACGATTTTCCAACATCAAATCGACTACTTTAAAGCTTTTTATACGGTTATCGCTTTAGACACGAGAGGGCATGGAAAATCGATTAAGAAGCAGGATACATTAATATTTGAAGCATTTGTCAACGATATTGAGACTGTACTAGATTATTTACATATCGAAAAAACAGCCATTATAGGATTTAGTGATGGAGGGAATACGGCATTATTGTTTGCCCAATATTTTCCTGAAAAAGTATCTAAACTCGTTATTGTAGGAGCTAACACTGAGCCTGAAGGAATGAAAAAGGTAGAGTTGTTAAAAGTAGAAGCGACACTCGCAGCCTTAAAAGGAATTGAAATTTTTAATCCAAAGTTTTGGTGGAAAAGAGCTGTTTATGAGTTGATGACTACCCAATTGAGAAGTGCGAGCTTCGAGCTAACGAAAATTCTTTCTCCTACTTTAGTTATGGCCGGGGAAAATGATGTGATCAAACTTTCCCATACTCAATGGATCGCTCAACAAATAAAGAACAGTCAATTAGTGATCATACCAAAAGCAGATCACTTTTTTCTGGTGAAAAATCCAAACGAATTTAATAAGATTATAGAATCTTTTTTAAAAAACCATTGAATACTCAGCAAAAGAATCTATAATAGATATGTGCGATTAAAATAATGGTTTGCGAATAGTATAAAAGAGTGACATGTTAGAGCTGATGAATGAGGCTCTATTTTTATTTTTTTAAGAGTGTAACCAGAACCGTTGATAAAGTTAACAGGAACTGGGTTAATTTTGGTAGAAAGCTTGGAGGGTTTTGATGAAAAAACTAGGATTTGATCCGCAAAAATATATCGAAGAACAAACAAAATACATTTTAGAACGCGTGAATAATTACGATAAGCTTTACTTAGAGTTTGGCGGGAAGTTGATTGGGGACAAACATGCTAAGCGTGTTTTACCAGGATTTGATGAAGATGCCAAAATCAAATTATTGCAAAAATTAAAAGATAAATCTGAGATTATCATTTGCGTTTATGCAGGAGATATTGAACGCAATAAAATTCGTGGAGATTATGGAATTACCTATGATATGGATGTCTTTCGTCTAATCGATGAATTGAGAGAGTACGAATTGGAAGTCAATAGTGTCGTGATCACTCGTTATCATGGACAGCCTTCTACTAAATTATTCATTAATAAATTAGAAAAAAGAGATATCAAAGTTTACACTCACGGTTCAATCGAGGGGTATCCTTCTAATTTAGATGTGATCGTTAGTGAAGACGGTTTTGGAAAAAATGAGTTTATCCCTACTACAAAACCGATCGTAGTTGTAACAGCTCCAGGACCAGGCAGCGGAAAATTGGCAACCAGTTTAAATCAATTGTATCATGAGCGTCGTCACGGCAAAGTGGCTGGGTATTCAAAATTTGAAACTTTCCCAGTGTGGAATGTCCCGATAAAACATCCATTGAATATTGCTTATGAAGCAGCAACAGTAGATTTAAAAGACGTCAATATGATCGATAATTTCCATTATGAAAAATACAATGAGATTGCTGTGAATTATAACCGGGATATAGAAACTTTCCCAGTAATCAAACGAATCATTGAAAAAATTACGGGAAAAGAATCTGTCTTCCAATCCCCAACTGATATGGGTGTAAACCGCGTTGGTTTTGGAATCACTGATGATGAAGTGGTACAAGAAGCTTCAAAACAAGAAATCATCCGCAGAAGTTTTGCGATTGAAACTGATTTTAAAAAAGGTCTTGTAGATGAAGAAGTGTTGAACCGCATGAAACTGATCATGGAAGAAGTCGAATTAAGTCAAGTTGATCGGGTACCCGTTCAACCCGCTCGCGACTATGCTGAAAAAGTAAAAAACCTTTCTGAGACAAAAGATATCCAAGCTGTGATCGCTTTTGAGTTGGGGAATGATCAAATCATTACTGGAAGAACTACTCCGTTGATGGATTCTTGTTCTGCTGGAGTATTGAATTCTATTAAGGCCTTGGCAAACATTTCCGATGAGATTCATTTATTATCGCCAATGGTATTGGAAACGATCCAAAATATGAAAAAGAACGACTTGCACAGTAAACTTCCGGCCTTAAATGTGAATGAAATCCTGATTGCTTTAGCCATCAGTGCCGTTACTAATCCTACTGCGCAATTAGCGTATAACAAGCTTTCTGAACTGAATGGAGTACAAGCTCATTCTACTGTCATGCTGAATAGAGACGATGAACAAGTATTGCGCAAACTAGGTATTGATGTAACTTGTGATCCGATCTATCCTTCCGAGAATTTGTATTACTTATAAAAAGATTGATCCGTATGATATCTTTCTATAACAAAAAAAACGAACAGGAATTTCCTGTTCGTTTTTTTGTTTTGTTATCTTCTTTTTCCGAATATGCGTAGTAAACTTAAGAATAGATTGATAAAATCCAGATAAAGTTCTAAAGCACAACCGATAGCTATACTGCTGATAGCTGCCGTACCACCGAATTGTTGGTAAATCGTTTTACACTTTTGCGTATCATAAGCTGTTAAACCAACAAAAATGATCACTGTAATGATAGATAAAACAAAGTCTGCAGTACCGCTTTGCAAGAAGAACACGTTGACTAAAGAAGCTATGATCAATCCTAGTAACATGCTAAGTAAAATCCCGCCTAATGATGACAAGTCTTTTTTAGTGACAAAACCAATCAAGCTCATAACGGCAAACAAAGCAAACGCTGAAATAAATGCATTGAAGATGCTTGCTGTTGTGTAAGCCAGTAAGACTACAGATATCGTGATTCCATTTACAATAGAATAAGTAATAAATTTCAGGGCATAATTGACTGGCGACTTCATCTTTTCAGGATTAAAGCGGAAACTGAAAACCAGCACGAGTTCTAAAATAATAAATCCATAAATAGCCATCCCATCTGTAGAAATAATGAGATTCCAAAAAGCATTTGCAATAGGTGTATATGTGTAAAGCAAAAGATAAACGACGCTGGCGCTTAACAATACTCCAATTGCCATCCAAGCATAAACATTGGCCATGAATTTGGAAAATCCACGTTTCGCATCAATAAAGTGCTCTTGATTATTCATTTTTTTCGTCCTCCAAAGTAGTGATAAAGTGATAGTTGATTTTCTATAGTTTACCCAACTTTAAAGGGGAGGTCAAAACAATTTGCTGAATCTTTGTGAAAAAATAAATGGGCAATGAATAGAAATTGCACAGGAATGATTTCGACTTCTTCTGAAGGTATGCTACTATAAATGGGTACATAATATTATTTAAGTTGCAGGAGGGGTAACATGTTAGAAGCGAAGAATCTAAAGAAAAGCTTTGGTGATTTGACTGCGGTAAATGATGTCAGTTTTACCATTAAACAAGGCGAAATATTAGGGATGATCGGACAAAACGGTGCTGGGAAAACCACGACATTCCGCTTGATTTTGGATTTTTTAACAGCTGATTCAGGAGAAGTTTTATGGAATGGCAAGCCGCTGACTAAAGAAGATTACAACATTATCGGTTACTTGCCGGAAGAAAGAGGATTGTATCCTAAAGTAACGATAGAAGATCAATTGATTTATTTTGCTCGTTTACGAGGGAAAACTAAGAAAGAAGTCAAACCTTTGATCGATATGTGGATGGAAAAGTTTCAAGTCAAAGGTAAAAAGACCGATAAAGTAAAAGCTTTGTCTAAAGGAAATCAACAAAAAGTTCAGCTGATTGCTACATTATTACATGATCCAAAGTTAGTGATTCTTGATGAGCCGTTCAGTGGATTGGATCCTGTAAATGCTGGATTATTAGAAGCAGGGATCAAAGAATTGAAAGACAGAGGTGCGTGTGTGATTTTCTCTAGTCACAACATGAATAATGTGGAAGAAATTTGCGATCATTTATTGATGTTGCGAGACGGTTCTGCAGTTTTAAAAGGAACAGTAAAAGAAATCCGTGAACAATTCGGACGGACGAAACTATTTTTAGAAACAACTATGAGTAAAAAAGAATTAAGCGAGCTGCCTGGGGTAAAAAATATTCAACTGTCTAAAGATGGAGTGTATATGATTGATTTAGAAGACGCCTCTTATGGAGAGAGTATTTTCAATACGGTCACTCAAAATGGATACATTCCTACATTCAGTCAACAACCGCCTACCCTAGAAGAAATATTTAAAAAGAAAGCGGGTGAACCGCATGAATAAATTTTGGGTTGTAGTTGGACAAGTCTACAAAAAGAATGTCCAATCATTAGGTTTTCTGTCCATGGTCTTTGCACCAATTATTATTTTGGTTGTTATCGGGGCTATTATTTATTTTGTATCTGATTCAGAAAGCGGCGTTCCTGAAATTGCTGTCTTAACGGATAACCAACAAGTGGTCTCTATCTTGCAATCTGAAACCGAAGAGTTTGAAGTGAATTCAGACATCACTACAGCTGCCGAAGCAGAATCTGCTATGGAAGCTGAAGAACTAGATGGTTATTTGGTGGTTGAAGAAGAGAATGGACTATACACGGGGAATTATACCTATTCTCCAGACAGCAAGGAATTGGATACTTTGTATTTGAACAGTTTGTTGTCGACGATTCAACAAAGTCAGCAAGCAGCAGAGTTAGACTTGGAACAAGAAGATATTGCCAATCTTTTAACTCCTGCAACATTAGAAGAAACCAGAATTGAATTTGAAGGTGGTGGAATCACGACTACTGAAAGTGCTGAGGATGCGATTCGAATGGCTGGTGCTTATGTAGTTGGGATTGCGGTGTTTATGTTTATCATGACTTATTCAAGTATCATAGGAGAAGAGATTGCTTCTGAAAAAGGTACTCGGATCATGGAAGTTATTTTATCCAGTGTTTCTTCGACAACACATTTCTTTGGGAAATTAGTGGCAATTGTGTTGATCTGTTTCACTCAAATCGCTATTTATGCAGTCTTAGGAGTAATAGCTTTACAAATTGGTTTTGTAAAAGACTTACTTGAAGGATTTGATATTTCTTCCATCCTGCAAGGATTTGTCGGAACATCTTTGATTTATTTTGTATTAGGAATCGTATTGTACGCTGTATTAGCTGCATTCTTAGGATCTCTGGTTTCAAAAGTAGAAGACGTTTCAAAAGCGGTCACGCCTATTGTGTTCTTATCTCTGGCCGGATTTTATGCTGGTTTGTTTGCCTTCTACAATCCAACTCATATGGTCATCAAGATCGGATCTTACATCCCCCTCTTTACGTCTTTTATCATGCCGTTTAGAGTAGCGAGCGATACGGTTACTGCAACGGGTATAACTGTATCAATTGCAGTGTTAATTGTATTTGTTTTACTGACCACTTGGCTGTCGCTCTTGCTATACCGTTCAAGTGTGCTTATTTACTCTGATGCAGGAATGTTTAAAACAATGCAAATATCTTTAAAAGCGATGAAGAAAAAGTAGCTCAAAGAGACAAAGAGTATTACCGATAATGCTAAAAAAAACAACAAAAAACCGTCAGGAAAGGAAATCATCCTTTTCTGACGGTTTTAGTTATTTTGATTCATCTCAACCAAATCTTTATTGTCCCACTTTAAAGTGATTAGAACAGTTTTGTTTTTAATGACTTCAGCATATGCTTCTGCATAAACGCCATTGATCTGCTGCATTTGTTCCGCTAAAAATCCAGCTTCCAAAGAAAAAACAGGCTCTTTTTGAGATAGACGCAAGTCAATCAATTTTCCATAAAGACTGTATGTAGAAGAAGAGCGTTTTTCTTTCGTACGATCGAGAGTTCCAAAAGAAGCTTGTTCGAAAAACTGAACGACTTCTTCGTAACTTGTCAACGGATGATTGCGGGCCAACTCTTTCCCGGCCCAATATAAAATGGCTTCAGCGTCTTTGCCTAATAAGTTTGTTAATAATTCTGTTCGGATCAATTCGTGCCCAAATAAATTTACGGGGGTATCAATTAATGCTGAATTAAATTCTTCAGGTTTTAGTTTCTTTTTCAATGATTTCACCTCAATAGTTTCCTATATTATTATACATTGATTAATAGAAGAAACCTACTATTTTTTATACAATGACTAGTGGAAAAAGGTCTTTGACAAAATAAATTCACTGTTTTATGAGGAAGAAATAAATAAGTCTGCAAACAATGGTATCTAGACTTGAATTTTTAGGTCAAAACAGCGACAATAAATACTAGAGCAGTATAATTTTTATAATAAAGGTTGTTAAAAATATGAAAAAACAAGCAATAGGTTTTATAGATTCAGGAGTCGGCGGATTGACAGTCGTAAAAGAAGCTATGCGTCAATTGCCAAATGAATCCATTTATTATGTTGGCGATACAGCTCGTTGCCCTTATGGACCAAGACCCCAAGAGCAAGTACTGCAATTCACGTGGGAAATGACTCAATTTTTGTTAAGCAAAGACATTAAAATGTTGGTCATTGCTTGTAATACTGCTACAGCCGTAGCATTGGAAGATATTAAAAAGAAATTAGCTATCCCTGTAATAGGCGTTATTATGCCAGGAAGCAGAGCGGCAATTAAATCCACTTCTAATAATCGAGTAGGCATCATTGGAACAGAAGGTACTGTTAAAAGCAAAATGTATGAACAATTGATTCACGACAAAGATAATCAAGTGGAAGTCATTAGTCTAGCATGTCCTAAATTCGTACCTTTAGTAGAAAGCAATGAATATCGAAGTGCAATAGCAAAAAAAGTAGTCGCTGAGACAATGAAACCGTTAAAGAATAAACAATTGGATACTTTGATTTTAGGTTGTACTCACTATCCGTTATTGCGTCCGATCATTCAAAATGTGATTGGGGAAAACGTTACGTTGATCGATTCTGGAGCTGAAACGATTAGTGAAGTAAGCACTATTCTAGATTATTATGACCTAGCTGAAAAAAGTCAAAAGAAACCTTCGAGTGAGCGTAAGTTTTATACTACAGGTTCTAAACAAATGTTTCATGATATAGCTTCACAGTGGTTAGGGTTGAAAGAACTAGAAGTAGAACAGATTCACCTAGGAACTGCAGAATAATAAGTGTCAGTACTAAAGTTGTGAAGAAGGAGTCCGGTTATGCGTAACGATAATAGAAAAATAACGGAATTAAGAAAAATCACTATTGAACCAAATTACTTGCTTCACCCTGAAGGATCTGTTTTAATTTCAATCGGCAACACAAAAGTGATTTGTACAGCGACAGTTGAAGACCAAGTACCTCGATTTTTGAGAGGGCAAAACAGCGGCTGGATTCATGCTGAATACAACATGCTGCCTCGAGCGACACAACAGCGAAAACAACGCGATGCTGTCCGCGGCCAAATAAACGGCAGAACGATGGAAATTCAACGGATGATCGCTCGTTCTCTTCGGTCAATCGTCGATTTAAAAAAGCTGGGAGAAAGAACGATGGTGGTAGATTGTGACGTAATTCAGGCTGATGGAGGAACAAGAACAGCCAGTATTACAGGCGGTTTTGTGGCGTTGAGTTTGGCTGTCCAAAAACTGGTCAATCAGCAGTTGGTGAAAGAAACGCCGATTTTAGATAATATTGCTGCTATCAGTGTAGGAATGACGTCAGAAGAAGATATCTTATTGGATTTAGATTTCAGTGAAGATAGCACAGCAGCTGTAGATATGAATCTAGTCATGACTTCCAGCGGAAAATTCGTGGAGATTCAAGGTGCTGGAGAAAAAGCGCCTTTTTCTAAAGAGCAAATGAATGAGATGATGGAAGTAGGAGAAGCAGGTATTCTTCAATTATTTGATGTACAAAACAAGGCTATCAGGGAAGGGAACCGCATGAATCAAAATTTAGCGCCTCTTGACTTGAGTAAGAGCAAAAAAGAAATCTTGATCGCTACTCGTAATAAAGGAAAAGCTGCTGAGTTTGAAAGTTTATTTGGTAAAAAAGGGTTTGCAGTTAAAACGTTGTTAGACTATCCGGATATTCCAGACGTAGAAGAAACAGGGACTACATTTGCTGAGAATGCTCTGTTAAAAGCTGAAACAATCGCAGATAAACTAAATATGCTTGTTTTGGCTGATGATTCTGGATTGAAAGTCGATTATTTGGATGGCAATCCTGGAGTCTATTCGGCAAGATATGCAGGAGAACGAAAAAGTGATGCAGCGAATAATGCAAAATTGCTTCATGAATTAACCAACGTGCCTCCAGAAAAAAGAACAGCTCAATTCCATTGTACATTGGCTTTAGCTGCGCCTGGAAAAGATAGTTTAGTGGTTGAAGGAGAAGTGGACGGACGGATTTTGTCTATTCCGCACGGAGAAAATGGATTTGGTTACGACCCCTTATTTTTTGTAGCAGAAAAAAATAAGACGATGGCTGAAATGACGGAAGAGGAAAAGAATGCAATCAGTCATCGAGCAAAAGCTCTGATCAATTTGGAGAAAGTTTGGGATGAATGGATTTCAATGTTGGACAAATAAGGAGAAGCCGATAATGAAAATACTTGTTGTTAGTGACAGTCATGGAGATAGAGATATTTTAGTGGAACTTCGAGACAAATACAAAGAGAGTATGGATCAATTATTCCATTGCGGGGATTCAGAACTGGAAGCATCCGATGATATTTGGAAAGCTTTCATCACAGTGAGAGGAAATATGGATTTCGACCAGCGCTACGAATTGGAACAAACCGTAGATGTAGGGAGTAATCGTGTTTTTATGGCTCATGGGCATTATCTAGATGTAAAATCTTCGATGGTACCTCTTTTGGAAGCCGCAAAAAGGAATAAAGCAAATTTCGCCTTTTTTGGCCATTCGCATGAGTTGGGTGTAGAAAAAAGAGATGGGATTCTCTTATTGAATCCTGGCAGTATATTACAACCTAGAGGGAAATACCACGTTCAAACCTATGCTATTGTTGAAATGGATGAGAGAGGCATCACGGTTTCTTACTATGACCGCAGTCATCAACCCGTTGAAGGACTTGTTGTTCGGTTCAGCAAAATGTAGAAAAGCCTAATGCTTCGGTGAAATTCGATTTATTTTAAGATGTTTGCTAAAAGATAGGATTATTCGTCTGCGTACTGTAAAATACCAATAGTAATGAAGATAATATTAGGAGGAAACCATCCATGATTGGAGATAAAATCCAAGAGATGTTTTTAGAAAATCAAGAAAATTTCTTGATTCCTGCCAGAGAAGTGGCACATGTCCAAGCAGAAAATAATTTAAACCATGCTCTACTAGTCTTAACCAAGATCGGATTTAATGTTATCGTTGTTTTAGACAAAGAAGCCCGTGTCAGCGGACTGATTTCGATTCCATTGATTATAGAAGCTATCACAGGTGTTACGGAAATCCACTTTGACCGTTTAGATTCATTAACGGTAGGAGAAGTGATGCGAACGGATTTTGCTGTTTTAAATGATGATTATGAACTGGAAGATTTGTTGCATTTGCTGGTCGATAATGCGTTTATTTGTATTGTAGACAACGAAAAGAAATTCCAAGGCATTGTTACAAGAAGAGAAATTCTAAAATCAGTAAACCATGTAGCACATGAATTTGAGCACCGTTACGATGTTCAATTGCATCAAGAATCTATTTTTCAGTAAAGGGTTGACTGATCAGTTAAAGATCATCATCAAACTGAAGAAGCGATTAAAAACAAATAAGCCAAAAAAATCAACTCATCAATAACCAGAAACAGAATGTCTGGTTTATTTGTATGTTAGATAAACGTAAGGAGCAAGACCATGGTAGAAAAAATAGACCCATTTATAAAAATAAGAAGAGATTTGCATTTGATACCTGAAGTAGGGCTGGAAGAATACAAAACACGAGATTATTTGTTGAAAATCATTCAGCAATTGCCTCAAGAACACTTAGAAATCAAAGTAGATGAAACAGCTATTTTAGTGAGGGTAAAAGGGACTGAAGGAAACCGTACGATTGGATGGAGAACAGATATTGATGGTTTGCCTGTCGTAGAAAAAACGGATTTGACTTTTGAGTCTACTCATGAAGGAAGAATGCACGCTTGTGGGCATGATGTACATATGGCCATCACCCTAGGGATATTGACTCATTTTAGTGAGCATCCTGCTAAAGATCACCTTGTGTTCTTTTTTCAGCCGGCAGAAGAAACGGTCAGTGGAGCAAAAATCTATTATGATAAAGGATTCCTAAATGAATGGATGCCGGATGAATTTTATGCGCTGCATGTTGATCCAAATAGACCTGTAGGAACTATCGCAACCAAAGAAGGGACTTTATTTGCATCCACATGTGATTTGACGGTGGACTTCCATGGAATCGGAGGACACGCAGCTTATCCTCAAGAATCAAATGACATGGTTGTAGCAGCCAGCCAGTTTGTAAACCAAGTGCAAACGATCGTCAGCAGAAATGTAAATCCTGTTGAAGGAGCGGTTGTGACGTTAGGTTCATTCCATGCTGGAACGACCGGAAATGTCATCAGTGATCATGCTCGTATTGAAGGGACTATACGTGCATTGACTAAAGACATGAGTTATCGGGTCCAAAAACGATTTAAAGAAATCGCTCAAGGGATTGAAATGACTTATCAATGTAAAGTTGATGTAGATTTGAACATGTACGGCTATTTGCCGGTTATCAATACGCCAAAAGAAACAGAAGCATTTGTTCAGTTTATGAAACATCGTGCTGATGTTCATTATGAAGAAGCTGGGACTGCCATGACTGGAGAAGACTTTGGATACTTATTGGACAAGGTACCTGGAACGATGTTTTGGCTAGGTGTCGATACTCCATATGGATTGCACCATCCTCAAATGTCTCCTAAAGAAGAGGCCATTCCTTTTGCTATAAAAACTGTTTGCGACTTCTTAGAAGCAAAGGCAAACCATGTTTTAGAACAAGAAAAGGTAGCTTTGAGTTAAAAATAAAAAGAAGCCGAATCGGTAGTTTGCTCCGATTCGGCTTCTTTTTTGTATAGACAAGATTGATGAATTTGCGTGTACCATGATTACTATTTTGGAAAGCTAGACTATTGGATATTTTGTTAAAGGAATTTTTATACCTGCTTCTGTTAGACTGCTGACATACTCTTGGAAAAAACGATGCTGAATGTCAAATTGCTGACCATTTAAAGTATACATGGTTATCCGAATTCCAGTCTGACCTTCTCCTATATCGATCATTCCAGTATAAGAAGGTTCTTCTGTAATCTCAGGAAACTGAGGAACAAGTCGCTCATTCACTTCAGAAATAACCTTGGAGACTTTTTGAATGTCAGCGTCAGGATAAAGACGAATTTTGATCATTACTTGCATGTCTTCACGAGATTTATTGCTGACTATTGTAATGTAACGGTTAGGGACAAAATTCAATGTGCCATCAAAACTTTTAACCAACGTCGTTTTAAGGTTCACATCAACGACTGTTCCAGATACCGTATCCAACTCTACCACGTCACCGACATCCATTTGCTTTTCAAGCAAGAGGAAAAAACCATTTACAATGTCGCTGACAAAACCTTGAGCACCTAAAGATAAAGCCAAACCAATTACACCGGCACCAGTTAGTAAAGAAGCCACAGGCACGCCAATTACATTCAGTATAGAATAAGCTAACAGAAAACCTATGACAGCGTGAAAAATATTTTGCGATAGGCTGTTCAATGTATTCAATCGATTGATAGATATGTTTTCTTTTCTTCTATAGCTTGAAAAAGCCTTAGTGATCAAAACATTCCCGATTTTTTTTAGGATATAAAACAGGATCAAGAAAAATAAGATTTGCAGACTAGTGGTCAAGATAGTGCTGATGATTTCATTCCAATTAATGGAATTCCAATATCGGCTGAATAAATTTGTTTTTTCAACCACATCATTCACTACAGACTCTGTAACATTTGATTCATTCATTTTATCACCTCATGAGAAATAATCGCTGCTAAATGACATCTTAACAAAATAACGACTTAAATAAAACCAAAGAGGTGTTAAACTTCTGTGACCATTGTTATAAGCCGGTTTAATGTGTGCAAATACTCATAATAAAGCTAAAAGCGAACTTTTTTTCCTGTTCTATTTCGTATTGTTTGAACTCCTTTTTTTTAAATGGTATTCTATACACGAATAGAAAACGTTTTTTAAATGTTGCCATGTTTGATCTTTATTGATTTGAACGAAACATTTAAAGAATAAATTGAAAAATTTAAGGAAGTGAGGGATTCATATGACAGGTGGAGAAATTGCTGCGTTGATTGCAGCGGTTGCATTTGCAGTACTAGTAGTCTTTTTAGTGATTGTCTTGCTTAAAGTTTCAAAAATCATGGGAGAAGTTTCCGATACAGTCAAGGAAGCTAACTCGAGTCTACGAGTGATCACTAAAGACGCGGACAATTTATTGATTGAAGTAGAGGGGTTATTGAACAAATCCAATACAACATTGGATGATGTAAACGGCAAGTTAGGTAAAACCGATCCTTTATTCCAAGCTATTGGAGATCTAGGGGTATCTGTTTCAAATCTAAACTCTTCTACACGCAACTTAACTGACCGTGTTACAGGAGTAACAAAACGTACTGCTCAAACAGGCGTTGTGACAAAAGTAGGTAAGACAGCTATGAACATGAACCGCAAAAGAAAAAATAAAAAAGATTCAGAATAATCAAGAGTCATACAATCTACAACTTTTATAGAGAGAAAGGAAGATTGAATTATGAGTAAAAAAGGCGGATTTTTATTAGGAGCAATTTTAGGAGCAACTGCAGCTGCAGCAACAACACTTTTATTAGCACCTAAATCAGGAAAAGAATTGAGATCAGACCTTTCTGATCAAGCAGATAAAGCTAAAGGAACTGCAAAAGACTATTCGCAAATAGCAAAAGATAAAGGCACTGAGATGAGAGATGTTGCTATGAGTGCAACAGAAGACATCAAAATCAGCTTAAAAGATACTGCTAATAAAATGAAGAGTCAAATGTCTTCTAATTCGCAAGGATTAAAAGACAACTTGGACGACATTAAATCTGAAGTAAAAGATGCAGCCGAACAAGTGAAAGAAAAAGGAACTGAAGTCAAAGAAGAGTTCCAATCGGAACAAGAGAAAAAAGTTTCTGAAGCAGAAAAATCTCGTGAAATGCCTCAGTATACTGCTGGCAATATGAAAAAAGATGTGGAAAGAGCTACAATGGATTTTGATTATGACCAAGAAAAAGCTGATGAAGATCCTCAATACACTACTACAAATGTCAGCACAGAACAAACAACTGAAGAAAGCGATGGAGAAAGAACGACTAATACAAATGTCGGAATCTAAGCTGTCTTACAGTAAATCGAGTACAAAAAAAAGACATAGAAAACAACTTGTTTACCTATGTTGCACAAAAGAGAGACCGGAATCTTCCGGTCTCTCTTTTTGTGCAACAGTAAATTATCAGATGGTTTTTAAGAGACAACAGTCAGTGATTTAGGTGTGTGAGTGAGAACTTCACATCCATCTGCTGTCACATAGACACAGTCTTCTATACGCACCCCAGCTACACCGGGCACATAAATGCCGGGCTCGATGGAAAAACACATACCTTCTTCGATCACTAAATCATTCCCTCCCATGATCGAAGGAAACTCATGAACATTGCTTCCTAATCCATGACCTAGTCGATGGTTGAAATATTTTCCATACCCAGCCTCTGAGATAACGTCTCGGGCTATTCTGTCTAACTCTCCTGCAGTTATCCCAGGCTTGACAGCTGCAATAGCCGCTTCATTAGCTTCGAGGACTAGATTATAGATGTCTTTAGCTTGTTGGGAAGGTTCTCCGAAAGCTACTGTGCGCGTAACGTCACTGGTATATCCTTCGTAGACTACGCCTAGATCAAATAATATGAGATCATTTTTCTCAATTTTTCTATCACCAGGTGTGCCGTGTGGGCTAGCGGCATTGTCACCGGTCAAGACCATGGTTTCAAAACTCATATTTTTAATGCCCATTTTTTTCAATTCATATTCAATAACCGCAACGATTTCTTGTTCTTCAAGACCTTCACCTATAGCGTTGAATCCAATTTCTAAAGCTTTATCTGCCCATTTACCGGCTTCAATCATTTTTTGGATTTCGTCTGGCGTTTTAATAACTTTCATTTGTTGAATAATAGGGCTTATGTCTTTAATGGATGAAGGAGAAAGCGCAAGATTCAGTTGTTCGAATTTAGAGACTGTTAAGAAATCTTTTTCAACAGCTATAGTCGCTAAATGATCTGCTCGTTGCAGGATTGTCTGTTGGATGATATTCCAAGGATTTTCATGGTCTAAGTAAGAAGCTACATCAAATGTCCATGGACTAGACAATGCATCTTCTTTCTCTAGAGCAGGGACGAAAAGAAACGGAGCAGCTTGTTTAAAGACAAGAAGAGCTAAAATTCTTTCATGCGGTTCACTGTGATAACCGCTAAAGTAAGCGACGTGGTTAGGATCATTGATAAAAACAGCGTCTACGTCATTTTCTTGTAACCAATTTTGCAGAAAAGTTAATTGTTTGAACATTCTATTCCTTCTTTCTAGATAGCTTTATTGCATTCTATTTTATTGTATCATTAAGCAACCGCAGAAGATAAAATTATTTTTTGGAAGCGTTATCTGAAAAAGTAAGTGAAAATTTCATGAAAATAAATATAAACCGCTTGCAATATTGAATTAGATTTGGTAGATTAGATTTATTGAAAAATAGGTTAAAAATGAACGACATGACTTTAAAGGAGCTATTAAAAAATGGAAAAACAGACTATTACGATTTATGATGTTGCACGTGAAGCAAACGTTTCAATGGCTACAGTATCTCGTGTTGTAAACGGCAATCCTAATGTAAAACCAACTACTCGTAAAAAAGTGTTGGACGTTATTGATCGTTTAGATTACCGTCCAAACGCAGTAGCACGTGGATTGGCAAGTAAAAAAACGACTACAGTGGGAGTTATCATCCCAGATGTAACCAACTTATACTTTGCATCTTTAGCAAGAGGGATCGATGATATTGCAAGTATGTACAAATACAATATCATTTTAGCCAACTCTGATCAAAACGATGTAAAAGAAATCCAAGTATTAAATACATTACTTGCAAAACAAGTAGACGGTATTATTTACATGGGGCATAAAATCACAGATGATATGAGAGCTGAATTTTCTCGTTCTAAAACTCCAGTAGTTTTAGCAGGAACTGTAGATCCTGATGAACAAGTAGGCAGTGTAAATGTGGATTATAGAAATGCAGCAGAAGAAGTGGTTGCTGAGTTGATTAAATCTGGAAATGAAAGAATCGCTTTTGTATCAGGACCGCAAGCGGATCCTATCAATGGGATTTACCGTTTAGCTGGTTATAAAGATGCTTTAGAAAAAGCTTCGATGGAATTTGATGAAAGCTTGATTTTTGAATCAGAATATAGTTTCACAAGTGGAGAAGAGTTGTTCACTAAATTAGCAGAATCTGGAGCTACAGCAGCATTTGTTGGTGATGATGAATTAGCAGTAGGCATCCTAAACGGAGCGGTAGACAGAGGTGTCAAAGTTCCTGAAGAGTTCGAAATCGTGACAACCAATAACTCTAAATTAACTGAAATGACTCGTCCTAAATTAAGTACGATCACTCAACCTTTATATGATATCGGTGCGGTAGCGATGAGATTGTTGACTAAGTTGATGAATAAAGAAGAAACAGACGAAAAAACGATTATCTTGCCTTATCATGTTGCGCATAGAGGAACAACACGGTCAGAAGATTAATCTAAACTAAAGAATCCTTGTCTACTCATCAATAAGAGTAGGCAAGGATTCTTTTTTATTTCAATCTAAAGGAGTTGGGATTGTTTAAAAATAAAATAGACACAAAAAAGGTTCATTAGGTACAGAACCCAATGAACCTTTTTTTGCTAAGAGAAGTTGTTTAGTCCTCGTCAGCATTTTCTTCTTCTTTGTTTTCATTGTTCTCTTTTGCCTTAGCACTAGCGCCAGATCCAGCCTTCGATTTCCAAAAACTATTTTGAATGTGAGGAGGGCTTCCGATCAAGAAATCGTAAACGGTAGTTCCAGGAACTTTATCTTTTGCAAAAATCTCTTTTTTCATATCACCTGAAATAGAAACTTTAGCACCATCAGGCAACCATCTAGAAGGAGAAACGTTTGGTTTTCTTTCTTCAAAATCAGCATATTGCAACTCAGATTCTTTAGCTTTTTCTACAGCATCTGAAGGCACGGTGATTTCACCAGGTTTCATACCTGTTTCAGCCAAAACTTCTTCTTCGACGATTCCTTCTGGTCGGGTAAAGTTTTTATCAGACCCTACTAAAGTGGGGTTTTTCTCATAAACAGCGTTCATCAATCTTGCCCAAAAATTCAAATTTCTCTTACTAGGGTGAACGCCGTTTTCTGTGTCTATAGAAATTTGGTCTACATCATATCCTATCCATGAGCTTAACGTAATAGTAGGCGTCATACCAATAAACCAGATATCTTCTTGAGCGTTCGTTGTACCTGTTTTACCAGCAATATCTGCTGAAAAGTTCAATTGATCTGTAGTTCCCCCAACAGTGCTGTTTTCCATGACATCTCTTAAGATATCGACTGTCATATAAGCTGTTTCAGGAGTAAAGACTTTAGTTGTCTCAGATTCATGTTGGTAGATGACTTCGCCATCACTGTTTTCAATGCGTTCAATCATGAAAGGATCAGCATGAACACCTTGATTTGCCAACATCGTGTACGCACTCGTCATTTCTAAAACAGTTGGACCATAGATCATGCCCACAACTTCGCCTTCTTCGTTAACTTCTTGATGACCAGTACCGCCTAAAGCTAAGGCAGCATTTTTATATTCATCAGGATGTACAGCATCCGCTCCAATACCCATTAAAGGTAAGAAGTTACCAGGAGTAGATCCATTTTCCATCATTTGTAAATAAATACGAGAGGTAGGGATATTCATTGAATTGACTAACGATTCTCGAGCAGATACATTTTTATCTGAATAAACATTTCCTACGTTCGTAACTTCATGTCCTTCAATTCTCCCATTCACCCAGTTCGGTACGAACAAACGAGAGTCAGATACCATACTGGCTGGTGTGATCAATCCTTCTTCCAAAGCTGGAGCATAGACTAAAACGGGTTTTATCGTTGAACCAGGCTGTCTTTCTACATACAAACCGTGATTCAGCATATTGTCTTGGTAATTCGTACCGCCGACAAATGCAATGATCCGGCCGCTCGCGTTATCAACCAATGAAGAACCGACTTGGATTTCAACCATTTTAGGAACAGATTCACCTGTTTCAGGGTCTTCTTCCATAGGTTGGATGTATTCCCCGGTTGAAGGGTCGTAAACCGCAGGCGCCTTCTTCGTTCGTCCCATGCCAGGACCATATTCGGATGCTACTTGTTCTAAAGCATTGTGAATGGTTTTATCTATAGTAGAGTAGACTTTATAACCATTTAACCGCAAATCGTCATCTGCTCTTTCGTAATAACGAGTATAGAGATTAGGATCAGCGTCAATATCTTCTTTGGTTAATCCGTCTGCTTCATATAATAACTTCATTAAAATCAAACGTGCTTCCGTTTCAACAGCATCATACGCAAAGGAATTTGTATCTTGTTCATTTTCTTGTCGCAAAATAAAATCTTGTGTCAAATCATAATCTCGAGCTGATGCATATTCTTCTTCAGTGATATAGCCTTCTCGGAACATACGGAACAACACTTCATTTTTTCTACTTAATCCGCTTGTCTGGTCTTCTTTTACCTGACCTGATCCTGTATAAGGGCTATAAGTAATCGGGTTTTGAGGAAGACCTGCAATGAAAGCAGCTTGAGGAAGAGTCAAATCTTTTGCATTTACGCCAAAAATCCCTGTTGCAGCTTCTTGTACCCCAGCGATATTTTGTCCTAAACTATTTCTTCCAAAAGGAGAAACATTTAAATAAGCTTGCAAGATTTCTTCTTTAGAGAAGTAATTTTCGACTCTAAAAGCAATCAATATTTCATTTACTTTACGTTCAAAAGTTACTTCAGGAGACAAGATTTGCTGTTTGATCAGTTGTTGAGTCAACGTGGATCCACCTGAAGTTTGAACAGATCCTGTTAGTTGTTGAACAACTGCGCGAAGGACTGCTTTAGGGACAACTCCTGGATGTTCCCAGAAGTATTCATCTTCTGTCGCAATAACCCCATTAATAACATATTCTGATATGTCATCTAAAGAAATCGTTGTTCGTTTTAAATCTGAACGAAAATCACTGATGGTTTCTCCATTTGCGTAATACATTGTAGAGGTTTGCTCCACGTTTCCGATCGCGACTTGCATATCTTCATAAGAAGGAGGGGTTTGACCAGAGACTAAAGAAGCAAACAAACCAACACCTGCACCTCCTGCAAATGCTCCACCGATCAATAGGATAAGAGAAAAGATAATGACTAAATTCTTGATCACATTATAAGCAACATTAAACCCGAAGAGGAATTTGCTGAAACCTGTTCTGGGTTCTTTATTTTCGTCGATATTATCAGAAGAAAGTTCAGTTGCTTCATCCACTTCATGATTGCCTGAAGTTTCGGCTGCAAGGGCATCCTCTTCTGCACGATTTTTACCAGCTATTTTTTCTCGACTTGAATCTATAAAACTCATACTGTTCTGATAGACAGATTTACCATACTGTGAGATCTTTTCCCACAGTGAACGTCCGTCCTTGTTGTCTGAATCGTTCAAATTTAAATCACCTCATAATCTTTAAAGTATAGTTTTTATCACAAATAATAAAAAAATGGAAATACACATCCGTTAATGAGGAGTTAATCGTATCTTCCATAGGGCTTTGCTAATTATACCAAATAAAGAAATAAAAGAACATTTTTATTAGGAGCAGAATGAAAGTGTTGATAAAAAAGATTTATTTTTGAAAAGAAACGTTCAAATTTAAATGATTCTGTGAATCTTAATGTACAAAAAAGAATAATATGAAATTATTTTAATCTTGCTGTTGACATTCTCATCATATTTACATTATACTAGCAATATCAAATTTAGATAGTGAGTGATTCTTAATGAAAACAGGAATAAGACAAGAACCCACAAATTTGAATAACTTTTACTTTAGCTACTTTAGACGGTGTTTGTAGACATATCAACATTATGGATGCAAACAATAACCAAGTTTGCGTCTATGATGGCTAAAGTACTTTGTACTGTTTTCAACCAGCCGCGTAGATGAAAAAATCTAAGCGGCTGCTAAAATCAATCAATAATCAATAAGATTCGCGCCTCATTAGATTTTTATCATCTAATGAGGCGCTTTTTATTATCTAGCTATAGAAGGAGGCTCTTAGATTAGGTCGATAAGGTATTCAATTTATGAACAAAAAATGAGGAGGAAATGAAAATGGCGACTAAAAATCAATTGAAAAAAATGGCTTTAGGTGGAATAGCTTTACTATCAGGAATGGTGTTGGCGGCTTGCGGTTCAGCAGAGTCTTCAGAAGACGGATCTATCAATGTGGGAGTATTACAATTCATGGAACACGAATCTCTGACTTCAGCTCGTGAAGGGTTCCTAGCAGAATTAGAGGATGCCGGTTACGTAGATGGAGAAAATCTGACGGTAGATTATCAAAATGCTCAAGGCGATCAAGCAAATCTTCAAAGCATGAGCCAACAATTAGCAGGTGAAAACGACGTTATCTTATCAATCGCAACGCCAGCTGCACAATCTTTGGCCAATGAAACCAAAGAAGATCCTATCCTCTTTACAGCAGTAACGGATGCAGAAGATGCAGGTTTGGTGGAAAGCAACGAATCTCCAGGTGGGAACGTCACTGGAACAAGTGATATGGTACCGATCGAAGAACAAATTGCACTTTTATTGTCTTTAGTACCAGATGCAGAAAAAATTGGCCTTATTTATAACGCGGGAGAACCTAACTCTGAAATACAAGCAAACTTAGCCATCGAAGCTCTTGAAGCGAGCGGTGTGACGGTAGAAGCCTTAACGGTTTCTTCTACCAATGATGTCCAGCAAGTTCTGACTACTTTAGCCCAAGACGTTGATGGATTATATATTCCAACAGACAATACTTTAGCCAGTACAGCAGCAACAGTGGGTAAGATAGCTATGGAATACCAATTGCCTGTTGTAGCAGGTTCTGCTGAACAAGTAGAAGCAGGAGGCTTAGCAACTTACGGAATCAATTATGAAGACTTAGGCCGCCAAACAGCCAAAATGGCTCTTCAAATCATTGAAGAAAACAAAAAACCAGAAAATATCTCAGTTGAGACATCTGACAGCTTGGAACTAGTCATCAATGAAGAAATGGCTGAAGCTTTAGGAATCGACCCAGACGATATCGTATTGCCAGAATAAACAAAAAAGCAACACTATGAAATAAAGGAGAGGTAAAAATGGATATTTTATTATCAAGCACATCTCAAGGATTATTGTGGTCAGTAATGGCAATTGGAGTCTATTTAAACTTCCGTATCCTGAAAATAACAGATTTGACAGCAGAAGGAAGTTTTCCTTTAGGAGCAGCCATTGCGGCTACTTTGATCGTGAACGGTGTCTCTCCTTGGATCGCAACAATAGCAGCATTAGTAAGCGGTATGGCTGCTGGAATGATTTCTGCACTGCTGCATACGAAATTGAAGATCCCTTCTCTTATTTCTGGGATCATCACCATGACCGGACTGTATTCCATTAATCTAAGAATTATGGGGAAAGCGAACGTCAATTTATTAGGGGAACGCACCTTGATGGAGACTGCAGAATCATGGGGCATTGAATCGAACCTTTCTACTTTGCTTGTTGGAGCTCTCATTGTTTCTTTAGTGATCATGAGCTTGAAATTGTTCTACAATACAGAGACTGGACTAGCTATTCGGTCTGCTGGAGACAATCCAGAGATGAGTGAAGCCAATGGGATCAACACCGACAAAATGGAAATCATTTCTTATATGTTGTGTAATGGATTGATTGCTATGTCTGGCGGATTGATTGCTCAAGATAATGGTTTTGCGGATATCAGCAGTGGTATTGGTACCATAGTGATCGCTTTAGCTTCTATTGTCATAGGCGAGGTTATTTTCCGTCATTTGACATTTGCAAAGCGCTTGATGACGATTGTGGTTGGAGCTGTTTTATACCGATTGATGTTGTCTCTAGTATTAGAACTAAATGTCGATCCACAAGACCTAAAAGTCTTTTCTGCCATCTTATTAACAGTTGCGCTAGCTTCTCCATTAGTCAAACTGCCTAACAAGCGCAAAAAGAAACTCAACCAAACAAACGAGAAAGGAGCCACATTGATATGAAACCAGTATTAGAAATGAAGCAAATCCATAAAAGTTTTGAAATCGGAACGGTGAATGAAAATCATGTGTTGAAAGGTTTGGATTTAACAATTTATGAAGGAGACTTCATCACGATCATTGGTGGAAATGGGGCTGGCAAGTCAACCTTGATGAACAGTATTGCAGGCAGCTTTGCTGTAGATGAGGGAGAAATCTTGCTGGAAGGGAAAAATATTACTAAACTGCCTACTGTAAAAAGAGCTAAAGACATTGGTCGTGTCTTTCAAGATCCGCGTATGGGAACGGCATCCAGACTAACTATCGAAGAAAATTTAGCAGTAGCCTTAAAACGCGGGAAAAAACGCGGATTGACATCTGGAGTGAAAGATGATCAACGTAAGATTTTCAAAGAATCCTTAAAGAGGTTAGGTTTAGGATTAGAAGATAGAATGAAGATGGAAATCGGGTTATTATCTGGAGGACAAAGACAAGCTGTGACGCTTTTAATGGCTTCATTAGTAACACCTAAATTATTGTTGTTGGATGAACACACTGCTGCTCTAGATCCAAAAACCAGTCAGATGGTTTTAGATTTGACAGAAAAAATCGTTCAAGAAGAAAACTTAACTGCCATGATGATCACTCATAATATGGAACAAGCCATTCAATATGGGAACAGACTCATTATGTTGAGTGAAGGGAATATCGTAGTCGATATTTCAGGGGAAGAAAAAGAGCAACTGACGATACCTGAACTGTTGGAACTCTTTCATAAAAATAGCGGAACAATGTTGAACGATGATGCTTTGATTTTAAGCTGACGGTGAATTCGATCTATTAAATATCCTTTGTTTAAGACATGTCGTCTGAACAAAGGGTATTTTTTATTTTCATAATCGTGTGATGTGTTTTTTTTGTTGAAACATTCTACAATGAAAAGAGAAGGTAAGAAATCATTATCAGTTGCAAGGAACAAGAGGAGGAATGACATGTTTCTTACAATCGGCCTGAATTATTTGTTGGATTGATCGGATTGCTATTGGTCATGAGAGTATTGGGTAAAAAGACGATGGCTGAAGTAACGCCATATGACTTGATTTACACATTAATCTTAGGTGGAATCGTAGAAGGCGCGATTTATGATCAAGCTATCCACGTAGGGCATATAATCTTTGCGTTAGGTTTCTGGGGAATCTTGATCTACATCATCGAATTAGTTGTTCAAAAGCAGCATCGTTCCAGTCAGGTATTAAAAGGGATTCCGAGTATATTGGTTCAGGACGGGCAGTTGAACACGAAAGAGCTAGCTAAAAATCATATAGAATTAGAACAACTTCGATCACTATTGAGAGCGCAAAATTGTTTTTCTTTAAAAGAAGCAAAATACGTCATATTAGAAACCAGTGGAGAAGTCAGTGTAATGAAGAATGAAGAAGTAAACTCCACCCTGGCTGTTTTATTGATTGATGAGGGCAGAGTAGAGGTGAAAGCTTTAGAAAGTATTGGAAAAACAGAAGAATGGTTATTAGAAGAAATCAGGAAAAAAGGGTATGAGAAGCCAACAGACCTTGTTTATGCTGAATGGTCTAAGAAAAAAGGGTTGTATATAGTTCCTTATTCAAAGGAAATAAACGTTCAACTTCGTATTGATGGATAGATTTATTATTAGCTACTGACAGGTTTTGGACCAAATAAAAGTTTTTACTGGAGGAATTTTATGAAAGCAATTATTCCACATTTATGGTTTGATAAAGAAGCTGTTGAAGCAGCTGAATTTTACACTTCGGTGTTTGAACAATCCAGAATCCAATCTATTGCCCAGATACACGATACACCAAGCGGGACAGCTGATGTTGTGGCCATAACGTTAAAAGGACAAGAATTTAGGTTTATCTCGGCCGGTCCTGACTTTCAAATGACCCCAGCAATTTCACTGAGGGTTTATTGTTCGTCAAAAGAAGAAGTCTTGTATTTGTGGGAAATCTTAAAGGTTGATGGAAGTATCTTGATGGAAGTAGGGGAATATCCTTTCAGCGGACAATATGGATGGTTAAATGATCGATATGGTGTATCTTGGCAGTTGCTTTGGACAGAAGAGGAGACAACTGCAGGGAAAATCGTTCCGCAATTATTATTTTCGGGTCAGCAAGTGGGTAAAGCAAAAGAAGCGATAGAATTTTATACACTGCTTTTTGAAAATAGTCAGGTGGATAAAGTAGTTTATTATGAAGAAGAGTCGGATCCTAATTCACCTGATATGCTGCAATATGCTCTATTTACTTTGAATGGTCAACTATTTTCAGCAATGGACAGCAACATAGACTATGGATTTGTCTTCAACGAAGCATTTTCGTTCTTGGTTCAATGTGATACTCGAGAAGAAATCGATTTTTTATGGAAAAAACTGTCTGCTGTCCCAGAAGCTGAGGAGTGTGGGTGGTTGAAAGACTATTACGGTGTTTCATGGCAAATTACTCCGGTTGTGTTGGATGATTTGTTAGCAACCGATGATGAAAAGAGGAAAGAGCGTGTAACAAAAGCTTTCCTTAAAATGAAAAAATTGGACATAGCTGCATTGCGTGCAGCTTATGAAAAAGATTGAAATAATAAAAAAACAGCAAGCCCTTTATTGAACGGCTCTCTGTCTACTTGACAGGGGCAGTTCAATAGAGGATCTGCTGTTTTTATTGTTGTCTTAAACTGTTTGAGGCATTTCTTCGCCAATAACCGCTAAACGTTCTGCAACTTCTTCACGGCTTAAATGATGTTGTTTTACATAACGATTTTCTGGTGAGACACGACATTCATGAGAACAGCCGCGTAAATACTTGTGTTCATTTTCTGGTGATGTCAAAATTTGACGGTTGCATTTAGGGTCTCCACAGTTCACATAACGTTCGCAAGGAGTACCGTCGAACCAGTCTTTTCCAATGACAACATGCTCTTTACGATTGATTGGAACACTGATACGTTCATCAAAAACATACATTTTTCCGTCCCATAATTCGCCTTGTACTTCAGGGTCTGTTCCATAAGTATGGATACCGCCATGAAGTTGAGCAACGTCTTCAAATCCTTCTTTTAATAACCAACCTGAAAACTTCTCACAACGAATTCCACCTGTACAATAGGTGACAACTTTTTTGTCCATGAATTTCTCTTTGTTTTCGCGGATCCATTCAGGCAACTCGCGGAAATTTTTGATTTCTGGACGTACAGCCCCTCTAAAATGTCCTAAATCGTATTCGTAATCGTTACGAGCATCGATGACAACAGTGTTCTCATCTAATAATGCTTCGCGGAATTCTTTAGGATCTAAATATTTACCTGTAGTTTCATTCGGGTCAACATCGTCTTCAAGGTTCAACGAAACGATTTCCGGGCGGTAGCGAACGAACATTTTTTTGAACGCATGACCTTCTGCGGGGTCAATTTTAAAAATCATATCTGAGAAACGTTCATCAGCATGCATTGCATCCATGTATTTCTGTGTAGCTTCGATTGTTCCTGAAACGGTTCCGTTCATGCCTTCTTCAGAAACCAAGATTCTGCCTTTTAAGCCAAGATCTTTGCAAAAACCTAAGTGTTGACGTCTAAATTCTTCTGGTTCTTCTATAGTAGTATATTTGTAGTACAATAATACTCGATAATCCATAGTCATCTTTTTATAACCTCCAAAATGTTCACTAAACAGCAGGCAAATACGTTTGTGCCTACTTAAGATTGCTATACTAACAATGTATTATACACCAAGCGGTAAAACAAAATCAAGATTCTTAAAAAATTGACCTATAATAGACAAACTAAAAGGAGAGGATAAAATGAAGCGATGTTCTTGGGCAAAAACAGATTTGTTAAAAGACTATCATGATAAAGAATGGGGGAAACCACTATTTGATGATAAAAAATTATTTGAATTACTGATCCTTGAAACTATGCAAGCAGGATTGAGTTGGGAGACAGTTCTGAAAAAAAGAGAAAACTATCGCGAAGCGTTAGATGGATTTGATGCAGAAAAAATAAAATATTACACTCTTGAGAAGCAAGAAGAACTAATGAAAAATCCAGGTATCATCAGAAATCGGCTCAAGATTAAGTCAATTGTTACAAATGCGTCAGCGTTTATTGAAATACAAAAAGAATTTGGTTCTTTCGCCGATTATTTGTGGTCGTTTACTAAAAAGACACCAATTGTTCACAATATAATAAATGAAAAAGATGTTCCTTCACAAAATGAATCATCACAAAAACTATCTAAAGAATTAAAGAAAAGAGGCTTTTCCTTTGTGGGACCAACAGTTTGCTACGCCTACATGCAAGCTGCAGGTTTAATCAATGATCATCATAATGATTGTTCGTTCAAATAAGTCAAAGAAAAAGCAACTAAAAAGTTAAATAAGTGATTAATTTAAAAGTAGTTTGTGAACGAAAATCAACAAGTGTTCTGTTAATCATTCTGTAATATTACCGATACCTTTTTGATATATTCCGTATGCTATACTTCATCTGTCGTTAAGAGAAAAACTGACTTTTGAAAGTAAAACTATTGTTGGAGGGAAAGATTCCGTGAAAAAGAAATTTGTAGCTATCGCCTTATTAGGAACCATGACATTCAGTTCCCTTATATTACCTACTCAAGTATCTGCAGAAGATTACACTACGCAAATTGAAGAAGCTCAACAACAAGCCGAAAGTACTCAAACATTGATCGACGAAAAAAGCAATCAACTAAATCAAATTGAATCTCAAGTATCTACAACTGAAACTGAGTTAAAAACTATTTCAAATGAAATCAAAAATAATGAAGAAAAAACAGCAGCTTTAGCTAAAGAAATTGAAAAAGCTCAAGCAGACATGAAACAATTGCAAGAGGAAATCAAAGTATTAGAAGAAAAAATAGCTGAACGAAATGAGCAATTAAAAGAGCAAGCTCGTACAGTTCAGACAAGCGGTTTTAGTCAAAATTACATAGATTTTATCTTGGAATCAGAATCAGTAGCTGATGTGATTGGAAGAATCGATGTTGTAACAGACTTAGTGAAAGCCAATAAAACGTTAGTTCAAGAACAAGTGGCAGATCAAAATGCTGTTGTTGAAAAATCAGAACAAACAGAACAAAAAATCAATCAACAAAATGCTATTGCTATGGAATTAGAACAAACTCGTACTGAAATGGACAAACAATTACTGGAAAAAGAAGTCATTGTAGCCCAGTTAGCAATTGAAAAAGCAACTACAGAAGAAGATATTTCAACTTTCTTAGCTCAAAAAGCAGAAGCTGAACAACAGGTTGCTGAATACACAAGTGTTCAAGCCGAAGCAGAAGCTGAAGCTGAAGCAGAATTATTAGAGCAAGCTCAAATTGCTGCAGAAACTGAAGAAGAAACTCAAATTTCCACTGTAACAGAGAGTTCTCAAGAAAGCAGTGAAGAAAGTATTGAAGTTGCTTCAGTTCAAGAAGAGTCCGATTCAGTTGCTGCAACACCAGCACCTGAATCTTCTGAACCGGCACAGACAACAGCACCTTCAGCTCCGACTGAAACGCCTGCACCAACTAATAACAACGCTGGTTCTAATAACAGTTCGAACGCTGCTAAAGAAAAAGCAGCTAAAGAACAAAAAGCTAAAGAACAAAAAGCTAAAGAAGCAAAAGCAGCGGCAGAAAAAGCTGCAGCTAAAAAGGCAGCTGCTAAAAAAGCAGCAGAAGCAGCGAAGAAAAATGAATCAAAACCAGTCGTTTCTAGCGGAAGTGTCTTGCAAGTGGCTAATAGTTTAACTGGAAAAGGTATTCCATATAAATTTGGAGGAAATACTACCAGCGGATTTGACTGCTCAGGTTTCACAAGATATGTCTTTGAAAAAGCTGGAAAATCACTTGCTCGTAATTCATATGCTCAATACGCTGGTTCAACTAAAGTAACTAACCCTCAACCAGGAGACTTAGTGTTCTTCAGTAAAAGCGGAAGCCCAAGTGGAATCTTCCACGTAGCTATCTACACAGGTAATGGCGGTATGGTTGGATCTCAATCAAGTACTGGTCCAGGACATGTCAGCAACTTTAAATCTAACCCATACTGGGGCAACTTCTCAGTATACTACGGTAGATATTAATTTAGATTAGTGAATCAATGTAAAGACCCTAAAGCAGTTTCTAAATCTGCTTTAGGGTCTTTTGTATATAAAGGTGTTTCAGTAGGAATAACGGGTGAAATTCAGTAAACTATAGAAAGAAGAGAAGCATAATACATACCGACGAGGTGAAGAGAATGAGAGAAGCACTATTGATCGTTAACCCATCTTCCGGCACTGAACAGGCAGGAGCTCTATCCAGTGTCGCAGAAGAAAAATTAGCTGAAATATATGACAAGGTGACTATTAAATATACTGAAAAAGGCGGAGACGCTACCGCGTTTGCTAAAGCAGCTGCTGAACAAGGAATAGCTGCCGTGTTTGCAATGGGAGGAGATGGAACAGTAAACGAAACTATCAGCGGTTTAGCTGAACAAGAATACCGTCCAGATTTTAGTTTCGTTCCACTAGGAACAGTGAACGATTTAGCGCGTTCGTTAGGTATTCCAATGGATCCTAAAGAGGCGATAGCTCATTTAGACTCTTTGGAAGAAAAAAAATTGGATATTGGAAAAGTAAATGATCATTACTTTGCAAATGTCGTTGCACTCGGAACGATTCCTACAGCTGTCCAAGAAGTAGATGTAGAACAAAAAACAAAACTAGGACCTTTAGCGTATTTTTTAGAAGGAACGAAAGCTTTAGCTAATTATGAGTCACATACTTTTGACATTGTAGTAGATGGCGAGAAAATCACACAAGATTCTATATTGGTGCTGATCGCATTGACCAGTTCCGTGGGTGGCTTCGAAAAGTTGCTGCCAAAAGCTGAAATAGACGATGGTTATTTGCATTTGATTGCGTTAAAAGGTTCAGCAATCATGGATAAATTAAATATTATTCCAAAAATATTTACTGGAAAAGCACCAGAAGACGATAAAATTCTGTACCGGAAATTCACTCTTGGATCTATTGAAGCTCAAGAGGTTGAAGAAATGACAGCAAATGTGGACGGCGATGAAGGAGATAAACTACCGTTAACCTTAAAGGTACTGCCTCAACATTTGACTGTATTGGTTCCTAAAAAAGCAGATAATGAATAAATAAAACAAAACACCCTTATTAAAGAAGCACCAAAAGGCGTTTAGCCTGGCTCTTTAGATAAGGGTGTTTTACTGTTTTATTTAGTGATATATTCTTCTGTCAGTTTAAGGAATGCTTCTACATCTTTTCTCACAAGGGAGATTCCGGCTTCCCAGAAGTCAGGCTGAGTCAAGTCAACATTCAAATGCTTCTGTGCCAGATCTTCGGTTGTCATACGACCTGTATCTTGAAGCAACTCGATGTATTTGTCTTCAAAACCTGCACCTTCTTCTAGAGAGCGGTTGTAAATACCCAAACTGAACAAGTAGCCAAAAGTATACGGGAAGTTGTAGAAAGAGACATCTGAAATGTAAAAATGCAATTTGCTGGCCCAGAAAGTAGGATGGTTGTTGCTCAGTGTACCTTGGAAGGCTTCATTCTGTGCCTCAATCATCAATTCAGAGATGCGCTCTTCTGTAACAATACCTTTTTGGCGTTCAGCGTAAAAACGTGTTTCAAATAAGAAACGAGCATGGATGTTCATAAACATAGCAAGGGCATTTTGCATTTTGTTATCTAATAAAGTAATTTTTTCTTCTTTACTAGTCGCTTCTTTTACAGTGGCATCAGATACGATCATTTCAGCAAAAGTAGAGGCTGTTTCAGCTACATTCATTGCGTATTGCTGGTTCATAGGCGGCAAGTCTTTCATGACATCACTATGAAAGGCATGTCCTAACTCATGTGCTAAAGTCGCAACTTCGTTGGCACTTTGGGAATATGTCATAAAAATACGTGATTCTTTTGTTTCAGGAAGCCCCGCGCAATATCCACCTGGTGCTTTTCCAGGACGATCTTCTACTTCGATCCATTTGTTGTCAAAAGCATACTGAGCAAAATCAGCCATTTTGTTGCTGAATTTACGGAAGTTTCCTAATACAAATTCTGCACCTTCGTCATAAGGATATTTTTTAGGACGAGCATTCCCGACGATCACAGGGGCCTCAATATCTTGCCAAGCTAACTGCTCTTTGCCGAACAACTGAGCTTTACGATTCAAGTAATCTACAAACGGTTGTTTATTGTCGCTGATTGCTTTCCACATAGTGTCCAAAGTTTCTTTTTTCATTCGGTTGTATGCTAGTGGTTTCTTCAAGTAATCTGAGATACCATGCGCTTTATAATTTGCCAAACGAAAACCTGATAAATGATTTAATGTGTCAGCAAATAAAGAAGCATTTTCTTGCCAAGCTTTTTCCCATTCGACGAAAAGTTTTTCTCTAACCGCAGGATCAGGATCTCCATACATTTTGTTTTGAGCTTGTCCAGCAGATAGGTGAGTAATCGTACCATCTTCTTCTTCAAATGGAATACTGATTTTGGCTACTAGCGAGTCATAGTGGTTGCTCCAACCTTCAAAACCATCTACTGCTAAATCATTGATCAATTTTTCTTCTTGTTCGCTGAGCAGTTCTTTTCCTTCAGCGCGTGTTTCAGTTAAAACGAATGCAATAGGAGAAAATTCAGGTAATTCAATTAGTTGAGACCACTCTTCATCAGGAATAGACACAAATTTTTTGGTCAAAATAGTTTGAGCAGTTTTGTAACGACTGGACAATGCAGACACCTTGCCAAACAAAGCCCCTGTTTTTTTATCGTGAACATTTTCAGCTTGCAGAGCTTCTACAAAAGTATACGTTTGAGAAATACCATCCATCAATGCGTCATGAAGAGTCAGCATGTCTGCTAAGGCAGTATAATTTGGCTTATCCCCATCGTAGTCCCAGTCTTTAGCGTGTTGAGTAAACTCATCAGCTTGTTTGTCTAATAAAGTTAATTTTTCTTGTAACTCAGCGGAATCACTTCCACCAGGAAAAATAGATTCTAAGTCCCATGTTAAACTGTATTTCATCATTGAACACTCCTTATTGGGTTTAATTAATTGATGTATTTTTGTGTCAAATCTATAAATGTTTGGATATCTTGGTGAATCAAGTTGATACCATTTTGCCAGAAATCTGGTTGAGTCAAATCAATGTTTAAATGCTTTAGAGCCAGATTTTCTGATGTCATCGAACCGGTATCTTTCAATAGAGAGATGTACTGTTCTTCAAAGTCGCTTCCTTGTTCGATGGATTTTGCGTAAATTCCCATGCTGAATAAGTAGCCGAATGTATAAGGGAAGTTGTAAAAAGGGACGCCTGTATTGAAAAAGTGCAATTTGCTGGCCCAGAAAGTAGGGTGGTAACTGCTTAAGCTATCTTCAAAAGCTTCTTTTTGAGCGGCTTCCATCAATTCATTTAAACGGTTTTCCGTTACAATCCCTTTTTTACGTTCTTCATAAAAGCGGGACTCAAATAAGAAACGAGCTTGGATGTTCATGAACATAGTAGCTGACCGCTGAATCTTATTGTCTAAAAGATTGATTCTCTCTTCCTCGCTTTGAGCTTCTTGAACAGTTGCGTCAGAAATGATCAGTTCTGCAAAAGTAGAAGCCGTTTCTGCCACGTTCATCGCATAACCTCTGTTTAAAGCGGGCAACTCTCTCATAACATGGCTATGGAACGCATGGCCTAGTTCATGAGCTAAAGTAGACACTTCATTTGGCGATTCTGCGTAGGTCATAAAAATGCGGGATTCACCTGATTCGGGCAAGTTCGCACAATACCCACCGGGACGCTTGCCGCTGCGATTTTCTGCTTCGATCCAACTATTATCAAAAGCATGCTGAGCAAAATCAGCCATTTTTGAGCTGAATTTGCGGAAATTAGCCACAATAAAGTCTGCACCTTCATCGAAGGGATAACGTTGAGGCTGGTAATCGCCTAAAAGGATGGGCGCTTCAACATCGACCCAAGAGAGCTTTTCTTTACCTAGTAATGCTGCTTTACGATTTAAGTAATCAACGATGGGCTGTTTATTCTTGTTGATGGTCTGCCACATAGTATCTAAAGTTGCTTCGGTCATTCGATTGTATTCTAGAGGGCGCTTCATAAAATTAGTGACGCCATGTAATTTGTAATTCGTCAGACGGAATCCAGCTAAATGATTCAACGTATCCGAAAACACAGAGGATTTTTCGCTCCATGCTTTTTCCCACTCGGCAAAAATCTGTTGACGAACAGCGTCGTTAGGATCAGATCCCATTTTATTTTGTGCTTGTCCCGCTGAAAGAAGGGTTGTCGTACCATCTTTTTCTGTAAAAGGAATTTCAATGGTAGAAACGATCGTATTGTAATGATCTCCCCATCCATTAAAGCCATCCAGTGATAAGCTGTTGATCAGGGCTTCTTCTTCCTCGCTAAGTAAATCTTTTCCGGCTGTACGGTCTTCATCTAATACAAAACGAACTTCTGAAAAAGGAGCTTGAGACAGTAAATTTTTCCATTCTTTATCCGGAACAGCAACGGTTTTTTTAGTTAAAATCGTTAAAATGGTTGAGAAGGAACTTCTGATTTCCATAATTTTCCCGTAGACTGCTCCAGCTTGTTTGTCCGTTACATCCGCTGAAATCAAACCACGAATGAAAGTTGCTGCTTCGCTTAAACCGAAAGAAAGGATTTCCTGCAATTCTAAAATAGCGGCGAACTCTGTGTAGGTTGGAGAATCTTGTTGCCAATTCCAATGAGAAACGTTATCGGAAAAAGTTGTTAGTTGTTTTTCCATAGTATCGAGTTTTTTCTGCAGCTGAGGAGAGGTGCTTCCACCGGGAAAAACGGAATCCATGTCCCAATTTATATTATATTTCATTCATTACTTCCTTTCTGAATTTTAATCTTACTCTCTTATTGTAGAATTAATCTCTATAAAAATCTATGCATTTCCTGTAAAATAGTAAATTGAATATAAAATAAAATGATTAATGACATACTAGAAGGAGAGAATGATGAACAAATCGATAAAGAGTACGTTATTCATTGTGTTGGCTTTTGTCATGATGGGGATATTATTTTACAGTTCCTCTCAACCATACGGGGACCAGTCTATGACAGGATTTCTCGATACCTTACTTAAGAACGAACCTTTAAAAGGGTTGTTGAGTCATATCCGGTTTACATATGCAGGAAGCGAGGTCAGTATAGGAGCTAGCGGATACAATGCATTTATTGAGTTCTATCTCCGCAAGGCAGCTCATTTTGGCTCTTATTTTTTACTGGCTTTATTTTGGTTTTTAGGATTAAAAGATCGGATAAACGGAATCTATTTAGCGGCTTTGGTGTCATGGCTTTTGGCTGTGGGGTATGCTTCCTTCGATGAATTTCATCAAGGCTTGACTCCAGATAGAACGCCTTTGTTAGAAGATATTGTACTGGATAGTATAGGAGCCTTATCAGCGGTTGTACTAGTATTAGTATATGTATTAGTTTGGAAAAAAAAGCACCCTTTAAAAAGAACGTATAAATAGAACCGAGAGTCTTCCTTCTGCTTGAGAATGTTGCGGTAATAGCGTTTTTTTGATAGAATAGAAAGGCTTGATTGAAGCAAATACTATTAAAACGAAAAGAGGAATTGTGGATGGCAGGACATTCAAAATGGAACAATATCCAAGGGCGTAAAAATGCACAAGATTCTAAACGTGCGAAAATTTTTCAAAAGTTGTCTAGAGAAATCTATATGGCTGCAAAGAGTGGTGGTCCTGACCCCAACGATAACCCTCAATTACGTTTGGTATTAGACAAAGCCAAATCGAACAACATGCCAAGCGACAACGTTGAACGAGCAATCAAAAAAGCTTCTTCTTCAGGCGAAGGCGAAAATTACGATGAAGTATCTTATGAAGGATACGGACCAAATGGAATTGCTGTATTGGTTCATTCGTTGACCGATAATTTAAATCGAACGGCTACTCATGTGCGTACCATTTTCAATAAAAATGGTGGTTCATTAGGAGAAAAAGGTTCAGTAAGTTATATGTTTGACCGCAAAGGATACATTGCTATTGAACGCGAAGGTTTGGACGTAGATGAAGATACCATGATGATGAGTGTATTGGAAGCTGGCGGAGAAGAGTTGGAAACCTCAGAACCAGTTTTTGAAATTTATACAGATCCTTCAGATATGGCAGATGTACGTGATGCTCTAGAAGCTGAAGGTTACACGATAGCACAAGCTGAGGTAACGATGATTCCTCAAACATTGATTGAATTACCCGAAGACAAAAAAGAAATTTTTGAGCAATTAGTCTCTAAATTAGAAGACGATGACGATGTGTCAGAAGTCTACCACAACGCTGATATGTAATGTTTTTTTTAGCTTTACGACTCGATTTTGAGTTGTAAAGCTTTTTTTTGTTTTAAAACGAGAGTGATGGAAAAGAGCATATATTACAAGTATCACATACGAAAAGTATAAAAATTGAAACCGGACAGGAGTGGAGAATAGTGGAAGTAGAAGAATTTGCTTCGCATATGGTAGGAAAAGCCCATTTTACAGGAGTCAGTGATATTCATATTTTGCCAGAAGGAGATCAGTTGTTCTTGATTTACTTTAGGATCGGAGGCAACATGGTGCTTCATAAATCAATTGAAAAAGACGAAGGGGAAAGGCTGATCTCTTATTTTAAATACATTTCGAATATGGACGTTGGAGAGAGAAGAAAACCGCAAAGCGGATCAGCAAATTTAAAAAATGATTATGGAGTATGTGCACTGCGGTTCTCTATCATCACGAATTTTCGAGCGCAAGAAACTATGGTGATTCGATTATTGAGCCAAGCGAAGATTCAACCTCTTCGCACCACTACGTTTTTTCAAAAAGAAGTACAAGAGATTGAACGATTAGCCAAATACAAAAGCGGGTTACTATTATTTTCTGGCCCGGTTGGTTCAGGGAAGACAACAACAATGTACCAACTGATACGAGAAAGTTCTCATAGGCAGAAACAACAAGTTATTACCGTCGAAGATCCCGTCGAAATAGAAGAACCCAGTTTTTTGCAATGCCAAGTCAATGAAAAAGCCGGCATTTCCTATTCAACATTGCTGCGTTCCAGTTTACGCCATCATCCAGACGTATTGATCATTGGAGAGATCAGGGATGAAGAAACAGCCAAAATGGCTATACGAGGTGCTTTGACTGGCCATTTGATTATGGCGAGTATACACGCTAAAAATACCCTAGGCGTCCTTTCTCGACTGGAAGAACTGGGAGTATCTAAAGAGCAACTGCATCAATCGCTATTAGGAATCATTTACCAGAAATTGATCCCTCGATTTTGTCCACTGTGCCAAGGAAATTGTCACTTATCTTGTCCACACTATGATATGGCGGACAAAAGAGCTGCCTTGTACGAAGTTTTATCCAAAGAGCAGTTGGAGCAAATCGGACGGCACAGAGAAACGTACACATTGAATCGTACATTCAATAGTTTATTGAGAAAGGCGACCTCATATGGGTATATCAGCGAAGAGAATTGTCAAAAATACCAAATTCCATAAAGCTAAACAAAATAATATCCAAGCTTCTTTTTTACTGAAGCTATCAAAGTTGACCTCGGAAGGGTTTGTTTTGAAAGAGGCTCTGCAATTTTTAGCAACGATCATGCCAAAAGAAAAAGTTTGGATAAAAACAATTATAATTGGCTTAGAAGGCGGACAACGATTCGATGAGATGCTGAAAAAAGTAGGGTTTCCAGAGCGAATTACTGCTCAGGTATACTTATCGTTGATTCATGGCCGCTTTGCCGAAGCTTTGCAATCCAGCGGAAACTACTTAAGCGAAAAAAGCCGACAGGAAAAACAACTCTCAAAGTTGTTGCAATATCCCGTTTTATTATTAGGTTTTATGTCCGGGGTCGTATTGGCTATTCGAATGATTTTGCTGCCCAACCTATTATCTTTAGGCATAGGAGATACTAAAAATAATTCTATCATTACTTTTTTAGCGGTATCGTTCGTTCAATATTTTCCTTATTTATTAGGTTTTTGTGTGCTGACTTTAGGAAGCATGGGGTTAATTTGTTATTACCGTCTTCATCAGCAATCTGCTATAAGAAAAGCTGTCACATTGACCTCGCTTCCTTACTTTGGAAAAATGATGAGATTCTATTACACAAGCTATTTTAGTTACGAGTGGAGTCAATTGTTTAAAAGCGGCTTGCAATTAAATGAAATGATTCAATTGATGCAGACGAATTCAACTACGAAACTCATGCAGGAAGTAGCGTTGGAGATAGAAAAATCCCTGATGGAAGGAAAAAATTTCAAGCAATCAATGGAAGAATTTCCTTTTTTTACTGATGAGTTAGGCTTAATCGTCTTGCATGGCGAAGCTACCAGCCAGTTAGGCAGTGAACTAGCAGTTTATTCAGAAGACTGTAAGCAGCAACTGACTGAAAAAATAGAAAAAAATTTATCTTACATTCAACCCGTCATGTTTATTCTGATAGCGCTCATTATTTTATGTGTTTACTTAGCTCTGTTGTTGCCGATGTATAGTTTATTTGAGGGGGAAACATTTTGAAAAAAGTCCAAAAATTATCCGATAAAGGATTTACATTGATTGAAATGATTATCGTTTTGTTTGTTATTTCAGTGATCATGCTGCTGATTATTCCTAATATTTCTAAAAATAAAGAGTCGATTGATACTAAAGGGAACGAAGCATTTGTTACGGTAGTCCAAACACAATTGGATTTGTATACGATGAATGAAGGAGAAGCGGGATTGACAGATGAGAATACATTCAGTTCATTACACAAAGACAACTATTTAAGTAAAAACCAATTTGATCAAGCAGAGTCTATTTTGACAGTATCTAGAGGAGAAGTGAAACTAAAAGATAAATAAGTGGAGGTAGGCTCATGCCCAACAATGAAAAAGGTTTTTTACTGCTGGAAAGCTTATTAGTTTTAGCTATTGCCGCCAGCTTGCTCTTCATTCCGCCTTTACTGTCTAGAGATGTGATTTCTGCAACAGAGGGAGAACTTTTCAAGCAACAATTGGAAAGCAGTGTAACAGCCACTCAAAACTATGCTGTATTGTCAGGGAAAATGACAAAAATTGAACTGTCTAAACAAAACAAACGCATAAAGTTTAGTTTGTTAGACAACCCTTCGCATTCTTTTAATCATAGGTTGATTTTTCCGGAATCAGTTTCGGCTCTTAGTACGACAAAGGTGTTTCACTTTCTTGGAGGCAGCGGTAATATTCGAGAGCTTGACTCTATGGCTTTTACGATTGATGGAAAAAGAGCAGTGTTCAAGTTTCAAATGGGAAGTGGTCGATATGAGTGGGAATAAGCGGATAAATGAAAAAGGCTTTTTACTGTTTGAAGCAATCTTATCTTGGGTACTGATTACAACGTGCTTAATGATTTACTTACCTCTACTAGTCAATCTATTAACCACTCTTCATTCAGCTAAAAACGAATTGGAAATGGCTAGAATCGGATACGAGCAAATACAAAAATCAGTAGAGACAGAAGTTGGTGATGACGAATGGGAAACCAATGGCAAAATTTATACAATCAGCGAAAAAGTAGTCAATGGACGGAAAGGAATCTGGGTCTATGAAGAAGGAAAAGTATGGAACCTGCAAATGGAGAGCCTTGACCTCCTATCCTCTAGACCCTAAAGGATTCACTCTTATTGAAGTCGTTGCCGCTTTATTTATTTTTACACTTTGTTTGTCTTTATTTTCTATAGCTGCTAAACAATTGAATGCTGTCCAAGAGACGCAAGTATCAGATCGACAACTGGAGTGGCATTTATTTCTAAATCAATTTGAATTCGATTTAAAAGAAAATCAATTAAAAGAAGTCAAGAGTGAGAAGGTTACGTTTAATCAGCCTATCCCGAAAACCGATCAAGTAGAAGTAGTATCCTATGAAAGACGACTTCAAAAACTTCTTCGTAAAGTGGGAAACGAGGGCTATCAACCTATGTTGATGGAATTGAGAACCCTCTCTTTTCAATTAGATCAGACTTTTTTAATCATCAAAGTTGAATTTTTAAATGGAGAAACCTATCAATCTCAAATCAATCTTAGCGGGCATATAAAGGAGAACTAACGATGAATGAAAGAGGAGCCATATTGCCATCAATAATCGTCTTTGTGTTTTTATTGGTCGTAGTATTGTTGGGAAGCGTTCAGATTTATCGAAATCAAATGTATCAACTACTTGCCACAACCGAAATGTATGAAGCCAAAAGCATGTTGTCTTTCACTGAAAGGGAAATCCTAGACCGTTCAAAGGAGTTAAAGATGCTTCAAACAGGTACAATTACCTTTAATAATGGAAAGGTCTACATCAACAAAACTGATTCAATGCACTATCAGTTGGAAGCAGTGACGACGAATCAATTTTCTTTAGTGAAACAAATAGCTGTGCCAACTCTAAAAAATGAAACAGCACAAGATGAAGATGAAGAAATAACTGTCCCTTGATTAAAGGGACAGTTGTTTTTTTTGCAGACTGTATTTTGAGTGTAGTATTGGTTTTTTAGAAGATGCAAGTGGTGTATACTGTAATTAGATGTACAATTAAGGAGTGAAGTTGAATGACACGATTAGATAAATTACGAACGGAAATGATAGACAAAGGGTTGGACGCTTTATTGGTTACTAGTCCCTACAATTTGCGCTATGTCTCTAATTTTACTGGAACTACGGGACTTGCGGTGATTACATTAAAGAAAGCATATTTTGTGACAGATTTTAGATACACTCAACAAGCCGCTAAGCAGGCTCAAGGCTTTGAAATCGTTCAAAATTTTGGTTCGATTTATGATGAAGTATCCAGAATCGTAACAAAAGACAACCTTAACACACTTGGTTTTGAAGAAAATTTCATTACTTTTCGTATTTTTGAGTTATTAAAAGAAATGATCCCTTGCGAGTTGATCCCAGTTGCCGGATTAATAGAAGAATTACGTGAAGTTAAAGATGAAAATGAAATTGCAACCATCAGAAAAGCATGTGAGATTGCTGATTCAGCTTTCAAATTTATTCTTGGAGAAATAAAAACAGGCATGACGGAAATTGAAGTAGCGAATAAACTAGACTTTCATATGCGCAGTCTAGGTGCAACAGGTGTTTCATTCGACACGATTGTAGCCAGTGGAGTTCGTTCTGCTATGCCGCATGGAGTAGCTAGTGAAAAACGGATTGAAATGGGAGACATGATCACGTTGGATTTTGGCTGCTACTACCAAGGATATGTTTCAGATATGACACGGACATTTGCTATTGGAGATCCGGGTCAAAAATTGAAAGATATTCATCAGTTAGTTTTAGATGCTCAATTGATGGTTAATGAAGCGGCTAAACCTGGAATCACGGGAGTTGAATTAGATGCTGTAGCTCGCAATTATTTTGCAAAATATGGATACGCAGATGCCTTTGGACATTCTACAGGACATGGAATTGGCTTGGAGGTTCACGAAGGCCCTAATGTTTCAAGATTAGCTGAAAAAGCATTTGTACCAGGAAATGTGATCACAAACGAACCTGGTCTTTATTTCCCTGACTTAGGAGGGGTTCGAATTGAAGATGATTTAGTGATTACTGAAACAGGAAACGAAGTCCTCGTGCATTCTCCTAAAGAGTTGATTATTCTTTAATCCTGTTAGGATTATTAATAGTCAGAACGTTTAAAACATGGTAAACTGGAGAAGAATGATAAAGGATTGTAGGAGGAAATTAAATGATTTCAGTAAATGATTTTAAAACAGGTTTGACCATTGAAGTAGACGGAGGTCTTTGGCGTGTAGTGGATTTCCAACATGTTAAACCAGGAAAAGGTGCAGCATTTGTCCGCTCTAAATTAAAAAACTTACGTACTGGTGCAATGCAAGAAAAAACTTTCCGTGCGGGAGAAAAAGTAGGAAAAGCACAAATCGATAACCGCCGTATGCAATATTTGTATGAAAATTCCGGCTCATACGTATTCATGGATACGGAAAATTACGAGCAAATAGAATTACCAGGTGATTCTATTAAAGACGAACTAAAATACTTGAAAGAAAATATGGAAGTTCACGTCATCATGTTTGGCTCAGAAACATTAGGAGTAGAGCTTCCTAATACAGTAGAACTAAAAGTTGTTGAAACAGAACCTGGCATCCGTGGAGATACTTCTTCAGGTGGATCAAAACCAGCTGTATTAGAAACAGGAACAACTGTTAACGTACCATTCTTTGTCAACGTGGATGATGTGTTGATCGTCAACACACAAGACGGATCATACGTTTCTAGAGCTTAGGATTCCATACTGCTCAACTAAGATTTGTTAGCGTGATAGAAGAAAAGGAGGAGGGTTTTTATGGCTCAAGATTCAACATACACTGTAAATGATACTAAAGGATCGCTTGGCGAGATAGAAGTCGCTCCAGAAGTTATTGAAGTGATTTCTGGTATTGCAGCCAATGAAGTCGACGGAGTTTATGCGATGCAAGGTAAACTGGCTTCAGGCGTAACTGAGTTATTTGGTCGTGTAAACCACAAAAAAGGGGTCCATTTGACACAAGATGAAGAAGGTTTGAAAGTAGACATTTACTGCTACTTCAAATATGGGGTTTCAGTTCCATCTGTGGCACTAGAGATTCAAAGCAGAGTAAGAGAACAATTGCTGCAAATGACAGATATTGAATTAAATGAAGTAAATATTCATATCGTGGGTATCGTACCTGAAAAGTCAGCTATCAGCGACTTATTAAATATAATGGATGAAGACGGTGAAGAAGAGTGAGTCTTACAAGACGAGATATAAGAGAAAAAGCGCTGCAATCACTTTTTCAATTGTCTGCAAACGAAGATCTATCTAAAGAGGTTGCGATGCAAAAAGCGTTGGCAAATCACACTGAGGATAAAGATGAACTTGAAGACGTTGAGATTCCCTCGTACCTGAATGAATTGGTTTCAGGGGTTATCGAGCAGCAGGAAATGATTGACAACAAAATCAACAGTCATTTAAAAAACTGGTCTATCAACCGTCTTGCAAAAACAGATTTATTAGTCATGCGAATTGCCGTATACGAAATGCTGTTTGTAGAAGATGTACCTAATAAAGTGGCATTGAACGAAGCATTGGAAATCATTAAACGCTATAGCGATGAAAAATCCAGCAAATTCGTCAATGGTATTTTATCCAATATGATTGAAGAGAAAAAAGAGGACTAGTCCTCTTTTTTTTTTTTTTTTTTTTAAAAATGAAAGTAAAAGAAAACTTAAAAAAGTAAAAACACAATGTTACAATGAAAGATGAAAAAAAAAATGTACGTAAAAGAAAAGGAAGAACTAAGGTATGAGGAAAATAGCGATTATAGGAGCAGGTGTGGCTGGGATAAGCGTATTGAATGCGCTACTCAAAAACGCGTATTATGCAGACTGCGAAATAGTGATTTACGATCAGCAAAAGACATTTGGGACCGGCTTGCCGTATCAACCAGATAGTAAAGAGTTGTTGATCAACCAAACAGCAGACACCATGAGTTTGATTCCAGAAGATCCTCTTGATTTTGTTAAGTGGCTGGAAAGAGAAAAAGGGGTAGCTGATGGAGCTAAAAAACATTTTTCTCGAACTTGGTATGGAGAATACCTCAAAGAACAATTAAAGAAAGCTGTAAAAGCAATCGAACCTACTATCATCCATGAGTATGTTCTCAATGTAAGAGTAGAAAAAAACGGGAAATATACCGTTGAAACGATAGTTGGATCAGCAACGTACGACATAGTTCATTTGTGTACAGGACATTTGCCTTATCAAGATCCTTACCAGTTGATGGGTGAAAACAAGTATTATTACCATCCTTATCCTTTACAAGAGACTTTGTCAGCGATTCCTCCTAAAGCTCGTGTCGGAATTATCGGAACTGGTCTGACAAGTATCGATATCATGAGGTTCTTAACCTCTCAAAATAAAGAGTACAAGATTCAATTTTTTTCTCGAACGGGTAACTTTTCTTTATACCGAGAGATGGAAAGTGAACTGACGTTGCACTACTTGACTATGAAGAATTTGAATCGTGCGAAAAAAGAACACAACGGGTATGTTCCTCTAGAGATGATGAAAGAATGGTTTTATTTAGAATGCTTTAGTAATGAAATAGATGTCAAAGAGTTGCAGGTTTTGTATGGAAAAGGAACAAAAGAACAATTAAAAAAACAGCTTATTAATAAAAATCCGTTAAGTAAACTGCAAACGATCATTTATAAGTTTGATCCCTGTTTACCAGATTTTCTTCAAGCTTTAACTGTTGAAGATAAAAAAGCGTTCTTTTCTTTTTATGAACCCCTGTTTAATCATTTTCGAACCCCCATGCCTAAAGAGTCTCTTCGATCGTTATTGGCATTGTGGGACAGTGGAAAAGTTGACGTTGCGACTGGATTACAGAATGTTGAAGTTACAGATTCTGGGTTTGACATGATTTTAGCCCATGAAAAAGGGATGCATGTAGAGTATCTCATTAACGCTACAGGACATGACTTCTCTATGGAACCAAGCTTGTATCAAACAGAGTTGATCAATCAACTGATTGATCAACAATTAGTCCAAAGCTCAGAGTTTGGCGGAATCCAAGTCACATGGCCCAATGCAGAGGTCATCAGTCCTAAATACGGTCAGTTGAAAGGATTGTATGCACATGGTCAACTCATAAAAGGGACTCAGTATGTCAATAGCGCTCGTGCTATCATGTTGAGGGCCTATCAAGTAGTCAACGAGTCTGCAAAAGAGTGGACACAAAGGAATGTGTAGACGGTTTAGTTCTGTCTAGCCGTAAAAATAGGGTAATATCAAGAAAGGCGTAAAACAATTGTTACCCTTTCTTTCGAGGGCTGGTAAAGTCTGTGATCCTTCCTTCGAATTGTATAATTTACTTGGGTAAACCTTAAATAAACGATGGTTATCAGAAAAATTCTAAGCAGACTATGGTAGACTGTAAATAGATAATTTGAACAAGAGGTGATAGAAATGGTAGCAACGATTATGAGCGGGAAGTTATTGTCAGATGAACTAAATGAAGAAATGAAACTCGAAGTCATCAAGCTAAAAGAAAAAAATGTCACTCCTGGATTAGTGGTGGTTTTAGTAGGAGAAGACTCTGCTAGTCAAACTTATGTCAGAAACAAAGAAAAAAGAGCCAACACATTAGGGATTCATTCCGTAGTAGAAAAATATCCAGAGAAAATGACGGAAATGGAATTATTGCGAGTAATTGATCGTTTAAACAAAGATGATCATTTTCATGGGATACTGGTTCAATTGCCTTTGCCGAAACACATTGATTCCACTAAAATATTGAATGCTATTCGTCCAGAAAAAGACGTCGATGGTTTTCACCCTATTAATATGGGGAAATTAGTCATCGGCCAGCCTGAGCGAATTCCTTGTACTCCATACGGAATCATGAAATTACTTCAACGTTACGAGATCGATATTGAAGGAAAGAATGCAGTTGTGATTGGTCGAAGCAATATTGTTGGAAAGCCAATGGCACAATTGTTGTTGATGAAAAATGCGACAGTTACCATTGCTCATTCGAAAACAAAAAATCTGGCAGCTGTAGCCAAAGAGGCTGATATACTGATCGTCGCTATTGGACGAGGACATATGATCACAAAAGATTTTGTGAAGCCCGGAGCAGTAGTCATAGATGTGGGAATGAACAGAGATGAGAACGGCAAATTGATCGGTGACGTAAAAAGCGATGAGGTCCAAGAAGTTGCCGGACACCTTACACCTGTACCAAAAGGTGTAGGCCCAATGACGATTACTATGTTGATGTATCAAACGATAGAGAGCGCTAAAGAATTGTTAAATTAGGTATAGGAGTGTATGCATGTCAAATGAGTATTTAACGGTCTCCACACTAACCAAATACATCAAAAGAAAATTTGATGTTGATCCATATCTCGAAAGAGTGTATTTGACGGGAGAGATATCTAATTTTCGCAACCGTCCAGGACACCAATATTTCAGCTTGAAGGATAACAATGCAGTTATTTCTGCAACGATGTTTAAATCTGCCTATCAACGCTTAAAGTTCACTCCAGAAGAAGGAATGAAAGTCTTGGTGATCGGGCGAGTTTCGGTATACTCAGACCAAGGGAAATATCAAATCTATATTGAACATATGGAGCCGGATGGTGTCGGAGCTTTATATCAAGCTTTAGAAGAAATGAAGAAAAAATTGAAGAATGAAGGATTGTTTGATGCGCCAAAGAAATTATTGCCGACATTTCCTAAAAGAATAGCTGTCGTTACAAGTCCCAGCGGAGCAGTCATCAGAGACATCATGACGACCGTCAAAAGGAGATTTCCGATTGCTGAGTTGGTCTTGTTTCCTACTAAGGTACAAGGAAAACAAGCTGCGGACACTATAGTTGAAAGCATTCGCCAAGTAGAAGAAAAAGGCGATTTTGATACTCTGATCATCGCTAGAGGTGGAGGATCGATAGAAGATCTCTGGCCCTTTAACGAAGAGAAAGTAGCACGAGCCATTTTCGCAGCTCAAACGCCTGTCATCTCATCTGTAGGGCACGAAACAGATACGACGATTGCTGATTTGGTAGCTGATGTTCGAGCAGCCACTCCTACGGCTGCAGCTGAATTGGCAGTTCCGCAATTGACCGAAGAGATTTTGAAAATCGACCAAGTTCACTTACGATTATTAAAAAGCTACCAACGAAAAGTTGAGCGTGCTGAGGAACGATTGAAACACAGTTTGAACTCTTATGTCTTCAGACAACCTCAACGTTTATACGAAGGGTATACGCAAAACTTGGATTTGCTGACAGAGAGGTTAGAGCGTGAGATGTCAGAGAAAATCACGTCTTACCAACAAGATTTAAGAGTCTACAACATGCAATTGCAGAGCCATAATCCTTTAAACTTAGTAAGACAGAAAGAGGACAACTTGCAGCAAGTGACAGCTCAATTGAAAGTACAAATCAATCGGTATATGGAAGCTCAACAGCAGCGCTTAGACTACGGGATCCAATCTTTAGATTATTTAAGCCCTTTGAAGATCATGCACCGTGGATACAGCTATGCCTTAAAAGACGACACAATCATTAAATCAACGAATGATGTAAATATAGGAGAGACAATTGATATTCATCTCTCAGATGGAAAGTTAACAGCAAAAGTTACAGAAAAAATGGAGGATACACATGGCTAAAAAAGATGCAGCAACTGAAATTGAAAATTTGAAGTTTGAAGAAGCAATGCAGCAATTAGAACAAATCGTAGCACAATTAGAACAAGGGGATGTCCCTTTAGAAGAAGCTTTAGATCAGTTTCAAAAAGGGGTAGCGTTGAGTAAACTATGTAAAGATAAATTAGAAAATGCAGAAACGACTTTGACGAAAATTGTTAATGAGAACGGTGAAGAAACTATATTCGATCAAGAGTTAGATGCGAATTAAGAAAAGGAGAAACTCTTATGGAATTTAGTGTGTTTAGAAAAGAAGAACTTCTTAAAGTAGAACAACGGATGATTGAGTGGCTAGATAAGACACAAGACACAAAAGGCACTTTATACCAAGCAATGAAGTATTCATTAGCAGCTGGAGGTAAAAGAATTCGACCTTTACTTGTCTTGGCAGTAATCAAATCATTAGGCGGAGAAGTAGAAAAAGGCTATGATACCGCAGCAGCTTTAGAGTATGTGCATACTTACTCATTGATTCATGATGATTTGCCGGCTATGGACAATGACGAATTAAGACGTGGAAAGCCCACCAGTCATATCGTTTATGGAGAGGCAGTAGCAATATTGGCAGGAGATGCCTTGTTAACCCAAGCCTTTGAAGTTATCACAAGAAGTGAAATTTCACTCGAACAGAAAGTAGCATTGACTGTAGCTTTAGCAAAATCTGCAGGTGCGAACGGGATGGTTGAAGGTCAAATCGAAGATATTGAAGGGGAAAGTCAATCTTTATCTTTAGAAGCTTTGAAACAAGTCCACGATAAAAAAACCGGTGAGTTGATCAAATTTGCTGTTTATGCGGGAAGTGTTTTAGCTGATGCTCCAGAAATAGTCCAACAACAGCTGAATCGATTTGCTGAGTGTTATGGTCTGGCTTTCCAAATCAGAGATGATATTTTAGATGTTATCGGAGATGCGAAAGAACTAGGGAAAAACATCGGGCAAGATGAACAACACAGCAAGAGTACCTACCCTCACCTGTTGACATTAGAAGGCGCTAAAGCAGCGCTAGAAAAAGAGTTGGATGAGGCTTTAGCGATTATCAGTCAAATTGAAACAGAATATCGACCAGAAAATAAGATCATCGATATGAATTTGTTGAAGGATATGGTGGCTTTATTAAGAATCAAAGACGAACAGGTGAACCAATGAAAAAAGAACGTGCAGACAAGTTGTTGGTACAGCAGGGGTTTGCCGAGTCGATAGATAAAGCCCAACGAATCATTATGACGGGGAAAGTTATTACCGATAAAAATGAGCGCGTAGATCATGCTGGAGAACTGTTTCCCATGGAAACGATGTTCAGAATCAAAGGGAAATCGTCAGCTTATGTTAGCCGTGGCGGTTATAAGCTGGAAAAAGCCATCCAACTATTTGACGTAGAGTTAAAGGATAAACGATTGCTGGATATTGGTTCGTCTACGGGTGGTTTTACAGATGCAGCTTTACAAAACGGGGCTGCTTTAAGTTATGCCTTGGACGTTGGAACCAATCAGTTGGCTTGGAAATTACGTCAAGATCCACGTGTAGTGGTGATGGAACAAACCAATTTTCGCTACAGCAAACCTGAGGATTTCGCTCAAGGAAGACCGTCTATTGCTTCTATTGATGTGTCTTTTATTTCACTAAAGCTGATCTTGCCGGTTTTAAAACAGATCCTAGAAGATAATGGGGATGTTCTGGCATTAATCAAACCTCAATTCGAAGCAGACAGAGATGAGATCGGACCTAAGGGAATTGTCCAAGATAGAAACATTCATAAAAATGTTTTGGACAGTATCTTAGCTTTTGCCGTTCAAGAAGGATATGACGTATTAGGACTCGATTTCTCACCAATCACAGGTGGAGAAGGCAACATTGAATTTTTAGCACATTTGAGGTCTGCCAAAAATGATATTGGCGAAATCAGTGAATCAATAGACACTGCTGAAGTCATTAATAGAGCACATCAGCGTTTTTTCAATCATCGCTAACAATTAGAATGACAGAATAAAGGATTTTGCTTTTTATATGCAAAATTCTTTATTATTTTTTCTAAATACTAAATTGTATGCAAAAAAAACAAGCGTTCACTAAAACGCCGAATTATACTCACATTTACCGCAAAATCAAGATTCTTTTTAAATTTATCTTTCTAATTTTTGACAAGTAGGATAGAATAAAGGAAAAAATCAATACATAGCTTGCATAAGATGAGGTGGGGGAGTATGAAGAAAAAGGATCGTCATCGGTTGTTAAAAGAAATTATTGAAGAGTATGTCATCGAAAAACAAGAGGATTTTGTGCGTATATTACATGAAAAAGGAATCGAAGTAACACAAGCTACGATATCACGTGATATCAAAGAGCTGCACCTTATAAAAATACCTGCACCAGTTGGAGGGTATCGCTACAGTATGCCTCCAGATATGAATTATGATACCTCAAAGAAATTAGAACGTTTGTTACATGATGCTTTTATTTCAATAGACTACCAAGATTATTTTATAATTATTCATACTATACCTGGAAACGCATTCGCTTTAGGCGCATTGGTGGATGCCTCTAATTTTGAGGGAGTATTTGGAACGATTGCCGGAGATGATACGTTGTTGGTGATTTGTCGTTCTTCAGCAGATGCTTTAAACTTAAAAGAACAAATTATTCAATTGATTTAGCTGCTAGAGAAGTTTAATGGAGGTAGTTAGTGTGCTACAAGAATTAGCTATTAAGAATTTTGCTATTATTCACGACTTAGCTTTGAGTTTTGAAAAAGGAATGACTGTACTTACAGGTGAGACAGGAGCCGGAAAGTCTATCATTATTGACGCTGTGGGGCTAATTGCTGGAGGCAGAGGATCTAGTGAGTTTATTCGTCATGGTGCAGAAAAGTGCACCTTAGAAGGACAGTTCGCAGTGGAAGGAAACCCGGCTACTCATGCTTTACTGGATAAATATCAAATCGATATCGAAGAAGAGACACTCATTATTCAAAGAGATATCCATCGAAGCGGACGAAACGTTTGCCGAGTCAATGGGCGTTTAGTGAATATAGCTACTTTACGCGAGATTGGCGAAAGCTTGATCGATATTCACGGGCAAAGTGAACACCAAGAATTGATGCATTCAGAAAGACATTTGAACATGCTTGATCAATTTGGTGATGAAGAATTGATTGCATTAAAGAGAACTTACAGTAAGGCTTACCAAGAATACAAAGAAATCGAAAAAACCGTATTGAATAGTCAATCGAGCGAGCAGGAACTTGCTCAACGAGTAGACATGCTGCGTTTCCAGACAAACGAGATCGAAATGGCTGAACTCACAGTTGGAGAAGACGTCACTTTAGAAGAAGAAAAAAATCTGCTTTCCAATTATCAAAAAATTGTAGAGTCTTTGAATGTGGCGTATGGAGCGTTGCAAGGAGAAGAGTACGGAGGCGTGGATCTCGTTGGCAATGCTATGTCAGCGCTTGAAACTATTGAAGATATTGATTCATCATATAAACGAATCTCAGAGATTATTTCTAATAGCTACTTTCAACTGCAAGAAGCAGCAAGTGATATTTTAAAAGAACAAGATCAATTAGCGTATGATGAAAATCGATTGAATGAAATTGAAAAGAGATTGGAAATTATCCAACAATTAAAGCGCAAATACGGAGAATCCATAAAAGATATCCTTGTCTATTATGAAGAAATCTCGATTGAACTGGATAATATCTTAAATCGCGAAACTCATTTATCACGTTTAACAGAAGAACTTGAAGCGATCAAAAAAGACTTGGTCAAGCAAGGGAAACAATTGACACGTAAAAGAAAAGAAACAGCCAATCAATTACAAACAGCTATACAAGAACAATTAAAAGAACTGTACATGGACAAAGTACAATTTGAAGCACGTTTTCTTTCAGCCAAAGAAAGCGAAACGTCTATTTATGAGTCTGGATTAGATCACGTTGAATTTTATATTGCTACCAATTTAGGAGAGCCCTTAAAACCATTAGCAAGAGTTGCTTCTGGAGGAGAGTTGTCTCGTGTCATGCTGGCTTTGAAAACAGTTTTTTCGAAAACTCAAGGGATCACGAGCATTATTTTTGATGAGGTGGATACGGGAGTAAGCGGACGAGTTGCTCAAGCTATAGCCAATAAAATTTACAAAGTTGCTGTCCACTCACAAGTGCTTTGTATTACGCATCTTCCACAAGTTGCAGCAATGGCAGACAACCATTTGTATATTTCTAAAGCTATTGTAGAAAATCGTACGGAAACCAGTGTGAACAAATTAAAAGACGCTGAACAAATCAATGAACTGGCTCGCATGTTGGCCGGAACAGAAATCACTAAATTATCCATCGAACATGCTAAGGAGTTAAAAGACTTAGCCTACAAGGAAAAACAAGGCAACGTAAACCAAGCCTAGTGTAAATAAAAAGTCGTACGGAAACCGAGAAGGTTTGTTGTACGACTTTTTTTTACTTATCGAGTAACTTATGGACTAAACGAAGTTCATTAATGTGTAAAGGACTGATAAAAGGCCAGAACCTAACATGGCAAATATAATGATTAGGATGAAAAATCTTAAGCCTTTATTTGTTTTCTTTGATTTTTTTTGATTGTTCAAGCAGATTCCCCTCACTTCCATACGTGCTTTTGATAAGTTTACAATAACTGCTTATCCTTTTACAAGATACTTTAAAGAAACTTTAGAAAAACTCATTCTTTTTCATCCAATAAGCTGTCACAGCTAGTAAAATTACTGTTCCAAAAAGAAGGATCCAAAATCCGAATGGAGAGTTTTCAAAAGGAACAGGCACATTCATTCCCCACAGAGAACCAATCAGTGTAGGAATGGTAAAAATAAAAGTGATGGAAGTTAAAAACTTGACGACCGTATTCAAATTATTGGAAATAACAGATGAAAAAGTACTACTCAATTGATTCAATAAACGATAAGTTTGAGAAGCCATCACTTCTGCTTGGCGATTTTCTACCATCACATCTCGAAGCAGCTCATCATCTATTGGATTTGCAGTAAAATCTTCCAGTTCTTTCAAACGATCAATGACAGGATGATTGCTTTTCAAAGCAGTGTCTATAAACACCAGACTTTTTTGCAGTTCCATCAGATCAAATAAATATTGTGATTTAGAGGAAGATTGCAATTGAACCTCTAAGTCATCAGTAGATTTATTAATTTCTTTCAAATAAGTAATGAACAAAGAAGCAATATGCATGGATGCTTTCAAGACAAACTGGTCAGCTGTTTCAAAATTATTGAGTTTATCATCGTCAACTTGCATAAAGCTCTTTAAGAATTCAGGGGTATCATGAGTAGCAGTAATCAGTGTATCTTCTGCCATTATAATAGATAAAGGACGAGTAACATATTCAGTCAGGTTTAATCGACTTTTCTTTTTTAAAGGGTATAAAAGAACGATTAAACCCGGGGTATTATCATATTGTTTACCTAGTTTTTCGTAACGTGAAATTTCGTCTGCATCAAATGCTCCCGTTAGGTAATCGACTGGAAAGTGATACGTATGTGCTAAATGAAGGATATCTTCTTCATTTGCTTGACTGATGTGGATCCAGTCAGAAGAAGTTGTTTCCGGATTGTTATTCGGCAAGAAATCGCCTTTTTCATCTCGATTTAAGTAATGAATCATATTTATACACCGCCATATTTTATATTGAATGTCTTATAGCTATTGTACCTTATAAACCACAAACTAGCGTCCGCCTTGCTTATTAAATTTTTTATTCAACAGCCGATAAATAAAAAAAACAATGTAGCTTTAATATTTAGCGATTGTCTGCTAAAATTAAGAAGGAATGCTTAGCTTCATAAATAAGATACTAATGGCTTTGAAGGGAGAATATAATTACATGAGTAAACAACAAATTGGTGTTGTAGGTATGGCTGTAATGGGGAAAAACTTAGCATTGAATATTGAAAGCAGAGGTTACTCTGTTTCTATATACAATCGTACGACTGCAAAATCAGCAGCTGTCATTGAAGAAAACCCAGGAAAAAACTTAGTTTTAACTGAAACGATCGAAGAATTTGTAGATTCATTGGAAACACCAAGACGTATTGTTTTGATGGTTCAAGCTGGAAAAGGGACAGACTTAGTGATCCAATCTCTATTACCTCATTTAGATAAAGGCGATGTACTGATCGATGGAGGAAATACGTTCTTCAAAGATACAATTCGCCGCAGCGAAGAATTGGCTGAATCAGGTATCAACTTCATCGGAACTGGAGTTTCCGGCGGTGAAGAAGGAGCATTAAAAGGACCTGCTATCATGCCAGGTGGACAAAAAGAGGCTTACGATCTAGTAGCACCTATCTTAGAACAAATTGCTGCTAAAGCACCAAGTGACGGCGAACCATGTGTGGCTTATATTGGACCAAACGGTGCAGGACATTACGTGAAAATGGTCCATAACGGTATCGAATATGGGGATATGCAATTGATTGCTGAGTCTTATCATTTATTGCGTGAAGTGGTTGGATTATCTGTGGAAGAAATTGCAGAAGTCTTCAGAGAATGGAATCAAGGTGAATTAGATAGTTTCTTGATCGAGATCACTGCTGATGCATTAACTAAAAAAGATCCTGAAACAAGTAAACCAATGGTGGAAATCATTTTGGACCGTGCTGGAAACAAAGGAACTGGAAAATGGACTTCTCAAAGTGCATTAGACCTAGGTGTTCCACTTCCATTGATTACTGAATCTGTATTTGCCCGTTACATTTCTGCTTTGAAGAGTGAACGTGTAGAAGCCAGCAAAGTATTGCCAAAACCGGCTGCATACTCATTCGACGGTGACAAAAAAGAAATGGTTGAAAAAATTCGTCAAGCATTGTACTTCAGTAAAATCATGAGCTATGCTCAAGGATTTGCCCAAATGCGTACAGCTAGTGAAGAATACGATTGGAACTTGCAATATGGCGAGATCGCGAAAATTTTCCGCGCTGGTTGTATTATCCGTGCTCGTTTCTTACAAGAAATCACTAATGCATATGACCGTAATCCTGAATTGAAAAACTTGGTTTTAGATGAATACTTCATGGACATTACTAAAAACTATCAAGATTCTGTTCGTGATATTATCGGAATCGCTGTTAAATCTGGTGTTCCAATTCCAACATTCTCTTCAGCAATTGCTTATTATGATTCTTACCGTAGTGCAGATCTGCCGGCTAACATCATCCAAGCTCAACGTGATTATTTCGGTGCCCACACTTACGAACGTAAAGACAAAGAAGGCACATTCCATTTTGACTGGTATGGAGATAAAGGACAAGAAGAACTATAATCAGTACGACAAGGTTAAATTAGAAAAGTTTTATAGTAAAGACAGGATTAGGACAAAAGTTCTAATCCTGTCTTTACGAATGTTTACAAAAGGCGATGATTCCGCTTAATTCATTCCTGTGTTTAAAATTTCGCCATGTTTGGAAGAAAAGCAACGAAATAAAGAATTGTTATTCTCATTTTATTCTAATTTATGGTAAAATAATAAAAGAGAAATGAAAAATCCCATTGAGAAGTTTAATAAATAGTGCTATTGTAACAAAGGCGTGTTATACGTGCGGATAAAAAAGGAGCGAGATTATCTCTATGAGTAGAGTACTGATTATTGAAGATGAAAAAAACTTGGCAAGATTTGTAGAACTAGAATTAAAACATGAAGGGTATGAAACCGACGTCCGTTATGATGGACGAAATGGTTTAGAAGCTGCATTAGATGAAAAAGAATCATGGGATGTGATTTTACTAGATGTCATGTTGCCGGAATTAAATGGAATCGATGTTTGTCGTCGTATTCGACAAGTCAGCAATGTGCCTATCATTATGATGACTGCACGTGATTCAGTGATAGATAGAGTTTCCGGATTAGATCATGGAGCAGACGATTACATTGTAAAACCTTTTGCAATTGAAGAACTATTGGCTCGTTTACGCGCTTTGTTACGTCGTATCGATATTGAAGGCGAACAAAACATGACAAAACAAACTACGGTACATTACCGTGATCTAGTGGTTGAAAAAGAAAACCGTATTGTTCGTAGAGGCGAAGAAGTTATTGAATTGACGAAACGTGAATATGAGTTGTTGTTAGAATTGATGGAAAATGTAAATATCGTTTTATCCAGAGATGTTTTATTGAATAAAGTATGGGGCTACGAAACAGAAGTAGAAACGAATGTGGTGGATGTTTATATCCGTTATTTGCGTAACAAACTTGATGTTCCAGGAAATGAGAGTTACATCCAAACAGTCCGCGGAACAGGTTATGTGATGCGTTCGTGAAAAATTTCCTAAAAACTAGGAATGAAGAAGAAAATAAGCCAAAGCGGGTTTCGTCGTTAAAGTGGAAATGGTCACTGATTGTTGCAATCGCCATTTTTCTTACTTATATGATTTTTTCTGTGACTATTTTTTACAGTTTTAGACAAATCATGTTCAGTCAAGAAGATGAAAATGTGAAAGAAATCATTACTGGGGTAAACAATCGACTTAATGTAGAATCAGCAGTTTTGACAAAGGCAACCGTTTATCAGTCCTTAAGTCCTACTTACACACCTTCAGCTCTTGAAATTGAAGAAAACTTTGACCAGCGTAATTTGATTATCGGTCAAGATGGCAATTATCAAGACACGTTGTATGCTGAAATGAGTGAAGAGGGGATAATGGTAAGAGTATATAGCCCAACTTCTCGTTTATTGTTTGAATCGAGACCTAGTGATGTTTCGTTTAATCCAGAGGCTAAATTGACTGTACAGCTGATCGATATCAACGGTAAAGAAGGAATATCTGGGATAGCGCCGGTTTATTCGAGTCAAAACGGTATTCTAATCGGGTATATACATGTGACGAATGCATTAGACGACTACCATCAAATGTCGAGTCAAATCATTTCAGCGGTGTTTACGATTGGTGTGTTTGCTCTTTTATTCAGTGGCATAACAGGATTTTTATTGGCCAGCAAGTTTTTACAGCCATTAAAAACTATGACTACGACTATGAATGATATTCGAAAAGACACTCAATCTCAATCGCGGATTCCATTGGGAAATACGAATGATGAGTTAGCTCATTTGTCTACCGTATTCAATGATATGTTGGATAAGATGCAGCTGTACATTGAACAGCAAAAGCAATTCGTGGAGGATGTTTCTCATGAATTAAGAACTCCTGTAGCAGTTATGGAAGGTCATTTGAAATTGTTGAACCGCTGGGGAAAAGAAGATCCAGAGATATTAGATGAGTCTTTATCAGCATCTTTGCAGGAAGTTGAGCGCATGAAGACACTTGTGCAAGAGATGTTAGATCTATCCCGAGCTGAGCAGGTAGAAATTCATTACAAAAATGAAAAAACACCTATCAAGCAAGTGGTGCATCAAAATTACAATAACTTCAAAATGCTGTATCCTAATTTTGTGTTTAACTTAGATGATGATTTAAATGAAGAAATTTATGTCAGCATTTATCGCCATCATTTGGAACAAATTTTGATTATCTTGTTGGATAATGCGGTTAAATATTCGACAGACAGAAATGAAGTGCATATTTCAATTGCTTCTGATGATAAATTTGTTCATGTTGCTATTCAAGATTTTGGTGAAGGAATGACACCGGAAGATGCGGATAAAATCTTTAATCGATTCTATAGAGTAGATAAGGCAAGAAGCCGACATAAAGGCGGAAATGGATTAGGATTGTCTATTGCTAAAGAGTTGTTGCTTGGATATAAAGGAAACATTTCGGTAGATAGTGTATTGAACCATGGATCTATTTTTAGGATCACACTTCCTATCTACAAAGAAACTGATTCTGAGCTTTAAAAACAAACTAATTACAAAAGCGAATGAGATAAAATATATTTTATCTCATTCGCTTTTTCTATTTATGAAGACAAAAAAAGCCGCCAGTTGAAACTCAACTGACGGTTTTTTACATGATTAACGTTCGTTTCGTTGTTGTTTTCCAGCGTTTCTTCCTTGACCGTTACGGTTTCCGTAAGAAAGTTGGGTAGTACTTTGGTTGTTGATAGGTTCTTTAGTTGTCGGACGTCTCTTAGTGACTTCTACTTTTGGTTTGTTTTTAAATTCTTCTTCTAACTGAGCTTTTAATCTTGGTTTGAAGATCATGTTAGTGACTAAAGATTGGATGACAGCAAAGATCCCGCCTGCGATCCAGTATAAAGCCAACCCAGCTGGAGAAGTGAATGAAATCATCGTAATCATAATAGGGCTCATGAACATCATTGTACGAGATTGTTTCTTTTGTTCAGGACTCATACCCAACATAGATACATAAGCTTGTCCTAAATAAATCACACCGGCCACGATAGCAAATAAAATATATGGTTCTCCTAGATTGATACCTAAGAAAGTACTGCTGGCAATTTCATTTGATAAATTGATTGCTTGATACATTGCAGTGAAGACTGGCAATTGGATCAAGAGTGGTAAACAACCGATTCCGCCGAGCATGTTGATGTCATTAGCTTTGTAGAATTCCATCATCTCTTGTTGGATAGCGGCTTTTTCTTCATTCGTTTCAGCATTTTTCAATGCTGCTTGTATTTCATCCATTTCCGGTTTGACTAAAGCCATTTTTTCTTGTTGAACCATAGCTTTTTTAGATTGGCTTAAGTTCATAGGCAAAATGATGATTCGGACAATGATCGTAATAGCAATGATCGCCAGACCGTAGTTTCCGCCAAATAAATCAGCTAATCGAATGATCAATTGTTGTAAAGGAACAACTAAATATTCGTAAATGACGCCGGTTGGATTTCCGTTAGTATCGTAACTCATACATCCTGAAAGGAAAAGCATAAGTCCCATAAGTGTTCCTGTTAATTGCAATTTTTTGTTTTTTATCATTTTTCACAATCCTTCGTATAGTTTAAAAATTAATACTATGGCTAACTATACAGGAATCCATACAGGTTTTCAATTAGTTATAGAAAATTTAACACGTTCTTCAATACTTGCATCTTCCTCTAACGTGACATGATCTACTTTTCCGCTAGGGGATGGAGAGTGTCTGATTTCTTCAATAAAGTCGTCTACTTTTTTTGGATCACCGTTCACTTCAATATAAACAGATCCATCGTTTTCATTTCGAACAATGCCGTATACTCCGATACGATCTGCTACTTGTTTAGTGGTGTACCGGAAACCCACACCTTGTACACGTCCTTCGACAATTAAGCGGACTTTTTTTACGTTCAAATTGGTAGGCTCGTTCATCGGCGTAGTAGTGGAAGAAGATACCGGTGCAACCTCTTTCTGGGAATCTCCATTGAATAGGCTTTTTATTTGAGAGAAAAAATTGTTCATCTTAAAACCTCCTGTTTGTAAAAATACAAAATGAGCTGAAGAAAAGTCTCTTTTTAGTCTACTTACATTTTATAAAAGATATGGAAGATTGGTCAACTGATTACCGCTGAGGAACTCGCTAACAAATACTTTTCTTGCATTCCTTAGTCTCTTCATTTTGTGTATAATATAGTACAGAGACAGTGAAAGGAGCATACCCTTGGCTACAAAAAGAAAAAAGACAACTAAAAGAGCTGTTCAGAAGAAACAAAGTGTTTCTATTGAAATTATCGGATTTATTTTTATTATTTTAAGTTTATTTTCCCTTTCAAGTGTTGGCTTCATTGGAGTATTAAGTGCAAATGCATTTCGTTTTTTTGTCGGTGATACGTATATCGGAGCTTCTGTACTGTTGGGATTATATGGATTGTATTTGCTGCTGAAAGGAAAAGAACCTCCTTTTAAAAATCAGCGATTGATTGGATTGTTTATCCTGTATTTAGGAATTTTATTATGGCTGCATGCTCTTCTATTTTCAGACATCATGAAACCTGAAACGAATGTGATCAATGCTACTTACCGCTTTTTTAGAGTAGATGTGAGTAATAGCGAGTTGACTCAACCATTAGGAGGGGGAATGATAGGTTCATTGCTTTATTCAGCTAGTTACTTTTTAGGCGCACAATGGGGCAGTTATTTATCAGCAGTCGCGCTTTGTATAGTAGGGATATTTTTCCTATTTCAACTTTCCTTCAGTAAAGCATTGGAACTTATTCGTTCTGGCTTGAAATTCGCATTAAATAAGAGCCGAGAATGGATTGGTTACATGGTTAAACACGTAAAAACCAAGACTGCCGAGCAGAAAAAACAGCGGAAAGAAAAAGAGAAACGCCCGATGGAGAAAAAAGGGAGATCAACTACTCCTAAGCCGACAAAAACAACTCCAATTTCTCCGGTCGAAACAGCGAACAACGTGCCGGAAAAGAAAACAAGTCAAGTGATGGAGCCAGCAGCCCTTGAGATAGATAGTTACCAACAAAATCTGCAAGCTAAGACTATTGTGGAAAGAGAAACAGAGAAACCTAGTCTTGCTAAAGTTGCTGAAAAAAATGCTGGTGAAGAAGAGAAAAATGAAGCTACACCTCTTGATTTTGATATCGCTGCAGAGGTGGAAAATGAGGACTACCAATTGCCGCCATTTACGTTATTGAATGAAATCAAACCTCAAGACCAATCTGGAGAATACAAAATTGTCGAGAAAAATGTAAAGAAACTTGAAGAAACGTTCACTAGTTTTGGAGTAGATGCCAAAGTCGTCAAAGCTAGACTCGGTCCTGCTGTTACAAAATATGAAGTGAAACCAGCAGTAGGAGTGAAAGTGAGTAAAATCGTCAATTTGAGCGATGATATTGCTTTATCTTTAGCTGCTAAGGATATCCGAATGGAAGCACCTATACCTGGAAAACCGTTTATCGGAATCGAAGTTCCGAACAGTGAAGTAAATGTTGTATCGTTTAGAGACGTGATGGAAAGCTATGTAGAGAATAAAGATAAGATGCTGGAAGTACCACTGGGGAGAGATATCTCAGGAAACGTTGCAGTTGCAGACTTAACAAAAATGCCTCATTTATTGATTGCCGGATCAACAGGTAGTGGAAAATCCGTTTGTATTAATGGAATCATTACCAGTCTATTGATGAAAGCTAAACCGAATGAAGTCAAGTTGATGATGATTGATCCTAAGAAAGTCGAATTAAATGTGTACAATGGGATTCCACATCTATTGACACCTGTCGTAACGAATCCTAAAAAAGCTGCTCAGGCTTTGCAAAAAGCTGTAGAAGAAATGGAACGACGTTATGAACTATTTGCTACAACAGGCATGAGAAATATTACAGGATACAACGAATACGTTCATGAGAAAAACGCAGAAAATGGAGAAAACCAGCCGACACTACCTTTTATTGTTGTAATAGTAGATGAGCTGGCTGATTTAATGATGGTAGCTAGTAATGCAGTGGAAGATGCGATCACTAGATTAGCTCAAATGGCACGAGCAGCAGGAATCCATATGATTTTAGCTACTCAACGACCTAGTGTTGATGTTATTACAGGAATTATTAAAGCGAATGTCCCTTCAAGAATTGCATTTGCTGTTTCCAGCGGAACCGATTCCCGAACAATTATCGACAGCAATGGTGCAGAAAAACTGCTCGGAAGAGGAGATATGTTGTACTTACCAATGGGTCAAAACAAACCTACTCGAGTTCAAGGAGCATTCTTATCGGATTTTGAAGTAGAAAAAATCGTTTCGTTTGTTACCGACCAGCAAGAAGCAAACTATGTAGAGGAAATGATGCCTTCAGATGAGCCTGAAAACAGCGGTGATATTGAAGCAGAAGACGAGCTTTTTGAAGAAGCTGTAGATTTAGTGGTAGACATGGAAACCGCCAGTATATCAATGCTTCAGAGACGTTTTCGTATAGGCTACAATAGAGCTGCAAGGTTAATGGACGAAATGGAAATGAGAGGCATTGTCGGACCATCAGAAGGAAGTAAACCCAGAAAAGTTAATTTAGTAAAAGAAACTGAAAATGTAGATGAAAATTCATTTCAAAATGAATAAATAGTCAAAATAATAGTGCATTAAAATGACCGTTTGATCTTTAAGGACAGGACAAATGTCCTTAAAGATTAGAAAACGATAAAAAAATGAACAATTCGTGGTAAAAACGGTTTCAATTATCGTTTTGATATTTATTTTTTGGGATATTGATGGTAATATGAATTCGAGGATGAATTGGAATATTAATTCAAACTACAAAAACTTTACGGGGGTAAATATAGTGGAAAATCGTAATCTTAAGAAATTATTAGGTTTAGGGTTAACAACAGGATTGATATTAGCAGCTTGCGGAAACGGTGGAGACACTGAAGAATCAAGTGCAGGATCGGAAGAATCTACATCTACAGATGATTTCTCAATCGTTATGGTAACTGATATCGGTGGGGTAGACGACGGATCATTCAACCAGTCAGCTTGGGAAGGGATGCAAGCTTGGGGAGAAGAACATAGCAAGGAAGAAAATAATGGATTTGCATACATCCAATCTAATGAAGATTCAGAATTTGTACCTAACTTGAACCAAGCGCTTAACGCAGACTTTGACTTAATTTACGGAATCGGCTATAAATTAAAACCAGCTATGGAAGACGTAGCAAGTTCAAATCCAGATCAACATTTTGTAATCATTGACGATGTTATTGAAGCTGATAACGTTGCCTCAGTTTTATTTAAAGACCATGAAGCTGCATTCTTAGCAGGTGTTGCTGCTGCTTCAACTACTCAAACAGATCGTGTAGGGTTTGTCGGAGGACAAGAAAGTGCAGTTATTGATCGCTTTGAAGCTGGTTTCTTAGCAGGTGTTTATGCTGTGAACCCTGATATCACAGTTGATGTAGAATATGCTGGATCATTTGGTGATGCTGCTAAAGGGAAACAATTAGCTGCAGCTATGTACTCAAATGGCGCAGACATTATCTATCATGCTTCAGGAGATACTGGTAACGGAGTATTTACAGAAGCTAAAGACCGTATGAACGCAAACCCTGATGATCAAATTTGGGTAATCGGTGTTGACCGTGACCAAACTGACGAAGGTAATTACGATGGTGGAAACTTAACACTTACATCTACTCTTAAAGGTGTAGGCCAAGTTGTTCAAGATATTTCTAACGAATCTATGGAAGGAAACTTCAAAGGCGGCGAAGTAAGCAACTTTGGTTTAGCTGAAGAAGGGGTCGACTTAACTGAAGGAAATCTTTCTGAAGATGTTTGGACTGTTGTTGAAGATTACAGACAACAAATTATCGATGGAGAAATCGAAGTTCCTGAAAACCCAGCTGATGTTAAAGCTGAATAACTTCTTTCCTAAAAATATCTTGCATTAAACAAGTGTAAAACCCGTAAACTCTATAGCTGCCATATTGTATATGAGTATTCTCGTTACAATATTCAGTGCAGCTAGAAGAAGGTTCGGGTTTTCACTTATTTTAAAAGAGCTTTGTTTTTACTTTTATACCCGTAAAAAATATAAATAAACAAACTTTATGGGGGGCCCGAGAGAAACAGAGGATACCCCCTTTAATAATGCAAAGAACAAGACATTAGTCACTAAGTCGAAACAGTGCGAGTATTAAGTTCAGCATTTTGATGATAAAGTGCTCAGCAGCAATTTTCTGTTCGCTAGCTTAATCAGTACATAAATAATAAAGGAGTGCAATCAACATGCCCGACACAGCAAATGTTATTGAGATGCATGGCATTACAAAACAGTTCGGCAGTTTTAAAGCGAATGATAATATCAATTTAACGATCAGAAAAGGAGAAGTTCATGCCTTATTAGGAGAAAATGGGGCAGGGAAATCTACTTTGATGAACATCTTGTCTGGTTTATTAGAGCCGACTTCAGGTGAAATCATCGTTAATGGAAAGAAAGTAAACATCACTTCTCCAAGTGCAGCTTCTAGATTAGGGATTGGAATGGTTCATCAGCATTTCATGTTGGTCGATAAATTTACAATTACTGAAAACATCATATTAGGAACTGAAAAGACTAAATTAGGCTTTTTAGAAAGAAGAGCTGCGCAAAAAGAAATCAAAGAACTTTCTGAGCGTTATGGACTATTTGTAGATCCTTCAGCTAGGGTAGGCTCTGTTTCAGTAGGTATGCAGCAACGTGCAGAAATCTTAAAAACTTTGTACCGTGGAAATGATATTTTGATCTTGGATGAACCGACTGCTGTGTTAACTCCTCAAGAAATCACTGAACTAATGAATATTTTGAAATCATTAACAGATGAAGGTAAATCGATTATTATCATTACTCACAAAATTGAAGAAATCAAACAAGTAGCAGACCGTTGTACTGTTATTCGTCGTGGGAAAAGTATTGATACAGTAGACGTGAAACAGACATCACAGCAAGAATTAGCTGACTTGATGGTCGGACGTTCAGTATCTTTTAAAGTAGACAAAAAACCAGCTCAACCAAAAGAACCGGTTTTAACGATCAAAAATCTTGTTGTTAAAGAACACCGCGGTCTTGAAGCTGTAAAAGATTTAAGTTTAGAGATTCGAGCAGGCGAAATTTTAGGGATTGCAGGAATCGATGGAAATGGACAAAGCGAATTGATCCATGCGATTACTGGCTTGACCAAAGTAGAATCTGGAACGATCACATTGGAAGGAAAAGAAATTCAAAATCTGCCTCCAAGAGATATCACTGAAACTGGTTTAGGACATATACCTGAAGATAGACATAAACACGGACTTATTTTGCCGATGACTCTTTATGAAAATATGGCGTTACAAACTTATTATAAACAACCTTTCAGTAAAAATGGTTTCCTGAACAAAGAGGCTATGAAAGAAAGTGCTCGTCATTTAATTGAAGAATATGATGTAAGAACTCAAGATGAAAACAACACAGCAGAATCTTTATCTGGTGGAAATCAGCAAAAGGCTATCATTGCTCGTGAAATCTCTCGAGGACCAAAATTCTTGATTGCAGCTCAGCCTACCCGCGGGTTAGACGTTGGAGCAATCGAGTACATCCATAAACGTTTAGTAGAACAGAGAGATAATGGAAAAGCTGTACTGTTAATGAGTTTTGAATTGGATGAAGTCATGAATGTTTCTGATCGTATCGCAGTTATGTATGAAGGTAAAGTCGTAGGAATCGTTGATCCTGCTAAAGTTACTGAACAAGAATTAGGACTTTTAATGGCTGGTTCTTCCTTGGAAAAAGCTTTGGGAAGTCAAGATGGAAAGGAGTCAGCGCATGTTAAGTGAGAATAAAAAAACATTAACGAATTTAATGGTCCCTTTATTATCGGTTGTATTAGGATTGATTTTAGGTGCTGTTATTATGTTGGGATTTGGTTATGATCCTATCGCAGGATACCAATCTATGTTAAAAGGTGCGTTAGGCAGTCCGTTTTATATTGGAGAAACGTTACGCTATGCTAGTCCTTTGATTATTATCGGTTTAGGCTTCTCAGTGGCCAATTCAGCCGGATTCTTTAATATCGGGCTTTCTGGACAAGCTTTGATGGGTTGGCTGATATCTGTATGGGTAGCTATCAGTCTACCTGATGCGTCTGCTTTCGTAGTGCTTCCTCTAAGTGTTTTGGCTGGTATTCTAGCTGGAGCAGTATGGGCTGGTATTGCCGGTGTTCTAAGAGCTTACTTTGGAACAAGTGAAGTAATCATCACAATCATGTTGAACTACACGGCTTTACATTTAACAAACTATTTGATTCGTAACGTATTGACAGATTCTTCAGATGCAACTTCTCGTATTCCAGAACAAGCAAGTCTACGAATGGACTGGCTTTCTCAATTGGCTGGAGGATCACGAATTAATGCTGGAGTATTTATCGCTATCGCAGTTACGATTTTAGTTTGGGTATTTATGACTAAAACAACAATGGGATATGAAATCAGAGCGGTTGGGCTAAACTCTTTTGCTGCTCAATATGCAGGTATGAACGCTAAAAGAAATATCATTCTATCTATGCTTATCAGTGGAGGTTTAGCTGGTCTAGGTGGAGTTTTAGAAGGACTAGGAACGTTTAGCAACATCTTTGTACAAGCTGGAATCCCGAATATCGGTTTTGATGGTTTAGCTGTTGCCTTACTAGGATTAAGCCACCCTATCGGAATCGTGTTTTCCGGACTATTGTTTGCTATGTTGAAAATAGGTGGAGCAAGTATGCCTCTTGGATCTGGTGTACCGACTGAAGTAGTAGATATCGTTATTGCATCTATCATCTTCTTTGTTGGAGCAAACTACTTGATTCGTTTCTTTATGAAAAAATTCTCGCGTGGAAAAGATGTAAAAGGAGGAGTTGAGTAAAATGGATATTATCTCATTATTACAATTAGTAGTTTCCTCAGCTTTAATGTATTCTGCTCCTCTAATTTTAACAGCATTAGGCGGAACTTTCTCTGAAAGAAGTGGGATCGTAAACGTTGGGTTGGAAGGTATCATGGTTATCGGTGCTTTTTCTTCTGTCGTTTTCAACCTTTCTTTTGCTGGACAATTTGGTGACTGGACGCCTTGGATCGGTATGGTTGTTGGTGGACTGTTTGGATTAATCTTTTCAATCATTCATGCTGTAGCTACTGTTAACTTAAGAGCTGACCATATCATCTCAGGTACAGTAATCAACTTGTTGGCTCCAGCTTTGGCCATCTTTTTAACTCGTGTTATGTATGAAGGAAGAGGACAAACAGACTTTATCGCTGAAAACTTTGGTATCGCTGATGTTCCATTACTAGTAGATATTCCTGTTATTGGAGATATATTCTTCGACAATACTTATTTACCTGCATTTTTTGGAATCTTCGTAGCCGTTCTTAGCTGGTTTATTTTGTTCAAGACTCGTTTTGGGTTGAGATTGCGTGCTGTAGGAGAGCATCCACAAGCAGCAGACACTTTAGGTATCAGTGTTTATGGTATCAAATATGCAGGTGTATTGATGTCTGGTTTATTAGGTGGAATGGGTGGAGCTATCCAAGCTCAATTGATTTCTTCTCAATTCGCTGCTACGACAATTGCTGGACAAGGATTCATGGCTATGGCAGCAATGATCTTCGGTAAATGGAATCCACTAGGAGCTATGGGTGCGGCAATATTCTTTGGTCTGGCTCAAAGTTTAGCTGTTACAGGCGCATACATTCCTGTTATCAATACAGTGCCTAGCGTATTCTTAGACATTGCCCCTTATGTGATCACAATTGTAGTGTTAGTAGGAGTCATCGGTAAATCTGAAGGCCCTGCTGCAAATGGTGTCACATACATCAAGTCGAAATAAGCGTGCGGTTATAGCTATTAAACGAATAAATCTTATCACTAAGTCCTGCCATTTGTTAAAATCGGCAGGACTTTTTTGATGTGGTTCAAAAAAATAGTTAGTAGAATTGCTCAAAGAACAAGCAGCTAACTCGAGCAGGAAAGAAAAAAACAATAAAGGAACTTTCCCTTTATTTTTAAGGTGTTTTCTACTAAGATGAAGAGGTGCAGTTTATTTGGTAGAGGAGGACAACACATGGCGATCAATCTAGCCAAAGGTGTGCATTTACATGTATTACCAACCAAGAAATATAAAACGATTCAATTAAGTATAAAATTCAAAACACCTTTAAAAGATGGAACAGCTACCAAAAGAACGATGGCAGCTAATTTATTAGAAATCAACAGTAAACATTATCCTACTCAAACAGCATTCAGAACCAAATTGTCAGAATTATATGGCGCTGGATTTGGTACGAATGTTTCCAAAAAGGGGAACTACCATATTTTATCTGTAGGCATGACGATAGTGAACGATAAGTTCGTCAACATGGAATCCAATTTGCTGAAAGAAGCGGTTGATTTTCTAAACGATATTCTATTTCATCCTCATGCAAATGATATAGGATTTGACAAAGCAACTTTTGACCGAGAAAAGGATAAGCTTGCTGATGATTACGACAGTTTATTTGATGACAAACAAACTTATGCAAAATTAGCTTTGCAACGCTTAATGTTCGAAGATAAAAATCAGCAGCTTCCTAGCATTGGTACAAAAGAAGAATTGATGTCTATCACCAATGAAACACTTCTAAACGATTATCAAGAGATGATAAAAAACGATGAAATAGACATCTACGTATTAGGAGATGTGGCAAAAGAAAAAGTAGTGGAAGTGTTTAAAACGTTAAACTTTACAGATCGGGACGTGGGAAAGGTCCCAGTGTTTTACCATGAGGCTGCTGTTTCCCCAGCCACTGAAAAGGCTGAGCGTCAAGAAATCACCCAAGCTAAATACAATCTCGGTTATACGACGCCGATTTTTTACCATGGAAAACAATATTATGCTGGTCAAGTGTTCAACGGTTTATTTGGAGGCTATCCACACTCTAAATTATTTATGAATGTCCGTGAAAAAGAAAGTTTGGCTTATTACGCATCAAGTTCTTTAAATACATTTGATGGCACAATGATCGTCCAAACGGGTATAGACAGTAAAGAAGTAGAGAAAGTAAAAACCATTGTAGCTCAACAGCTAAAAGATCTGCAAAAGGGTAACTTTTCTCAAGAAGATTTTGAACAAACAAAAAGTATGTTGAAAAATAATGTTATTCAATCTGAAGACAATCCCGGCTCTATTATTGAGCGAGTGTATGCAAATCACTTAGCTTTAGGTGAAGTGATCGATATCCAAGACTGGATATCAAATATTGATCGAGTAACCAAAGAAGAGGTCATAGCCGTTGCTGAACAAGTGCAGTTGAAAGCAACATTCTTTTTGACAGGAGGTGCAACGGAATGAAACGAATCGACTACGATCAATTGCAAGAAACAGTGTATACCGAAACCCTCGCAAACGGATTAACGGTGACCTTATTGCCAAAAAATGATTTTTATAAAACGTACGCTTTATTTACTACTGATTACGGTTCGATCGATAACACTTTTGTTCCTTTGGGTGGTGAAGATCTGATAACGGTACCCGACGGAATTGCTCATTTCTTAGAACATAAACTATTTGAAAAAGAAGATGGCGACGTGTTCCAGAAATTTGGCAAACTAGGCGCTTCTGCAAATGCCTTTACCAGTTTTACTCAAACCAGTTATCTATTTTCTAGTACAGAAAATGTGAAAGAAAGCTTGTTGACACTGATTGATTTTGTCCAAGATCCTTATTTTACGGAAGAAACTGTTAATAAAGAAAAAGGCATTATTGCACAAGAGATTCAAATGTATGAAGATGAGCCTGATTGGCGTTTGTTCTTTGGGATTTTATCCAACTTGTATCCTAAGCACCCGTTGCACATCGACATTGCTGGTACTGTAGACAGCATCATGGATATTACGCCTGAATACTTGTACCAATGCTACAACACTTTTTATCACCCAAGTAACATGAATCTTTTTGTGGTAGGGAATTTAGATCCTGAAGAGATGATGCAGCTCATAAAAGAAAACCAAGAAGCAAAAACGTTCGAAAAACCTGAGAAAATCACTCGACATTTTCCAGAAGAAACAGTAGCTGATATTGTAAAAGAAAGCTCTATTTCAATGCCTGTCAATCGACCAAAAAGTATTTTGGGCGTAAAAGGGATAAGCGAAGTTCCTTTTGGACGAGAAGGTTTAGTATTGAAGACGAAAATGAATGTTTTGTTGCGATTATTGTTCGGATCGACTTCTCAAAATTATTTAGAGTTGTATGACAATGGGTTGATTGATGACAGTTTTTCTTATGAGTATAATATAGATCGCTCATTCCATTTCTTAGAGGTGGGAAGTGATACAAAAGATCCTGAAACATTCGATCGAAAAATAAGAGAGTTGTTATTGACAGCTAAAGACAGCAAAGAGTTGACAGAAGAACATTTACTGCTGATCAAAAAAAGAATGATCGGACAACATTTGCAATCGTTGAATTCATTAGAATATATTGCTAACCAGTATAGTCAGCAATTATTTGGAGAGGCTGCTTTATTCGATATGGTTCCAATCATTGAGAATATACAATTGGAAGAATTGAGAGATTTGGCAGCTGAGTTCATGGTTGAAGAACATATGAGCACTTTTACGATCTGGCCAAAAGGGGAATAGAGCAGTGAAATTTGCATTAGTTATGGGAGCTAGTGGAGATATCGGAAAAGCCATTGCCGATGAATTGGCGGAGGATGGCTGGTCTCTTTATTTGCACTATAATAAAGGAAAACAAAGTGTCGAGGAGCAATTGGTCTTGCTACAGCAGCAGTACCCTAAACAAGATTTCTTCAGCTTGCAACTGGATATGACGCAAGAAAAAAACATCAGTGAATTAGCAGAAAGTTTGTTTCAAGTAGATGCAGTCGTTTTTTCCAGCGGATTTACGACATATCATTTACTCACTGAAGTCAGCGCAACTGAAATGCACGACTTATTTGCTGTACATGTTACAACGCCAATACAATTGATTCAATTGCTCCAAGATAAATTAACCCGATCAGCCTTAGGGAGAATCGTGTTCGTAGGTTCCGTCTATGGTGAAGCAGGTAGTCCAATGGAAGTCATTTATAGTACTGCTAAAGGCGCACAATCAGCCTTTGTCAAAGCTTATAGTAAAGAAGTAGCTAGTCTTGGCATCACAGTAAATGTAGTAGCTCCTGGTGCAGTGGATACGAAAATGATTTCAGATTTTTCACAAGAAGAATTAGAAAGCTTGCTGGAAGAGATTCCAGCAGGCCGATTAGGTACACCTCAAGACATCAGTTTTTGGGTGAAGCAATTGTTAGACCAAAGAAGTGGGTATATAACCGGTCAAACGATCACTGTAAGTGGCGGCTGGTTAAAATAGCAAATCTTAAAGATAACGCCTTATCAAAATGGGAAGGAATTTCTAAAAAATCGTCGAAAAAGATGCTTCTCTATATAGCGTTATGTTATACTCTTAAATGAATGAGATTTGTATGCTCACTAATTTCGCAGAATAGGAAGGAGAGAAACTCTGTGGCAGAAGTAGGAGAAAAATTACAAGAAGCGCGCAAGGCTAAAGGGTATACGTTGGATGATCTGCAACAAATCACTAAGATCCAAAAACGTTATCTCATTGCTATCGAAGAAGGCAATTACAATGTGATGCCAGGTAAATTTTATGCACGCGCCTTTATCAAACAATATGCTGACACTGTAGGATTAAATGGAGATCAACTATTAGAAGAATATGATGATACTGTTCCGCACACTCATGATGAAGAGTTTGTAGAAAAAGTATCTTCCAGTCAAACAAGATCAGGCAGTAAAAAACAAAATTCTTTTCTTGAAAAAATTCAAGATAATCTACCAACAATCTTGATTGTTTTACTGGTTTTGGCAATCGTGGTAGCTATTTATGTAGCTGTTGCTAATTCTGCTGGAAATAATGCTGATGAAGATATGATCTCGGTAGATTCCTCAAGTACAGTCGTTTCAAGTGAAAACGAAAGTTCGGCTGAGGAATCGGAAGAGTCTGCATCAGAAGAAAGCAGTGAAAGCGAATCAGAAGAATCAGAGGCTGAAGACAGTGTTGAGATCGTCTCTTCAACAGGGGCATCATCTGTTTATACAGTTTCCAGTCAAGCTGAGACGAATACAGTAGCTTTAGTAGCTGATGGTGGAGACACATGGGTAAGTATTGCAGCAGATGGAACCACACTTGAACAAGGATTGGTAAGTGATGGTGAGACATTGGAAGCTGAAATTCCAACTGGAACTTCTTCTGTCGAAATGGTTATCGGAAGTGCACCGAACACCGTCATCCAATTAAATGGCAATGAAATACCATATGCACCAGAAGCTTCTGAAAGTGTGCGTCAAGAGATCGAATTGCAATTTGAAGCAGCAACTTCAGAATCTGACACAAGTTCTGAAGAATAAAGATAAACAGTAAACCAACAGTAAGAGTCCTGTGGTATTGTGCCCGGGACTTTCTTGCTGTTTTAAGGAGGGTCTTTCTTGAATTTACCAAATAAATTAACCGTCATTCGGATTATTTTGATTCCAGTTTTTATGCTGGTGGTTTTAGCTCCCTTGAATTGGGGAGAATTAACAGTTTTAGGTTCAACTATTGAAATAACACAATTGGTAGGAACGATTATTTTTGTTGTAGCCAGTTTGACAGATTGGTTGGATGGTCAAATAGCGCGCAAAAGAAATTTAGTCACCAATTTTGGGAAGTTTGCTGATCCTTTAGCGGACAAATTACTAGTTGCTACCGCTATGATCGTTTTAGTAGGACAGAACTTGGCACCATCTTGGGTAGTAGCCGTTATTATTATGCGAGAATTAGCTGTAACAGGCTTACGTCTGCTTCTTGTCGAGCAAGGCGGAACCGTATTAGCTGCTGCTTGGCCTGGCAAAATAAAAACCAATACGCAAATGTTTGCGATCATCTTTTTATTGTTGAATGACTTTCCGTTCGGATTTTTACCATTCTCTATAGGTACTGTAATGCTGTATATCTGTTTATTCTTTACGATTTATTCTGGAGCAGATTACTTCATCAAAAATAGTCAGGTATTTAAAGGTTCGATGTAAACAAATAGATAAAAGAAGCTGCAGTGAAACCATCGTGTTTCACTGCAGCTTCTTTTATATGTTATTTGAAGAAGTATGATAAAATTAACAATGTAAAAGCTCCAATGCGTACAGTAAGTTTAGAGAGGAGAAAACGGTATATGAACGCTGAAATTATTGCAGTCGGAACTGAATTACTATTAGGACAAATCGTAAACAGCAATGCGAGTTACTTATCTAAAGAATTGGCTTTATTAGGAATCGATGTTTTCAACCACACTGTAGTGGGTGATAACGATAAGCGAATGCGAGAAGCTGTAAAAATAGCTGAAGAAAGAGCAGATATCTTGATTTTTTCTGGAGGATTAGGACCTACTCAAGACGACATGACAAAACAAGTATTGGCAGATCATTTAGGATTGCCGTTAGCTGTGGATAAAGCTACGGAGCAAAAAGTTGTTCAATACCATGCAGACATGGAAAGAGAAATGTCTGAAAACAACCGTTTGCAAGCGGTGGTTATTGAAGGAGCTACAGTCTTGAAAAATGAGACTGGGTTAGCGGCAGGAATGTACGTAGAACATGAGGGGAAAAAATACATTCTCTTACCTGGTCCCCCTAATGAACTTCAACCAATGTTTGACAATGAAGTGCGACCTATTCTGGCTAAGTTGACAGAAGATAGTGACCAACTAGTGTCTCGAGTGTTGCGCTTATTTGGAATCGGCGAGTCCCAGTTAGCCGCACAACTAGAAACTATCATCGACACTCAAACCAATCCTACCATTGCCACGTATGCAGAAGAAAACGAAGTATCCATTCGTATCACTGCTAAAGGACAAGACCAAGATCAGTGCAACCAATTGATTGATCAAATGGAAAAACAAGTGCGTGATATTGTGGGGGATTATATTTACGGGGTTGGCAGTGAAACTTCGTTAGCTCAAGTCGTACGCGATTTGCTAGTGAATAAAGATTATCGATTAACTGCTGCAGAAAGCTTAACAGGTGGACTGTTCCAAAGTTCATTGGTAAATATCCCTGGATTGAGTTTAAACTTTATAGGCGGACTGGTGTCTTATAGTGAAGGAATCAAAGAAAGTGTTTTAGGGGTATCAGAGGAAACCATTGAGCAATATGGAGTGGTTAGTTCTGAGTGCGCTGAAGAGATGGCAGACAAAGTAAAAGAAATGTTTGATGCGGATATCGGAATTTCATTTACTGGATATGCAGGTCCTAAAGAAGTTGACGGAGATAAAGCAGGAATCGTATGGATCGGGCTGGCTGTTACCGGCAGAGAAACTCAAACTTATTATTATCATTTTGGAAAAGACCGCAATGGCAATAGAAAGCGATCCGTTCTGACTGGTTTTGACCTTGTTCGGCGTTTATTATTAGAGTTGCCTAGTCAGAAAAAATAACAAATTAACCGAATGTTTGTTCGCTTTTTCCTTGCTTATTTTTCTTTAAAAAGGTATAATTAATGGAGTAGCAAATAACTGATAACCCCTTAAAAAAATTAAATTCTAAAGATAAAAAGATATCAAGGAGGACATTACATGTCAGAAGATCGTAAAAAAGCATTAGACGCAGCGTTGAAAAAAATCGAGAAAAATTATGGAAAAGGTTCAGTAATGAAAATGGGAGATAAAGTAGATACACAAATTTCTACTGTTTCTTCCGGATCATTGTCTTTAGACGTTGCTCTAGGTGTAGGCGGCTATCCTAAAGGTAGAATTATTGAGATCTATGGACCAGAGAGTTCAGGTAAAACAACTGTAGCCTTGCACGCTGTTGCTGAAGCACAAAAAGCGGGTGGGACAGCAGCGTTTATCGATGCAGAAAACGCATTGGATCCTCAGTATGCAGCAGCTTTAGGTGTAAACATCGACGAATTATTACTATCTCAACCAGATACAGGTGAACAAGGATTAGAAATCGCAGATGCACTAGTTTCTAGTGGAGCTGTTGATATTGTGATCGTCGACTCTGTAGCAGCTTTAGTACCGAGAGCGGAAATTGAAGGTGAGATGGGAGATTCTCACATGGGATTGCAAGCTCGTTTGATGTCTCAAGCATTGCGTAAATTATCTGGTTCAATCAACAAAACTAAAACGACAGTTATTTTTATCAACCAAATCCGTGAAAAAATTGGGATCATGTTTGGAAACCCTGAAACAACTCCAGGTGGTAGAGCGTTGAAGTTCTACAGTACTATTCGTTTGGATGTTAGAAGAGCTGAGCAAATCAAACAAGGCCAAGACATTTTGGGTAACCGTACTCGTATTAAAGTTGTAAAAAACAAAGTTGCACCTCCATTCAAAGTTGCAGAAGTAGACATTATGTATGGAAAAGGAGTTTCTCAAGTAGGCGAGTTGGTAGACTTGGCAGCCGAAAAAGAAATTATTGATAAAGCAGGAGCTTGGTATTCTTATGGGGACCAAAGAATTGGACAAGGTCGTGAAAATGCGAAACAATACTTCCTTGATCATCCAGAATTAAGAGCAGAAGTTGAACAACAAGTTCGTGCTGCATACGGCTTTGGTGAATATGTACCCGCTGAGAAAAACACAGCATCTAATGACGACGTAACAGAAAGCGAAGAAATTGAGTTATTAGAAGATTAATTCAGTGAATCTTTATACATTAAAAATGTTATCTAACATCCATAGGATCGAATCATGTATTCGTTCCTATGGATGTTTCTTTGCATTCAGAGGACAATAGAATAGGTTGTTTGTAAAGGAATAACTCTTTTAGAATCACAGTAAATTTTTGTAAAACGAAACAAATGGATAAAAATTGACTATTTAACTAGATATGTGAATAAGAATTACCCCGCATTTCTTGATTTGAGTTGACATGTCAACTTTCTACAATTAAAATTAGGTTATCTATTAAAAGATAGTTTAAATAGATATAAATTCAGCAAAAAATAGGGATTTGCTGGTGAAATGAAAATGATGAAGACAAATTAAATAATGGATACGGAGGTGTTAAATTGGACTTTTTAAGTATAGCCTTCGCTATCGTTACTTTAGTTGTCGGTCTATTTGTTGGATACATCATCCGCAAAACAACTTACGAAAAAGAATTGGATGATGCTAGAAACACTGCAACTGGTATTTTGGAGAATGCAAATAAAGAAGCAGAAACCATGAAAAAGGAAGCGTTGTTAGAAGCGAAGGATGAGAGCCACAGATATAGAACTGAAATTGAAGCTGAACTGAAAGAGCGAAGAGCAGAAATCTCTAGACAAGAGAATCGATTAGTTCAACGAGAAGATAAACTCGATCGAAAAAGTAGCGGGTTGGAGAAACGTGAACGCGATATTGAAGCGAACGAGAATCGACTAAGTTCGAGACAACAACAAATTAACGATTTAGAGCAAAAGGCAAAAGATCTGATTACGGATCAACAAGAAACACTAGAGCGTATTGCAGCTCTTACCAGAGAAGAAGCCAAAGAAATTATTATGGCTGAGACTCGAGAAGAATTGTCTAATGAAACAGCTGTAATGATCAAGAATCTTGAAGATGAAGCTAAGAAAGAAGCAGATCGCAGAGCGAAGAATTTAATCGCTACCGCTATTCAACGTAGTGCTGCTGATCAAGTGTCTGAAACAACAGTTTCTGTTGTGACGTTGCCGAACGATGATATGAAAGGCCGCATTATTGGACGCGAAGGTCGAAACATTCGTACTATTGAATCATTAACAGGTATGGATTTGATTATCGATGATACGCCTAATGCTGTTGTACTTAGCGGATTTGACCCAATTCGTAGAGAAATTGCAAAAATGACTTTAGAAAAATTGATTCAAGATGGTAGAATTCACCCAGCACGTATTGAGGAAATGGTTGAAAAATCTCGTAAAGAAATGGATGACCATATCCGTGAAATTGGTGAAAAAGCTACATTTGATGTAGGGGTTCATTCGTTACATCCTGATTTGATCAAGATCGTCGGTCGTTTGCAGTTCAGAACAAGTTATGGTCAAAATGCGTTATCGCATTCTTTAGAAGTAGCTAAATTAGCTGGTGTCATGGCTGCCGAATTAGGAGAAGATATCACATTGGCTAAACGAGCTGGATTACTTCATGATATAGGTAAAGCCTTAGATCATGAAGTAGAAGGTTCTCATGTAGAGATCGGTGCAGAGATTGCCCGTAAGTACAAAGAAAATGATACAGTGATCAATGCTATAGCTTCTCATCACGGAGATATCGAAGCAACATCCGTAATTTCTGTATTGGTAGCTGCAGCAGATGCCCTATCTGCCGCTAGACCAGGTGCAAGGAGCGAATCATTGGAGCACTACATCCACAGACTTGAGAAGTTAGAATCTATTGCGAAAGATTTTGACGGTGTGGAACAAAGTTATGCTATTCAAGCGGGACGTGAAGTCAGAATCATGGTTAAACCAGAAGTTGTGGATGATTTGACGGCTGTAACTCTAGCGCGCGAAGTGCGTAAACAAATCGAAGAAGAATTAGATTACCCTGGACACATCAAAATAACGGTTATCCGTGAAACGAGAGCTGTCGAGTACGCAAAATAAAAGTCATGAAAGGAGCGGGATGCATTCCTGCTCCTTTTTTCTATTGCTCTTAGAGAGCCTTTCTTTTCGAGGTAATTCTTGTTAAAATTAGAGGGATAGAAAATAAAATACAAACTAGTATATGAGTAATCTTATAATACATAAGATACGAGAGAAGAGGATTTTTAATGAGGTTGATTTTTGTTGGAGATGTTGTAGGTTCACTTGGAAGAGATATGGTTCATGAGTATCTGCCAAAAATAAAAAAAATCTATAAACCGCAAGTAACCATTTTAAATGGCGAAAATGCAGCGTCTGGTCGCGGTATCACAGAAAAAATATACAAAGGATTTTTACAAGATGGCGTAGATGTGGTTACCATGGGGAACCATACGTGGGATAATCGAGAGATATTTGAATTTATCGACGATGCCAAAAAAATGATTCGTCCAGCTAATTACCCCGAAGGTATGGTCCCGGGAGAGGGAATGACCTTTGTAAAAGTGAATACTCAAGAATTGGCGGTCATCAACCTTCATGGGAGAGTTTTTATGAATGATGTAGACGATCCCTTTAGAAAAGTTGATGAGCTGATTGAAATAGCTAAAGAGCGGACAGATCATATTTTTGTAGATTTCCATGCGGAAACAACTAGCGAAAAACAAGCTATGGGATGGTATCTAGATGGACGAGTATCTGCTATGGTTGGAACACACACGCATGTACAAACAAATGACGCTCGTATATTGCCAGAAGGAACGGCATATCTGACAGATGCAGGGATGACTGGTCCATATGATGCAGTTTTAGGAATGAAGAAAGAACAAGTATTGCGCAAATTTTTAACGCAAATGCCGACACGATTCGAAGTACCTAAAGAGGGACGACAAATGTTATCAGCGTGTTATATTGAAATAGATGATCAAACAGGAAAAGCAAAAAAAATCGAACCCATTATGATCAATGAAGATCGTCCTTTTGGGTTGGATCGTTAAATTTTAAGATAGAATGAAAAGAAAATAGGGGGAATCAGTACACATGCCGCAAAAAACAAAACATACCCCAATGATGGAGCAATATTTGAACATCAAAGCACAATATCCAGATGCGTTTCTTTTTTATCGTTTAGGCGATTTTTATGAAATGTTCAATGAAGATGCTGTAAAAGCTTCACAAGTATTGGAAGTAACTTTGACAAGTCGAAATAAAAATGCTGAAGACCCTATACCGATGTGTGGAGTGCCTTATCATGCAGCGCAAGGGTATATCGATACGTTGATCGAAAAAGGATATAAAGTAGCTATTTGTGAACAAGTAGAAGATCCTAAGACAACTAAAGGGATGGTTAAACGTGAAGTAGTTCAAGTAGTGACTCCAGGGACAGCTATGGATCTGAAGAGCCAAGATGGAAAAAGCAATAACTATTTGACCGCTTTGTTTATTGATGAAACCAATCATTATCACTTAGCTTATGTGGATTTGAGTACAGGAGAGTTGAAGGTTACTCAAATAGACACGAAAGAAGAATTAATCAGTGAATTGATCAGTCTTAAAACGAAAGAAACTGTCTTCATGGAAGGCGAATCGATTGAAGAACAAGCAGAATTGAATACTAAGTTGGGAATATTGATCTCGACTCAAAAAACGGTTGAGTCAGCCGAACCATTGATTCATTTGTTGGGAAGCGTAGAGTCAAAGAATAAGCGTTTTGTGCTGAATTTATTGTTATCTTATTTGTCAGAGACACAAAAAAGAAGTTTGGATCATCTGCAGACAGCTGAAGAATATACGCCTTCTCATTATTTGAAGATGGATCATTATTCTAAACAAAATTTGGAGCTGACTAGTTCTATTCGAGATGGACAAAAAAAAGGAACGTTGTTGTGGCTGTTGGATGAAACGAAGACAGCAATGGGAGGACGTCTGTTAAAGCAATGGATCAACCGTCCTTTAGTTCATAAAGAGAAAATCGAAGCTAGACAGCGTATAGTAGAGAACCTGCTGAACCACTTTTTCGAACGCAGTGATTTAAACGAAGTGTTAACGAAAGTTTATGATTTAGAAAGACTTGCTGGAAGAATCGCTTTTGGAAACGTGAATGGACGCGACTTGATCCAACTAAAAACTTCATTAAATCAAATCCCCCTTTTAAACAATTTAATCCAAGGGATGAACGAGAACGAAGAATGGACCAGCTTGTTGAAGCAATTAGATCCTGTAGCAGAAGTCAGCGACTTGATTGAAACAGCCATTCATGATGAGCCGCCTATTGCCATCAAAGATGGTGGTATCATTAAAGACGGATACAATGCTAAGTTGGATGAGTACCGGGACGCCATGAAAAACAGCAAGCAGTGGATTGCTAGTATGGAAGCAGAAGAAAGAGTGAAAACTGGAATCAAGACCTTGAAAATTGGATACAATAAAGTATTCGGTTATTATATAGAAATTACTCGAGCAAACTTGGTTCTTTTGCCTGAAGGAAGATATGAGAGGAAACAAACCCTTTCTAATGCAGAGCGGTTCATCACTCCTGAACTGAAAGAAAAAGAAGCGATCATTTTAGAGGCAGAAGACAAATCTACGGCTTTAGAATATGAATTGTTTGCTGAAATCAGAGAAACGGTCAAAAATTCCATTGAACGGTTGCAAAACTTGGCTAAAGCTGTGGCTACTGTGGATGTATTGCAAAGTTTTGCTACAGTGAGTGAGAAATACCATTATGTTCGTCCATTGATGGAAAAAGGCAGTCAAGAAATTGAATTGATTGATGGCAGACATCCGGTAGTGGAAAAGGTTCTGGGGCAGCAAATCTATGTACCAAATGACGTTGAAATGGATAAAGATACGCAAATCATGTTGATCACAGGACCCAATATGTCCGGTAAGAGTACCTACATGCGTCAGTTAGCATTAACAGTGATCATGGCACAGATAGGCTGTTTCGTACCGGCTAATAAAGCCAAACTGCCTGTATTTGATAAAATTTTTACACGTATTGGTGCTGCAGATGATTTAATTTCTGGTCAAAGTACCTTTATGGTGGAAATGATGGAAGCTAACCAAGCTTTGACCTATGCCACAAAGGACAGCTTGATTTTATTTGATGAAATCGGGCGCGGAACGGCAACGTATGATGGAATGGCTTTAGCAGAAGCGATTATTGAATACATTCATCAGCATGTTCATGCTAAGACATTGTTTTCGACTCATTATCATGAACTGACTGCTCTAGAACAAGAGTTGGAACAGTTGAAGAATTGTCATGTAGGAGCTATCGAAGAAGAAGGCGAATTGGTCTTTCTGCATAAAATGCTTCCTGGCCCATCGGATAAAAGTTATGGAATCCAAGTAGCAAAACTAGCAGGGTTGCCGGAAGAATTGCTGGAAAAAGCAGCAACGATTTTGAAAAAATTGGAACAACAAAAACCAGTAGTGCAGGAAATGGCCGAGTCAGTTGCAGAAAACACACCAAAAATTCAGTCGACTGCGCTTAAAACAAAAAAAGCCCCGGTAGAAAGTACTGCAGAGCAGCAGATATCGCTGTTCAGTTTAGAAGATCCTCAAGAGAAAGAAGTTATTCAGTTGTTGAAAAATATCAATTTATTGACTCTTACGCCATTAGAAGCAATTAATGAATTGAACCGTCTGCAACAGAAGTTACAGAATAAAGAATCATAATAAAGGAGATGGGATAAGTGGCTAAAATTGAAGAACTTTCAGAAATGCTTGCCAACCAGATCGCAGCGGGCGAAGTTATTGAAAGACCGGCGTCAGTTGTGAAAGAACTGGTGGAAAATGCCATCGATGCTCATAGCACCCAAATCGATATCCGTATTGAAGAAGCAGGATTAAGAAAAATCCAAGTGATCGATAACGGGGATGGAATCCCTTCTTCAGAAGCGGAAAAAGCATTTAAGCGGCATGCCACAAGTAAAATCCATTCAAGAGATGATTTATTCCGTATTCGGACATTGGGGTTTAGAGGAGAAGCTTTGCCTAGTATTGCTTCTGTCTCAGAAGTGACTCTAGAAACTTCTACAGGCAAGGAAAAGGGTACTTACTTGCATTTAAAAGGCGGGAAAATAATCGAACAACGATCAAGTGATGCTCGTAAGGGATCAAAAATCACCGTTGAGAATTTATTTTTCAATACACCTGCTCGGTTAAAGTATGTCAAGTCCCTACAAACAGAGTTGGCTAATATAGGAGATATGATCAACCGTCTAGCTATGAGTCATCCTGATATTGCTTTTCGATTAGTTCACGATGACAATCAAATGCTGAGGACAGTCGGCAATGGAGACTTGCGTCAGACACTAGCTGGAATATACGGCGTACAAACCGCTAAAAAAATGCGCCCGATCGCAAATGAAAATTTAGATTTCAAAATAGGCGGCTATATATCTTTACCGGAAGTAACCAGGGCCAGCCGAAACTACTTGTCCATTATGGTAAACGGTCGGTACATTAAAAATTACCTATTGAACAAAGCTATTATTGAGGGTTACGGTTCAAAATTGATGGTAGGACGTTTTCCGATTGCGGCCATTACGATCGATATGGACCCTTTGTTAGTAGATGTGAATGTCCACCCGACAAAACAAGAAGTTCGGATCAGCAATGAAAAAGAGCTGATGGATCTATTGACAGAAGCCATTCGACAGTCTTTAAGTAAAGTACAACTGATTCCGGATGCCTTAGAGAATTTAGGCTTTAAAAACAAATTCAATAAATCGACTGATAAGGCCGAGCAGATCCGATTAGATATGACTGAAGATTGGACAGATGAAATAAAAGAATCTTCCTCTTGGGTTAGATCAGAAAAAGAAAGTCGACTTGATGAGGAAACATCCGGTTCTGTTCATCTTACTGAAGAAGGAATAGAAAAGGCTGGAAAAACGAATTTTTACGTAAGCGAAGATACGGAATTGAATAAGGCTTCACTTTCCAGAGAAGTTGCTGAGATGGATTCTACGTCGGTTTTTGAACAGGATGTTTCCAGTGAATTGATCGAGCTGCATCAAGAGTCGCATATCAAAGCAGCCGAAAAAATGCTGGCAGAAGAAGAGGAAGTAAAGCAGTTGCCGTCATTAGAGTATATTGGTCAAATGCATGGGACTTATTTATTCGCTCAAAACGAGAATGGTTTGTATATTCTAGATCAACATGCAGCACAAGAGCGCATCAAGTATGAATATTTCCGTAAAAAAATTGGCGAAGTCAGCTCGGATCTGCAGGAATTGCTAGTGCCGATTATGTTGGATTATCCAAATAGTGATGCCTTAAAAATTCAGGAAAATAAAGAGGCTTTAGAAAAAGTAGGCATCTATTTAGAGCCTTTTGGACAAAACAGCTTTTTGCTTCGAAGACACCCAATTTGGTTCACTTCTGGAGAGGAAGAAAAAATCGTACGAGAGATGATCGACCTTCTTTTAGAAAGCGGGTCAGTTTCAGTAGCGAAGTTTAGAGAAGCTACAGCTATCATGATGAGCTGCAAGCAATCGATCAAAGCCAATCATTATTTGAATGATCAAGAAGCTCGGCAACTACTAAGAGATTTAGGCTATACGGAGAATCCATATAATTGTCCGCACGGAAGACCAGTGATCATTCACTTTGGCAATAAAGATATGGAGAAAATGTTCAAACGTATACAAGATCCTCATTAAAAAAGATGAAGGACGAAAGGGGATTTCAGGTGCAGTTAGCACCGACTAACAGATGAAAGAAAAAATCAATCGCTTCATGCAAGGCAGATATGGAATAGACAATTATTCTAAGTTTTTAGTTGCAACAAGTTTGATATTGGTTTTATTGGCCAACATCACTTCATTTTCAGTTTTTACGTTTTTGGGCTTGGGCACGTTGATCTATGCTTATATACGAGTGCTGTCTAACAAACCAGCTAAACGATGGAGAGAAAATCAGCTTTATTTGCAACACAAAAGAAAAGTTTTAACTCGAATTAAAAAATTACCGAACGACGTAAAGCAAAAAAAACAGTACCGTTTTTATCGCTGCCCTTCGTGTAAACAAAAAGTACGTGTTCCTAGAGGCAAAAACAAAATCAGAATCACGTGCCCTTCATGTCGTACACAATTCGTGAAGAAAACATAAAACCGATACTACAAAAAGGCAGGAGAAAGTTGATGGATGATGCAGCAGTAGGATTATTGATGTTAGGAATATTAAGTGTTTCAGGATTGGCAATGATTATTATAGGTTACGCAATCAAAAAAAGAACTGAAAACAAACTGGATCGTTGCACTCGAAAAACAGAAGGCGAAGTAACGGGATTCGACGCTAGAGGCAATGGATTATATTTCCCTATTGTACGTTTTGAACACAAAGGCACCCCCTATAAAGCGCGTTTGATTTATCGAGCAATCGCGGTAAAGTCGAGTAATCTTTATGGGGAAACTGAAGTAACGGGAGATAAATTTGACCAAACGCTGCACGTAAAACGAAACAGCGTGATGTCTCGAAATCCCTTAGAATCTCTTTTCCCTATTGGTTCTTCCTTAGAGGTTTATTACAATGAGTTGAATCCAAAAGAAAACTATGTTCATCGCAAACCAAAAAGTCTTATGCCGATGATTTTAATGTTGTCGGGTGCGGGTTCTATTCTAGTAGGACTGATACTGTATGTTGTCTTTACTTCTATTGGATAATAAGACTAATCCAATTCATTGAAAAAATTCGATGCATGCTATATACTAATAGTAAGTGAAAAGTGCATTGTTACAAGAAAGCAAGGATGGAGTGAAATAGAATGGCAAAATATTCAGAAGAAGAATTGAAACAACGCTTGACTCCAGAACAATTTGAAGTCACTCAAAATGAAGGAACAGAAAGACCTTTTACAGGCGAATACGATGATTTTTATGAAGATGGAATTTATGTAGATGTAGTAAGTGGCGAACCACTATTCTCATCTAATGATAAATACGATGCGGGTTGTGGATGGCCTTCATTTACTAAACCAATTGAAACGAAAGATGTCATTGAAAAAATGGATACACGTTACGGCATGCGCAGAATCGAAGTGCGCAGCAAAGAAGCGGATTCTCATTTAGGACATGTATTTCCAGATGGACCAACAGAAGCTGGAGGATTACGTTACTGCATCAATTCAGCAGCTATGCGTTTCGTACCGGTTGAAAAACTAGAAGAAGAAGGCTATGCAGAATACCGTAAGCTATTTGCTTAACCTCGTCAAAAGTAGAAAAAGCTGTCTCTCTTATGAGACAGCTTTTTTTGTTCTATCGTAAATTATGCTGATACGGATATTACTGACAAGTTTTGGTTTATCTTATTAAAGGTGTATTGGTGATTTAAATCAGATTGTGCTAGAATAAAGGGAACAAGTGTGCTGTTTTTATCGAAAGAATGGATAGGAGAAATTAACTTATGTATGAATACATAAAAGGCATACTGACATATGTTAGTCCAGCCTATGTAGTAGTAGAAAATCAAGGGATGGGTTATCAAATCCATTCAGCAAATCCGTATCGCTTTTCCACTAAAATGAATGAAGAAGTGCTGATATACGTGTATCAAGCTGTTCGTGAGGATGATATCACGTTGTACGGCTTTAAAGATCTAAATGAAAAAAAGCTGTACCTAAAATTATTGAATGTATCTGGTATTGGTCCAAAGAGTGCATTGGCTATCTTAGCGAACGAAGACCATTCGGGATTGGTTCAAGCTATTGAACACAATGATGCCAACTATTTAACTAAATTCCCGGGAGTAGGCAAAAAAACGGCTTCTCAAATCGTATTGGATTTGAAAGGGAAATTAGGTGATCTGGATGTCGAATGGGCTCAAGGAACGGCTTTGACGTTTGATAGCGTAGAAGGAAATGTCCATATCACGGAAGCATTAGAAGCGTTAAAAGTTTTAGGGTATTCTGCTCGAGAGATCAAAAAAGTATCAGGAGAATTAGAAAAAATCCAGCATGATACAACAGATGCTTACTTGCGTGAAGCCTTAAAGTTAATGATGAAAAAATAAGTCTATAGAAAGAGGTGAGTGCATATGACTTATGAGGAACGGATTATTTCTGGTGATATTGAAGGTGTCCAAGAAGAAATGGTTGAGAAATCACTACGTCCCCAATACTTAAGACAATATATTGGACAGCATCTTGTCAAAAAAGAGTTGTCTATCTATATTGAAGCGGCTAAATTGAGAGAAGAAGCATTAGACCATGTATTGTTGTATGGACCACCAGGACTTGGTAAAACAACAATGGCGATGGTCATAGCCAATGAACTGGGCGTCAACATTCGAACGACCAGCGGACCTGCAATCGAAAAATCAGGAGATCTGGTAGCACTGTTGAATGACTTAGAAGCAGGAGATGTGTTGTTTATCGATGAAATCCACCGGTTGCCAAAAGTAGTAGAAGAAGTCTTGTATTCTGCAATGGAAGATTACTTTATCGATATTATTGTAGGAGAAGGGCCAACTGCTCATCCTGTTCATTTTCCATTACCGCCATTTACTTTGGTAGGAGCTACGACACGAGCAGGACAATTATCAGCACCCTTACGCGATCGATTCGGAATCGTCTCGCATATGGAATACTATTCGGTGAAAGATTTAACTGATATCGTTCTACGTTCGGCGGACATTTTTGAAACGCGCATTGAGGAAAGCGGCGCTGTAGAAATTGCCCGACGTTCCAGAGGGACCCCCCGTGTAGCTAACCGTTTGTTGAAACGCGTTCGTGACTATGCTCAAGTCCAAGCAGATGGCGTCGTCACAAAAGAAACTGCACATTCTGCTCTCAGCATGCTGCAAGTCGATGATAAAGGTTTAGACATCGTCGACCAAAAATTATTAAGAATGATGATCGAGAGTTACAACGGAGGCCCTGTAGGATTGTCAACGATTGCTGCAAATATCAGCGAAGAGATTGAAACAATCGAAGATATGGTCGAGCCGTTCTTATTGCAAAATGGGTTGATTCAGAGAACTCCGCGCGGTAGAATAGTCACTGCTGTAGGATACGAGCACTTAGGCTATCCTTTACCTGCCACAGAAAACTAGATTAGGAGAAATGAAGATGTTAACAACAGAAGATTTTGATTTTGATTTACCGGAAGAATTGATTGCACAAACGCCGTTAGCTGATCGTTCAAGCTCGAAATTATTGGTGCTGGACAAAGAAACCGGAAAGATGAAAGATACTCATTTTACTTCTATCATAGATGAGTTGAACCCAGGGGACGCTCTTGTCATGAATGATACAAGAGTGCTTCCTGCACGTTTATACGGAGTCAAACCGGATACTGGCGGACATTTAGAAGTGTTATTATTGAAAAATATCGAAGGAGATCAATGGGAAACATTGATCAAATCTGCTAAAAAAGCTAAAAAAGGGACAATCATCCATTTCGGAGACGGCCGACTGAAAGCAGAAGTAAAAGAAGAATTAGAACATGGAGGTCGAATCGTAGAATTTTCTTACGAAGGGATTTTCTTGGAAGTGTTGGAATCTTTGGGTGAAATGCCTTTACCGCCGTACATTAAAGAAAAACTGGAAGATAAAGAACGCTATCAAACGGTTTATGCAAAAGAAAATGGTTCTGCAGCTGCACCAACCGCAGGATTGCATTTCACTCCTGAGTTGTTGGAACAAATCAAAGCTAAAGGTGTAGAATTGGTCTTCTTGACATTGCACGTTGGACTAGGCACTTTTAGACCAGTCAGCGTAGACAATATTGAAGAACATAAAATGCATGCAGAGTTTTATCGTTTAACCCAAGAAGCAGCAGACAAATTAAATCAAGTACGAGCTAATGGAGGCAGAATCGTAGCTGTTGGGACTACTTCTATTCGAACACTCGAAACGATCGGTACGAAATTTGATGGAGAAATCAAAGCAGACAGTGGTTGGACTGATATTTTTATTGCCCCGGGTTATCAATTTAAAGTAGTAGAAGCTTTCTCTACCAACTTCCATTTGCCTAAATCAACATTAGTGATGTTAGTTAGTGCTTTTGCTGGAAGAGATCATGTCCTTTCTGCCTATGAGCATGCGGTTAATGAAAAATACCGTTTCTTCAGCTTTGGAGATGCTATGTTCGTGAAATAAAACAAAAATAGAAGTTGGCTGATGATGCGGCCAACTTCTATTGGTTTACAGAGGAATTAGGAAGATAGAGGGTGTTGAATCAAGTTTTAAATACTCATGTTAAACATTGGTTCGGTTAATCTAAAAGTTTTTCGGTTCATGCACTTTGCTCATTGTAGAAATTTTTTTAAACACCTTCATAATCTGTGTTCCAAAACTGGTATTCGAATCGATCTTTTCTTGAATCTGAAAATCAGTTGTTCAAAAAGAATGTTCCAAAAGCTGTTAAACTAAACATCTAACTCTATCTTCCATGTTGCATTCCTCTTCCCACTTATAGAATAACACAACTTGAAAGCGTTTGCTAGTTAAATATCTCGCTTATTAACAAATTTTGACATTTTTTTAGACAGTAAAAAATGAAAAATACCAAATGTACTTTAGTTAAAAATCAAAGTATGATAATATATAGCATTGAGTCAGCATTTTACATGAAGATAAGCTGATAAGATATGGAGGCTTTTGAAGTGAAAGAACTACATCCCATCGATATTAATAAATTAACTAAAACTCAACAAAAAATCGTTGATGCAGCATTGGATTTAATATCGCATGTTGGCTATAAAAGCACGACCACCAAAAAAATTGCAGATCAGGCTGGAGTAAATGAAACGACGATTTTCAAAAACTTCACCTCAAAGCAACTATTGATCGATACAGCGTATAAACAACATACCGCTCAAATTACAAATGAAGTAGATGAGTTTTTCAGTCTCGATTTTGACAACACAGAAGATTTAATGAGAAAAGCAGGACGCTTTATTGTCGAAATGTACAATCGTCATCGTACGATCGTTATCGGAACAGTCAAAGAAGTCGGTAATGAAAATATGAAATCTATTTCTAATTATAAAGAAGATTATGTCAAAAACTCATTATGCAAGAAATTAAAATCTTTTTCTTCAGAACACAATATCAGTGAACAGGAATACGAGACCATTGTGTACATTTTCAATGCAGCGACCTTAACTTTATTGATGGATAATGTCAGAAAAGAATATATGGAACACACCAACGAAAGCAATGTAGGTTTAGACGATATTATTGAAATGATGCTAAAAATGCTTTCGTAATAAAGGTAGATATGAGAGAAAGTAGGAAAATTAAAAATGTCAGAACCAGCTATCAAATATCGATTGATTAAAAAAGATAAACGTACAGGAGCTCGTTTAGGAGAGATCATTACTCCGCATGGAACGTTCCCAACACCTATGTTCATGCCTGTAGGAACATTAGCAACTGTAAAAAGTATCGCCCCTGAAGAGTTGGAAGAAATGGGTGCGTCTATTATCTTAAGCAACACGTATCACTTATGGTTACGACCAGGAGAAGATATCGTTGAAGAAGCAGGCGGATTACACAAATTCATGAATTGGGATAAAGGAATCTTAACGGATTCAGGCGGATTCCAAGTGTTTTCATTATCGGATATGAGACGTATTGAAGAAGAAGGTGTTCATTTCAGAAACCATTTAAACGGTTCAAAAATGTTCTTATCTCCAGAAAAAGCGATTAATATCCAAAATAAATTAGGACCAGATATTATGATGAGTTTTGATGAGTGTCCGCCATTTGACGAAAGTTACGACTACGTAAAAAAATCTGTAGCTCGTACTTCAAGATGGGCAGAACGTGGATTAAAAGCACATGCTAATCCTGACAGACAAGGACTATTCGGTATCATCCAAGGTGCAGGATTCAAAGATCTAAGAGAGCAAAGTGCCCGCGATTTAGTGGCAATGGATTTCCCGGGATATTCTATTGGAGGTCTTTCAGTTGGGGAACCTAAAGCAGAAATGAATCGTGTTCTAGAGTTCACAACGCCGTTGATCCCAGAAAACAAACCTCGTTATCTAATGGGAGTAGGAACGCCGGATTCATTTTTCGATGGCGTCATCAATGGAGTAGACATGTTTGACTGTGTGCTGCCGACTCGTATTGCACGTAACGGTACTTGTATGACCCATAAAGGACGACTAGTCGTTAAGAATGCTAAGTATGAACGAGACTTTGGACCGATTGATGATCAATGTAATTGCTATACTTGTCGTAATTATTCAAGAGCGTACATTCGTCATTTATTCAAATCGGATGAAACATTCGGATTGCGTCTAACAAGCTACCACAACTTATATTTCTTACTGGAAGTCATGCGCAATATCCGTCAAGCGATCCTTGATGATAACCTGTTAGAATACAGAGAAGCATTTATGGAAGAGTATGGATACAACAAACCAGATGCAAAAAACTTTTAAAAGGTGTAGTATTACTCGCTGATTTTATGGTACAGTTAGTAGTGAAAAATAAGGTGAAATCTATTTTATCAATGTTTAGGAGTGAAACGAATGGAATTTATTTTTAGTTTGCTTCCTTTTGCGTTAATCATGTTATTGATGTACTTCATGATGATCCGCCCACAAAAAAAGGCACAAGAAAAAACACAAAGCATGCTGAGTTCTTTGAAAAAAGGAGACGCAGTTGTGACTATCGGCGGTTTGCATGGACTCATCGATGAAGTAAGAGAAGCTGAAAAAACAGTTGTTATTGACTGTGAAGGCATTTTCTTGACTTTTGAAAGACGCGCTATCGCTCGTGTAGTGACTTCTGCAACGACAGATGCCGTAGATGTTTTAGGAGACAACACTCCTACAAATACAGATTCAAACGAAATGTAATACTGATTTATTACAGACTAATTTGATACACGATATATCAAGATCAGGAAAGGTATAATGCCTTTCCTTTTCTTTTTCGTATCTACGTCTCATTTTTTGATATAGATTGATTTTATGGCAAAAAAAAGTAAAATAAATTATAGAAGAATCACAAAAAAATAGTCCTTAGAAGTGTAGAAATGAGGTGTAGAATGATAATGATGGATACTGAAAGTCAGTTTTCTCAGTATGAACCGTGGTTAAAATTAAAAGCAAAAGAATTGGACTACTTAGGTTACCCAGAAATCAAGGTTGAAGATTTATGGAACTACTTAGTAAAATTTTGCTGGAAAAGAAAGCAGCCAGAGCATTATCATGCTTGTGTACAGCAGATCATGGCTATCCAGCCCAATCATTATTTAGATTTTGCATCTCTGGAAGCACAAGTAAAAGTGTCTTCTTTAGAAGAAATGGATTTAAATGCTTTCTTTTAAAACATAACCAGGTCCGATCAAAAATGGTCGGATTTTTTGTTATCTAATTGCTTCAATGGAACGAATTACGTAGGAAGGAGTATTGAAGGATGGACATAGGGATCTTGCATTTTGATGAACCTCAGCGCGATACATCAAGAAAAATCATTCACATAGATATGGACGCCTTCTATGCTTCTGTGGAAGAACGAGAAAATCCCAGATTGAAAGGGCAACCAGTTATCATTGCACGACATCCAAAAGAAACTGGCGGTAAAGGGGTAGTGGCTACTGCCAATTATGAAGCTCGTAAATATGGTGTGCATTCTGCAATGAGTTCCCAAAAGGCTTATGAGCTTTGTCCCAATGGAATATTCATACCTGGGAATTTCGATCTCTATCGAGAAATATCTGCTCAAGTGCGAGAAATATTTAAGCGGTATACGGATATGATTGAACCTTTGTCTCTTGATGAAGCTTATTTGGATGTGACACAAAACAAAATAGATATGAAAAGCGCTACTTTATTAGCCAAAAGAATCCAGTACGAAGTTTGGAATGAAGTTCATTTAACTTGTTCAGCTGGTGTTTCATACAATAAATTCATTGCCAAATTAGCTTCAGATTACCAAAAACCTTCTGGTACTACGGTTATTCCGCCGGATGAGGCATTAGATTTTTTAAAAAATCTTCCAATAGAGAAGTTTTATGGAGTAGGGAAAAAAACCGTTGAACGAATGCATGAATTAAAGATTTTTACTGGAGAAGATTTGTATCAGTTAGACCAGATGGCGTTGATCCATTATTTTGGAAGAATGGGGTATTCGTTGTATCGAAAAGTTCGCGGTATCGATGATGCTCCTGTACGAGTTAGTCGAGAAAGAAAATCAATTGGCAGAGAGTATACGTACAATCAAGTGCTGCGAACAGACGAGGAAGTCATTGCTGAATTGAGAAGACTGTCTACGAAAGTCTATGAATCTCTCGTCAGTCATCAAAAGCACGGCAAAACAGTCGTATTAAAAATACGTTATGCAGATTTTGAAACGATTACGAAACGAATGACATTGCCGAATTATCTAATGAACGAAAAAGATATATTCTTTTACGCCGAAAGTATGTGGTATGAGATTGGGAAAATTGAAAATGAAGTACGTTTGCTGGGAGTGACCATCACCAATCTAGACCCTATTACTTTCGAAAATATTGTATTGCCATTATGGGAACAAGAGAATGATTCTAAAAGACCTTGAGACAAAGGATGACAAAAGAAGAATGAACTTTTTCTTCTTGACTGTGATCCCTTATCAAGGTTTTTTTTGTTTGTATTCTTCTAAAGACCTTTCTAGTTTTTACTACCATTGAATGGTATAATAAAAAAAATGATACAGTTAGTTGAAATCTGTACTACTAAGGAGAGGGAATTGATGAAGTTATCTTGGCATGGGCAATCTTGTATAAAGATAGTAACTGACTCAGGGCACTACATTCTTATTGACCCTTTTATAACTGGAAATAATATGAGCGACTTAGATCCAAATACAGTCGAAGCAGACGTTATCATTCTGACTCATGCACACGAAGATCACATTGGAGATACGGAACCGATTGCTCAAAGAACAGGTGCATTGATCGTATCAACCGTAGAAATCGCCGCTTTTTTTGAGGCAAAGGGATTGAAGACGCACGGGATGCAAATGGGCGGCAAGCATTTGTTTGAGTTTGGTGAAGTCAAGCTCACCCAAGCCATTCATGGTTCTTCTTATGAGATCGATGGAAAACCGTTTACCTTAGGTTTAGCAGCTGGAGTGTTGTTTACGGCAGATGGACAGACCATTTACCATGCAGGCGACACAGCATTGTTTAGCGACATGAAATTGATCGGTGCATATAAAAAAATTAATGTAGCATTTTTACCAATCGGAGACAATTTTACAATGGGGCCTGAAGATGCTGCAATAGCGGCACAATTTGTACAGGCAGAAAAAGTTGTTCCGATCCACTACAATACTTTCCCATTAATTGAACAAGACGGAAAAGGGTTTTGCGACAGTCTTCCAGAGGAACAAGGGTTGTATTTGGAAGTGGGACAAGAATTCGAACTCACATAAATCAGATTAGACATAAATAGGGGTTATCAAATGGCGACGAAGCACAATCAAATATTAAATCATATTGAAAATCTGCCTGTAGGGGCAAAAATATCGGTGCGTTCTATAGCTAAGCACTTAGGCGTCAGTGAAGGAACGGCATATAGAGCAATTAAAGATGCAGAAAATGAAGGGATGGTTTCTACTATCCAACGTGTAGGAACTATTCGTATCGAACGGAAAACAACGGACAGTATTGAAATCTTAACGTATGGAGAAACGGTCAATATCATTGAAGGTTCCGTACTAGGCGGAGAAGCAGGATTAGATAATCCATTAAGAAAATTTATTATTGGAGCCATGGAAGAAGAGGCTATGATTCGATACATTACTCCAGGTTCATTAATGATTGTAGGGAACCGGGAGAACGCGCAGCAATTGGCGTTGAAGCATGGAGCGGCCGTGTTGATAACGGGAGGTTTTGATGCCTCTCCGGAAGTCATCAGATTGGCTAACAGAATGAATCTGCCCGTTATTGGAACGAGTTATGATTCTTTTACAGTAGCTACTATGATCAATCGTGCTATGGCGGACCAACTCATCAAAAAAGAAGTTATGTTGATCGAAGACATCTTCATCCCATTGTCTGAAACCATCTACTTAACAATGGAAGACACGATCAAAGAATACCGAGATTTAAACAAACAAAGCCAGCATTCACGTTTTCCTGTTGTGAATAAAAATATGCGGGTTATTGGAATCGTTACGGCTAAAGATGTGATCGGTAAATCCGACACCGTTAAAGTTGAGCGTGTAATGACCAAAAATCCGGCCTCAGTCAAAACCCATATGAGTGTAGCCAGTGTAGCCCATTTAATGATCTGGGACGAATTAGAAGTGATGCCTGTGGTGCAAGATGATTTGACGTTGATCGGGATCATTTCAAGGCAAGATGTAATGAAAGCTATGCAAACTACTCAACGTCAACCGCAGATGGGCGCGACGATTTCGGATCAAATTGTTGAACAAGTCGAGAAAGTTGCAGAATTAGAATCTACAGACGATTCGCAAGAAAACGAGCTGTCTAAATACAGTTTCAGAGTCACTCCTCAAATGACAGATCCAGTAGGGAATTTGTCTATCGGAGTATTGAGCGAAACGATTTCTTATGTAGCTACGTTAAGCTTAGAAAGCATTAAAAAAAGAAATGCCGTAATTGAACAATTTAATTTGTTTTCCATCAAAATGATTCAAATGGGCAGCGAATTGATCATTAAACCGAAGCTGTTCGAAGTCGGTCGACGATCATCAAAATTAGATGTAGAAGTTTATCACGAGAATATTCTTGTGGCTAAAGCTGTTGTCGTATGCCAGATTATGCAACGCACTTAAAAGAGAAAATACTGTCTGGTGACTGTTCAGCAGACAAAGGAGAGAAAAAATGTCTAAATCAATTTATGCTCAGATTTTTGAAATGATCAAACAATACCAAACGATTATCATACACAGACACATGAGACCAGATCCGGATGCGATCGGTTCTCAAGCAGGATTAGCAGAATTGCTGAAAGCTTCTTTTCCAGAAAAGAAAATCCTGACAGCAGGAGAAACTGTTGGAGATCTTGGGTTTTTGGCTGAAATGGATAAAGTAGAGGATGCAGATTATTCTGGGGCATTAGTGATCGTAACAGATACGGCTAATACTCCGCGTATCAGCGACAAAAGATACTCATTGGGAGATGCCCTGATCAAGATAGATCATCATCCTAATGATGATTCGTACGGGGATATTGTATGTGTCAATACCGAAGCAAGCAGCTGCAGTGAAATCATTGCAGATTTTTACCTGAGCCATGAAAGTCAGTTGACCCTATCAAACGAGGCTGCACGATTGCTTTATGCAGGTATCATCGGAGATACTGGGCGATTTTTATACCCTTCAACGACACCAAAAACCATGCGTATAGCAGCTGCTTTAATGGAATATGACTTTGTACCAAATGAAATCAGCAACCAGTTGAACACGATGCCAAGAAAAGTAGCCCACTTGTCCGGATATGTATTGCAAAACTTGGAAATCAGTTCTACCGGGGTAGGTAAAGTCGTTTTAACAACGGACTTAATGAATGAATTTGGTGTGACCGATACAGAAACGGCTCAGATAGTTTCTTTGCCGGGTACGATAGATGAAGTGTTAGTTTGGGGGATTTTTGTAGAACAATCAGAAGGTTATTTTAGATGCCGACTACGTTCAAAAGGTCCGGTTATCAATGAAGTGGCTAAGCGTCATAATGGTGGAGGGCATCCTTTAGCCAGTGGAGCGAATGCCAAAGATTTGAATGAAGTAAATCAAATCCTCTCAGAATTTGAGGACTTAGCAAAAGACTGGGAAAAATAAAATAGTATAGGTACGGAACAAGTCAAGTTGTGGTAGAAAGAAGAGGAGAGGGGATCATCTGCCTCTTTTTTCTTTGTAACAGAAAGGTTTTGATTTTCTTAATTTTTTTGTCATAAATTAGTCAAGAGATTGAGATTGGTGGCATAACAGCAGGTTTATCTTCCTAGTACTGCATGGGCAGGCTCTATTAAATATAAAACCTCATTACTTAATGCACACCTCCTACTTGAGGAGGATGTTTTTTAAATTTGTTTTTGGTAAACTATTTTTGACTCATGGGAAACGAGCAGGCTAAAAGCGGATAGGAAATGAATAATAAGGAATGAATGAGATGGAAGAAAAATTAAAAATTTACTTAACTAAATTTTGGAAATGGATATCCCCTTATTTGATTCAACTTAAGAATCATTTTATTCGCATATGGAGAAAATTTCATATTGGGAAAATATTGATTTTATTGGGACTGATCATTTCTTTATTTGCAACGATTTCGTTATATATCTATGCAAAAGTAGAAGACGTGGAAGATTTAAAAGCAGGGATTGAACAAGTTACGACCGTTTATGATCGCAATGAAGAAGAAGCGGGGACTTTGTATTCTCAAAGAGGGTCTTATGTCTCTATCAAAGAGATGTCTCCTGAATTGATCAACGCTGTAATAGCAACAGAAGATACCCGTTTTTATAAGCACAAAGGATTTGACATCATTGGGATCGGTCGAGCGGCTGTCCAGTATGTGTTGAAAGGCGGTCAAATCAGCGGTGGGGGAAGTACAATCACGCAGCAATTGGCAAAAAATAGTTTTTTGACGTTAGATCAAACTTTGATCCGGAAGTTGAAAGAATTATTTTTGTCGATTGAGATTGAAAAAGAATACACCAAAGATGAGATTTTAGAAATGTATTTCAATAAATCTTATTTCGGAAACGGGGTTTGGGGCGTTGAAGATGCGGCTCATAAATACTTCGGCAAGTCTGCTGCTGAATTGAATTTGGCAGAATCGGCTACATTGGTAGGGATGCTGAAAGGACCTTCGAATTACAACCCGATCGATGACATGGAGAAAGCAATAGGCCGAAGAAACATTGTGTTAGATTTGATGGTAAATAATGAAACGATCACTCGAGATACTGCAGTTGCGGTCCAGCAAGAAAATTTAACCTTGGTCGACAATTACCAAGAATCAAATGGGTACAAATACCCGTATTATTTTGATGCTGTGATCAGTGAAGCAATAAAACATGGATTTACGGAAGAAGAAATATTAGGTGGCGGATATAAAATTTATACGTCATTAGATCAAACGTACCAACAAGAAATGGATCAAGTTTATGAAAAAGATGGGTATTTCGAAGATGCAAGTGACGGAACGTTATTGCAAAGTGCTTCAATTATGCTGGATTCTAAAACAGGCGGAGTCTTGGCCGTTATAGGCGGAAGAGGAGAGCATTCGTTTAGAGGTTATAATCGTGCTACTCAATCTACATTGCAGCCTGGATCAGTCTTAAAACCCTTGTCTATATACACACCGGCTTTAGAGAAAAATTACGACTTGGATTCTATTCTTCCAGATGAAGAAGGACTGAAATTCGGAGAAGACAATTATTCGGTTTCAAATGCAACCAACCAGTATTTAGGAGAAGTTCCTCTTTACAAAGCGGTAGCCGATAGTTTGAATGTTCCAGCAGTATGGTTGTTGAATGAGATTGGTTTGAACGCAGGAATCAAGAGTTTATCTAAATTTGGAATCAAAGTGACTAATGAAGAAGACAAAAATTTATCCGCTATTGCATTAGGCGGAATGGATAAGGGCGTTTCGCCATTAGATATTGCCAGCGCCTATACCGGATTAGCCAATGGTGGGATCCGTAGTAAAGGGTATTTCATCACAAAAATCGTTGATTCTACAGGAGCTGTAGTGGTGGACAACGAGAAGCCAAAACAAAATAGAGCAACCTCTCCAGAAGTGGCTGAAAAAATGACCAGTTTATTGATTGGCGTATTTACAAACGGTACTGGAGAGCGCAATAAACCAGCTGGCTATACGATAGCTGGTAAAACGGGAAGTACTCAGTTGACGTTTGAGAATGAATACAATGGAACTAAAGATCAGTGGACAGTAGGTTATACTCCGGACATCGTATTGACGACATGGATGGGCTTTGATCATACGGATGAAGAACACCACATGACGACCAGCAGTGCTGCTTTAGGTGTAGGTCCGTTGTTCAAAGCGCAAATGGAACAGCTGCTGCCTCAGACACCTCTAACAGCGTTTGAAACGAAGAGTGCTGAAACACTTGTAGCAGAAGAAAATCCGCAAGAGGATTGGAAAGAAGACATCAAAGAATCAGTTGATAACTTGAAAGAAAAAATCAACGATGGGGTTTCTACTCTAAAAGAAAAAACATCCGGTTGGTTGAATGGTGTCTTTGGGAATTAAACTCTTTTGAAGTATTAACTTTTTATGTGAAATAACCTCTATTTCTAGTGCAATGACTGTTGAAATGTTATAGTTAGTGAGATGTAACGGTTCACAATATTTTATCAGGAGAGTGATTGACTATTATGAGTACAAATGTTTATGATACAGCCAACCAATTAGAGAGAGAATTAAGAGAATCTGAAAACTATGTGCAATTGCAAAATGCATTATCAGCAATTAAATCAGATGCTGAAGCAAGCAGCGTTTTCCAAGAAGTTCAAGGCATCCAAATGAAATTGCAACAAAAACAACAAAGCGGTCTAGAAATCACTGAAGAAGATATCCAAGAAGCACAAACGATTTCTGAAAAAGCTGGCGAAAATGAAAAGGTTCAAAACTTGATGCAAGCTGAGCAACAAATCAGTTCTATGATTGATGATCTGAACCGCATCATTATGCAACCAATCCAAGATCTATACCAAGGTCAAGCTGAATAAGACCGATTTGGATTATAACTGTCCATTCAGTAAAAAGCTGTCTCTTATGAGACAGCTTTTTTTGCAGATTATTTTTCACTAAAAAGAACATATGTGCGCATCTTTTCTGTATAATAGATGTATATAAAAAAAGAAAGAGGTAAAGTAAATGGTGCGATTTATTCATGCAGCCGATTTGCATTTAGACAGTCCTTTTAAAGGAATCAAAAGCTTGCCTGCGTTTATCTGGGAAGCGATCTACCAATCAACTTTTCAAGCTTTGACTCGTTTAGTGGATTTGGCTATCAAAGAACAAGTAGACTTTATTTGCTTAGCCGGAGATATCTATGATGGCGAAGATCGCAGTGTAAAAGCTCAAGCTTATTTAAAAAAAGAAATGACACGTTTAAAAGAAGCGCATATACCTGTCTACTTAATCCACGGAAATCACGATTATATGGAGCAGCAAGGATTACACTTGGATATGCCAAGTAACGTGATGATTTTTAAAGAAACAGTCGAAACACTGTATCACGAAACGGATCAGCAAGAACGAATTGCATTGTCGGGATTCAGTTACAACAAACGATGGATAACAGAAAAGAGAATCGCTGATTATCCAGCAAGACGACCTGATGTAGATTACCACATCGGTCTGTTGCACGGTTATCAAGAAGGAAATTCCTCTGAACATGATCGTTATGCGCCATTTCATTTGAGTGAATTAAAGAGTAAACAATACGATTATTGGGCATTAGGACACATTCATAAACGACAGGTCTTGTCTGAGCGCCCTTTAATCGTTTACTCAGGAAACACGCAAGGAAGAAACCGGACAGAAAGTGGTCCTAAAGGGTGTTATATAGTTACACTGGAAAACCGCACTGAGGATACACAGTTTCATTCTTTAGCGCCGATTGAATGGGAAACGGTTGAAGTTACGCTAAAAGGCAAACAGACACTGCAAGAAGTCTATCACGTGCTGAATGAAGTCATTTCTCAGTACCAGCAATCTACCCATAGTACTCTGTTGACGATTGAATTGACGGATACAGAAAGTTTGATGGAAGGAGTCTTACGGAAACTTCATCAAGGAGACTTGCTGGAAGGACTGCAAGAAATAACTCATTCAACACCGTTTGTTTTTGTCCATCAGCTATCGATTCAACGAAAAAAAGAAGCGAATCTGCCTTCTTTGATTCAGCTGTTTCCTGAAGAATGGCATCAAACCATCATGGAGCTCCAAGAAGATGAACTGTTTAATGAAGTGACACAGAGCTTTTTCGATAGTCAAAGAGTTGAGGGAGTTCTGCGACCACGAAATGAAACCTACCGCAAGAAAATCGTTCAATTAGCTGAACAAGAGATACGTCAGCAATTGGGTGGTCCTGAAGGAAGTGATTTAAATGAAGATTAAAGAGATAGAAATATATGGTTATGGAAAATGGGTCGACAAATCATTCACCGATATCGGTTCGCTGCAAATTTACTACGGGAAAAACGAAGCAGGAAAAACAACGTTGATGTCATTTGTCCACAGTGTTTTATTTGGTTTTCCGACGAAACAAAGTTCTGAATTACGCTATGAGCCAAAAGAGAGCACACGATATGGAGGACGTTTGACCGTAACAGATACCCCCTATGGAGATGCAGTGATAGAACGAGTAAAAGGAAAAGCCAATGGAGATGTGACCGTTACGTTGAGCAGCGGGGTCGTAGGCTCAGATGAATTATTGGAAACCATTTTATATGGGATAGATAAAAAGACCTATCAAACCTTATTTTCTTTTGATTTGGACGGGTTGCAGCACATGCAAAAAATGAATCAAAAGAAATTGAACCGCTATTTTTTGAGTATCGGTACCTTAGGTAATGAGCAGTTGCTGCGTGTAGCCGATAAATTTGAAAAAAAAGCCAACGAATTGTATAAGCCGACAGGACGCAAACCCAAAATTAACCAAAAGATTCGACAAGTTGAAGCCAAACGAAAGCAAGTGCAAGCAGCTAAAGAAAAGAATCAGCAATATATGGAGTTTTATCAGCTTAAATCTGAATTAGAGGAAAAAATTCAACAAAGTAAAGATAAGCGGGATGAGCTGCAAGAAAAAATCCAAGACTATCAACGACTAAATGCGAATTGGAATCATTATGCAGAAATGCAGTCTATCCAGCAACAGATGACTAAAGAGAAATTGACGGAGTTGCCTGAAGAAGGGTTGTACCAACTCAATAATTTGCAAGAGCGTATTGGAGAAATCAAAGAGAAAATCACTGACATTCACGAGGAATTGCTGACGATTCAAAAGAAACAAGAACCTTCTAGAAAGTTGCGGTTCTATTTCAACAACGAGACCACAGTAGAAGAATTACTAGCAGAATTAAATGATATCCAACAACAGGCTATCGAACAAGAACAACTGCAGGTAGAAGTTCACCAACTGGAGCAGCAACTCATCCAGAAAAAATTTGATTTAGGTCTAGCTCCGGATAGTTCGATTCCTGAACCCTTGTCGGATCAGGTAAAACAGCGATTCTACGAATTGGAAGAGTTGATGAAAAGAGTTGAACAAGAACAAGCAGAGGCAAAAGAAAAAGAACAATATTTAAACTACCAAAACCAAAGTTTATTTCAGCAGTTGGATTCACTTGAGCAACGATTGTGGAGCCAAGAAAAGTTTCAAGATGCTGAAAAAGAATATAAAAAAAGAAATGTCGAAGAAACAGCATATACTACTAGCAGAGCGACATCGAACCAAGCTCTTAGCACTAAGAGCAAAAGTCCTGTTTTCCTGATATTAGGAGTTTTAGCTGTAGCAATCGGGTTGCTTATCCATAATATGATGGGATACGGGCTGATTGGCATAGGAATTTTATCGATAGTATGGGGATTGAAAAGAAAATCACCGACAGCTGTTGAATCATCGGTAACTCCATCTAAAACAGCAGATGACGAATTTTCCGCTAGTTCTTATGAAGAGTTTATCCAACAAAAGGAGCTCAAGAAACAATGGCGAGAAAAATTAGCTGAAAATGATCAAGTTACTTATGATCTCAATCAGATCAGAGAATTGATCGTTCGATTAGAACATGAATCGAACGAGCTGCAGAAAGAAGAGAACGGATTAAGAACTGAATATGGGTATCCTGCCTCTTTTTCTGTTGTTGGCAGCGGAATGGATGCAGATCCGTTTCAGTTTATAAGAGAGTTGAATGCGGATATTCGCTCGAAAGAAAAACGAATAGCGGAGTTGGAACAATTTATCGGATATTGGAGCGAAAAAGCGAGTCTGTTAGAGGCTGTCGTTTTCCTAGACTGGAATTCGTTACCCAGCATCATAAATGGGTTGGTAAATTATAAAGAAGAGGTAGCCAACGAGAGAATCCAGCGCAATCAGTTGCTCCAGTCAGAAAAGGAAGTTCACAACCGGTTGCAGCATTGGGATAAACAACAAAAAGAATTGGAGACACAGCGGATGGAACTGTTCCGTTCCATCCAAGTGAAAGATGAAGATGAATTCCGGAAAAAATACATCCTATTCCAAAATTTGACGGATAAAAAAGACCGGTTGAGTGTCCTTGAAACTCAATTGATTGATGATTTGAATTTGTACAATCAATTCAAAGATCAAGCAGAATTGACAGAAAGCATCCAGAAACATTCTCTTGCGATTGAAAATAGGAAACAAACCGAAGAAGAGATGCTGAATGAAAAAATCAATTATGAATTGTCTATGCAACGTCTTGAAGAAGGTGGAGAGTATTCTGTCTTGCTTCAAGAGATGAGTATTTTAGAAAATGAACTGCAAATGATTGTAGATGAATGGTCAAGTTATAAAGTTGCGTCTACCATGATTGAGAGAACATTGAATCTGGCTAAAAAAGATAGATTCCCTCAAACCATTATAGACACTGCAGCATTTTTCGCCTTATTAACCAGAGGAAATTACCAAAATGTTTATGTAGAAGAAGAACGACTTCTCGTACAACGTAAAGATGGGGCGTTGTTCGATGCAGCAGAGTTGTCTAAAGGGACTGCTGAACAATTATATGTTGCCTTACGTTTCGCCTTTGTGAAAAACACTAGTGATTTGGTCAAGCTTCCTTTGTTGATTGATGACGGCTTTGTCAATTTTGATTCTCAGAGAAAAAATGAAATGTTCGAACTGATGAATCAAATGAGTCAAACGACTCAAATCTTATATTTTACCTTTGATGAGACTATAGATCAAAGTTATCCACAAGAAACGATAGAAATGCTATAATGAAAGTGTTGAGTCGATGAATGGAAATTAGACGAGAAGAATGAGCTGAAAATGAAATAGTATTTAGAGGAGGGGCACGATGTCAGAAAAAAATTTATATGAATACAATGTTGATGATTCATTTGAGATATTTTTATTGGTCAAATCAGCTGAAGTACGAGTAGCGAAAAATGGGAAAAAGTTTATTGCCTTTACGTTCCAAGATAAAAGTGGACAAATGGACGGCAAATTTTGGGATGCTTCTTCAGAAGATATTGAGAAGTATGTCGCAGGTGCTATTGTTAAAGTGTCAGGAAAAAGAGAACTTTATCAAGGAAATCCGCAAATCAGAATTTTTAAATTGCGTTTAGCTTCATCTGGAGAGCCGGACAAAGCAGAGCAGTTTATTGAAAAAGCACCTATCAAGAAAGAAGACATGGTAGAAGAATTGAACCAAACATTATTCGAGATCACCAATGCTCATTGGAATCGAATCGTGCGTCACTTGCTGACGAAGTACCAAAAAGAATACTTTGAAGCTCCAGCAGCTAAAAGATTTCATCATGCATTCCATGGGGGGTTGGCTTTTCATACTTTGTCTATGCTGAGATTGGCAAAAACAGTAGCCAATCAATATGAGAACATCAATAAATCTCTATTGTATGCCGGAGTCATTATCCACGACTTAGGAAAAGTATTGGAATTGACGGGCCCTGTGTCTACAGAATACACCCTAGAAGGAAACTTGATTGGACATATTGTGCTGGTAGATGAAGAAATTTCTAAAGCTTGTGCGACGTTGAAAATCGATGAGCGTATCGAAGACGTGTTGTTGTTGAAACATATGGTTCTAGCACATCATGGGAAAATGGAATTCGGGTCGCCGGTTCAGCCAAAATTGAGAGAAGCTGAAATCCTTTATCATTTGGATCATTTAGACGCTACAATCAACATGCTGGATAACGCACTGAGTCGTACGGAACCGGGCAGCTTTACGGAGCGCATTTTCGGCTTAGACAACCGGTCGTTTTACAACCCTTCTCAAACAGAACCCATCGTAAATGAATAAAACGAAAAAAGGAGCTGGGAAATAATTCCCAGTTCCTTCTTCTTTTACGAATATTGCTTTCGTAAACGCGCTCAAAAAGGCAGCCCCGACATCCACTTCACGAATAATGTTCGAATGGTCTACGACCATCCTGTGCTTATTCGCTCCGGTGATTCGGGGCTAAACGCCTTTTTTCATGCTCTCTTTTTGATAGATTAAATTATTCTTCGCTAGACTCAGCAGGTTCACTAGATTCTTCAGCAGGTGCTTCAGTTGATTCACCAGATTCGCCAGATTCACCTTGAGCATCTTCAGGCAATAAGAAAGTATCCATTGTTCCTTTTAAGTCTTCATCATTGATTTGAATATTTGCATCTTGAAGAATAGTAGAAAGAATAGAGAATACATATTCGTCATTTGCTAATTTTTCATTGATGATATTTTCTTTTAGGACATCAGTTTCTTCTTCTAATGATCCTTTTTCAGGTTTTTCATCCATTTTAATTACGTGGAAACCATTTTCCGTTTGAACAGGTTCTTGAGTAATTTCGCCTTCTTCTAAAGCAAAAGCAGCTTCTTCGAATTCAGCAACCATTTGTCCAGTAGTGAAAGTCATTTGACCGCCATTTTCAGCTGAACCTGGATCAATTGAATTTTCTTGAGCTAGAGTAGCAAAATCAGCCCCATCGTTTAATTGCTCAATCAATGATTTAGCTTGATCTTCTTCAGCTACTAAGATATGAGAAGCAGTAACTGGTGGAACATAAGCTTCATATGCAGTTTTTAATTCTTCATCCTCAATTTTAGTATTGTCTTTAACAGCTTCTTCAACTAACAAGCTGTAACGGATCAAATCTTTGTATGAATCTGCTGTGTAACCAGAAGAACTCAATACGTATTCAAATGTTTCGGCGCCGCCGTATGCTTCAGCCTCTTCTTCAAAAGCAGTATCTACCGCTTTATCATCAACAGTTTCTCCATAAGATTCTGTTAATACATCGTTAATGATCATTTGTTGAAGGGTAGCTGCTCCTTGAGTTTCTTTCATTTCTTCGTATAGTTCATCTTTTGAAATTTTTCCTGCTGTAGAAGAAGCCACTGTATCATCAGCGCAACCAGCTAATGCTAGACCTGTTAAAATAGCTGTCGCTGTCAATAACATTTTTTTCATTTAAACACATCCGTTTCATTATTTTCGTCGTTAATCAAATTAACAACCTCGCTTACTAATATAACACAATCGATTTGATAAAAAAATCTCAACTCACAAGTTTTCGTTTAAAATCAATGAAAAATCACAAAAAACTCATACTCTTTCATTAAAAAGTCTTTTTTCAAAAACTTTGGGTACTTGTACATAAAAAAAGAATGAGACCAGAAAATAGATCTCATTCTTTCAATCTATAGTTATCTTGTTTAACTGGCAGAGCTTTTTTGATCTGCTGAGGAAGAAAACTGTTCTGTAACGTCTTGAACGTCTTCATTTAACTTGTTGGCTTGCTCTTGGATTCTACGTAATCTTGGTTCTGCTTCGTAAGAAAATTCTTGTACGGTTTCATTCATTTCTTTAGAAAAATCCGTTGCAAGAGATTTACCTTCATTTGTTAATTCTGAGATAGCACTTTTTAAATCTTTTACTTTATCTGTGACATCCTGTACAAGAACAGTAGTATCGTCTAAGTAGCTTTTCATTGCTTCTCTATTTTCTGTTCCTTTACGAGGTGTTTTCATTAAGCCGTAAGCACCGCCTACTAATGCTCCAAATAACATACCGCTTCCTAATCCTAATTTCATCTTTATTCCTCCATTCTGGTTTGAATCGCATTTTTAATAGTGTCTAATTCCTCAGGAGAGTGTTTTTGAGAATTGTCTCCGAACTCAACACTGAAAGTATCTGTTTCAGTGTATCGAGGGATTAAATGGATATGGCTGTGAAAAACAGATTGATACGCTAACTCACCGTTATTGTTCAGGATATTCATCCCTTTAATTGATGGATCTGAATCTCTAAGACCTCTAGCAATTTTAGGAATGCGAGAGAATGTCTGTGCTGCTAATTCTTCATCGTATTCATAAATATCGGCTACATGTTTTTTGGGAACGACTAAAGTATGCCCTTTAGTCACTTGAGTGAGGTCCAAGAAAGCGACAACTTCATCATCTTCATATACTTTTCTACTAGGTATTTCATTCTTGATAATCTTGCAAAAAATACAATCTTCCATTCAAATCCTTCTTTCCAACATCAGTATTTATAACATCTGGAATGTCAATTTCGTATAAGTCAAATGTATCATAAAAGCGATTTAATGTGAAATAAGAGGAGTGTCTTATGGTACAATAAATAAAATAATACAGCACAGGAGGCACCTGCATGAGTTTAGAAGTCACAAACGTAACTGGAGGGTACAACCAGTTTCCGGTATTAAAAGATGTATCATTTGAAATTGGCAACGGTCAATTGATTGGGTTAATTGGACTGAATGGGGCCGGTAAAAGTACTACTTTAAAACACATTATCGGTTTAATGGATCCTTTCAAAGGAGAGATCAAGATAGACCAGCTGACCATTAAAGAAAGTGCTTCTGATTATCGAAAAAAATTCGGTTATGTCCCAGAAACACCCGCCTTATATGAAGAATTGACTTTAAAAGAACATATTGAAGTGACGGCTATGGCTTATGATCTTCCAATGGAAGAAGCGATGAAGCGAGCAGACTACTTATTAAAAACGTTTCGTTTAGAAAAGAAACTGGACTGGTTTCCTGCGAACTTTTCTAAAGGAATGAAGCAGAAAGTAATGATCGTTTGTGCTTTCTTGGTAGAACCTAGTTTGTATATTATTGACGAGCCTTTTTTAGGTCTTGATCCGTTAGCGATCCACGCCTTATTGGAATTGATGCAAGAAAAGAAAGAAGCCGGGGCATCTATCTTAATGTCCACCCATATCTTAGCGACTGCTGAACGTTACTGTGATGGATTCATTATTCTCCATGAAGGAAAAGTACGAGCGGCTGGATCATTAGAAGATTTGAGACAAACATTTGAAATGCCTGAAGCAAACTTAGACGAGATTTATATTGAATTGACTAAAGAGGAAGGTCGTTTAGTATGAGTATCATCGATATATGGAAACGCCGAGTAACAGAACACCAAAAAAAGATGATGAAATATTTAAAATACGTGCTAAATGATCATTTTGTGATTGTTTGCTTATTCTTATTAGGAGCTCTTGGATATGCTTATTCTGAAATGCTGAAAAGTGTCTCCACCGATTTTGCTTATGGAAAAGTTTTGGCATGGATCGTTTTTTCGATCCTAATCTTTATCGGAAACTTAGCCACGCTTATTCAACCGGCAGACAGTGTGTTTTTATTGCAAAAAGAGGCCGAAATGGAAGGGTATTTTAAAAAAGCAAAAAGCTACAGCTTGATTCTGCCGTTGATTGTTATCGGGTTTATTTCAGCAGCGGTCATGCCATTATTAGTAGCGACCAGTTCGTTTGCTTTCTCCGATTGGATCGTATTTTTTGCTTCTATGGTCCTTATAAAAGAAGTCGAATTAGATGCTCAAATAGTCAAAATCAAACAAGTAGAAAAAAAAGAGCGGAATCTAACGACATTGATTGTAGGAATCTTATCCATTGTCAGCAGTTTTTTAGGGCTGTATGTCCACCCATTCGTTGGATTAGCAGGCGCTCTTATGAGCAGTGTGCTGTGGCATGGAAGAATCAATCGCTGGTTAAGAGTTTCTAGATACCAATGGGAGTTTTTGGTTCAAAAAGAATCGACTCGTTTAAAAAATATCTATCAGTTCATCAATTTGTTTACAGATATCCCTGCATTGAGAGGGACGGTCAAACGCAGAGCCTATTTGGACAACATCATGGGTCGAATGGAATTAAAACAAGACAACACGTATCTCTATTTATTCTCTAAAGCTTTATTGAGAGGGACAGAATACAGCGGTTTAGTCATTCGCCTAAGCTTGATCGGATTGGGAGTAGTGGCTTTAATAACGTATCCCATATTAGTGATTGTCATGAGTTTATTGTTTCTTTATCTGACAGGGTTTCAGTTGATTCCGTTGTATTACCATTACGATGATCATTTACTTTCTGTATTGTATCCCGTTGAAAAGAAACAGAAATTGAAAGCCATGCAGAAGATTTTGTTCACACTGTTAGTTGCTCAAAGCGGTTTATTTTTTATCGCTACTAGTCTGACCATGCCATTTCTCACTAGTTTAAGTGTATTTGGACTGAATAGTTTATTCAGTATCTTATTTAGTCAAGTCTATTTCCCGGCTCGAATAAAAAAGTTGTTGAATAATGAAAGAAATCTAGTCTGACTCGTTAAAAAAATAATGCATTCGTAAATAAAATTTGATAGTATAAAAAGGAAATAAATTTTCAGGGAGAAGGAAATCAAGTGAAAGTCATTTGGAATGATCAAATTGTCGATAGAACTGAAGTGAAAATCGATCTAGAAGATAGAGGTTACCAATTTGCAGATGGGATTTATGACGTGGTTCGAGCTTACAATGGCAAGTTCTTTACGTTGGATGAACACATCGATCGTTTCTTTTCTGGTATGAGCAAAATCGACTTAGAAGCCCCTTTTACTAAAGCAGAATTGAAAGAACGTTTAGCAGAATTACTGAATGTAAATAAAGTAGATACAGGGAATGTTTATTTCCAAATCACTAGAGGAATCGCTTCTCCTAGAGATCATGTTTTTCCTGAGCCGACTGTTGTTCCTCCAGTATTTACAGCATCGACAACAGTAGTACCTAGAAATGAAGAAAAGATGTCTAAAGGGATTACGGCAGCAGTCGTACCAGACACTCGCTGGTTACATTGTGACATTAAATCTATCAGTTTATTAGGGAATATCATGGCAAAACACACGGCTCATAAAAAAGGTTTTGATGAAGCCATTTTACATCGAGACGGAATCGTGACAGAGTGTTCGTCTTCTAATATGTGGATGGTCAAAGACGGAACTATTTATACGCATCCAGACGGAAACTTGATCCTTCCGGGAATTACAAAAATCGTTTTGCTGAGAGCCGCTGCTAAAGCAGGTATTCCAGTAATCGAAAAAGAATTTACGTTAGAGCAATTAAAAGAAGCAGATGAAGCTTTTTCTTCCAGTACAACTATTGAAGCTATGCCAATCGTTGAAATCGATGGCACAGCGGTAGGGACAGGTGAAAGAGGACCTGTCGTAGAAATGCTGCAACAGTTTTATATAAAAGAAATTGAAGCACAATGTGGAAGTATTATGGAGAATTCCTTAATCTAATCCTTTAAAATAAGTCCCTTACGATAGAAGTTGAGAAAGTAAAAGGCTTCTTGTGAGGGACGTTTTTTATAGAATGACCAATAATTGAATCGCAATTTAACAAATAAAACGAAAATTCGTCTAGTGGAAACCGTTGCATGAAGAGAAGTTCTGTAATTTTCAATTTGTTGCTTGACTGAATGTAGTTTTGTATCTAAAATAGATAACGAAGAGTAGGATGGATGTCTGAGCTGATATCTGTCTTTTTTTGTCCAAAGAGTAGATAGTTGCTTTTTAAATTATAGCAAGGAATGATTTTGGTATGGACTTAGAATATAATTCTGGATGGAAATTGCATCCAATCGGTGGTGACACTGGACAAGCTTATATGGGAACCAAGGCTGAGGAGAAGCTTTTTTTGAAGCGTAATTCATCACCTTTTTTAGCTGCGCTTTCTGTTGAAGGCATCACACCAAGATTGATTTGGACGAAACGTATTGGAAATGGTGATGTGTTAACAGCACAAGAATGGCTGAATGGTCGGACCTTGGAGAAAGAAGAAATGTCTTCTTTAGCTGTAGCTCAATTACTAAGCCGTATTCACAATTCTGAAAACTTACGAAGAATGTTGACTCGAGTTGGAGGTCAAGAGATCAGGCCAACTGATCTGATGCAAGATTATCAAAGGAATCTTCCATTGGATTTAAAAAATCATTCATTATTAGCTGAAGTATTTAACCACTTGATGCACACGATTCCTTTCACGGATTCGTCATTGTTGCGTGTCTGCCATGGAGATGTGTATCGTAAAAACTGGTTATTATCTGATGAAAATCGGTTATATTTAGTAGATTGGGATTCTGCCATGTTGTGTGATCCTGCTATGGACTTAGGTGTTTTATTATGTCAGTACATAGACAGATCATCATGGGAAGAATGGCTATCTCATTATGGAATAACGTTAACAGAAGAGTTAACAGAGAAAATGACTTGGTATGCAGCAATGAATTACTTATCTCAAATCAAGCAACACCATAAAAAAGCTCGGTTCCATAAAATGAATCAAGACATTATCCGATTGCAAGAATTGATGCAACATAAAAAATAAACGATTATAGAACTTATTTATCGTTATCATCATTCAATTATAGACAAATAAGAACGAAGGAGCCAAGACGATTACGTCCAGCTCCTTTTTCCTTGAAAACACTAATCTAAAAAAAGACAGGAGAAATACTATGCGTTTAAGAAATAAACCAGAGGCGCCAACTAAAATTGCCAGCTACCCTCAATACATCCCAGAGACTCCAGAGGATTGGAAAGGCAAATGGCAATCTCGTTTTAAAAATGATAACCCAATCCATATTGAAGTTGGGACTGGAAAAGGTCGTTTTATTTATGAAATGGCCAAATTGCATCCAGAGATCAATTACATCGGAATCGAAATTCAAATGAGTGTTATTGTCACAGCTCTAGACAAGTTGATTGAAAATGAATTGCCGAATCTTCAATTGTTGCAAGTAAACGGCGGAGAATTAACACAGTATTTTGCTGAAAATGAAATCAACCAAGTTTACTTGAACTTTTCTGATCCATGGCCGAAGAAAAAGCATGAAAAAAGACGATTGACGTATCAATCTTTTCTTTCTGTTTATGAAGAGATTCTTGTACCAAAAGGAGAAATTCATTTCAAAACAGACAACCAAGGATTATTCGAATATTCATTGGCTAGTTTTTCTCAATACGGAATGATCTTGAAGCAAGTATGGCTGCATTTACATGAGAGTGATTTCGAAGGCAATGTGATGACAGAGTACGAGGAAAAGTTCTCCAATAAAGGGAACCGTATTTATCGAGTGGAAGCACAGTTCAAAGATAAAACAGCAACAGGAAACTAAGCTTTTATACAAGGAAATCCCCACTTTGGAGATACTCTCCGAAGTGGGGGTTTTTTAAAGTCGTTAACGAGAATCATAGTCTATAAATATCTAATACAGTTCCAGTATAGGCATCTGCGAGAAATTCGTATTGAACCAGTTGGTTTTCTTCAATCCGAGAGATACCTCCGTAATAAACTTTTGTTTTTAAAGCAAATTTTTGCATCGGGACTTTTGTCAATTCGATCCAAGAACCTTCGATAGGGCCTTCTTCTAAAAAGGCTTTTTTGATGCGTTTCAGGATTTTATCTCCGTTCAACGGTTTATTTTTTTTCACATAACCATTTAGCAAGTACCCGCTAACTATTCCGGCGCCGAACAAGACACCTCCACAGACACTTAAGGTCGTGGAAAAACCATTTTTGTGTGTCATAAAGTTACCTCCAGTTTCAATTTGTCTATGAGTATAGTATAGCTTATTTCATGGAAAAAAAGAAATTAGATAGTTCTACCTTAAAATTGAAGAGGATATCAGTTATAATTGATAAGAAAGATGCAATATAGACTTGAAAGGGGGGAGCGGCACAACTCTATTCGTAGATGATGTGACTGCAATTTATGGAACAACAAACATTTGATTTAATCAAGAAAATGACGGAATTACAAGGAACGAGCGGATTCGAACACCGTGTTCGTAAAGAGCTGCGTAAGCAAATCGAACCTTATGTGGACGAAATCAAGCAAGATGGTTTAGGTGGGGTTTTTGGAATTCGAAAGAGTAAAACAGAAGATGCTCCAAGAATCATGGTAGCTGCTCATATGGATGAAGTTGGGTTTATGATTTCTCAAATCACCAATGAAGGTCTATTCAGAGTTGTCCCACTTGGTGGTTGGAACCCTTATGTAGTTTCAGCACAACGATTTACTCTTCAAACTGCTAAGGGAGACTATCCATGTGTGTCTTCTTCTGTACCGCCTCATTTGTTAAGAGGAACAGACGGTAAAGGCGGAGCACCAGATATAGCCGATATTTTGTTTGATGCTGGTTTTGACTCAAAAGAAGAAGCAGAATCTTACGGTGTACGTCCGGGTGATGCCATTGTTCCTGCTGTAGAAACGGTTAAAATGGCAAATGGCAAAAAGATTCTTTCTAAAGCTTGGGACAACCGTTACGGAACTACCGTTGTAGTAGAATTATTGAAAGAACTAGCTGGTGAAGCTTTACCGAATACCTTGATCGCAGGAGCAAATGTTCAAGAAGAAGTTGGTTTGCGCGGTACTAAAGGCGCTGTTAATATGCTGAAACCGGACTTGTTTTTTGCAGTAGATTGTTCTGCAGCAGATGACTTAACAGGTGACAAATCTAAATTCGGACACTTAGGAGAAGGATTCTTGTTGCGTCTGCAAGATCCAGGAATGATTACTCTTAAAGGAATGCGTGAATTCTTATTGGATACAGCTGAAACAAACAATATTCCTTATCAGTATTTTGTCTCTAAAGGCGGTACGGATGCTGGAGCGGCTCAAGTAATGAACAATGGGGTTCCTAGCGCGGTAATTGGAGTTTGCGCTCGTTATATCCATACTCATCAAACAGTCTTCCATATTGATGACTACGCAGCGGCTAAAGAAATGCTGACCCATATCGTACGTACACTAGATCGCAGCACTTTAGAAACAATCATGAAAAATAATTAAACGAAAAGAGCGGATTTTATGCAAAAATTAATGACTATTGAAGAATTTGAACCGTTAACCGCTAAAGGCAAGACAATCTTTTTCTTCACAGCAGACTGGTGCGGAGATTGTTCGTTCATCAAACCCGTTATGCCTGAAATCGTAGAAAACCATCCGGATATGACATTTGTTGAAGTTGATCGCGACAAGTTTATTGATTTATGCGGAGATCTTTCTATTTTTGGCATCCCAAGTTTTGTAGCTTTTGAAAATGGAAGTGAAATTGGACGCTTCGTTAATAAAGATCGCAAGACAAAAGAAGAAATAGAATCATTTATCTCAACATTATAGACTGAAAACTAAATTGGAGGGATTATCATGACAGAAGTTATTCAAGAATACAGAAGAGTTATGGTTGCAGTAGACGGAAGTGATTCCGCAGAGAGAGCTTTTAAAAAAGCCACAAGAATCGCTGTACGAAATCATAGTGATTTAGTAATCGCACATGTCGTTGATACCCGAACCTATAGTATGGGAATGCCAGCATTATATACTGAGGGCATTGTATCAGAATCAGAAGTAATGACTGAACAACTAGAAAAATACAAACAAGAAGCACAAGCACAAGGAGTCTCAAATGTCAGCGTAGAAATCGCAAAAGGGCACCCTAGAACCTTATTAGCTGAAGAATTGCCTAAACGTCATAAAGTAGATTTGATCATCGTCGGACAGACTGGATTGAATGCTATTGAACGTTGGATGATTGGAAGTGTCAGCGAGTATATTTTACGCACAGCTCCGTGTGACGTTCTGATTGTAAAAAATGAATTAGAAAATGAGGAATAATAATGATCGTAAGCAGTTATAACAAAGAAGGCGTTGGAGATACGTTACTCCTGATGCTGAAAAACAGTGAAAAAGAAGCCCAAGGTTTTGAACGCAAAGGGAATATCGCTCGTATATTCGATGCTGAATCAAACGAAACTGTAGGATACAATTTTTTTAATGTTTCTGAAACCATGACAATTGAAGGAAACGGTCCTGTAGTGCTATCTGAAAAAGATGTTGAACTATTGAATCAAGCGTTAGCCGAATCAGGATTTGAAGAAACACTAACGGCTGACAACACGCCTAAGTTTGTTGTAGGACATGTTAAAGAATGTGTGCCGCATCCTGACTCAGATCATTTGTCGATTACGCAAACTGAAATTGACAATGGTGAAGTAGTACAAATCGTTTGTGGAGCTTCAAACATTGCTGAAGGCCAAAAAGTAGTTGTCGCTAAAGTGGGAGCTATTATGCCAAACGGTTTAGTGATCTGGGATGGCGAATTACGTGGTGAACCAAGCTATGGAATGATTTGTTCAGCACGAGAATTAGAACTGGAAGATGCACCAAACGAAAAAGGAATCTTGGTTTTACCAGAAACTGCTGTTACTGGAGAAGCATTTAAAGGTTAAGATCAAAATTGTCATAGGCTGTCGACTAATGAATTTTAGTTGACAGCCTTTTTTATAGAGGAAAAAAGCAGTGAACTTAAAAAAATCGAATCAGAGAACTTTCGAACAAGCCTACTAACTATACTCAAATTATGATAAAATGGCTGAGTACCAAGTCAGAAGGAGGAGAGCGACTATGGCCAAATACCAAGGCCCAGTCTTTCATAGACGACTTCAATCAGAGAGAACTGTTCAGAAAACGACTCCTCGTGAAGTTAGAAAACAACAAGAAAAAAGTCCTACAAACGATATTCCGTTTTTTAAACACCATGAAGCTAAACCAGCCACTGAACCAACATTGTCTAAAAAGGGTTTGACTCATAAAGTCACCCCTTATCAAGAAGATCGAAGTTCAACACCATTTAAAGTAAAAAAAGTACCTTCTCCTTTTTATGGTTACCAAGAAAGAAGAGAAGAGAAAAAAGAATCCATTCAGTATGCAATCATTTATCAAAATCTAACAAAAGAACATGAAGACTTTCTCCTGTTTGAAGACTATTTGTCTGAATTAGGAAAAGAACAATTTGAACAAACGGACAGCAGTTCTGAACAAGAAGTGCTTGAAACTCCAAAAGCGGAAAAGGATCTTTTGCTGTTGGAGGAAAATGATGAAATCGACTTGAATGAAGAAATCACAGAAGACTCTTCAACCGTTGAAGACGACGCGTCAGACGAACTTTTAGTGCCTAAAGAAGAGGAAGAAGTGTCGAATGATTTTCTTGAAGAAGAATCATTTGTGTCTGAACAAGTTCCAGAAAACAATATGCTGAAAGAAACCAAAAAAAGAGGTTTATCTCGCTCTTTAGCAGGGATGATTCAAGAAGAGCAAGATGAGAGATTGAATAAAGGGAAAAACATCGCTCGCTATTTTGAGGAATCGAATTCAAGAGAAAACTCTCAACCTGCAACAATTTCAGAGTTGTTGGCAAGAGCTAATCAAGGTGAAGATCCTAAAGAATTGGAAGCTATTTTAGATACTCCGATGACGGCTGAAAATCAACCTGTTGCAACAAAAGTTGACACAGAATTTGAAGAAGAGGTTGTCGAGGAATCCATTCAAATCGCAGAACCAGCAGCAGAGGAAATCGCAGAATCAAATCAAGAAGAATCCTTTGATGACTCAGCTGCCTTTACTGAAAAGATTGAAAAAGTCCATCAAGAAGAAGAGGGAAATGAGCTAGAGTCGGTTATAGAAGAGCCTTCTCAAATGGAGACAGAAGTTTCTTTAGAAACATCAGCATTGGATGTTGAAGAAGTAGAGAATACTCCAATAGAAGTGGAACAAGAAGAATCAGCTAGCGATTCGACTGCTGCATATCCTGCCACAATCACTGAATTGTTGGCTCAGATGACTCAAGGTGGAGCGTATACGGATGAATTAGAAAGCTTATTGGAAGACCCAACTCCAGATTCTGCTGTTTCGAAAGAGGAATTTGTTCCATCAAAAGAGCCTGTTGTAGTGGATGCAGAAATCATTGAAGTAGAAGAAAACGAAACTGAACAATCCATCTTATTAGAAGAATCATCGAATGAGGTGAATGACCTTCAAGAGGGGAAGGAAGAATCTCCACTTCTTTTAGAAGAATCAAAAGCTGATGTGATGATCCCGGAAGATACAACCAAAGAAGATGAAACTTCACGTTCCATCGAGGATAGCTTTACTAATGAACCTGATACACTTTACACAGAACCTGAAGAGGCTCATCAAAGTGAAGTCATTGACCAAGAAGAAAACGAAGAAGAGAATCAAGAAATGGATACAGAAGAATGGAAACCTGTGGAAGGCAGATTAGCTGCAGAGAACCAATCCTTACACTACCAATTTCCTTCATTAGATTTGTTGAATGAACCGATTACTTTTGAACCGAATGCTATAGATGATTGGGTATTAGAACAAGCCGAGTGTTTGAACGAGACATTGGAAGCTTTCAATATTGAAGCTCAAGTTGTAGGATGGACGATAGGTCCTGCTATTACGCAGTTTGAATTGCAATTGGGTCGAGGCGTGAAAGTAAATAAAATCACGAATCTCTCAGATGATCTAAAACTGGCTTTAGCAGCTAAAGATATTCGAATAGAAGCTCCAATACCTGGTAAAAGTACAGTCGGGGTAGAAATCCCCAACTTGAAATCCCGTCCGGTTATGATCTCTGAGGTGATTGAAAGTGAAGCATTTGAAAACAGTGATTCCCCATTGACGATCGCAATGGGAGTCAACCTGGCCGGCGAAGCGGTTGTATCTACCATCGATAAAATGCCGCATGGTTTGATTGCAGGAGCCACCGGTTCAGGTAAGAGTGTCTTTATCAACTCTTTATTGGTCAGTTTGTTGTATAAAGCAACCCCTAATGAAGTGAAACTGATTTTGATTGACCCGAAAGCAGTTGAATTGGCGCCATACAATGATTTGCCGCACTTATTATCTCCTGTAATCTCGGAACCTAAAGCAGCAAATGAGGCGCTGAAATGGGCTGTAAATGAGATGGAAGAACGGTATCAGAAATTAGCTGCCGGCGGAGTTCGCAATATTGAGCATTTCAATAAAAAGGCTGAAGCAAGAGGGGACCATGCCTTAAAAATGCCTTACATCGTTATTATCATCGATGAGTTAGCCGACTTAATGATGGTAGCCAGCAACGAAGTCCAAGAGTCGATTGCTCGAATCACTCAAAAAGCTCGAGCAGCAGGAATCCATTTGATCGTAGCGACACAACGTCCGAGTGTTGATGTCGTGACCGGAACGATTAAAAACAATATTCCGACTCGAATAGCTTTCATGGTTTCCAGCCAAGTGGATTCCAGAACCATTTTGGATACAGGCGGAGCCGAAAAGCTGCTTGGAAGAGGGGATATGTTATTCCAAGGAAATGGTGCCAGCCAACCAGTCAGAATCCAAGGGACATATGTTGAGGAAGAAATTGACGGTATTGTAGATTTTGTAAAAGAACAACAAGAACCCAATTATCTCTTCCAATCAGAATCTCTTTTAGCCAAAGCTGAGGCGCTGGAAGGAAAAGACGAATTATTGGACGAAGTATTGCCGTTTATTATAGACGAAGGAACAGTATCGGCTTCTTCACTGCAAAGAAAATTCAAAATCGGGTTTAACCGAGCGTCAAACTTGATCGATGCATTAGAAAGCAAAAATTTAATTTCAGAAAATAAAGGGTCCAGACCAAGAGATGTGTTTTTAACAAGGTCTGATTATGAAGAAAAGTTTCTATAGATGAGTAAACGAGGATTCCCAATTTAAATGGGAATTCTCGTTTTCTTTTTGCATCAAAGTCCTTTGACAATAGCTGGAGACTCATTTATATTTGAAATATATGATATGGGATGAAAAGAAAAATGAGGTGCAAGAATGAGAATAGTGATTATTGGATCGGTGGCAGCTGGTACATCTGTTGCGGCTAAAGCAAGAAGAAATACAGAAGAAGCAGAAATCGTTGTCTACGATCAAGGAAAAGATATTTCGTATTCAGTTTGCGGGATTCCGTATCAAATCGGAGGAGAGGTTGAATCAATCGACACTTTGGTTCCTCGTAATGCAGAGTGGTTCAAAAAGAGATACGCTGTAGACATTTTTACAGAGCACCAAGTCACAAAAGTCAATCGAGAAGAAAAAAACATTATGGTCACTGATTTAAAAACGGGAGAAGTAAAACAAGATCATTATGATGTGTTGGTTTTTGCTACAGGAGCATCTCCTTTTACTCCGCCTCCGTTTGACCAAACGAGCTATGAGAATGTATTTCAAGTACGCAGTATTCAAGACAATCGTGATATCCATCAGTTTCTCTCTACCCATCAACCTAAAAAAGCATTGATTGTCGGAACCGGATTTATCGGTTTGGAATTGACGGAACAGCTGACTCACAAAGGACTTGAGGTGACGATCGTCCAATTAGAGGACCAAATCATGCCTTCGATGGACGCGGATATGACGTTTAGAGCGGAAGAATATTTGCGCACTAAAGGTATTATTCTTCACTTAGAGGATACAGTCAAAGAAATCCTAGGAGAGAAAACGATTGAAAAAGTTATTACTGCAAATGGAGCAGCTATTGATACAGACTTAGTGATTTTAGCTGCCGGAGTAAGGCCAAATACTCAGCTGGCTCAAGAAATCGGTGTGGCTTTAGGAGATTCTAGAGCTATTGCTGTGAACCGGAAAATGCAGACCAATATTCCTGATATATACGCAGTAGGTGATGCAGCAGAAAGCTTTTCAGTGATTACTGGAAAACCTGTTTATCGTCCGCTAGGTTCAACCGCGAATAAGATGGGCCGTATCGCTGGGGACGTGATAACCGGTGGGGAATTAGAACATAGAGGAGTGCTGGGAACAGGAATATTCCGATTATTTGATATGCAAATAGGACAAACCGGATTGACCGAAAAAGAAGCAACCAAGGAAGGTTACGAGATTGAAGTGCTTTTCAGTATCAAACCGGACCACGCCCAATACTTGGGTGGGAAGGAACTGACAATAAAGGCTATTGCAGATAAAAAGACTGGACGTCTGTTAGGTGCTCAAGCTATGGGGGAAAATGGAGTAGACAAACGAATTGACGTGATAGCCACAGCCATCAGTTTTGGAGCTAAAGCAGAAGATTTGTTTCATTTAGATTTAGCCTATGCACCGCCATTTGCTACGACAAAAGATCCTGTCCTGTATACTGGAATGGCTCTGGAGAATGCTTTGCATCGCAATCCATTGATCACCCCTAAAGAATTGATGGAAAAACAGCAGAACAATGTATCGATGCAGATTATTGATACACGCGGGAAAAAAGATTATGAGACATTACATGTAGAAGGTGCGATTCATATCCCGTTAGCTGAATTAAGAGAACGTTCAAAAGAATTGGATCCTCAACTTCCTACAGTTGCTTATTGCAATAAAGGTGTTACAGGAAATGCTGCTCAGAATCTTTTATTGAATAAAGGGTTTAAAGAAGTATACAATCTTTCTGGCGGCAATAAGAACTACCAACTGTATAAAAAAATGAAACAGCAAAAATAAAAGCAAAAAGAATGGAGACCAGAAATGAGGTCTCCATTCTTTTTTATACTTTAGATTAAAATAATTTTGTAGGATTCAAGCGATTTTCTGGATCAAAGACTGACTTGATCTTGCGCATCATTTCAATGTTGATATCAGCAGTCATTTCTTTGAAGTAAGGCTTTTTGATCACTCCAATACCGTGTTCAGCTGAGGGCAGACCGCCTAACTCGTTGATTTTAGCGTACAATTTGTGTAGAACGTCATCACGTTTCGTTTCCCATTCTGTTTGATCGGTGACTTTTCCTCGAGCTACACACGTATGTAAGTTGCCATCTCCTGCGTGTCCAAAACTGATCATACTTAATCCGCTTTCGGCTTCTAATTCTTTTGTGTATTGATATAAAGCAGCTAATTGATTGATAGGCACTACTTCATCCATCGTTACTTGCTCGGTGTAATTGACAACAGCTGTCAATAATGTGTCGCGTAAAAACCAAGCTGTTTTTTCATCGGCAGGGTCAGTTAAAGGTAATAATTCAACTAAGTTGTGTTGTTTGACCGTTTCTTCCAATAAAGTCATACGGCGTGCAATAGACTCACTGCTGTCGCCGTCAAGTGTCATCAATAGAAACGCTTGTCCATTTTGAACAGGGAAGAGCATGTTGTTTTCTCTTTCACTGATGGCGATTCCCTCTTTTTCGAAGAACTCCAAGGCAGTTGGATCCACACCATGTTTTAAAATATCCAATACTGCGTTAGTGGCATCTTGTAAATTTGAGAAGGCAACGATAGCAGACAGACTTGCTTTAGGAATAGGGATGACTTTTAGTTTTATTAATGTTGTGATACCAAGAGTACCTTCAGAACCAATGAACAAATCTTTCAAATCGTATCCAGAACTGCTTTTAATGTTTAAAGAGCCCAGTGTCATTTCTTCGCCATTAGCTAAAACAACATCCATTTCTCTTACATAATCTCGTGTAACACCGTATTTTACGGCTCTCATCCCACCAGCATTGGTAGCGACATTCCCTCCAATAGAAGAGTGTTTAGATCCTGGATCAGGCGGATAAAAATAGCCTTTCTTTTCGATAAATTCTTGAATTTCGCCCAGTAAGACTCCTGGTTCAACTGTTAGAGTAAGGGTTTCTTCATCCAGTCCGATGATGTGATTCATCAAATGAACGTCAATGACCAATTCACCTTTCATCGGTGCAGTAGCACCGGATAGTCCCGTTCCAGCTCCGCGAACGATGATTGGTAATTCTACTGATTGAGCAAATTTGACCAATTGAATGATTTCTTCTTTAGTTAGAGGTAAAGCAACAGCGTACACTTTGCCTGTTTCTTTAACGTACTCGTCAGATAAATAATCCTCCGGGATAGATTCTCCTACCAATAAACGATTCGGATCGGAAATGATGTCTGTTAATAGAGACAATTCTTTTTCAGGTATAGCACACACTTTATTCACTTTCAAAAAACTCCTTTCGAAATACATACTAAATGGCTTGGAAACCATTTCATTAACACTTTAGCAATCTGTTTTTGATCTGACAACTGCAAGTTGACGAAAAAACTCAAAAAGGTGATGTTTCTCATTTAAATAAGAAAAGAACTCACTGGAACAGAGCCAGTGAGTTCTTTCAACTTCTGCAAGTAAGGGTTTTTGTTTTGTCTACGATTGACGTACATCTTTAACAGCATCTAATAAAGCTACGTCTTCTTTTGATAACGTAAAGTCCAGCTGCATGTTTTCAACAATACGTTCTTCATGTGTTGATTTAGGTAATGGCAGAGTGTTTTTTTCTAAACAGTAACGTAAACAAATTTGAGCTGGAGTAACATCATATTTTTCTGCCAATTCAGTGATTTCTTTACCATTTAATAATTCACCTGTAGCAAGAGGTGAGTAAGCTTCTACAACAATGTTGTGTTCATGACAGAAATCGACTAATTCTTTTTGAGCTTGGTAACGACCAATGTAGAAAGGAATTTGGTTAGCCATCGGCACGATATCGCACTGATCAAGAATCGGTTGCAGATCTGAAATTTCGAAGTTGGACACCCCGATAGCCTTTATCTTGCCATCGTTGTACAATTTTTCCATTGCTTTCCAAGATTGTACGTTGCCTTCACTACAGTCTTTTCCTTTTTCTTCCCAAGGCCAAGGAGCATGGATCAGATATAGATCCAAGTAATCTACGCCTAATTTAGAAATTGTTTTTTCAAATTCTTCCAAAGTAGACTCGTACCCTTTAATGCTCGCACGTAATTTACTGGTAATGAATACTTCTTCTCGTTTCAAACCGAAATCTTTGATCGCTTTTCCAACGTTTTCTTCGTTTTGATAAGCAGCAGCTGTATCAATGTGGCGGTATCCAGTTTTTAAAGCAACAGTAACTGGTTCATACACCTCATCATTAGGAATCTGCCAAGTACCAAAACCAATATGTGGAATCTCTATACCATTGTGAAAAACAAATGTGTTCTTTTGAGCCATGCGAAAAATCCTCCTTTTAATGTGTTCGTTAACAATTTATACTTTACTCCAATGAAACGATTTTCGCTAGTATTTTACATAGTAGGAATGGAATTCATTTTGCATTAGAGACAGGCTGAAGCGCAACTAAAGATAAAATTGGTAGGAAAAAGCCTAAATAGAGCATAGTTGTTCATAGAATCGTCTTAACTCCGATACACATTTGCAATGAAGGCGGTTTATTATTGGGAAGACGTTACAACAATAAGTTTTTTAGTATTTTTGAGTTTCAGTCTGATTTAAATCGTGGTATACTGTATCCGTTCTGAGCCTATACAAAAGATAAGTAAGGCTTGATTTATGACAAGACAACCTATGGAAATCAGCTGAGGAATAGAGAGAATGTAAGGTGTGTTTTCTCAAAAGTTGATTTATTTTTCTATGTAAAAAAAAATGAGATGAACAAAAATCAAAGTGTTGGATCTGACCAGTTTTTATTAGTTGATTCACAGTATGGAGGATATGAACAGATGAATGAAGAAATGACGTATCATTTTGTAGGAATAAAGGGGTCTGGAATGAGTGCTTTAGCTTTGATCATGCATGACAAAGGCTTCAAAGTTCAAGGTTCCGATATTGAAAAATACTTCTTTACTCAAAAGAATCTTGAAGAATCTCACATTCCTATTATGCCTTTCGACAAACAAAACATTCAAAAAGGACAAATCATTATCGCAGGAAATGCTTTTCCAGACACACACGAGGAAATCGTTGCGGCAAAAGAACTTGGTTTAGAAGTCATTCGTTACCACGAATTCTTAGCTGAGTTAATTAACAATTATACCAGTATCGCTATTACAGGTTCTCATGGTAAAACGAGTACCACTGGTTTATTATCCCACGTTATAGGCAATATAGAAGAGACGAGTTATTTGATCGGAGATGGAACTGGGCACGGAGTACCTGATGCTGACTTCTTCGTGTTGGAAGCATGTGAGTACCGTCGCCATTTCTTAGCCTACAAACCAGACTACGCGATCATTACCAATATTGACTACGATCACCCTGATTACTTTACAAGTTTAGAAGACGTAGTAGATGCTTTTCAAACGTTGGCCAATCAAGTTAAAAAAAGCATTATTGCTTGTGGAGATGACGAACAGCTGCAAAAACTACAAGCAAGTGTTCCAGTTGTGTATTATGGCTTTGAAGACAACAATCAATTCCAAGCAAAAAATCTGACTCGTTCTACAACGGGTTCTGAGTTTGATGTTTATAATGACAATGAATATTTTGGTCATTTTGAGATTCCTACTTTTGGAAAACACAATGTCTTGAATGCTTTAGCAGTGATTGCGATTTGCCATTACGAGAACATTGATATGGAACAAGTAAAAGAGAATTTGATGACCTTTAAAGGTGTGAAACGCCGCTTTACAGAGAAAAAGATGGAAGATATGACGATCATTGATGATTACGCTCATCATCCTTCAGAGATTCGTGCTACAATTGATGCTGCTCGTCAAAAGTACCCGGATAAAGAAATCATTGCAGTCTTCCAACCTCATACATTTACGCGTACAGTAGCATTGATGAGTGAATTTGGAGAAGCTTTAAGCTTAGCCGATAGCGTTTATTTATGTGATATTTTCGGTTCGGCAAGAGAAGAAAAAGGCGAAGTCAAGATCGAGGACTTAGCTGCGAAAATCGAAAGTGGAGCGCCGATTCTTACAGAGGACGATATGTCTCCTTTATTGGCCCATCATGATGCAGTCGTTATTTTCATGGGTGCAGGTGATGTCCAAAAATTCGAAACAGCTTATGAAACGATTTTAAGTCAAACTTCTTTAAGCAATCAGTAAAATCAAATAAAAAGGGATAGAATTATCTATCTCTTTTTTTCTATCATCAAGATGAGATTATTTATGTAGTCAAAAGTTGCTTATCTTGACTGTTTTGTTAGCCTAATTTATAATTAGCAAGGTTAACGGACAAAACGAATTTAGATAAGCAACAGTTACATTGACGGAGAACTTACGCAAATCACCGTTTAAATATGCTAATAAGAGGAGAAGACAGAATGAAAGAAACTGACAAAAAAAAATTCCTTCCTATTATTATAGGTACCGACTTGAATTGCTATACCATGTCGATTTCTTTTCACGAAGAATATGGAATAAAACCAATTGTTGTAGGAAAAGCACCTATTCCTTATACAACAGGCAGTACGATCATCGAGAAATTTTATTATACAGATAAAATCGATGATACAGCTTTTTTTATCGACTACTTGAAGAAACTGGCTAAAGAATACCATCAATATTATGAAAAGCTGATATTGATTGGAACAAACGATACTTATGTCACTTTTATCATTAATAATAAAGAGGCCTTATCTGAAGATTTCGTTTTTAGCTACATTGATAAAGAGTGGGTTCCTAAATTATTCTTGAAAAAGAATTTTTACCAATTATGTGCAGAGCATGGTCTAGATGCTCCATTGACTTTCTTTTACTCTTGTAAAGACGAAACACCTTTTAATGAAAAAGTGCCTTTCCCATTAATTGTTAAGCCAAGTAATGGTATTGAGTACTACAAACATCCATTTGAAGGAATGCAAAAAGTATTCAAAGTAAATAATGAAGACGAGTTGCATCGTGTAATCAATAAAATCAAAAATAGTGGTTATACAGATGAGTTGATCATCCAAGATTACATTCCCGGAGATGATACTTACATGTGGGATGCTGTATATTATGCAGATCGTAAAGCGAGTCCACAATTGATCTCATTTGCGCAAGTGGTCCTTCAAGAACCGACTAAATCAGGTGTAGGGAATTATACCTCTTTGATCGTACGAGAAAACAAACCGATGATGGATAAGTTGGTCAAATTTATGCAAGCTATCAATTATACTGGATTTGCTAATTTTGATATCAAATATGATGAGCGCGACAATACGTTTAAAGTATTTGAAGTCAATATTCGTCAAGGACGTTCAAGTTACTACTTGACTCAGAGCGGACATAATATTGCCAAGATGATCGTTGATGACGTGATTTACCATAAAGAAAAAGAATTACAATATGTACAAAGCGATCATTTGTTTGCTGTGATTCCAAAAGGTGTTTTGAAACGTCATGTTTCGAACCCGGAAGTAGCCGCTGAAGTTCGAAAATTGATCAAAGAAGGCAAATACAAAAATCCTTTGTTTTACAGACATGATAAAGGATGGAAGCGCAAGGCGTTCATGACTTTACGTCAAATCAATTACTTTAAAAAATACAAAAATTTAAATTGGGAAAAGAACTAATCAAAAAGAGACTAGGAAACTGGTCTCTTTGTTTTTTGTCCTCGTGTAGATGGAGTACATGGTTCGATTCTCGCTATCTATTGTCATTTTTGATAGAATAATAAAGAGAAAAACTATATTGGCGCAGTAAAAAAGCAGCTAAATAACATTTATGAGGAGATATAAAATGGCTAAAAAAAATAAATTAGTACTGATAGACGGCAGCAGTGTGGCTTTCCGCGCATTTTTTGGGTTGCATGGTCAATTAGAGAAATTCAAAAATCATTATGGACTGCATACAAATGCACTGTATGGTTTCCATAATATGATCCAAAGCGTATTAAATACAGAAAAACCGACTCATGTTCTGGTAGCATTCGATGCTGGAAATACAACATTCCGGACAGAATATTTTCCAGAATACAAAGCTGGTCGTTCTAAAACACCGCGCGAGTTCACAGAGCAAATGCCGTACTTAAGAGATTTGTTGAAAGGATTCGGGATAGCACATTACGAATTAGCTAACTACGAAGCTGATGATATCATTGGAACTTTATCGGTACAGGCTGACCCAGAAAAATTTGATGTTGTAGTGATTTCTGGTGATCGAGATCTAACTCAATTAGCAAAAGAAAATGTTCGTGTAGATATTACGAAAAAAGGCGTTTCCGATCTGAAACCTTATACAGTGGAATCGATCAAAGAAGAGATGGGGATCACTCCTTTACAAATCATTGATATGAAAGGTCTGGCAGGAGACAGCTCGGATAATATTCCTGGTGTCACAAAAATCGGAGAAAAAACAGCTTTAAAATTATTAGAAGAATTTGGTTCAGTTGAAGGCGTTTATGAAAATATCGACAGCATGAAACCAAGTAAACGAAAAGAAAATCTGATCAATGATAAAGAAACAGCATTCTTGAGCAAACGTCTAGCAACGATTGATACGAATTCACCGCTTGAAATCGCTATTGAAGATGTAGAGTATAAAGGTGCAGATTTAAAAAAATTAGCCGAATTTTATAAAGAAATGGACTTCAAATCTCATTTGAGCAAATTAGACACTTCAGAATTAGATGAAGAGAAAGAAGCTAAGCGAACAGAAATCAATTTTGAAGTGGTGACAGAAGTTACCAGTGAGATGTTTACAGATGATATGGCTGTTTATGTACAGTTGTTGAGTGATAACTACCACACAGCTGAAGTGGTTGGTGTAAGTTGGGGAAATGAGGACCACATTTATGTAGGTGCCGCTGAAGACATATTAACGTCTCCTTTATTTAAAGAATGGGCAGAGAATGAGTCTCTTACTAAAGCTACATTTGATGCCAAACAAACGTACGTAGCATTGAATCGCTATGGCATCAAATTAGCAGCAGTAAAATACGATGTTTTACTAGAAGCATATTTGCTTGACGTTAAAGACAACTCTAACGATTTAGCTGCGATTGCAGAAGAATACAACTATCATGATGTAGCAAATGATGAAACTGTTTATGGAAAAGGTGCAAAAATTAAAGTCCCTGAGGACATCACGGAAATGCACACACATTTGGCACGTAAAGTGAAAGCAATTGCTGTTTTAGGTCCTGATTTAATGGAACAATTAGAGAATAATCACCAAAAAGAACTTTTTGCGGATATGGAGTTGCCGCTGGCTAAAATCCTTGCAGATATGGAAATACAAGGAATCACAGTGAACGGTCATCGTTTAGAAGAAATGAGAGAAGAGTTCTCTGCTCGGTTGAAAGAGATCGAACAAAAAATCTATGCTGAAGCAGGGGAAGAATTTAACATCAATTCTCCTAAACAATTAGGCGTGATCTTATTTGAAAAAATGGGCTACCCGGTTATCAAGAAAACGAAAACGGGATACTCTACTGCAGTTGACGTGTTGGAAAAATTGCAAGACCAAGCTCCAATCGTTGAATACATTCTAGACTACCGTCAAATTGCTAAAATCCAATCTACTTATGTGGAAGGATTGTTAAAAGTGGTTCGTGAAGATACAGGCAGAGTCCATACGCGCTATATGCAAACTATCGCACGTACTGGTCGTTTGAGTTCAGTAGATCCCAACTTGCAGAATATCCCGATACGCTTAGAAGAAGGGCGGAAAATCAGACAAGCCTTTGTCCCACGCGAAGAAGGGTGGAAAATTTTTGCTTCTGACTACTCTCAAATCGAATTGCGGGTATTGGCTCATATCTCTAATGACGAGCATATGAAAGAGGCCTTTATAGAGGAACAAGATATCCACACAAGCACAGCGATGCGTGTATTTGGTGTTGAAAAGCCGGAAGAGGTAACGTCTAATATTCGTCGTCGTGCCAAAGCTGTCAACTTCGGAATCGTTTATGGTATCAGTGATTACGGTTTATCTCAAAATCTTGGGATCACAAGAAAAGAAGCACAACAGTTCATCGATACTTACTTTAAAAAATATCCAGGTATCGAAACGTATATGCACGAGGTAGTTCGCGAAGCCAAAGAAAAAGGTTTTGTAGAGACATTGTTTAATCGCCGCCGCTATCTGCCGGAAATCAATTCGCGTAACTTCAACTTACGGTCTTTTGCGGAAAGAACAGCAATTAATACGCCGATTCAAGGAAGTGCAGCTGATATTTTGAAAGTAGCAATGATCAAAATTGCTCAAGCTTTAAAGGAGTCTGATTTAAAAGCTACTATGTTACTGCAAGTACATGATGAGCTGATCTTTGAAGCGCCTGAAGAGGAGATTCCAGCATTACAGAAATTGGTTGAAGATGTGATGGAACATGCGGTTGAATTAAATGTACCTTTAAAAGTAGAAAGCGACTTCGGTCAAAGTTGGTATGATGCCAAATAAGTTTTTTGCACGAATGGAGGAAATACAGGTTGCCAGAATTACCAGAAGTAGAAACGGTCCGTAAAGGGCTGGAAAACTTAGTAGAAAAAGCCGTTATTCAAGAAGTAGAAATTTTTTGGGAGAGAATCATAACTGGATCCAGAGTTGGCGAATCGTTTAAAAAAGCATTAGTCGGTGAACAACTACAACAAATTAGACGCAGAGGAAAGTTCTTGCTGCTGGATTTTGATCGCTATACACTTATTTCCCATTTGAGAATGGAAGGTAAGTATGAAGTGGTGCCCACTGATGAACCACTCAAATTGCATACACATGTCGTCTTTCATTTGAAAGATGGAAGAGATATCCGTTATTTAGACGTGCGAAAGTTCGGTCGTATGGAATTAGTGTTGCGGGGACAAGAAGAAACGGTTGCCGGGATTCAGCGTTTAGGTCCTGAACCTTTTGCAGATGTATTTTTGTTAGAACCTTTTCAAGCTAAACTAAGCAGAATCAAAAAAGCTGTCAAGCCTGCATTATTGGACCAAAACCTCGTAACGGGTCTGGGAAATATTTATGTAGACGAAGCTTTGTTTCAAGCTGGTATCCATCCTTTAAGACCGGGAAATTCTTTGACACCCAATGAAGCAGCTGTATTGCATCAATCTATCATCGAAGTGTTGGGAAAAGCTATTCAAGCTGGAGGAACAACGATAAGAACTTATTTAAATGCCTTAGGAGAATCAGGGAATTTCCAGCAAGATCTGAAAGTTTATGGTCAAACTGGAGAACCGTGTGTTCGTTGTGGAAACCCGATTCAAAAAACTAAAGTCGCTCAACGCGGGACACACTTCTGTGCTCATTGTCAAAAACTGACAGAAGAAAATGTATTACCTGTAATGTGATCTAAGAATGTACGTAAGCAGTAGGGATGGAGGAGCAGCGATGTCTCTTATTTTAGGATTAACAGGCGGAATTGCTACTGGAAAATCAACCGTCAGTAATCTCTTCAAAGAGAATGGGATTCCAGTAGTTGATGCTGATGTTGGAGCTCGGGAAGTCGTAAAAGCAGGGACCGAGGGTTTAAAACGAATTGAAGTAGTCTTCGGCCATCAAGTGATTTCAAACGGGCAGCTAGATAGAAAAGCTTTAGGCAAAATTGTCTTCGAGAATCCAAAGGAGTTAGAGAAACTGAATCGGATTCTGGGAGATTTGATCGCAGAGTGGATTCATGATGAAAAAGAACGGTACATCGAAGAGAATCATCCGCTGGTCGTTTTAGATATTCCATTATTATTCGAAAGTGGTTATCAGGAGGTGGTTGACCAAGTCATGGTGGTAGCGACTACTCCAGATGTCCAATTACAGCGATTGATGGAACGGGACCAAATTGATGAGCAGACAGCTCGCCAGAAAATAGCTGCTCAAGAACCGATCATGGATAAAATGTTAAAAGCCGATTTCGTGATTGATAATAATGGAACTAAAGAGAATACTCGAATACAAGTAATGAATTGGTTAGAGAAACAACATTTTTTACATTAAGACCAAAGACTAGCCCCGTAGATCGACAAACCATGCGGCTAGTCTTTTTGTATACTGTTAAAACGAAACAATTAGGAAATGAAATGATTATCCTTATATATTCAGCATTTAGAGTGTTTTTAAGCAACTAAATGTATGGTATAATAATTCATATAATAAGGCGAAATGCGAACTTTTTAATAAAAATACAGCTTAAAAAAGGATGATGAACAGTGCAATGCCCTCGCTGTCAAAATAATGGAACCAGAGTCGTTGACAGTCGTCCTGCAGACGAAGGACGAGCTATAAGACGTCGCAGAGAATGTGAATCGTGTCGATACCGTTTTACAACTTTTGAAAGAATCGAACGTGTTCCGTTATTAATCGTGAAAAAAAATGGAGACCGTGAAGAATTCAATCGCGAAAAGATCCTAAAGGGCATTATCCGGTCATGTGAAAAAAGACCTGTGCCTATGGACCAAATGGAGAAAATGGTCAATGAAATTGAAAACGAACTGCGCAATTTGGGAGAGAATGAAGTTTCTTCTACCGTTATCGGAGAACATGTCATGGAAAAATTAGCAGAGGTTGATGATGTGGCGTATATTCGTTTCGCAAGTGTGTACCGTCAATTTAAAGACATTGATGTATTTATGGAAGAAATGAAAGAGTTGGAACGAAAAAAAACCGAGAAGAAATAAATGGTACGAAGGGAGTAATCAAACATGTCGTATCCTTGGAAAAATCTTAGTCCAAAAGATGGGTTTATGGTAAGACAAAGTAGTTTGCTTTCGGATATCGACCAACAGATACTCACCTTTTTGTATCAACCTTTGATCGGATCGACGGCTTACAGTTTATACATGACTTTATGGACTGAAACAGAAAAAGACACCTATTGGAGTGAAGGAATTCTTCATGCAGAATTATTGGCTTTGCTGAATATTGGAATGCCTGAAGTGTATCAGGCTAGAATTCGGTTAGAAGCTATCGGCTTACTGAAGACATTCGTACAAACGGAACCTGAAAAATTGTATGTTTATGAACTTCAAAAGCCCCAATCCAGTAAAGCTTTTTTTGAAGAAGACTTGTTTAGCTTGTTATTATTGGAGAGGGTGGGCGAACGGAAATTTAAACAACTCAGAAATCGATTTTCGGTAGAACCTGTAGATCAAAACTCCTTTTTAGAGATCACAAGATCGTTCTTAGATGTTTACCATTTGAATACGAATCAAATAAAACAGCATGAAGAACTGTTCAAAACTTCAGGGACATTGATCGGTGATGCGTCGACGTCAAAAATTACTTTGGATTCAGATTCATTTGATTGGAACTTTTTCTTTAACAGTCTTAACCAACACTATGTCAATCGGTCATCAGTGACTGCGGATATCCGAGAAACGATCTTGACGCTGCATCATATGTATGGAGTAGATGAGTTGGCGATGCAGCAATATATATTAGAGGCATCCGATATCAACACAGGAACGATTGATGCTCGTTTATTAAAGAAAAACGTTGTGGATGATTTCCATCGCAAAACGAATGAGAAAGTACAGCTGAATGATGTGGTCCAACAAGAGATGGAAGAAATAGCTACTACACAAGTACAACATCAGCAAAACTTGAAGGGACAAGGCTTTTCTGATTACGATATTGCGATTATTGAATCCAGTCATCAATATTCTCCAGCAGAATTTATGAGAAGCATCAAAGAACAGAAAAACGGGTACATTTCTAAACCAGAAGAGTGGACGTTGGAAGACGTTGTTAAAAAATCTCGATTACCAAACGCCGTGATCAATATTTTGATCCATTATATTTTGGTCATACAAGGGAATGTGGTCTTCGAAAAGGGATTGGCTTATAAAATTTCAAATGACTGGGCTCAAAATAAAATCACGACTCCTGAAGCGGCTTTGAAAAAGGTGCGTGATATGTACCAAGAAAATGCGGATAAATATAAGAAAAACCAAGAGCGGAAACAAGCAGCCGGTTCTCGTTCAAACAACAGTTATTCGCGAAATAAACATACTGTCCGAAAAGAAAAACTGCCTGAATGGGCTAAAGAAGGATATAAAGCACCCGAAGAGACTGCAATAAGTCCAGAGGTTGAGAAACAACTTCAGGAAAGATTGGCACGTATTCGAAATATGCAAAAAGAAGGTGAGTAAAAAATGGATGATATAGGAAAGAGCCTGACAAAAATCATCAAGGAACGCAAATGGAATGAAGAATTCAATCAATTGATGAAAGAAGTCATGAGAGATCCGGATGTAGTCAGTTTTATCCAAGAACATTCTGAGATGTTGGATAACAGTGCGATAGAAAAAAGTGCTGCTAAATTATATGAATTTGTCAATGAAAAGAAAAAGTATCAAGAGAACAAAGAAAATCAATTGGCTCCAGGATACCAGCCTAACTTAATTATGAACCATCACTACATTGATGTAACCTATGTACCTACAGCTGAACTAGTAGCAAAACAACGGGAGAAAAGCATCAAAAACCTAATTCATTCAATGGATATGCCAAAAGGGATACGGGAAGCAACACTGGATGACTTTCAGAATACCTCCGAAAGATTGCAAGCTAAAATGGAAGCTATGGATTTTATTGAAGCCTACTTGACAGCTCCTAAAAAATTTCATCGCGGGTTGTATTTGCAAGGTTCGTTTGGTGTAGGGAAAACGTATTTGCTGGGAGCCATAGCACACGATTTAGCAGAGAGTGGATTCCCATCTACATTGATGCATTTTCCTTCGTTTGCAGTGGAAATGAAGCAATCTATTGGTGAAAACACTACCGGTGAAAAAATAGAAGCCGTTAAACGAGCTCCTATTTTGATGTTGGATGACATCGGAGCAGACTCCATGTCTAGTTGGATTCGTGATGATGTGCTGGGAGTTATTTTACAGTACCGCATGCAAGAACAATTGCCGACGTTCTTTTCGTCTAACTTAGATATGAAACAATTGGAAGAGCATCTGACGTTTTCTCAACGTGGAGAAGATGAGCCGTTAAAAGCTCAACGTATTATGGAAAGGGTGCGCTTTTTGGCGAAAGAAGTCACGATGCAAGGTGTTAATAGACGTCAGCAGCAATACGAAAATAATTAATCAATGAAAATCCGACTCCGAATCTGCTGGGTCGGATTTTTGTGTGCACAAAGAAAAAGCAGTTGAATCGCTAAAATTAAATCTGTCAAATCATTGTAGTACTCAAAAAATCTTCTCAAAAATGCTTGCGCCTAAACGGTAAACGTGGTTTAATGTATGTGATATAAAAATCGTTGAGAAAGACACCAATAGAAGCGGCACGTTTTACAGAGAGGGAAAGAATTGCTGAGAATTTCCTAAAATGGACTTGTATTGACCACTTTCGAGAGCGGATGTGAACTTACAGTAGCATCCAGCCGTTTAGCTAGCGTTATTTAGCCAAGAGAGCCTGATACCTACAAACGTAAGTGTTTGCGCTAAACTTGGGTGGAACCACGTAAATTTGACGTCCCATTTATGATTTGTATGAATCATAAATGGGACTTTTTATTTTTTCTAAACGTATTTCAACGAAATCTATTACAGGATATGGAGGAACGTATTATGTCAACGATTAACGTAACATTTCCAGATGGAGCAGTAAAAGAATTTCCTTCTGGATCAACAACACAAGAAATTGCAGCAAGTATCAGCAAAAGCCTTTCAAAAAAAGGACTAGCTGGTAAATTCAATGGTGAATTGGTGGATTATGATCGTCCATTGGAAGTTGATGGGAACATTGAGATCGTAACACCAGAACATGATGACGCATTGCAGATTTTGCGTCATTCTACAGCTCATTTAATGGCAAATGCTCTTCGCCGTTTATACCCAGATATCCACTTTGGTGTAGGACCAGCTATTGAGACTGGTTTTTACTACGATACAGATACGGAACAACCGATCACTGAAGAAGACTTACCTAAGATCGAAGCAGAAATGATGAAAATCGTTAAAGAAAATAATCCGATTGTCCGTAAACAAGTTTCTCGTGCTGAAGCATTAGAGTTATTTAAAGAAGATCCATATAAAGTGGAATTGATCACTGCGCTTCCAGAAGACGATATTATTACCGTTTACGACCAAGGTGATTTTGTAGACTTGTGCCGCGGAGTTCACGTACCTTCAACTGGACGTATTCAAGTCTTCAAGCTATTGTCTTTAGCAGGAGCTTATTGGAGAGGGAACTCTGACAATAAAATGATGCAACGTATTTACGGTACTGCATTCTTTGACAAGAAAGATTTGAAAGAATTCTTGCAAATGCGTGAAGAAGCGAAACAACGTGATCACCGTAAATTAGGAAAAGAACTCGACTTATTTATGATTTCGCCTGAAGTTGGTTCAGGTCTACCATTCTGGCTGCCAAAAGGTGCTACGATTCGTCGTACGATCGAACGCTACATCACAGATCGTGAAGTGAGTTTAGGCTACCAACACGTTTACACACCTATTATGGCTGATGTGAACCTATATAAAACTTCTGGTCACTGGGATCACTACCATGAAGACATGTTCCCGCCAATGGACATGGGAGATGGCGAAATGCTCGTTTTGCGTCCGATGAACTGTCCGCATCACATGATGGTTTATAAAAATGACATTCACAGTTACCGCGAATTGCCGATTCGTATCGCTGAATTGGGCCAAATGCACCGTTATGAAAAAAGTGGAGCATTATCTGGATTACAACGTGTTCGTGAAATGACATTGAACGATGGACATACATTTGTGCGTCCTGATCAAATTCAAGATGAATTCAAACGCACACTAGAATTGATGTTGGCCGTTTATGATGACTTCGATATCACTGATTACCGTTTCCGTTTAAGTTATCGTGATCCTAACAATACTGAGAAATACTTTGATGACGATGATATGTGGAACAAAGCTCAGACAATGCTTAAAGCAGCTATGGATGATATGGAATTAGAGTACTTCGAAGCAGAAGGCGAAGCAGCTTTCTATGGTCCTAAATTAGACGTTTTAGTAAAAACAGCTATTGGTATTGAAGAAACTCTTTCAACTATTCAACTAGACTTCTTGCTTCCAGAACGTTTTGATTTAACATACGTAGGTGAAGACGGAGAAAACAACCACCGTCCAGTTGTTATCCACCGTGGAATCGTTTCTACAATGGAACGTTTTGTGGCTTACTTGATCGAAGAATACAAAGGAGCTTTCCCAACATGGTTGGCACCAGTTCAAGCAACTATTATTCCTGTTAACTTGGATCTTCATACAGGATATGCTGCTGAAATCAAAGAACGTATGCAAAAATTAGGTATGCGAGTAGAACTTGATGACCGTAACGAGAAAATGGGATACAAGATTCGTGCATCTCAAACTCAAAAAATTCCATACCAAATCGTTGTGGGAGATAACGAGTTGAAGGATCAATCTGTAACTGTCCGCAGATATGGACACAAAGAAACTCATGTCCAAGGACTAGATGCATTTATGCAAATGATCGGTGATGAAATCAGAACATTTGGTAAAGTAACACGATAAATAGTTCTATCTTCGAAAAAGGTGTTGACATTCGGCTCAAATAATCATATAATATAGAAGTTGAGAAAACAAAGCAGAAGCACCCGCTTCTCGCCTTAGTTGACGAAAAGTCTCTGGGCTAGATATAAACGAAGATGTCTTACGCACGGCGTAAGTACGTATTTATTTATGGGCGGGTTCAGAAATGAACCCGTCTATTTTTCTGCTGATCTTTCTCTCAAATTTTACGGAGGTGAATGACCATAGCAAAAGATATGATGTTAAATGAAAACATTCGTGCACATGAATTGCGAGTTATTGGTAGCGATGGTGAACAAATTGGTGTGATCTCAAAAAGTGAAGCCTTAAAGATTGCTGAAGAAGCAAACTTGGATTTACTTGTTGTTTCTCCAAATGCAAAACCGCCTGTTGCTCGTGTAATGGACTATGGTAAGTATCAATACGAACAGCAAAAGAAAGAACGCGAAGCTCGTAAAAATCAAAAAACCATTAGTGTAAAAGAAGTTCGTCTAAGCCCAACTATTGATATTGGTGACTTTAATACGAAACTTCGTAATGCACGTAAGTTCCTTGAAAAAGGAGATAAAGTGAAAGCTTCTATCCGTTTCAAAGGACGTGCTATTACACATAAAGAAATCGGGAAAGAAGTTCTTGACCGTTTCTATAAAGAAGTAGCTGATATCGCTGTTTTAGAAACAGCAGCTAAAATGGAAGGTCGCAGCATGTTTATGATGTTAGCACCTCAAACTACTGATAAGTAAGAAGACTTTAGGAGGATATACAGATGCCAAAACAAAAAACACACCGTGGTTCAGCAAAACGTTTCAAAAGAACAGGTAATGGCGGATTAAAACGTCATCACGCTAAAACGAGCCATATGTTTGCAAACAAATCGCAAAAACAAAAACGTAAATTGCGTAAATCAGCAATGGTTTCAAAAGGCGATTTCAAACGTATTCGTCAAATGCTTTCACAAATGAAATAATTTATTTCATAACGATAAAAGGTTCTCTTGTAACAGAGAACAACTAAAATCATATTTTGTTAAGTTTTCCTAGTAAGGGATTGCTTAAAGGAGGAAATTATTATGCCACGTGTAAAAGGTGGATCAGTAACACGCCAACGTCGTAAAAAAGTTTTAAAATTAGCAAAAGGTTATTACGGTTCTAAAAATACTTTATTCAAAGTAGCTAACCAACAAGTAATGAAGTCTTACTTGTATGCATACAGAGACCGTCGTACTACAAAACGTAACTTCCGTAAATTATGGATTACTCGTATCAATGCAGCTGCTCGTATGAACGACATGAGCTACAGCACATTAATGCATGGTCTTAAACTTGCTGGAATCGATATTAACCGTAAAATGTTATCTGACATCGCTATTACAGATGCAGCAGCATTCACAGCTTTAGCTGAACAAGCTAAATCAGCATTAAACAAATAAATCGATTTTAAAAGTACCTTCGTTAAGAAGGTGCTTTTTTTTTTGTCTAATAAGCGTCCTCTAAGTGCTTGTTAAGATTTTTGAACTATTCAATAAAGCATTGTAAGCAGTAAAGTTTGATGATAATATCAATAGGTAGAGCAGAGGTGAACCAAGTAATTTAGTAAGGTAGCCTTTTAGATTAGGGAGAATGTAAAATGAGAAGCGTTAAAAAATTGAAAAACGTTCTTGTGCCGTTAGTTGCTGTACTGATTTTTATGGGAGCATGTGAGAAGCAATCTGGTAACCCATATCTAACAGAAGAGTATACGAACAGACACAATAACGAAAATGTATTAAACTTAACAGAGTCATCTGAAATACCCACAATGGATACGGTCATGCAGCGAGACATCGTTAGCGGAAACGTGATGAACAATGTTTTTGAAGGACTTTATCGACAAGGAAAAGACGGAGAGATCGTTCTTGGAATGGCAGCAGAGGAGCCTGTTATTACCGAAGATGGGCTGACCTATACATTTAAGATCAAAGAAGAGGCAGTTTGGTCAAATGGAGAACCGGTCACGGCCCACGATTTCGTATTTGCTTGGAGACGGTTAGTCGATCCTGAAACGAAAGGTGTTGGCAGCCATTTGATTCAAGATATCGTTAAGAACGCCAATGCAATCATATCCGGCGAATTGGATTCAAATGAACTGGGTGCAACAGCTTTAGACGATAAAACATTACAAGTAGAACTGACAAAACCGTTCACTTACTTCAGCAATTTGTTGACTCTTCCAGTTTTCTTCCCGCAAAAAGAAGAGTTTGTAATGGAAATGGGATATGAATATGCTAGGTCGAGTGAAACTCTCTTATATAATGGACCTTTTGTACTAAAAGAGTGGGATGGCACAGGGTTGAGCTGGGTATATGAAAAAAATGAACAGTATTGGGACCGCGACTCAGTTAATTTGAACACTATCAATGTTGATGTAGTGAAAGAAACTTATACAGCATTGAATTTATACAATAATGATTTAGTGGATCATATCATGCTGACTGGTGAATTCATTGAGTTAGAGAAGGATCATCCGGAGTTAGAATACATCCCAACCTCTTCGGTTTATTATTTGAAATTTAATCAAAACAAAGATGGTGAACCTACACCGTTGGCGAACGAGAATATTCGAAAAGCTCTTGCTAAAGCTATTGATAAATCAGGTTTTGTCGAAAAAGTTTTGCGCAACGGGTCAATCGAGGCAGATGGGTTAGTTCCTGAACGTTTTGCATATGACCCTGAGACTGGTACAGACTTTAGGAAACAAAACGGCTATTTAATGCCTTACAATAGACAAGAAGCAGTAGAGCTATTTAAAAAAGGATTAGAAGAATTGGGTGTAGACAAACTTTCATTAGAAATTATTGGGGACGATACTCAAGTAGGCAGAGATTCGTTGGTTTATCTGCAAAAAAACTTAATGGATGTTTTTCCTGAGTTGCAAATCAATATCTCTAATAAGCCTTTTTATGCTCGATTAACGGCAGACGAAGAACAAAATTACGATATTCAGTTAGCTGGATGGGGTGCGGATTATGCAGATCCAATCAACTTTCTAGGATTGTTTACAACGAACAATGGAAACAATAATACTGGTTTTTCAAGTGAAAATTATGATGCTCTCATTGCAGACGCTGAATCAGTTGAAATATCGCCGAGCCAACGATGGAAGTTATTGTTGGAAGCGGAAAAACAACTATTAAACGAAGGTATTATCGCGCCTATTTATCAAGAATATAAAGCTGTTTTACAAAAGGACAAAGTAGACGGCATTATTGCTCATCCTGTTGGAGCAGAGTACACCTACAAATGGGCCGATATCGTACAGTAACTTACTTTAAGTTCAAAAGTCATCCTTTAGTCTGATTATTTATTGTGTATAGTGACTTATAATAATGACATAGCAAAGAAACTGAAAACGTCTTTGTTGTAAAATATTATAGGCAAAGGACAATGTACAATGAAAATGAGAAAAAAAACGGTGAAGACTCCTGTAAACAAAATCAAGTCATTATGTCTGGCGCTGTTCAACTCTAATGTAAAAGGTAAAAAGAAACTTGCTGTATTAGGGATGATTCTTTACATCATCAGCCCAATAGATATCATTCCTGATTTTGTTCCACTAGCAGGTTACGCAGACGATATTTTATTGCCGATTCTCTTTTTGGTCATAGACAAAATGTTGAGTGACGAAACTCCATCAGAACATCCAACTCCTATAAAAGAAGCAGAAAAAGCTTAATGACGATACAGTCCGAAATGATTTTCTTATAAAGAGAAAATCATTTCGGACTTTTTTTTTAGAAATGAATAAAGTTTTCTTTCTTTACATCATAAAAAAGACAAATAAAGAGACAGAAACTAGAAAAAACTTTATAGTATAGAAGAAACGATTGTTTTTAAAAAGGTTTTAAATTGGAATCTAATTTGTTTCAAAAAATTGCCTATAAATTAGAACTAGATGTTCACAATTAAAGAAATTTAATTCAGTGGTATTTAACCAAAACGAAATAATACATGATATAATAAAGAGGATGATGTGAAAAACAGATGGAGGGGTCCAATTTGGAAAATACAGATATCGATTTTTTAAAAGAACTAACGGATGCTAAAGGAGTCCCTGGAAATGAGGGACAAGTTCGTAAAGTATTTAAAAAGTATGCAGATCCTATTGCAGACTCGATTACATATGATAATTTAGGCAGTATTATTGCTAAAAAAACAGGGGATCAATCAGGACCCAAAATTCTTTTTGCCAGTCATTTAGATGAAGTAGGCTTTATGGCGACTTCTATCACAGATGATGGTTTTATCCATTTTACTCCTCTAGGCGGATGGTGGGCAAATGTCATGTTAGCTCAACAAGTAGAGATCACTACAAGTTCTGGTAAGGTAGTCCATGGAGTTATTGGTTGTAAGCCGCCTCATGTTCTCACAAAAGAAGTACGTGAAAAAGCCTACGATATAAAAGATATGTTTATTGATATAGGAGCTGGAAGCAAAGAAGAAGTTGCTTCTTGGGGTGTGAAATTAGGAGATATGATTACTCCTTATACTGAGTTTAGAAGACTGAACGATTCGAAGTTTTTATTAGCAAAAGCTTGGGACAATCGTATTGGAACAGCTGTAACATTAAAAGTTTTGGAAAATTTGAGTCAATCGGACCATCCTAACATAGCTTATGGAGTAGGTAATGTCCAAGAAGAAGTGGGGTTAAGAGGAGCAAAAACAGCTACTCATTTAGTTAATCCTGATATTGCGTTTGCGTTAGATACTGGAACGGCTGGTGATACACCAGGTATGACAGCTAAAGAAGCAGACTCTAAATTGGGAGAAGGTCCTCAAATCATTTTATATGATGCTTCTATGGTTGCTCATAAAGGATTACGCGATTTTGTTATTAAAATAGCAGAAGAATTGAACATACCTTATCAGCTGACAGTCATAATGGGTGGGGGAACCGATGCTGGAAGTCAGCACGTTTCTCACAACGGAATCCCTTCTCTAGCTGTGACGGTACCGGTTCGTTATCTGCATTCTCATACATCCGTTATTCATGAAGAAGATTACATGAATACGGTAAAGTTGATGACTGAAGTCGTTAAACGATTAGATGCTGAAACAGTAAAAAGTATTACGTTCGACTAGTGAAAAATATGCATTAAAACTCTGAATAGTTAATAAAGTAAGTATTTTTAGAGAAGGTTGTTGGTAAATGAATTCGAGTTGTTGGCAGGTGATAATAGCATGAAGCGAGCAAAAAAAAGGATTGCAGTGATCGGTGGAGGTATAACGGGTCTGACGGCTGCTTATCGTATCAAACAGAAAATTGAGGCGGAAGATTTACCATTTGAGCTGATTATTTTAGAGAGTTCTCTTAGAGTCGGCGGTAAAATCTACAGTATGAAAGTAGAGAATCAATACCTGGATTTAGGTGCAGAATCTATTGATACTCGCTATCCAGAAGCCTTGGAATTAATTAAAGAATTGGGAATTGAAGACCAACTTGTCTATAGTGAAGGCGGTAAACAAGATCTATTCTACTATAATGAGTTGCACCATAATTCTTTTCCGACGTATAAAGGTATCCCGATGAACAAAATGGATATTTGGAAAAGTAAAATGCTTTCTTTTAACGGGAAAGTGGCTACGTTTAAAGATCGTTTCTTGCAGCCAGAGCAGTTAACAGAGGATATTGAAGTGAGCAGTTTCTTAAAGAGAAGACTTGGTGATGAAATTGTTGAGCTGATGTTAGAGCCTTTCTTTTCAAAAGTTTACGCCAACGATATTGATGATATGGGTGTTAGAGCTAATCGTGAAACGGTTTTTGAGTTAGAACAAAAGTATGGAACGATTGAAAAAGCCTTACAAGAGCATCCCGAACTAGAAGATCGTTCAGGAAATTATGCTACATTTGCTCATGGTCTTTCAGTATTAACCGATAAACTTGAAGAAATCCTAAAGCCTCATATCCAGTACAGTAAAAAGGTAGTTGAAATCAAACCTGGTGTAGAGAATACATACATTCTCAATATAAATCTTAAAGAAGAGGTTCGTGTAGGTGCGATTTGTGTCGCAACACCAACAACTGAGTATACAAAGCTGTTTAAAGATAAAGAACTGAATAAACAATTTTCTCAAATCAAAACCGCTTCTATTGGATATATTGTTTTTAGTTTTAACCCAGAATCGATCAAGAACTATCCTGATGGTTTTGGGATATTGACTCCTAGAAGAAATGATTCATTTGTTTCTTCCATTACTTTTCTAGGAAAAAAATGGCCAAGTTTATACGGCTCTAAAGAAGTGTTGCTTGGAGTGAATTTTGGTCGTAAAGGTGAAGACATGATTGTTTCGTTAAGCAATAAAGAGATCGAAGAAAAAATCTTAGCCGATTTAGAAATGATCCTTGGCGTAACAGAAAAACCAAATTATCGTATCATCAAACGTTGGCCAGACGCCATTCCTCATTTTTCTGTTCACCAAGAGCAGACGATGAAAGAAGTTGTTGGTCCAATGTTGGAAGAGAAATATCCTGGTGTCTTAATAGGCGGAAACGGTTTAGAAGGTTTCGGTTTAAACCACTGTATCAGACAAGGAAACGAAATTGGTGAACAGTTGGTAGAAGTGATAAAAAAACAGAATTGTCTTTAATACAAGATTGAAAGCGAGAAAACATTCAAATTTAACGATTTGAATGTTTTTTTTATTTCATATTTTTCTGAAATACTGTAAAGTAGTGTTTGTGAATTTAATTCTAAAGTAAGATTTTAGTTATGATAAATGAAACGAACAAAACCAAAACAAAGTGGTTGTTTGATTTTTAACCCCCACTGGACTAAAGTGGAGGAAAGAAAATTGGGAGGTAAGATGATGGAACTGACAATTTTAGGTTATTGGGGAGGTTATCCCACAAGAAATGGAGGAACCAGCTCTTATTTGATTGAATCTGATGGCTACCATTTATGGTTAGATGCAGGAAGTGCATCGCTGATTGCGTTAGAAAACCATATAGATCCATTAGATATAGATGCTGTTTTGATTTCTCATTATCATCATGACCATATAGCGGATTTAGGGGTATTCCAGTTTACTCGTCAATTGAAGGGGATAGGTGAGAACCGTGCCCCAATTGTACCTATCTACGGTCATGAGGAAGATAAAGAGAATTTTGATCGATTGACAATGGACCGCGTTTCAAAAGGAATAGCCTACAGAGAGAATGAGGCTTTTACAGTGGGGCCTTTTGAGATTACAGCTATGAAGACCTTGCATCCTGTACCTTGTTTTGCCCTTCGCATCGAAGAAGTCAATACGGGGAAAGTGTTGGTCTTTACAGCAGATTCAGGTTATCTAGAAGGCTTTATCCCTTTTTCAAAAGATGCTGATCTGTTGCTGGCTGATACAAATTTCTTTCATGGAATGGAGAATCATCGAGTGCATATGACAGCAACCGAGGTAGGGAGAATAGCAAAAGAAGCACAAGTTAAAAAATTAGTGTTGACTCATTTGCCCCAACAAGGTGATTTAGCTTTATTGAAAGAACAAGCTGCAGCAGAATTTGGTTCTCAAGAAGTCCTATTAGCAGAGAAGGATCTGCTGATTACCATTTGAAGCAACGGAATAGAGATTCATGAATTAGTAGGATGAAGTGATTATAAGAAAAGGGGAATGCAGTGTGTATTACGTAAAAAATGAGCGCAATGGAGAAGAAATAACAGATCCTAGATTAAATTTAGCGATTGAATATTATTTATTGAATGAAATTCATCTCGATGAACCGATTTTGTTGTTCTATATCAATGAGCCTTCCATTATAATAGGAAAAAACCAAAATGCATATGAGGAAGTAAACCGCGATTATGTAGAACAAAACAATATTCATGTCGTGCGTCGTTTTTCTGGCGGCGGTGCTGTTTACCATGATTTCGGAAATCTGTCTTTTTGTTTTATCACAAAAGATGATGGGGATTCTTTCCGTAACTTCAGCAAATTTACTGAACCGGTAATTACAGCCTTGCATAAAATCGGGGTCGAAGGTGCTGAACTAAAAGGACGGAATGATTTGCTGATCAATGGACAAAAATTTTCTGGTAATGCAATGTACTCCAAAAATGGGCGTATGACAGCTCATGGAACGATCATGTTTGACAGCGAAATCGATGCAGTAGTAAAAGCTTTAAAACCAAAAAAAGAAAAGTTGGAATCTAAAGGAATCAAGTCTGTTAGAAGTCGCGTAACCAACATCAAACCATTTATGTCTGATGAATTCCAATTTATGAATACGAAGCAATTCCGTGAAAGATTGTTATTGAACATTTTTGAAGTCGACTCTGTTGAAGAGGTTAAAGAATTCAAATTAACAGAAAAAGACTGGGATAAAATAGAAGAGTTCTCGAAACAATACACTGGAAATTGGGAATGGAATTATGGGAAATCACCCGACTTTGACATTGAAAGAAGTCAACGATTTGCTATAGGATCTATCGATGTGAAATTGAACGTTGAAAAAGGTATCATCCAAGACATCAAAATATACGGAGATTTCTTTGGACTAGGAGAAATTTCTGATGTGGAAGAAAAATTAACCGGCATTAAATACGAAGCAAAAACGATTTCCGCAGCATTTGATGAAATAGACATCAAGAAGTATTTTGGAGATATTACTAGAGAAGAATTAGTCCATTTGATTTATTAAAAAAAGGACTGAACAAAGTTTACCGCCCAAAAATTGGGCATGACTTTGTTCAGTCTTTTTTATTTTGAAACAAGTGTAACTTTTCTGTGTTTGTTCACCCTTGATTGCTGTGGATTAATGACACAGATCTTTTTAATAGCGATTATTATCTTTTTCTGCCTAATCCAACAGCATTTTTCATTTTTCTTAGAGTTTTGTTTGCTACTAATCTTGCTTCTTCAGCGCCTTTGTCTAAAATAAGATCTAATTCTTCTGATGCCAATAATTCATCGTGTCGTTGTTGGATAGGTTCTAAAACAGCCACAACAGCTTCAGCTAGATCTTCTTTAAATTGACCATAACCTACACCTTCATAGCGTTTAACGATGGTATCGATAGATTCGTTTGTGAAAGAAGAATAAATTGTCAGCAAATTAGAAACTCCTGGTTTATTTTCCTTGTCATATTCAATAACACCACTTGAATCAGTAATAGCACTCTTGATTTTTTTTCGTATTACTTTAGGTTCATCCAACATAGAGATAAATCCTTTTTGGTTTTCATCTGATTTGCTCATTTTTTTGGTAGGATCTTGTAAGCTCATAATTCTACCACCTGCTTCAGGAATATGCACTTCAGGCAACGTTAAAATAGCGTTATTATTTCCATAACGATTATTAAAGCGTTCGACAAAATCGCGAGTTAATTCTAAATGTTGTTTTTGATCTTCCCCTACAGGAACTAAGTCGGCTTGGTATAAGATGATATCCGCTACCATTAGTGGGGGATAAGTTAGTAATCCGGCAGATACACCAGCTTTTCCATTTTTAGCGGATTTGTCTTTGAACTGAGTCATTCGTTCGAGTTCCCCAATCGTGGTGTTGCATTGAACGATCCAAGCAGCTTCTGCATGAGCAGAAACTTCTGATTGAATGAATACTGTAGCTTTCTCTGGGTCTAATCCAATAGCTAAGTATAAAGCCGCTAAACTCTTTGTTTGCTTTCTCAATTGCAGGCGATCTTGAGGAACTGTTATAGCATGTTCGTCTACAATGCAATAGAAGCAGTTAAATTCTTCCTGTAAAGGAATGAATTGTCTCATAGCTCCAATATAATTTCCTATGGTAGGCGTACCACTAGGTTGAATACCTGAAAAAATAGTTTTTGTCATTTCTTACACTCCCTGTATCTATACAATTCTTGCTCCCTAGATATCATAACAAAAAAAGAGCCGTTTGTTATGAAAAATAGGAAATATTTGCTTAAAACCTTGAAAATTTAGGTCTTTCCTTAAATAAAAGGAAAAATTATTAAAACTTGTTAGGTGTCTACTATTTCGAAAAAAATGATAAGTGAAAATGGAAATTGTTTTAAGAAAGTTGACATTAAAGGGTTTTCACTAAAAAGGCGGAAAAAGTTCAGAATGTAATAATAACTTATTTATAATTATTATAAATATACACAAGTATAAAATAACGTTGATTTAAAAAGGTTTGCAGATTATTATTGTGAACGGAATAATAAAAGTGACTAAAATATACAAAAATAATAACTAAATTTGACAAAAAAATGTCAAAAAGGGGTAGACTTTGTATAAATCATTCGTTATAATAATCCTTGTAAGTTAGCAAGTGATACATCAACCATTGATAAAAAAACTAGCTCATTACAAAGGAGAGAATACATATGGTTACTTTATTTACATCACCAAGCTGCACATCATGTCGAAAAGCGAGAGCGTGGTTAGAAGAAAATGATATTCCTTATGTAGAAAGAAATATTTTTTCTGAAGGGTTAACGATTACAGAAATCAAATCCATTTTACGTATGACAGAAGACGGTACGGAAGAAATTATTTCGACTCGTTCAAAAGCTTTCCAAGAATTAAACATCGATTTAGACGATATGAATTTACAAGAATTATACGATGTGATCCAAGAAAACCCTGGTTTATTACGTCGCCCTATCATGGTAGACGAAAAACGTCTGCAAGTAGGTTACAATGAAGATGAAATTCGTCGTTTCTTGCCAAGAGAAGTTCGTGCATTAGAGTTACAAAAAGCACAACTAATAGCAGGAATTTGAACACAAAAGGTTAAGCAAAGGTTAACGACTCAAAGAAATGTCGTATCCATAAACATTGAGTAATGAAGTTGATTTTTACTGTTTGTCTAAAAGCGAAAATTTAACAGAGCTTGAACCAATAATCTTGGTCCAGCTCTATTTTTTTACCCTCCAGCTAGTAGTTTACAGTTTTTTGGCTTTACATTTAAATAATTTCCTATACAATAAATCTATAGATATAAATGAGCTTTTAGCTAGCAATTCAATGGAATTGCATAGAAAGTAGGTGCAGGACTATGGAAATGGAACGTATTAATGAAGATACCATTCGAGTAGAAATTGATAATTCTGATTTAGAAGAAAGAGGAATTAAATTTTTAGATCTCTTAGGAAACCGTAAACAAATTGAAAATTTCTTTTATAGTATTTTGGAAGAAGTAGATATTGATGAACAGTTCCATGAATCTGATGCCATAACTTTTCAAGTTTTACCTAAAGGAAATGGACTTGAATTATTTATTAGTAAAGAAGGCCCTTCTGCTGACCATTTGGACTTATCTGATGCTGAAAATTTTAGTAAAGATGAGATAACTCAGTACATTCAAGACCGAATTACTTCTGATAATCAAAATTTAGATACTGATATGGATGAAATCGATATGTATTTAGGTGATCCATCAAATCAAACGAAAGAATTGGTTGTGGAATTTGAAGATTTTGAAGATCTAATCAGTTTATCAAAAATATTGTATTTGAATAACGCTGTGTCAAATGTTTATTATTACAACAATCGCTACTATTTAGAAATCGTCCTCTTCGTAGATGGGGCGCAAATCTTCAATATGGAACGCGAAACAGCTTTAGTGCTGGAATTTGCTAAGAAAACCAATGTAACCAGTGGTATTCTTGAAGAGTACGGCAAATCAATCATTGAAAGAAGTGCATTAGAGACACTTCGCTACTTTTTTAAGTAAACTAGAATACTATGTGCAAAACACCTGATGAGAATTTGTTTTCTCATCAGGTATTTTTGTGTATAGAAAATCAAGGGGTCTTCTCTATACCGCCTCCTAAAAGCATGAGCGTCTTTCTTTATATATAATTAAAAATTGTCAAAATATCATTTTTTATAAGAAAAGTCTATTTTTTTGCGCATATTATCCATAAGGAATCATGATGAATAAGGAGTGATAAGGATGTATGTAGCTTTAACGGTTAAAAATGAACACATTACTGCTGACCAAATCAATAAAGGGAATAACCAGGAGGTGCAACACGTTTATTTCTGTCCAGGTTGTCATGAAAAAGTATTTTTAAAAAGCGGCAAAGTTATTCAAGCGCATTTTGCTCACTTCAGACATAGCAACTGTTCGCTTTTTTCAGAAGGAGAGACTCAAGAACATTTAGCAGGAAAAAAATTATTATTTGAATGGTTCTCAAATGAAAATATTCCTTGTCAATTAGAAGCCTATTTGCCGGAGTTGCATCAAAGACCGGACTTATTGATTTGGCCAGAGGCAGACCGACCGATAGCGATAGAATTTCAGTGCAGTCCGTTATCATTTGAAAAAATGTTGGAGCGAACAGAAGGGTATCGAAAAAACGGGTATGAAGTTCTATGGATTGCCGGCAGCAAATTTCAATTAAAAAGACAGGTGACTCCTTTTCAACAACTATTTCTGAGACATCATCCACTTTTAGGGATTTATTTTATTTGTTTAAGAGAAGATAAACAGTTATTCGAAATCTATGCCAATATATCCGTTGACCAGCCAGGCGGTTCGGTCAGAAAAAGGGTAATGCTCGTTGATTTGGCCGGATTAAAAAAATGGTTCGATATGTCCGAATCAACGGTTCCAACAAATGAAATAACCCATAATTTTTCTTACCAAAAAAGCCATGAATACTTAATAAAAGGAAGACTCTATCAAAATCCAAAGATGGTCGAATTTCAAAAATATATTTATTATCATGGATATTCACTGATTTCCCTACCTAAAGAAGTATACATACCTGTAGAGAATGAATGGATCATTAAAACGATCCCACATTTCTGGAAAATGATTCTTCTAGAATGGATAAAAGAAAAGGGCAGCGGAAAAATATTTTCAAAGGAAGAATTGGATACAAAAATAGAGGATATGAAAAAAAATAAAGAATTCCATTTTTGTCTTTTACCTTTTATTGAAAATACAATAAAGGAAAAAGTGTTCTATTCTTATTTATCAAAACTGGAAAAACAGACTGTTCTTACTTCGTTGAATGCAAGGGAATGGCGGATTAATAATCTGCCTTATACATACAAATACGAAAGTGAGAAACTAGACGAATTTGAAAAATTGGACAAAAAAGAGCTGTAAAACAGAAAAAAATGCAGCTCTCACTTTTTTTATGTGAAAATTATGTTAAGATTAGAAAGTGATGAAAATTTAGGAGGTTATGTGCTATGAGTGAATCAAACAAATTACCAAAACGACATGAAGTACCAGAAGAACTGACTTGGGATCTAACAGTTATTTTTAATTCAGATGCTGAATTTGAAAAAGCCTACCAGGATGTTGAAGGAAGTTTAGCTAAAATAACTGGGTTTAAGGGTAAATTGCAAGAAGGTGCAACAACATTCCAACAAGCTGTCGAAACGTTATTAGATGTTTCTAACAAACTTGAAACAGTCTATGTATACGCTCATTTAAAAAATGATCAGGATACAGCTAATTCTACCTATCAAGGTATGTATGATTCAGCTTCTTTATTGGCAGCCAAATCTGGAGAAGCAATGGCTTGGTTTGAACCAGAAGTACTAGAAATTCCTGAAAATCAACTAAACAGTTATTTTGAAGAAAATAAAGAACTAGCTGTTTACCGTCACTTTATCGATCAGATGACTGATAACCGAGATCATATTCTATCTGCAAATGAAGAAGCTTTATTAGCAGGAGCTAGTGAAATATTTGGGGCTTCAAGCAAGACGTTTAGTGTGTTGAACAATGCAGATATCCAATTTCCTACTATAAAAGATGAAAACGGCGAAGATGTCCAACTATCTCATGGGGTATTTGGAGAATTGCTGGAAAGCACAAATCGTTCGGTACGTGAACAAGCTTTCAAAAAACTTTACAGTGTATATCAAGGATTAAAAAACACCTTTGCCAGTACGTTGGGATCAAATGTGAAATACCATAATTACAATGCGAAAGTGCACCATTATGGCTCTGCCAGAGAGGCTGCTTTAGCAAATAATCATATTCCGGAATCAGTTCACGATAATTTGATTGAAGTGGTAGCAGAACATTTGCCATTGCTTCACCGTTACGTAGCCCTTAGAAAAGAATTGTTGGGAGTAGACGAATTGCATATGTATGATATGTATACACCAATCACAGGAGAAGCTGGGATCAAGTATACATATGAGGAAGCCAAAGAGGAAACGATGAAAGCTCTTCAACCTCTTGGAAAAGAGTATGAGGCTGTCTTGGAAGAAGCTTTTGAAAACCGCTGGATCGATGTGGTTGAAAATACTGGAAAACGAAGTGGAGCTTACTCATCCGGAGCTTATGCGACCAATCCTTACATTTTATTGAATTGGCACGATTCTTTAAACAATTTGTATACGTTAGTGCATGAATTAGGGCACAGTGCTCACAGTTACTTTACGAGAAAAAATCAACCATATGTATATGGAGATTACTCTATTTTCTTAGCGGAGATTGCCTCTACAACTAATGAGAACATCTTAACAGAATATCTGCTGCAAACGGTAACGGATCCAAAAGTACGTGTGTACATTTTAAACCATTATTTGGATGGGTTTAAAGGAACTATTTTCCGTCAAACTCAATTTGCTGAGTTCGAACACACAATACATGAAGAAGCTAGAAAGGGAACTCCTTTAACAGCAGAGTTTTTAACGAACTATTATGGAGAACTAAATGCTCGTTATTATGGCCCTGCAGTAGAAAAAGATCCCGAAATTGCTTACGAATGGTCTCGCATTCCTCATTTCTACTACAATTATTATGTGTATCAATATTCAACAGGATTCTCTGCAGCTACTGCTTTAGCAGATAAAATCATGAGTGGAGAAGAAGGCGCATTAGATAAATACCTAACGTATCTAAAATCTGGTAATAGCGACTTTCCGATTGAAGTTATGAAAAAAGCTGGCGTGGATATGACAGAAAAAGACTACATTGAAAAAGCTATGGCTGTCTTCGAAAGACGTTTGAACGAATTAGAAGAATTAATAAAAGAAGTAAAAGCAGACTAAACTTAGCCATTAAAAGTGGTGTATAAAAAAGAGATGGACACTGTTGTCCATCTCTTTTTTTTGTAGTTGGTTATAAAACAAGTTAAACCATAAAAAAAGACTTCTTAAAGAAGTCTTTTGATGTAGCCTGTCGGTTAATTTAACACTCTTAATGTTGGAAATACATTTTTTTTCATCACTGTGTCTAGTTGGTTAGGAGAGATGTCATACAAGTTATTTAGTAAAGAATAAGAAACTTCATGTTCTAGTAACAAACCATACTCATACAATGATTCATTGAACATCACACAAGAAGGTGCAGTTTCAACTTTCATGTCTCGCGCTACTTTTTGATCAGCTGAGAAAGCCGTTTTTGCAAAATCAGATTGTTTATCGTCGAAAAACATAGGAACATCGATTTTTGATTTTTCAGCCATCTCTACAAGTAATTCTTCAGAATAAGTGCGACCTTGATTCAATACAGCATCTTGCAAATTCAATAAGAATTTGCGGCCTTTTTTCTTTCCTTGCATAGAAGCAGCAATAAAAGATAAAGACATATCGTAAGTTTGAGCAAATAATTTATTTCTGGTTGTTAAATCTGTTTCTGAAAGATTATGTTTATACATAAAATGGTTAAAGCTAGATAAATTCAATAATGGCATGATTTGGATAGAAACTTTTTCTTGTCTGGTTTCAGCAAAAGCTAATATGTTTTGCAAATTTTCAAAACTTTCTTTTTCTAATGGATTAATAAATAAATAAAACTCGATTATTTTTTTTGTAGTAAGCATGTCGTCACCTTATATAGTTTATTTTTTTGTTTTAGTTACCTCAACTCTTTGTGGCAACATAGACACTTTATCAAAAATAGACGAAAAGTGATAATGGACTGAATCAAAAAATGGAAAAAAAAGACAAGCTTGTAACAAACTTGCCACAAATTTTACAAAAACCCCGGAAAAACAGCCTTTTAAGGCTTCACATTTCGTTCGTTTTCGTCCATTGCCTCTTTCATACGCGCTATTTTATTTTTTCCTATTCTTCTTGGGATTGCGTATTTTTCTAAAAACTGATTGAAAAAGTCTAACCCTTCATGATGATCTTGTGCTTCAAATTCTAATTCATAATCTAATTTTCCTGCATAGGTACTTTTATCAAGAACAACCAGACCTTCTGGTACGGATGTTTCGAATCTTACAGTCTTTAAAGAACCAATAATGCGTAAATCTTCTATTAAAATGTTCATTTCTGTTAATTTTCTGCCTACCATACCATCCTTTTTGATGGTGCTGCCAGCTAAATAAGCATGTGCTTCCTCTAATGTCATCTGGTCGGTTGTCTCCAACAAATGCAGTCCAAGAGGAGTTTTTAAGGTCAACTCAGCTGATTGGGGCAGCAATCTGATTCTCAATCCTGAATTCAGTTTTCTTAACCGACTATCTGCCGTATCAAAATAATGATTTTCTTGCGAAAAAAAGTCTTTTTCGCGCGCATTGAAAATATTCAGCAACTCATTATATTCTGATTTGCTTAGTAGATTTTTGAATTCTATTTCCAATTCTTCGCTCATACGATTCTCTCCTTAATGACGATTCCTTTTTATTGCATCTAAAGTATTTTACCATAGTTCAGCCTTACTTGAAGTTTCTTCTTTGTTTTAAAATGTGTTAAACTAGTACTATTGAGAATTAGAAAGTAAATCGATAAGAAATAGGTAAAGAAGGTTGCAGCTATGATTGAGAACTGGTCAGAATTTTTATCGCCTTATTCACAAGCCGTAGAAGAATTGAAAGTGAAATTAAGAGGGATACGCAGACAATACCATACAGAAAATATACACAACCCTATTGAATTCGTCACAGGACGAGTCAAACCTATAGACAGTATTTTAGGAAAAATGGTGTTGCGGGATATACCTTATGAAAAACTTGAAGATGAAATGCAAGACATTGCTGGATTGCGTATTATGTGCCAATTTGTAGATGATATAAGAGACATAGTGGCATTGATCCAAAAACGAAATGATATGAAAATTGTTGAAGAAAAAGATTACATTTCTCATAAAAAAGATAGTGGATACCGTTCGTATCACATCATCGTAGAATATCCGGTGCAATTGATAGATGGCGAAAAAAATGTGTTAGTGGAAATACAAATCAGAACATTAGCCATGAACTTTTGGGCAACGATAGAGCATTCGTTGAATTATAAATACCAAGATGATTTGCCGAAAGATTTAAGAGTTCGTCTCGAAAGAGCAGCCGAAGCAGCTTTCAGGTTGGATGAAGAGATGTCTCAGATTAGAGAAGAAATTCGTTAAAAACGAAGGAGAAAGTAAAATGGCAGAATCAGGAGGAGGCTAACCGTGAGAGTAGGAATAGTGAGCAATGATAGTGAGAAATCAGTTGCATTAGTAAAGCAATTTCGAGAAACCGCACTTCAAGCTGGTTTGACTTTAGACAATAAGAATCCAGATGTTGTCGTTACGGTAGGGGGAGACGGAACGTTGCTCTCTGCTTTTCATCGTTACGCCCATTTATTGAACCAAGTACGCTTTGTAGGTGTTCATACTGGGCATTTAGGCTTTTATACAGACTGGCGAGATTACGAGATTGAGGAGTTGGTCCAAAGTTTAGTAAGAGATAAGGGTGAGAGTGTCAGTTATCCTCTATTGGATGTGTCTGCAATTTATCAAGGAAGAAAAGAACCTGCCCATTTTCTTGCACTAAATGAATCGACGATCAAACGATTGGATGGAACGATGGTTTGTGACGTATACATCAAAGATGAATTTTTTGAACGTTTTAGAGGAGACGGAATGTGTATTTCAACTCCAACAGGCTCTACAGGATATAATAAATCCGTAGGCGGCGCTGTTATCCATCCGCGAATCAATGCTCTTCAAATCGCAGAAATTGCCTCAATAAATAATCGAGTTTTTCGTACATTGAGTTCACCGATGATCATCCCTACTGATGAATGGTTGACTTTGAGACCCGTAACCTCTGAAGGATTTGTCTTAACCATCGATCATTTGACATCCTCAGAAAAAAATATTGTAGAATTATCTTATCGTGTAGCGAAAGAACGAATCCATTTTGCTCGATACAGACATACCCATTTCTGGAATCGTGTAGAAGCAGGTTTTATAGGAGCGAATAAACAGAATGATCTTTAAATGGCAATACGAAAATGAACAATTGATACAAGTAAAATCTTTTTTAAAACAACAGGGCATTTCTAGAGGTTTGTTAGCACAAGTAAAGTTTCATGGCGGAAAAATAGAAGTGAACGGTCATGAGGTAAATGCTGTGTATAAATTAGGAAAAAATGATATAGTAAAGGTTACTGTCCCAGATGACGAAGGTACACCTAATATTCTTCCTTCGGATTTGCCAATCGATATCGTTTTTGAAGATGATCATTTTTTGATCGTCAACAAACCAGCTGGAGTAGCGTCTATCCCATCAAATGTACACCCAAAAGATACGATGGCTAATCGCGTGAAAGGCTATTTTATTCAAAAACAATATTCCAACAAAGTCATTCATATAGTGACTAGGCTGGATAGAGATACATCCGGCTTGATGTTTTTTGCTAAGCATCGTTATGCCCACGCACTGATCGATCAAGCATTGAGAGACAAAGAAGTCATCAAAAAATATACAGCTGTCGTTTCGGGTCGGTTAAAACAGGCTCATGGATATATTGATGCGCCTATCGCTCGGACAAGTGATTCAATCATCACGAGGAGAGTCCATGAAAGCGGAAAAGCAGCTTTAACTGAATATTGGGTGAAGAAAGAATATTCAGACAGTTCGCTGGTAGATATTCAATTGCATACAGGCAGAACTCATCAGATCCGTGTTCATTTTAGTTGGATGGGACTCCCGCTGATCAGCGACACTCTTTACGGCGGAAAAGAAAATCCATGGATCAAGCGCCAAGCTTTGCATTGCCGTGAGCTGACATTTCACCATCCATTTTTAGAGAAGTCAGTCACGATCACCGCTGAATATCCTGAAGATTTCCAAGCTTGGAAACAACAACAATAAACATGCGTTACCTAGTAGAAAGGAAGAATTTTCGTGAATGATAACTCAGAAAAAATCGAAGACAAATTACAATTTTTAAGAGAATACTTAATAGCTGGGGATATCAATAATTTCAGAAGGTACTTTCTTTCGCTACATACTTATGATCAAGGGCAATTCTATTTGTCATTAGCCAATGAAGAGAGAAAGAAAATCTATGCGTTTCTTTCGCCAGAAGAAATGGCTGACTTGTTCGATACCATCGAAGAAGATGAAGAATTCATCGAAGACTATTTACAAGAGATGAATATCCAGTATGCAGCAGATATGTTAAGTGAGATGTACACAGATAATGCCGTAGATATTTTAAACCAGTTAGAGCAAGAACAGCAAAAAGAATACTTAGATCTGATGCCTTTAGATGAAGCAGAAGAAATCAGCGATCTGTTAGTCTATGAAGACAACACCGCTGGATCAATCATGACGACTGAATTTGTTTCTATCGCGGCAGGATTGACGATCAAAGAAGCTTTATTAGAAGTGAAAAGACAGTCTGAAGAAGCAGAGACAATTTATTATCTATATGTAGTAAATTCGAAAAAACAACTTGTAGGAGTTTTATCCTTGAGGGATTTGATAACTAGAAAAGATGATGAGTTAGTAGAAAACGTTATGGGCACCAGATTGATTTCAGTCCATGTGACTGACGATCAAGAAGAAGTCGCTCATACTATTCGGGACTACGACTTACTGGCTGTTCCGGTTATAGACTTAGTGGACCGTTTAGTCGGTATTATTACGGTTGATGATATTATCGATGTTATTGATGAAGAAGCAAGAAGCGACTATTCTGGTTTGGCCGGGGTAGACGTGGATGAAAGATCAGAAAATCCTTTTGTGGTGGCTTCTAAGAGGTTGCCTTGGTTAGTAACATTGTTGTTCCTTGGTATGGGAACTTCAACATTAATCAGCAATTATGAAAATATGGTCAGTGAAGTCAGCATATTGGCCGTCTTTATATCTTTGATTACAGGAACTGCTGGGAATGCAGGTACTCAGTCACTAGCGGTAGCCGTTCGAAGACTAGCAGAAAAAGAAGATAAAAGCAGAACGATTGGGCGGATGATTTTAGGAGAACTCTCATCTGGATTGATTACAGGTTTAGTGACTGGGATAACTGTTTTCTTGCTGGTAGGAATATGGCAATCTAATATGGTTTTAGGGTTGGTTATCGGTGTAGCCATGTTATTTGCCATTACAATCGCCAATTTGGCGGGAAGTTTCATCCCTGTTTTGATGGATAAATTAGGTTTTGATCCTGCAGTGGCTAGTGGACCGTTCATTACCACTTTAAGCGATTTAACGAGTGTGTTTATTTACTTCAATATCGCTGCTTATTTTTTAACAGCCTTATAGACATGATGCTTTTTGATAAAAAATTAAAGCGAAAAAAGGAAGCTGAGACTGTCTCAGCTTCCTTTTACTTTATCGAATCATCGTCAACTCACAATTGTTTTGCCATTGCATGATGAGGTATCCCTGCATCCATAAACCCATTTGGATCTGTAATAATAAAGCCTAATTTTTCATAGAATGGAATGGCGTAATCTTGAGCTTCTAAGATCATCGCTTTTCCTTCAAGAGAAGAAACATATCTTTCGACTTCTTGCATAAGCTGCATACCGACTTTCTGGCCACGTAATTCAGAGTCTACCGCTACGCGTTGTACCTTGTAAGTATGGGGACTTTTTTCATAAATACGTGCAGTAGCGATAGCATGTTGATGGTTGTATCCAACAACATGGATTGTTTTACTTTCCAGTTCGTCGATTTCCAATTCTACCGGTACTTTTTGTTCTTCTACAAAAACTTTTGTCCGTAGAGCTAAAGAGTCTTTATAGATAGAAGATTCAATATCTGTTGTCCATTCAAAGTTCATTTGCCCTGCCTCACTTTTTTCTATTTGATAAATAGAGTAACATAAGGAAAGTAAAAGAACAATTTCAAAGTGAAATGAGCGAAGATCATATGATTCATAATCAATGCTATTATTTTAGTAAAAAAGCAGTTTTTATAAAAAAAGCCGCCGTAAATAAAGTATTATATAAGTAATGAATCTTTTTGATGAGTGCAATAAGGTCACTCAAATGGTGACGTAAGTAGATTAAAATTTCCAATTGAAGGTAGTGAGAAGTATGAAAAAAGTCGTCCTGGCAGAGAAGCCTTCCCAAGCACAAGCTTATGCTGAATCCTTTGGGAAATATACTAAAAAAGATGGTTATATCACCTTGTCTGCATCAAATGAGTTTGTCATCACCTGGGGATACGGACATCTGATCGAATTAGCCCCTCCGGAGACCTATAAAAAAGAATGGAAAAAATGGAGCATGAAAGAACTGCCTATTATCCCAGAAAATTTTCGTTTTAAAGTAGGGGCTGGAAAGGCGAAACAATTTACAGTGGTAAAAAAATTGTTAAAAGAAGCTGATGAAATCATTATTGCTACAGATAGTGATCGAGAAGGAGAAAATATTGCCCGATCTATTATTCATCAAGCGAAGGCCGAGAATAAAATCATTAAACGGCTGTGGATCAATTCACTGGAGACGGAAGAAATTCAAAAAGGTTTTGCTCGATTAAGAGACGGTAAAGAATTTTATTCTTCTTATATCGAAGCTCAAACAAGGCAGGTTAGTGATTGGCTTGTAGGCATCAATTTGTCTCGCTTTTATACCTTATCTTTACAAGCTAAAGGAATCAATGAAGGAGTTTTTAGCGTAGGTCGTGTACAGACTCCAACATTGTATATGATTTATCAACGGCAAAAAGAAATCGAAAAGTTTGTTCCACAGCCGTTTTTTGAATTGCACGCAGAAGTTACAGCTGAAAAAGGTGTATTTCAAGCAAAATACCATAAAAAATTCTCATCCAAAAAAGAACTGTTAGACGTGATTCAAAAACATGGCTTATCAGCACACAACTCCGGCAAGATAACAGATGTAGAGACAAAAAGAATCTCTCAACCATCACCTTTATTATTTTCATTAAGCGACTTGCAAAGTTTGATTAACAAAAAATATAAAATCAGTCCTTCTGATACATTGAAACATGTTCAGTCGTTGTATGAAGCCAAATTATTGAGTTATCCCAGAAGTGATTGCAGACACATCACTGGGTCTGAATTTGCTTATTTGCTGGAAAAGAGAAAAGACTATGAGCAGTTGCTGAACTATAAAATAGAACAGCCGAATACGAGTAAGAGAAAACAGTATGTGGACGATTCAAAAGTCCAAGAACATTATGCTATTATCCCGACTAAGAAAATACCTGCTCAAAAGCAACTAGATAAATTGTCTGCTATACAAAAACAAATTTACTATACTGTTTTAAAACGGACGCTAGCGATGTTTGAAACGAACTACGTGTATGATGAAACGAAAGTCACAGTTGACATCAAACAGCTTGATTTCGTGAGTAAAGGAAAAGTGGTCTTAGAAGATGGGTGGAGAAAACTAGAATATGCGTCTACTAAAAAAACAAGTAAAGATGATCAGGTGGAACTCCCGCCATTAAAGAAAGACGAACCAGTAGAAACTGAATTGAAAACGTCAAAAGGAATGACCACACCGCCTAAGTTTTATACAGAAGGTACACTCATCACAGCAATGAAAACGTGTGGAAAAGAATTAGACAATGCGGAAGAAAAAGAGATCCTAAAAGAAACAGAAGGAATTGGAACAGAAGCGACTAGAGCAAACGTTTTGGAGACGCTAAAACACCAACAGTATATTGACGTTAAAAAGAATACGGTTACGGTTACCGCGAAAGGTGAAATCTTATGTGAGGCGGTAGAAAATACGTTGTTAAGCAGTCCAGAAATGACTGCGAAATGGGAAACCTATTTGAAAAAAATCAAAAGTGAAGAAGGAACTCAAAAAGCTTTTTTGGCCAATATAGAACAGTTTATTCAACACACATTGACTTCAGCTGTTGAAACGTTGAATACACATGATTGGTCTGACAAAGCGACTGCGGGAAAAACTGACAGAGAGCCTATAGGTATTTGTCCTAAGTGCAGACAAACGATCATCGATAAAGGGAAGATTTATGGCTGTACGGGGTATAGCAAAGGTTGCGGGTTCTTGATCCCCAAAAAGTTCGTAGGTAAGACACTCTCACCGGCAACCGTCAGAAAACTACTGGAACAAGGAGAAACGCAAGTGTTAAAAGGATTCAAAAAGAAAAGTGGTCACTTGTTTTCAGCAGCCTTGATGATAAATGAAAAGCAAGAATTGGCTTTTAAACCATTTGATAAAAAAGAAACAAGCTAAATTTGTTTGGGAGATCAAGTAGTCTGAAGGGGAGATACTATTTTCGGACTACATGTATACCGTCTTTCTTTCTCTAACACTTTAGCTTATACTGAAAATAATAAAAAATAGAATAGAATGGAGCAATAGGATGACTGAGCAAACAATCGACAAAGTGAAACAGTTAACGAATATCCCTTCCCCAACAGGAAATACGTATGAAATCATTTCTGTGATCAAAGAAATGATGGAAAAAGAAGGATACACACCTGTAATCAACCGCAAAGGCAGCTTGATGATAACGGTTGAAGGAGAAAACACAGAACAAGAGAGATTTATTACAGCCCATGTTGATACATTAGGAGCAATGGTACGAGCTGTCAAACCAGATGGAAGATTAAAAATCGACTTGATTGGAGGGTTCCGCTTCAACGCGATAGAAGGAGAGTATTGTACGATCCATACTACGAGAGGTGAGACCTATAAAGGAACCATACTTATGCATCAAACTAGTGTGCATGTCTATAAAGATGCTGGAGAAGCTGCAAGAAATCAAGATAATATAGAAGTAAGAATCGATGAAAAAGTTACTACAGCGGAAGAAACTAAAGCATTAGGGATTTCTGTAGGAGATTTCATCAGTTTTGATCCGCGTACGGAAATTACAGATTCAGGATTTATCAAATCACGTCACTTGGATGACAAAGTGAGTGTAGCTATTTTGCTGCAATTTCTATCAAAAATAGTCAAAGAAAAGATCACTCTTCCGCATACGACACATTTCTTTATTTCAAATAATGAAGAAATCGGATATGGCGGAAACTCCAATATCTCAGATAAAGTTGTTGAGTATTTAGCGGTAGATATGGGAGCTATGGGAGATGACCAGCAAACAGATGAATATTCCGTTTCGATTTGTGTAAAAGATGCCAGTGGGCCTTATCATTACCAATTCAGAAAGCAATTGACTCAACTGTGTGAAAAGCATCAAATTCCTTATCAATTGGATATCTATCCTTTTTATGGCAGTGATGCTTCAGCAGCGATGAAAGCCGGGGCAGACGTTCGTCATGCTTTAATTGGGGCTGGAATTGATGCCAGCCATGCGTACGAAAGAACGCACAACGATTCAATCAAAGCCACTGAAAATCTGGTAGAACGCTATTTGTTATCTATCATCGAGTAATTGAATTTTGTACTATTTTATATCGCCAGTAGTTAGATCAACCATTATGTTTTAAGAAAGAGGAAAAAAATTAAATGAATAAACTTAAGGACTCCCGATTAATGTTTTGGTCTGTATGGTTGTTAGTCGTCGTAACAACCTTCTATATCATGACCCAGATCGATTTCGTGTTTTATCCCGTAACAACGTTTATCGCGACATTGTTTTTACCCATTTTAACCGCTGGTTTTTTGTACTATCTATTGAATCCTATAGCTTCCTTGCTGGAAAAAATCAATATCAAGAGGAAAATTGCTGCTCCCATTGTGTTATTGGCGTTCATTAGTGTGGTAGTGATTTTAATTTTGACGTTGATACCAGCTATTGTTACTCAAGTAGCGCAACTATTAGAAAGTCTGCCTAAAGTTGTCTCTGACCTTGAAACACAATTGACAAAATGGGAAGAGCAGCAATGGTTTCAAGAAATCAACGTAGACGAATTGATCGATTCGTTTGGATTAAGCATCAAGAACGTCTCGAATTTCCTGATTACCAATGTTACTTCTAGTCTGAGTTCTTTAGTAGGCATAGTGGCAAATACAGCTATTTTCGTAGTAACTGTTCCAATCATTTTGTTTTACATGTTCCGGGATGGTGAAAAATTGCCTCAAGCGATTTCTCGGTTCTTGCCTGCAGAATACCGAACAGAAATGATCGGCTTACTAGGTCAAATGAATCAAACGATTTCTTCTTATATAAGTGGGCAAGCTTTAGTTTGTTTATTTATTGGTATCTTTACTTATCTAGGCTATATGCTGATCGGTTTGCCGTATGCTTTACTGTTTGGATTGATTGCTGGGGTAACCAACATTATTCCTTATTTAGGACCATTTATTGGAGCGGCTCCGGCAGTTGTCTTGGCCTTAACGATCTCTCCGGTTCAAGCAGTAAAAGTAGCTTTAGTGGTTCTGGTGATTCAACAAATCGAGAGCAATTTGATTTCGCCGAATATTATTGGTAAATCTTTGGATATCCACCCATTAACAATTATCATCATCCTTTTGGTCGCAGGAAACTTAGCAGGAGTCTTGGGAATGATTATGGCCGTTCCTACGTATGCGGTAACAAAAACGATCATCATCTACTTACACAACATGTATAAATTGAGAAAAGAGTTCAGATACGCAAATTTGAAAAAAAATGCACGAACTTCTGACTAAAACCATTGACAAGTTTGTGAAGAGTGTAGTATTCTATGAGCTGTGCTTAAGAATAATAAATGTTCTTAACATAAAATACCGTTGAAAATGATCCGTATAAGTGATCTAAATAGGAGGATTCATAGTGAAAGTAGTCGTTGTAGGATGTACGCATGCTGGAACATCAGCAGTAAAAACAATTCTTAATGAGCATCCAAATACTGAAGTAACAGTTTTTGAACGAAATGATAATGTGTCATTCTTATCATGCGGAATCGCATTGTATGTTGGTGGCGTTGTGAAAGATCCAGCAGGTTTATTCTATTCAAATCCTGAAGAATTAACTGAAATGGGCGCAACTGTGCACATGGAACACAATGTTACAAATATCGATACTGTTGCTAAAAAAGTTACTGTAGAAAATATGCAAACTGGTGAAGTCTTTGAAGAATCATACGACAAATTAGTGAATACAACAGGTTCATGGCCGATTGTTCCACCAATCTCTGGTATTGAGTCTAAAAACATTTTATTATGTAAAAACTACAACCAAGCTAATGAAATCATTCGCCAAGCAAAAGACAAACAAAAAGTTGTTATTGTTGGTGGAGGTTACATTGGTATTGAATTAGTGGAAGCTTTTGCTGAATCTGGAAAAGATGTTACGTTGATTGATGGATTAGACCGTATTTTAAACAAATACCTAGATCCAGAATTCACAGATATCTTAGAACACGATTTGCAAGAACGTGGAATCAAATTAGCACTAAACCAAACTGTAAATGGCTTTGAAGCGAATGAAAATGGAGAAGTAACTAAAGTTGTCACTTCTGAAAATTCATTTGAAACTGAAATGGTTATCATGTGTGTTGGTTTCCGTCCAAACAATGAATTGTTAAAAGACAAAGTAGATATGTTGCCAAATGGCGCTATTATTGTTGATGAATACATGAGAACAAGCGATAAAGATATTTACGCTGCTGGAGACAGCTGTGCAGTTCATTACAATCCAAATGGTGGATCTGCATATATTCCATTAGCAACTAACGCTGTTCGCATGGGAACTTTAGTTGGTAAAAACATTGTTGAACCAAGTGTTAAATACCGTGGAACACAATCTACATCTGGATTGTACTTGTTCGGTTTCAACATCGGTTCTACAGGAGTAAACGTAAACAGTGCTTCTCATTTCGGATTAGATGTTCGTTCAGTTGTAGTTGAAGACTACTACCGTCCAGAATTCATGCCGACAAATGAAAAAGTATTGATGAAATTAGTTTATGAAGTTGGAACAAACCGCATCGTTGGTGGACAAGTAATGTCTAAATATGACATCACTCAATCAGCTAATACATTGTCATTAGCTGTACAAAACAAAATGACTATCGAAGATTTGGCATATGTTGACTTCTTCTTCCAACCAGTATTCGATCGTCCTTGGAACTACTTGAACTTGCTTGCACAAGCAGCAGTAGAACAAGAAAGAAAAATCGCAACAGGTACAGAAGTAACTGTTTAATCCTTAATTTAAAAAGAAAAAAATGACTGGAGTCTTACTTCAGTCATTTTTTTGTTCTTAAGTTTTTATTTTCCTCACATCGAAGCTATTCTAGGATTTAGATTTATCTCGCTCTCGTTTTTAAATTATGTTATAATTAATTAGTTGTAGATAGTAAAGCTTGATTAGTGCAGAAAAGATTCTTAAGGATGATTGAATCAAGAGATTCTGCTTATATAAAAATTAAAAGAAATTTAAAAGAGGGATTTGAATATGAAGCAAACATTAAAAGAAGAAGTGGCATCTCGTAGAACTTTTGCGATTATTTCTCACCCGGATGCTGGGAAAACGACGATTACCGAGCAATTATTGCTTTTCGGTGGAGCGATTCGTCAGGCGGGTACTGTAAAAGGGAAAAAATCTGGAAAATTTGCTAAATCAGACTGGATGGAAATTGAAAAACAACGTGGGATCTCAGTAACCAGTTCAGTGATGCAATTTGATTATAGCGGCAAAAGAATCAACATTTTAGATACTCCTGGACATGAGGATTTTTCTGAAGATACTTACCGTACTTTGATGGCTGTGGATAGTGCAGTAATGGTTATTGACAGTGCCAAAGGGATTGAGCCGCAAACAAAGAAATTATTTAAAGTTTGTCGCATGAGAGGTATTCCTATTTTTACCTTCATCAATAAATTAGACCGGGATGGAAGAGAGCCGTTAGATTTGATTGATGAATTGGAAGAAGTGTTAGAAATTGATGCTTACCCAATGAATTGGCCGATTGGTATGGGGAAAGGTTTATTAGGATTATACGACCTTTATAATAATCGTGTAGAAGTGCATCGCCCTGAAATCAATGGCTTAAATGGCGAATCTTATGCTCCATTAGATGAAGATGGGGAGATCATTGGAGATCATCCATTAAAACAATACAGCTTATATACGCAAGCACTTGAGGATGCCCAATTGTTAAGTGAAGCTGGAAATGAATTTTCGAGAGAAAAAATTCAAGCCGGAGAATTGACGCCTGTATTTTTTGGTTCTGCATTGACCAATTTTGGTGTGCAAACATTTTTAGATACTTATCTAGAATTTGCGCCTGGTCCATCTGCTCATGAAACAAAAAATGAAGAACAAATAAGTCCATCAGAAGAAAAATTTTCTGGATTTGTCTTTAAAATTCAAGCGAATATGGACCCAGCTCATAGAGACCGAATCGCATTTGTACGAATTTGTTCTGGTAAGTTTGAACGTGGAATAGATGTCACTTTAGCAAGAACCTCTAAGAAAATGAGATTGTCTAATTCGACACAATTTATGGCTGAGACACGCGAGACAGTAGAGCATGCTGTTGCAGGAGATATCATTGGGTTATACGATACTGGAAACTTCCAAATTGGAGACACGATTTACGAAAACAATTTAAAAATTGAGTTTGAAGATTTGCCCCAATTTACTCCTGAATTGTTTATGAAAGTTTCAGCTAAAAATGTAATGAAACAAAAATCATTCCATAAAGGTGTTCAACAATTGGTGCAAGAAGGTGCTATTCAATTGTATAAAACATACCACACGGAAGATTATATTATCGGTGCTGTTGGTCAGCTGCAATTCGAAGTGTTCCAACACAGAATGCTAGGTGAATACAATTCAGAAATCATTATGTCTCCAATGGGGCATAAAATCGCTCGTTGGATCGATGTCGATGATTTAGATGAGAACATGTCGTCTAGTCGAAACATCCTAGCGAAAGACCGTTTTGGCAACCCGTTGTTCTTGTTTGAAAATGAATTTGCAATGCGTTGGTTCTCAGACAAATATCCCGATGTTGAATTAAAAACATTGTTGTAAAAAAATATAAAAAAATGACCGCTGAATCATTCAGCGGTCATTTTTTTATGAGTGGAATGAGACAGTCAACTTAAACAAATGAAAATGAATGCTGGCTTCTGTCTGTTGGGATTATACCGATAAATAAGGTCAGCGTTTAATAGAAATTTCTACGAGATGCGGAGCTTCAAAGATTTCTACCTCGCTTGGATCGGCTTCTAAAATACGTTCAATAGCGTATTGGATTTCAGTACTCTTTATATTTCGTTTCTTATTTTCAAGAATAACATCTTCATGTGTAGGCGCGCCGGAGAAAATTACTGTGGTGGGACCTAATGAAAAGACTTTTATAAAAACGGCATCAGTATTTTCTAACTGACTACTTACTAAAAGAGAATGGCTATTGGTTACATCGATTAGTTTCATGTTGTCCACCTCGTTCTTCTTTAAAATTTTATTATTTGGTTTTATTATAAACCTCACGAAACCTTTTTTCAAAATATTATTTACTATTTGAAAGAAAAAATGCCCTTTGAAGATAAGAAGTCTTTATTCTTACTTCAAAGGGCACGGTATTGAAAACCTATAGTGAGAAGTTGTATCAAAAATTATTCTGTTGTCTCTGATGAAGAATCTTCGCTTTCTTCTCTGACCTCAACGATTTCTTTTTCCTTTATAGTGATTTCATCTTCTTCAATCGTACAAATCAAGTCTTTAGCATTTGGATGATCCAAATAGAAATCAGCTACACGGTCTTCTATTTGTTCTTGGATCACTCTTCTTAGCGGACGAGCGCCCATCTTAGGATCATATCCAAGATCTACTAATTTTTCTTTCGCTTGTTGATCGACATCTAAGGTGATGCGTTGATCTTGAAGCATGCGATTCACATCTAGAATCATCAAATCAACAATACGTAGCAAGTTTTCTTTACTCAACGTATTAAATTCGATGATGCCGTCAAAGCGGTTGATAAACTCTGGTTTGAAGTAGTCTGTTAAATGGTTCAAGACTGAACTTCGGTTTGCTTGATTAGTAGCCGCAAATCCGACACTAGCCTCAACTTCGCCTTGTCCAACATTACTTGTCATGATAATGATCGTATCTTTAAAGCTTACAGTTCTTCCTTGTGCATCCGTCAAACGACCATCGTCAAGAATTTGCAAGAACATGTGCAATACATCTGGGTGAGCTTTTTCAATCTCATCCAACAACAAAATGCTGTATGGGTTACGGCGAACTTTTTCAGTTAATTGACCAGCTTCTTCGTAACCAACATAGCCTGGAGGAGAACCGATCAATTTAGAGACACTGTGTTTTTCCATGTATTCACTCATGTCAAAACGTACATATGAATCCTTGCTGCCGAACAATTCAAATGCTAATTGCTTAGCTAATTCTGTTTTTCCGACACCAGTTGGTCCGATAAACAAGAATGAACCAATAGGTCTGCCTTTTTTATTGAAACCAACGCGGTTTCTGCGGATAGCTTTAGCAATTTTTTCAATAGCAGCATCTTGACCGATGACATGTTTTTTCAAGTCAGTATCTAAGTTGCGCAATTGAGTTTGTTCTTTTTCTTTTAAGTCACCAACAGGGATGTTTGTTTTTAATTCAATGATATTGATCATATCTTGCTCAGTAACGACCGGTTTTTCTGAATCTGGTTGTTGTTGATCTCGCATTGCTGCGTATTTAGCAGCTTGGTCTCTATAAAATGCAGCTTTTTCATAGTCTTCATTTTGCAGAGCAGCTTGTTTTTCTTGAGCAGCTTCAGCAATTTTTTCTTCTATGATCTGCGGATCAATAGTTTGGATGGTCAGGTTCTTCTTAGAACCAGATTCATCTAACAAATCGATTGCTTTATCCGGCAAGAAGCGATCCTGAATATAACGGTCAGATAAGTTGATTGCGCTTCGTATAGCCTCATCTGTATATTTTACTTGATGGTATTCTTCGTATTTCTTTTGAATCCCTTTTAAGATACTAAAGGTCTCATCAAGGGTAGGTTCATCTACACGCACTGGTTGTAAACGACGCTCTAAAGCACCGTCTTTTTCGATCGAACGGTATTCTCTTAGCGTGGTAGCACCAACTAATTGAAGTTCGCCTCGAGCTAGGGCAGGTTTTAAAATATTCCCTGCATCCATACTGCCGTCTGCACTACCTGCGCCTACGATTTCATGAATCTCATCAATAAACAAGATAATGTTATTATTTTGCTTCAATTCATTCATCAATTGTTGCATACGCTCTTCAAATTGACCACGAATACCCGTTCCTTGTACTAATGAAGCAACATCTAAACGGATGACTTCCTTGTTCATTAATTTTTGAGGAACATCGCCGTCTACGATTTTTTGCGCTAAACCTTCAACAACAGCGGTCTTACCAACACCAGGATCACCGATCAATACAGGATTATTTTTTGTACGGCGGTTCAAGATTTCTAATACTCGTTCGATTTCCTGGTCTCTGCCGATAACTGGATCAATGGCTCCTGATTTTGCTAAGTCGGTCAAGTTAGTACCGTATTCTCCCAGTAAACCCGATTTTCTTCTGGTTGGAGGCTGATTGCCTCTGCCGCCTCCAGTTTGAGTAGGAGGGACGTCAGAATTAGGATATTCTCTTGTTCCGCCTTGCATAGAACGGAATAAATCATCTAAATTTCCAAACCCAAAAGGATTTTGAGGTGGGCGGTTATTTCCCATTCCGCGAGCTTGTGCGTTTTTCAATTCTTGGTAGCAGTTTTGGCATAGGTCTAATTGACCTTTTTGACCATTCATACTAGTATACAAATGAATAGTAGCTTCATTTTGATGGCAATTTTGACATAACATAATTTACACAACCTTTCAAAGATTGATTCATCAGCCAGACGTGAATTTGACTTTGTCTGACCTTTATGAATTTATTATACACTGACCATTCCTGACTTTCAAGTTTTTTTCTCGTGAAAATTAGTTGCCTGCTGCATAAATAAGTTTTTATTTACAAAGCTAAGATACAACTATTTTCTGTTTTATGAAAGTGATACACTAGACACAACAGAAAAATGAGGTGGTTAAGTTGACTAAAGAAGAAATGCAGCAAAAACTTTTTGCATTAAGTAATGGGGAAGTGGAAAAAATCATTATTCCAAAAGATGAGTTCATGATTTTTTTAGAAGCATGGAATCAGCATCCAGAAAAAAATAACGTTATAGGTGAAGCTGGATTAGGTGGAAACGTTGTCTATAGACGTAAAACGAGAGAATAGATTAAATTTATCTCCGATTTAGCGTTTACAATGTAAAAAGAGTTGTGAAATGATTGAAAAAATGGTAATCTAATTTTTGAAAGGGTTATTTTTAACTATGTCTTTTACTGTTTAACAGTATTATAGATGAAACTGACTCTAAATAAAAAAATATTTGAAATAAAGGGGAATAACCATTATGGAAAAACGCGAATTTCATATCGTAGCTGAAACAGGAATCCATGCACGTCCAGCTACATTATTAGTACAATCAGCAAGCAAATACAACTCAGATATCAACCTTGAATACAAAGGTAAATCTGTAAACTTGAAATCAATCATGGGCGTTATGTCTTTAGGTGTTGGCCAAGGCGCAGACGTTACGATTTCTGCTGAAGGAGCAGACGAAGCTGAAGCAATTTCTGGAATCGCAGAAACAATGAAGAAAGAAGGATTATCAGAATAATGGTAGACGTACTGAAAGGGATTGCAGCTAGTGATGGTATTGCTATTGCAAAAACCTATATGCTTATCGAGCCGGATTTAACTTTCACCAAAAAATCAGTTGAAGATTCAGAGAGTGAAATTCAACGTATTACTGATGCATTGGCTAAAGCTAAAGAAGAGTTGAGCTTGATTCGTGAGAATGCAGCGAAAAGTTTAGGCGAAGAAGAAGCTCAAGTTTTTGATGCGCATTTGATGGTCCTTTCAGATCCTGATTTGATTGGAACGGTCGAAAGCAACATCAAAGACAACAAAGTAAATGCTGAGAGTGCGCTTCAAGAAGCTACTGATACATTTATTTCTATCTTTGAAGGAATGGAAGACAATCCATATATGCAAGAACGAGCAGCTGACATCAAAGATGTTCGCAAACGCGTTTTAGCTCATTTATTAGGTGTGAAATTACCTAGTCCTTCAACAATAGATGAAGAAGTGATTGTGATCGCACATGATTTAACACCAAGTGATACTGCTCAATTAAACCGTAAATACGTTAAGGCTTTCGTAACTGATATCGGAGGTCGTACTTCACATTCTGCTATTATGGCTCGTTCTCTTGAAATTCCAGCTATCGTTGGTTCAAAAGATATTACAAGTCGTGTAGTAGATGGGGATGAAATCATCGTTGACGGTTTAGAAGGTCAAGTATTCATTAAACCAGATGCTGACACAATCAACACTTACTCTGTAAAAGCTGAAGAATTTGAAAATCAAAAAGCTGAGTGGGAAAAATTAAAAGAAGAAGATACTGTAACAGCCGACGGGAAACACATTGAATTAGCTGCGAATATTGGTACTCCTAAAGATTTAGACGGAGTTCACAATAACGGAGCTGAGGCAGTTGGCTTGTACCGTACTGAATTCTTGTATATGGACTCATCAGATTTCCCAACGGAAGATGATCAATACACAGCTTACAAAACAGTGTTAGAAAGTATGGGAGAAAAACCAGTCGTTGTTCGTACAATGGACATCGGTGGAGATAAAGAACTTCCTTACTTAGATTTACCTCATGAAATGAACCCGTTCTTGGGATATCGTGCAATCCGTATCAGTTTAAATGAATCTGACATGTTCAGAACACAATTGCGTGCTCTATTACGTGCATCAGTTCATGGCAACTTGCGTATCATGTTCCCAATGATCGCTACTTTAGGCGAATTCCGTGAAGCTAAAGCTATTTTATTGGAAGAAAAAGAAAACTTGATCAAAGATGGTGTTGAAGTTTCTGATTCTATCCAAGTTGGTATCATGATTGAAATTCCTGCTGCAGCTGTAATTGCAGACAAATTTGCTAAAGAAGTAGATTTCTTTAGTATTGGAACGAATGACTTGATCCAATACACAATGGCTGCTGACCGTATGAATGAGCGCGTTTCTTACTTGTATCAACCTTACAACCCTTCAATCTTACGCTTGATCAAGAATGTTATTGATTCAGCGCATAAAGAAGGCAAATGGGCTGGTATGTGTGGAGAAATGGCTGGGGATCAAACGGCTGTTCCATTATTATTAGGTCTTGGTTTAGACGAGTTCTCAATGAGTGCATCAAGTGTGTTAAAAACACGCAGCTTAATGAAAACATTGGATTCAACAAAAATGGCTGAATTGGCAGACAGAGCAATCAATGAATGCGACACTGCTGAAGAAGTTGTTGGTTTAGTTGAAGAATATCTAAAATAAAACCATAAAGATAATAATTATAAAACACTTGGTTTAGGAATTCCTAAACCAAGTTTTTTTTTGTATAAAGTGCTTTTTCTACTGCTAAAGATGGATTATTTCTTTATCCATCTATGTTAAGGTAAGATTATGATGAGCAATCCATCAAAAAACAATGAAAATGAAATATTTACTTTATTTGCACTGTTTTTTTTACTGAAAATCCGTATAATCTTATTAAAGGAGTGAAAATAAAAATGAGAATAGGAATTTTCACTGATTCGTATTTCCCCCAAGTCAGTGGGGTAGCGACATCTATCCAAACATTAAAGGAAGAATTGGAAGCTCATGGACATGAAGTAGTAATTTTTACAACGACAGATCCTAAAGCTGATAAATATGAACCGGGTATCGTGCGATTTGCTAGTATTCCTTTCTTTTCTTTTAAAGATAGACGTGTGGCTTTTCGCGGCATGTTGACTGCATTGAAAAAATCCAAAGAGTTGCGCCTTGATTTAGTTCATACGCATACTGAATTTAGCTTGGGGTTAACTGGCAAATACGTAGCGCGGCAACTGGGGATTCCTTGCGTGCACACGTATCACACGATGTATGAAGACTATCTGCATTACGTGGCTAAAGGGAAAGTTTTGCGTCCATCACATGTAAAAGTCGTTTCCAAATATTTTTGCAATCAAACGGCTGGAGTAATTGCTCCAAGTGAAAAAGCCAAAAATAAATTGTTGTTCTACGGCGTAAAACAAGACATCCGAGTGATCCCTACAGGTGTCAATTTGGAAAAATTAAGAGCCCCATCAACACGAAATATTCGCGAAGAATTGGCTATTGAAGAAGATGAATTGGTGTTGTTATCTTTGAGTCGTTTAGCGCATGAAAAAAATATAGAGGCTATCTTAAAAGCTTTTCCGACTGTGTTAGGCGAATATCCGACCGCTAAATTAATTGTAGTTGGCGACGGGCCTATTCGTAGTGAATTGGAGCAGTTGAGTGAGGCGTTGAACATCGCTCCATCTGTTCGTTTTACTGGAGAAGTCCATGTAGATGAAGTGAATGCTTACTATCAAGCTTCGGATTTGTATGTTAATGCTTCTACATCTGAATCTCAAGGTCTGACATACATTGAAGCGATCGCTGCTGGAACAAACATTGTAGCTAAGTCTAGCCCTTATACGGATATGTTGATCTATAGCGGCAAGCTGGGTAAAACATACCGGTATGACGAAGAATTAGGTCAGACGGTTCTAGACTATCTAAAGAATAGGGATGCTCAAAAAAGTAACCCTATAGATCGTAAAAACTTGCTTCAATCGATTTCGTCAACGGTGTTTGGTGAAGAAGTCCTGAAATATTACCGAGAAGCGATGCAATCTTATCAGCTGGAAAAACCGGTTGAGCCAAAATATTACCGAAAATCAGTTAGGAGAGGTTAAAGTCATGCTTCATATAAATATGTTTTCTTCTGCTGATAAAGTAAAAGGTCAAGGTGTAGGCAGTGCTTATATTGAATTGCTGCAATTGTTAAAAACATACCATAAAGATTCTATCGATCTTTCTATCAATCGGTTTTCGAAATCAGCTATCAGCCATTATCATACAATCGATTTACATTTTTATATCAGCACTTTTTTTAGGAAGCGATTTGGAAGAAGAATAGGTTATGTTCACTTTTTGCCTTCCACACTAAAAGGCAGTATTCATTTGCCAAAACTCATAGAAGAAGTATTTTATAAATACGTCATATCTTTCTATAAAAGGATGGACCATCTAGTAGTGGTTAATCCTATTTTTATTGACGAGTTAAAAAAATACGGCATTGCGGAAAACGATATTACATATATTCCAAATTTTGTAGCGGAAAAGGACTTTTTTGTCTATTCTTCTGAGCGAAAAAAACAGGCGAAAGAAAAGTTGGGAATCAAACCTGACCGATTTGTAGTATTTGGAGCCGGACAAGTCCAAGAGCGAAAAGGCGTATACGACTTCGTAAAACTAGCTGAAGAAATGCCTGATGTTCAGTTCATTTGGGCAGGAGGATTTTCATTTGGGAAAATAACAGACGGGTATGAAAAGTTTAAAAAAATCATGGACCATCCGCCTGAAAATCTGCTCTTTACCGGCATACTCAACCGAAGTGAAATGCGAGACTATTATAATCTAGCTGATGTCTTTTTATTACCGTCGTACGAAGAGTTGTTTCCAATGTGTATTTTGGAATCTTTAGCATGTCATACACCTGTTGTGTTACGTGATCTGCCATTGTATGAACCAGTATTAAAAGGCTACTATCACCCTGCTGCAGATAAAACTGCGATGAAAGAAACGATTGATCGACTAAAACAAGATGAAGATTTTTATCAAAGCGTAAAGAAAAAAGCGGTTGAAGGCAATGCTGCTTATTCAGAAAAGCGCTTGGCTCGCATATGGTTAGAGTTTTACAGCCAGCAGGACCAACTTCAGTAAGAAAGTCTGCAGCGCTTTTCGCAGTGTTCTATTGAATCCGTGTTATACTACTACCAAGGGATAAGAGGAGGAGATAAGTACTTATGAAAAAAAGAATTGGGTTTATTGGAACGGGTGTTATGGGGACATCCATTGTTAAACATTTATTAAAAGCTGGCCACGAGGTACAAGTCTACAACCGTACCAAAAATAAAGCGACTGAGGTCATAGAGTTGGGTGCGAAATGGAAAAGTACTCCAGCTGAAGCAGCGCAAAATGCAGATCTGGTCTTTACTATTGTGGGTTACCCATCCGATGTGGAAGAAGTTTATTATGGAGAAAACGGAATTTTCCAGACCGCTGCGTCCGGGCAAGTGTTGGTCGATATGACAACTAGTACACCGACATTAGCGAAAAAGCTCTATGAAACCGGTCAAGAAAAAGGTATAGGTATTTTAGATGCACCGGTCTCAGGAGGAGATTTAGGTGCGAAAAACGGAACTCTGACCATCATGGTAGGCGGAGACCAAGATGTATTTGAAAGACTGGAACCCATCTTTAATTTATTTTCCAGCAAGGTCAATCTTCAAGGACCGGCTGGCAGCGGACAACATACTAAAATGGCTAACCAGATCATGGTTGCGGGCACGATGACAGGCATGACAGAATTGTTAGTGTACGCAAAGGCAGCTGGATTAGATATTGAAAAAGTAGTCGATACTGTTGGAGGCGGGAGCGCCCAAAACTGGTCATTGACCAATTATGCTCCACGTATTTTAAAAGAAGATTATTCTCCTGGATTCTTCGTTAAACACTTTGTTAAAGATTTAAAGATAGCTTTAGAAGAAGCGCAAAGAATGAACCTGAATTTACCTTCTACAGCCTTAGCAGAAAAACTCTATGAAGAATTGGAAGGTAAAGGTAAAGGGAATGACGGTACACAAGCATTAATCAAACTATGGTGGGAAATGTAAAGATATTGAGAAAAGCGTCAGCAGTCATTTTTTTTCTGCGGGCGTTTTTTTTGTGCAAAAAACTGATCGGGGTCCTCTTGTGAATCGAATGTATTCAACAAGTACAGCAGATAAGAAACAGTTTTCTCATTTTTTTGTCATGTTATTTTCAACTTTTTTACTGAAAGATATCATTTTTTTATCATAATTAAAGAAAAGAAGGGTTTGTCAGTAAAGTAAAAAAGCTTTGTTTATAGGAATACTCCAAAGTGCTGGATTTTTTTTTTGTAAAACAGAAGTGAGTATAGTGTTATTTACATTGAAATCTGTTAGAATAGTACTGAGTCAAGTTTGAAAGGGGCACGAACCATGAAGTCTTCACAATTAACTGCCATTATACGCAGATTAGAAGCTATGCAAGAAGGATCAGATGGAGAAGTACAAGTCCGTCGCTTTGAAAAAGAAGGCGCTGAGCGTTGTCTGATCAATTATGATGGTAAATCAGGAGTTTATGAACTAGAAGAAATAGCCACTGGTCAAGTTTATCAATTTGATGATATTGATATTGTAGCCATAGAAATATTTGAACTACTTCAAGATTAAGCAATCAACCGATGCAGAAATAGTGGTATTTCTGTGTCGGTTGTTTTATTTTGTCTAAAATAATGGAAAATCCCTTTCGGACATCCGCTTGGTGTTTAAAAGGGCAGTTCAGCATGCTCCGACATATTGACAGGCTAAAAAGCAAGATAAGGCTGAAAAGAATATCCTTAACTAATTTTCAAGTAAATAATAAAATATTTTGTTATAATAAGGAGAAGTTTGTTAGACTTAATATGTCTGGAGATTAGAAGAAGTAGATATCTATCATTTTAATGGAACATTGAAACAGGTAGGAGATGCTGATGAGGTTTTGGTATGAAAAAGATTCGATTGATGTACTAAAATCAGCCATTAGCTGAATAAAGGGAGATATGGAAACATGAGAACTTTAAAAGTACAAGACTATATTGATCAATTAGTTGAACAGGATATTTTAGTCAATACAACGGTTGTTCGAGATTCTGCTATTGCTAACAGCGCTATTTTGCAAATGACATATGATTCACGAGAAGTTAGTGAACCTTCTTTGTTTATCTGTAAGGGTGCTACGTTTAAAATAGAATATTTAAAACAAGCCGTATCTTATGGAGCTGTGGCTTATGTCAGTGAAGTAGACTACGGTATAGATGTACCAGTTATATTAGTAAAAGAGATACGCGAAGCTATGGCGGTGTTAAGTTCTCTTTTCTATGACTTTCCTGAAGAGCAGTTGACGCTGATAGGGGTAACAGGAACAAAAGGAAAAACAACTACTACAAATTTTATGCGTTCTATTTTAGATGACTATTTAGTAGCTAACCAAAAAAGAACATCTGGTTACTTTTCGTCTGTTGAAAATTACGATGGAGTCACAAAAGCACCTTCACGCATGACGACTCCTGAAGCCATGGTCTTGAAACAAAATTTCAGAACAGCTGTAGATTCTGGAGTCGAGTTTTTTGAGATGGAAGTCTCCAGTCAAGCGCTAAAATACGATCGTACTAAAGGGTTAATGTTTAAAATTGGTATATTTTTAAACATTTCTGAGGACCACTTAAGTCCAGTGGAACACAGTGATATGGATGACTATCTAAATTCAAAATTATTATTATTTAAACAATCTGAGACGGTTTGTTTAAATTTAGATACGGATTATTTTGAACGAATCGAAAAAGCTTCTCGCCAAGCGAGTAATGTGATCACGTTCAGTCAGCGAAATGAAAAAGCAGATATTTACGGCTTTAATGTACAAAAAGAGCACAATCATATCACATTTGATGTTCGCACGCCGACATACACTGAAAAAGTTTCTTTAGGAATCGCAGGACTGTTTAATGTGGAGAACGCATTAGCAGCTATTGCGGCAATGTATGTCTTAGGAATTCCTATAGAATACATTAAGTCAGGATTGCTAAAGGCACGAGCTAAAGGACGTATGGAGTTGTACACCAGCCAAGATAAAAATTTGGTTGGGATAGTAGATTATGCCCACAACCGATTGAGCTTTGAGGTATTGTTTGATTCATTGAAACAAGAATATCCGCACCACAAACTGATTTCAGTATTTGGGTGTCCTGGAGGTAAAGCTTACAACCGACGAAAAGAGATGGGAGAAGTAGCCGGTAAGTTTTCAGATAAAGTTTATATTACTGAAGACGATCCTGCTAATGAACCACTTATTGAGATATGTGAGCAGGTCGCTGAAGCTGTAATTGCTGAGAATGGTTGTTATGAAATCGTTGAAGATCGGGCTGAAGCTATTCAGAAAGCTATGAGTCATGTTGATGGACCTACAGTTGTAGCAGTCGTAGGTAAAGGCGCAGAAACGAATCAACGTGTCGGGAATGGGTATGTAGATTACGAAGGTGATACTTTCCACGTGATCAAAAGTTTAGAAAGATACAATAAAGAGCGTTAAACAAACTGAGATGGCCTTTCTTCCTACAAATAGATTGATGCTTATTGGAAGGAAGAAGATGTCTAGAGAAAATTGATATTCTCAGCTTTTCGCGTATAATAAAAACATAGAATACTATGGGAGTACTCAATACAGTGCTCCCATTTTAATGAGTAGGGAGATGTTATGTTAAATATATTTAAACCTACCTGGATGGTAGAAGCAATCTATCAGATCACTCCGGAGCAGTTGAGAGAGCACAATATAAAAGCCGTTTTGACAGATTTGGACAACACACTGATCGCTTGGAACAATCCAAATGGTACGGAAGAATTGATTGCTTGGATTCAAGTGATGAAGGAAGTAGATATACCAATCATTATTCTGTCGAACAATAGTGATGAACGTGTCAAACGTGTAGCAGAATTATTGGGTGTACGCTATGTTCCTCGCGCTATGAAGCCTTTATCAAAAGGGTTTAATGAAGCTGCTGAGGGGCTGAAATTGCCTAAGGAACAGATTTTAATGGTAGGAGATCAAATCATGACAGATATTTGGGGAGCGAATATCGCCGGTATCCGTAATGTGCTTGTCAAACCCATTCTAAACTCTGATGCATGGAATACGCGCATCAATCGCTTTTTTGAATTGCACATTATGAATTATTTGATCAAGAAAGACCCAGATATGAGATGGAGGACATCAATACATGACAAAGACAGAGTTAAATAACGAAGAAGAGATTCGTTGTATTGGCTGTGGTGCAATATTACAGACAACAGACAAAACTAAACCTGGATATACACCTGCAGCAGCTTTAGAGAAAGGTTTAGAAACGGGAGAAGTTTACTGTCAACGTTGTTTCAGATTGCGTCATTACAATGAAATACAAGACGTTCATTTGACAGATGACGATTTCTTAAAATTACTAAACGAAATCGGCTCTAAAGATGCCTTGATTGTAAACGTAGTAGATGTATTCGATTTTAATGGAAGCGTCATTCCGGGGCTGCATCGATTCGTTGGGAAAAACCCTGTATTGCTTGTGGGGAATAAAGTGGATCTATTGCCTAAGTCGCAAAAAAGAGGCCGTTTGACTCAGTGGTTGCGTGAAAGAGCGCATGAAATTGGTTTACGTCCAGTAGATGTAGTCTTGACTAGTGCGATGAAAACTAACGAAATAGATGAGTTGAAAGAAGCCATTGAAAAATACCGTAATGGAAAAGATGTTTATGTAGTCGGTGTGACCAATGTTGGGAAATCAAGTATCATCAATCAAACTATCAAAAGTTCGGCAGGGGTTCAAGATTTGATTACTGTTTCTCAGTTTCCAGGTACTACATTAGATCAAATCGAGATTCCTTTAGACAACGGCAAAGCTTTGATTGATACACCGGGAATCATCCATCGTCACCAAATGGCTCACGTATTAGGAGCGAAAGACTTGCGATTGATCGCACCTAAAAAAGAAATCAAACCGAAAGTCTATCAATTGAACGAAGCACAAACCTTGTTTTTTGGTGGAGTAGCTCGTTTTGATTTCATCAAAGGTGAAAGAAGTTCCTTTACTTGTTACGTCTCAAATGATTTAACTATTCATCGGACAAAATTGGAAAAAGCGGATGAATTGTATGCAAAACAAAAAGGAGCTTTATTGCAGCCGCCGCGCATGGAAGAAAAAGATGCTTTTCCTGAGCTGGTTCGTTTTGAGTTCTCAATCAAAGAAAAGTCAGACATTGTTTTTGCCGGTTTAGGATGGATCACTGTAGCCAAGCCAGGTGTAGTGGTAGCCGGATGGGCGCCTAAAGGCATCGATGTTTTAATCAGAAAGTCAATTATTTAATGTCAATCGAGTATAGAAATGGAGAGTTACTATGAACTTATCAGGTAAGCAAAAAAGTTTTTTAAGAAGCAAAGCACATCATTTGAACCCTATTTTTCAAGTAGGTAAAAATGGGATGAATCCAGAAATGTTAGTACAGATCGGGGAAGCTTTGGAAAAAAGAGAATTGATCAAAGTCTCGTTATTGCAAAATGCAGATGAAGACGTTTCTGAAGTTGCAGAAGCAATCGAACAAGCAGTCCACTGCGAAGTCATCCAAAAAATCGGTCGTGTGATCGTGTTGTTTAAACCATCTTCACAAGAGAAATACCGCAAGATCTCATTAGATATCCCTAAAAAATAATCTTTAGAGTTTACAGTAAGAAGGAGTGGAAGTTGTGTGAGAGAGTCATTTTTTTCTGGGAAACAAACTCAAGTTTTAAGTGAAGTATTAACTGAAACGGAAACAAAGAAAAGAGTGGGTATTCTTGGAGGAACATTCAATCCTCCACATCTGGCACATTTGGTTGTTGCAGATCAAGTATGCCAACAATTAGGGTTGGATAAAGTCTACTTTATGCCGACTGCTAATCCTCCTCATGTGGATGCTAAAAAAACCATTGACGCTAAACATAGGGTAAATATGGTGAAACGAGCTATCTCAGACAATCCTCAATTTGATATTGAAACGATTGAGGTTGAGCGTGGCGGAAAAAGCTACACTTACGATACGATGTTGGAATTGATTCAACGTCATCCTGATACAGAATATTATTTTATTATTGGAGCAGACATGGTCAACTATTTACCTAAATGGTACAAGATTGACGGATTGATGCAGCTGGTTCAGTTTGTAGGAGTAAAACGTCCAGGATACGTGATCGATACTCAATATCCTTTGATATGGGTAGATGTTCCGGAAATAGAAGTGAGTTCTACTTCAGTTAGAAAAAACATTGCCAGAGGCTGTACAGTTAACTACTTAGTGCCGGCAGCAGTTTTAGACTATATTCAACAAGAAGGGTTGTATAGAGATGAAAAGTGAGGTTGATGAGCTGATCTATTCAAACCGCTACTTCGCTCTGACCCGTGAAGAATTGAAGGGACAAGCAAGGATTCAAATGAGTGCTAAACGCTTTAAGCATGTGTTGGGAGTAGAAGCAGCAGCAGTCCGATTAGCTGAACAATATGGAGCATCCATAGAAGCAGCTAGTATTGCAGCACTATGCCATGACATGGCAAAAGAAAAACCTGACCAAGAGATGAAAGAGTTGATCAAAGAAACTGGATTGCCCAGCGAAATGATAGATTATGGCAGCAACATTTGGCATGGACCTTGCGCAGCGGAAATCGTAAAAAGAGAGTATCATCTTTTTGATGAGGATATCTTAAACGCTATTCGTTACCATACGGTTGGCAGAAGTGAAATGTCTTTACTAGAGCAAGTGATTTATGTAGCTGATTATATCGAAGCTGGAAGACAGTTTCCAGGTGTGGAAGAAGCTCGCCGCTTGGCTGACGAAGACCTAGAAGCAGCGGTATCATTCGGAACGCAGCAGACGTTAGCTCATTTGATTCAAACAAAGAAAAAGATTTACCCAAGAGCCGTAGCTACTTACAATAGATGGGTAGCTGACAAATAGGAGGAAAAACATGATTGAAACAAATATGGAATTATTAAAAACAGTAGTTAAAGCGGGTGACGATAAAAGAGCTGAAGATATTATGGCGATGGACGTTGCAGGAATCTCTCTTTTAGCCGATTATTTTGTAGTGATGCACGGAAATAATGATAGACAAGTTGCAGCTATTGCTGAAGGAATCGTAGACAGTGTAGAAAAAGCTGGATACACAGTGAAACACGTAGAAGGAAAAGACTCTGCTAAATGGATTTTGATCGATTTAGGAGATGTTGTCGTTCACGTATTCCATTACACAGAACGTTCATTCTACAACTTGGAAAAATTATGGAGTGACGCACCACTAGTTGATATTTCTGGAATGATGTAACATGAGTTACAACATTTTTGCCCAAGTGTATGATGATTTGATGGATGAAGAATTGTATGATCAGTGGGTCTTATTCACGAAGAAAAATCTTGTCGAACATCATCAAAATGTACTAGACCTAGCTTGTGGAGCAGGTCATTTGGCCATTAAGATGCAGCAAGAGGGGTTAAAAGTTACAGGGTTGGATTTGTCTGCGCAGATGTTGGAAATAGCTGAAAAACGCTCAAAAGAAGCTGGAACAGTTATTCCATTCGTGCAAGGAGACATGACCGATTTAACAGCTTTGGAGCAATTTGATGCCGTTACGTGTTATTGTGATTCGATTTGTTATTTGCCTGATGAAGAATCTGTTCAGACTGCTTTTAATCAAGTTTATCAACATTTGACGGAAGATGGGGTGTTTCTATTTGATGTCCACTCTGTTTATCAAATAGATGAAATCTTTCCTGGCTATACCTTCAATGATCAAACAGAAGAAGTGAGTTTTCTATGGAAAAGTTTTGCGGGAGAGTATCCGCATTCCATTGAACACGATTTAACTTTTTTCGTTTATCAAGATGAGATAGATTTATACGAACGATTCGATGAAACTCATAAAGAGCGGACATATCAACTACAGACTTACGTTGATATGTTGAAGAAAGCTGGATTTGCTTCTATAGAAGTATCGGCTGAGTATGGAGAAGAAGAGATAACAGAAGAGAGCACACGATGGTTTTTTGTTTGTCATAAAAAATAATCAACAGAGCTTTAGAAATAAGATAGAAGACGACAGTTTAGAAAGGCAGACGATCTAGTGAAGAGTTGCGGCATTATTGCAGAATACAATCCCTTCCATAAAGGACATCAATATCAGATAGAAGAAGCGAAGAAAAAAACTTCCGCTGACGTCATGATTGTTGTAATGAGCGGTAATTTCTTGCAACGGGGTGAACCCGCCATAGTGGATAAATGGAAGCGAGCAGAAATGGCTTTGGCTTCAGGAGCAGATATTGTGATTGAGCTGCCTGTAGCGTTTAGTGTGCAGCCGGCAGATTATTTTGCTAAAGGTGGAGTAGCCCTGCTGCAAGAAATGAGATGTGATGTGTTGTCTTTTGGTACAGAAAGCGGAACAGCAGAAGAATTTCAACAATTTGCAGCTGATTGGCTCAAAAATGAAGAACAAATCGAAGCAGCATTTCAGCAGTTCAAAAATAACGGCGGCACTTATTCAGAGCAGATGCAGCAAGCAGCAGAGTCTGTCTTATCAAAACACAGCCTTGACTTGCAGTTGCCCAACACTATCTTAGGGTTGGCTTATGCCAAAGAAAACAGCCGATACCGTCATCCTATGTTATTGGAACCTATCCAACGTCTCGGAGCAGGTTACCATGAGAAACAGCTCCAAAAAACGTCTTTTCAAAGTGCTACAGCGATTCGAAAACAGCTTCTCGAACAACAGATTTCCGGTCAGATATCCAATGTTGATAAACAAGCACTCAAAGCGGCAGTTCCAGCTAAAGTGTTCAACATATTGGTAGATAGTCAGCTTGTCGACTGGAATGCCTTTTGGCCCTTTTTAAAGTACCAACTGATCGTCCAATCAGAAGAACAATTGAGACAAACGTATCAAATGAACGAGGGTATTGAATACCGATTGAAAGAGTTCGTCACACAAGCCGAGAATTTTGAGCATTTTGTAGAATTGGTGAAAACCAAACGCTACACATGGGTTCGGTTGCAGCGGTTGTTCACTTATGTCTTGCTGCAATTCACAAAAGATATTGCAGACGAAGCTCTAGATGGACCAAAAGCGATTCGAGTTTTGGGTTTTTCCGCCGCTGGTCAGCAATATTTAAGCCAGATCAAAAAGAGTGTTTCGATTCCGATCATTAGTCGTTTGCATCAAAAGAATAAGGATTTGTGGGAAATAGATATTCAAGCAGGAAAAATTTATCAACTAGCAACTGGAGAAGTAACGAAAGAACAAGATTTTCATCGTTTGCCTTTGCGAAAAGTGGAAGCATAAACGCATGAAATCAATCAAAAAGAACTTAGAGGTGTAAGGTAAAATATCTTGACAAAGGTTTTTATCACTAGTATAATAAATTTTGTTGCTTTAGGAGTGAAGAGAAATGAAAATGAAGTGGTCACTAAACGAATTAAAACGATATCTAAATGAACCTTTTGTCTTTAATGATGAGGTGGATTTAAAAGAATCCTTGTTAAAAAGAGAAAGTGAAATATTAGACGTTTCACCGATTCATTTGGATGGAATCTTAACTGTTAATGATGATGAATTGATTCTTCATATGAATGTTTCATTACAATTAACACTTCCTTCTGCAAGATCACTAAAACCTGTATTATTTCCAATGGAATTTGTGATAAATGAAGTGTATATTCCAAAATCAGCATCTAATGAAACTGCTGCTAGAGAAGATGAAGTTGTGATTTATTTAGAACATGACTGGATCGATTTAGCAGAAAGTATCGAGGATACGATTTTGCTTAATCTTCCTCTTCAAGTATTTACTGAAGAAGAAAAAGAAGCAGAAGATATGCCAAGTGGAAATAGTTGGAAAGTAATTTCAGAAGAAGATTACTATTCAAAAGAAAAAAAATCTGAAGACGCTATTGATTCGCGTTTTGCGAATCTGAAAGATTTTTTTAAAGATGATGAATCTAATAGTAATCCAGATGAAGACTAACTTGTTTCATGTTAGTTAAAAATGAAACAATTGTTTAAGGAGGTGTATAGAATGGCAGTACCAGCAAGAAGAACATCAAAAGCTAAGAAAAACAGACGTCGTACTCACTTTAAATTAGAAGTTCCAGGTATGAACGCTTGCCCTAATTGTGGTGAATTGAAAAAAAGCCATCACGTATGTGCATCATGCGGTTTCTATGATGGAAAAGAGGTATCATCTAAAGAAGCATAATAACTTTCTGTTATTGCGCTCTTAAGATAAAAATAATCTTGAGATTTTCTCAGGATTATTTTTTTTGCGAAGTTTCAACTAATTTGTTAGAGTAATAAAGATGAAAATAGTGTACAATTTGAATAACTTATTCATAGATGGAGGGCAAGTAAATGGTGTTGGATTCAGTATTTGTTATGCGAATCGTGTTATTTTTAGTACCGATTCTTTTATTCCTATTATTCAATAAAAAAATCAATCGACATTTTCGAAGACAACGTCTGACTCTCAAGCTGGCAGACTTGCTTGTTCCTTACTTAATAGTAGGTATTCATATATTAAGTATGCTGACACTTGGATTGACTGTTTTCCCATACTTTTTAATCTTTATTTTTTCCTTAGCAATAGTCTTGCTCTTGTATTTAGCTGTGAAAAAAGGCGAGATTCTATATGGGAAGTTTTTTAAGAGCTGGTGGCGCTTTGTTTTTATTAGTTCCATCATTACATATTATGGATTAGCAGCTACAAGCATTATCATAAGTGTTTAGAAAGCGAAGAACGATGAGATCTTAATCTCATCGTTCTTTTTTTGTATCCTAGAAACGGAAAACCCACCCCATATTATAGACTTATTTTCAAGAAAATTGCTCTATAGACCAAAAGGAAAATAATTAGAAAAAGTAATCAGTTTGTTACAAATGAAATGTAGGAACATTTTAATTTTTAAGTGTTGCCACGCCAGTAATGACAACGGTTTATGAGATATGAAAAAAAATCACAAAAATTTCGGAATGTGGTGGTGGAAAGTGGGGGATTGTGGTAGACTGAATTTAAATAGGGATGATAGGGGTGACCAAAGTACATGCTTATCGGTGAATATCAGCACAATATTGATGCAAAAGGCCGGTTGATCATGCCAGCTAAATTCAGAGATGACTTAGGCGAGAGATTTATTATTACTCGTGGGCTTGATGGCTGTTTATTTGGTTACCCGCAAGAAGAATGGTCTGAACTAGAAGAAAAGCTAAAACAATTACCGCTTGCTAAAAAAGATGCACGTCAATTTACGCGTTTCTTTTATTCCGCCGCCACAGAATGTGAGTTGGATAAGCAAGGCAGAATCAACATTCCTCAAAACTTAAGACAATACGCAAAATTAGACAAAGAATGTCACGTTATAGGAGTATCGGAACGGATCGAAATTTGGAGCAATGAAAGATGGAGCCAGTATGCTGTTGAAGCAGAAGAATCCTACGAAGACATTGCTGAAAGTATGATCGATTTCGGATTTTAACCGATAAGAAATTGAAAGGGAGATATAGATGCCAGAATTTAAACACGAAACAGTCTTACTACACGAGACGGTAGATGGATTGTCCATTTCTCCTGAAGGAACATATGTCGATTGTACCCTTGGAGGAGCTGGACACAGCGAATACCTGCTCTCTCAATTAAATGAAAAAGGGCATTTATATGCTTTCGATCAAGATGAAACAGCCATTGCTAATGCAAAAGAAAAGTTGAGCCATTATGTAGAAAAAGGAATGGTAACGTTTATCAAGTCGAATTTCCGTTATATCACAGAAGAATTGAATGCTCTTGGCGTTCATTCGGTGGATGGGATTTTATACGATTTAGGAGTATCTTCTCCGCAGTTGGATCAAGCCGAACGAGGCTTCAGCTATCATCAAGATGCACCTTTAGACATGAGAATGGATACCCAATCTCCGTTAACTGCAAAAGAAGTAGTTAACGACTGGCCTTACGAGAAATTAGTCAAAATCTTTTACCGTTACGGAGAAGAAAAATTCTCTAAACAAATCGCACGCAAAATCGAAAAAGCCAGAGAGACAGCTCCAATTGAAACGACGGGCGAACTAGTTGAATTGATCAAAGAAGCTATTCCAGCACCTGCTCGCAGAAAAGGCGGTCATCCAGCCAAAAGAACCTTCCAAGCAATCAGAATAGCTGTAAATGATGAATTAGATGCTGTGGAAGAGTCTTTAGAAAAAGCTATTGATCTATTAAATGTGAATGGAAGAATCAGCGTGATCACTTTCCACTCTCTAGAAGACAGAATTGTCCAATCCATATACAAAGATCGTGCCAGAGGACCTCAATTGCCGCCCGGATTGCCGGTGTTGCCTACAGAATATATGGCAGAATTGAAAATCATTACACGTAAGCCTATATTACCTAGTGAAGAAGAACTGGAACAAAACAACCGAGCTAGAAGTGCAAAATTAAGAATCGCAGAGAAACAAGTTAAAACAGAAAGCAACTAATTACTTAGATGGGAAAGGAAGTTATTGTATGGCAGCAGAAAATAATTTAGCAAGGGATTTACATAGCGTAATGCCTCAAACAGCACCGCAAGTCCAACCTAAACAACAACCTATTCAGACTCCTGAGCCAAAACAACAGCGTCATTTAAAAGTTGAAAAGGTATTATTAGTTGTGGCTAGTATGATCATCTTTGCTTTAGGAGTAGCTTGTGTGTCGTTGGAAATCATGGTTGCTACTGCGAACAGAGAAGTGCAAGATACAAATCGAGCTATTGAAGAAGTTGCGGTTATGAATACTAATTTAGAGCAAGAAGTACAAGAATTGTCACGTTACGATCGAGTGTATGAAATTGCTAAAGCTCACGGGTTGGAAATGAATGAAGAAAATGTTAGGAATGTTACGAAATGAAAAAAAGAAGTCCCTTAACAAATAGAAAATTAATTGCCATTTTCTTATTTTTTGGATCTATCTTAGCATTTGTCATATTTGCTGGACGATTCTCATATATAATGGTCAAAGGGGAAGTTAACGGGGAAAATTTAGAGACCAATGTGAATAATCTATATACAAGAAGTAGTGTCCTTGAAGCTAACCGTGGTACCATCTATGATGTAGGGGGGAATCCGGTCGCTATGGATGCTACTTCTTATTCATTATATGCTGTACTGACAGATGAGTGGTCGAATAATAAGAAAAATCCTCAACACGTAACCAATAAGCAGAAAACTGCTGAGATCCTAGCCCAATACATTTCAATGAGTGAAGAAGAAATCTTCAAGAAGTTGAGTCAAGATTTGAGCCAAGTTGAATTTGGGACAGCAGGGAAAAATTTATCCTACGAAATCAAAAGCGACATCGAAAAACATGATTTGTCAGGTATCTTTTTCAAAGAGACTCCTACTCGGTTGTATCCCAACGGAATATTCTCTTCTCATTTAGTTGGTGTAGCACAGCTTCCGACAACTAAAGAAGGTGAAGTAAAAGTCGATGAAGAAATGGTCGGTATTATGGGGATCGAACAAGCTTACAATGACCAATTGACTGGAACGGATGGAAAATTAAAATATCAAAAAGATAGTTTCGGTTACGCATTGCCTAATGAAGACGCTGAGGTGATTGATCCAGTTGATGGAATGGATATTTATCTGACGCTAGACAAACGTATGCAGGTTCTGTTAGAAAGTTTGATGACGGAAGTAGATGAAAAATACAATCCAGTGGCTTTGACAGCAACGCTGATGGACCCGAAAACAGGTAAAATCATAGCGACTTCTCAGCGACCTTCTTTTAATGGAACGACAAAAGAAGGTATCAGTGATTTATGGATGAACTTACTAACCGAATACACTTATGAACCGGGATCTACTTTAAAAGCCTTGACGTTAGCTTCCGCCATAAACGAAAAAGCTTTTGACCCTAACGCTTATTTTGAGTCCGGTATGATCAAAGTGTCCGGGATACCTATTCGAGATGTCAATCGTACAGGATGGGGGACGATCACTTATTTAGAAGGACTGGCTCGTTCCAGTAACGTTGCGTTTGTAAAAATTGTCGAAAAAATGGGTGCAGATGTCTGGAAAGAGTATATGGATGCTTTTGGTATAGGAAAATCAACCAATTCAGGATTGCCTCATGAAAATAAAGGTTCAAATAATTATAAGAGAGCTATTGATCAAGCAAATACGGCTTTTGGACAAGGATTGACCGTCACGCCGCTGCAAATGATGCAAGCCTTTAGTGCTATTGCAAATGGTGGACAAATGATGAAGCCTCAATTTATTGATAAATATGTTGATCCCAATACGGGAAAAGAAACCATCGTAGAGCCGGAAGTAGTTGGGAACCCTGTTTCAGAAGAATCTGCTCAACAAACGTTAGAATACTTAAAAGAAGTTGTGTATAACGAGAATGGGACGGGGAAAAAGTATGCAATCGATGGATATGAGATTGCAGCTAAAACCGGGACCGCTCAAATTTACAACCCTAAAACGAAGAGCTATTTCAGTGGGGGGCACAATTTCTTATATTCAGTAGTTGGAATGGCACCAGCTGATGATCCTGAACTAGTGTTGTATATCACAATGGAACGTCCTACAATCACTGATTACACGGTTGCTCCTTCTGATGCTTTAGCTTCAATTTTTAATCCCGTGATGAAGAGGGGATTGGAATACCTGCATTTGAACGATACTGCTCAAGAAGCATTAGACAATCAAATCAAGATGCCTAAAGTAACCAGCGAGCCTAAAAATGACGTGTTAACAAAATTAGAAGAAATGGGTTTGAACGTGACCGTTGTTGGAAATGGTGATACAATAGTACAGCAATTGCCATTGACTGATGAAGTGATCATTGATGAACAACGAGTCATTCTGATGACAAATGGAGCAATGACTATGCCTGATATGACGGGATGGTCGAAAAACGATGTGTTGAAGGTTTCTGAAATCACAGGTATAGAATTTACCTTTGATGGTGATGGTTACGTTACGCAGCAAAGTTTAGAACCTAATGCTCTTTTGACAGAAGAAAGTCTAATTGAAATCAAACTGGAATCTCCTTAATCATAAGGAGATTTTAGTTGTAAAGTAAACAGGTCTTGACTTCGTAGCAGGAAAAAGGCAATCTGTTAAAAAGTAAAAATTAGGAGCGATCATATGCAGTGGGAAGAAATGCTGATTTCAGCAGTAAGCAGTTTTGCAATAACAATAATTTTAATGCCTTTTATCATAGGGTATTTTAGAACAAAACAATTAGGACAGACAACTAGAGAAGAAGGTCCGACATGGCACGAAGTAAAAACAGGAACTCCAACAATGGGAGGAGTCGTCTTTTTGATTTCTGCCAGTGCAACGATTATATGGACAGCCATCTGGCAGAATGCATTTACAGTCAGTTTAGGCTTGTTGGTATTTATTCTGATGTTATATGGATTATTAGGATTTTTAGATGATTACATCAAATTGATCAAAAAAAGAAACTTAGGTCTTACGTCAGCGCAAAAATTCATCGGCCAAGTAGTAGGCGGAGCTTTATTCTACATTGTTTACCGAATGCAAGGATTGCCTAGCGAGTTGAATTTGTTTGGATTAGCTGATGTGAGTTTAGGCTGGTTTTATGGGTTAGTCATCATTTTTTGGCTGGTTGGATTTTCAAATGCAGTCAACTTGACAGATGGATTAGACGGGCTGGCTACTGGAACAAGTATCATAGCGTATTCAGCATATGCAATAATAGCGTTCCACCAAGAACAAATAGATGTATTAATCTTTTGTTTAGCAGTAATCGGTGGGTTAATAGGATTTTTAGGGTTCAACAAAAAGCCTGCGAGAATATTTATGGGTGATGTAGGTTCATTAGCACTTGGTGGCGGACTTGCTGCTGTATCTGTATTATTGCATCAAGAATGGACATTATTGTTGATCGGCCTGATTTTTATCGTAGAAACCTTATCGGTCATTTTGCAAGTGGGATCGGTTAAGTTAAGAAATAAACGTGTATTCAAAATGGCGCCTATTCACCACCATTTTGAAATGAGCGGCTGGAGCGAATGGAGAATCGTCATTACTTTTTGGACGATTGGTTTACTAATGGCCCTAATTGCTTTATGGATCGTACTTTAACAATTAAACAGCAATGGAGGATTTTGGGTGAAAAATGTAACGACATATAAAAATAAAAAAGTATTAGTATTAGGTTTAGCCTTAAGTGGTGTGAATGCTGCAAAACTTTTGCACAAATTAGGCGCATTGGTCACGGTTAATGACTACAAAAGTTTTGAAGACAATACTGAAGCACAAGAACTTTTAGAAGATGGGATGCGAGTAGTAACAGGAGGGCATCCAGTCGAGTTATTAGATGAAGACTTTGAATTTGTAGTGAAAAATCCTGGAATTATGTACAATAACCCAATCGTTGCTAAAGCAATGGAAAAAGGCATTCCGGTACTGACAGAAGTTCAATTGGCTTATGAAGTGGCGCAATGTCCTATTGTAGGAATCACAGGAACAAATGGAAAAACAACCACAACGACGATGATCGCTGATTTGTTAAACAGCAAACAACAGCGTGGGAAAGCCTACGTGGCAGGGAATATAGGAACTCCTGCGAGTTTAGTGGTTCAAGATGTAGCCGATGAAGATGCTATTATTATGGAATTATCCAGTTTCCAATTATTAGGTACAACGACGTTTAAACCACATATAGCGGTAATCACCAATATTTATTCAGCTCACTTGGATTATCATGGAACGAGAGAAGAATATGTGGCAGCTAAAATGCAAATCACAAAAAATCAAACCGAAGAAGATTATCTAGTCGTAAATTGGGATCAACCGGAGTTAAGAGAATTGGCACTTGCCAGCAAAGCTACTGTTATTCCTTTCTCGAGACAAGAAATGGTAGAAAACGGCGTATTCCTTAGTGGAGAGACCATTTACTATTTAAATGAACCAATCATGAATAAAAAAGATATCCTAGTTCCAGGAGAACACAATCTGGAAAATGCCATGGCAGCTATTGCAGTTGCTAAATTGATGGGACAAGAAACACCTGTCATCAAAGAAGTGTTAGCGTCATTTGCCGGCGTAAAACATCGGACTCAATTTGTTAGAGACTATAAAGGCAGAAAATTCTATAACGATTCAAAAGCAACGAATACATTAGCAACCATTAATGCTCTAAATGGATTTACGCAGCCAGTAATTTTGGTAGCTGGTGGATTAGATCGTGGAAATGATTTTGATGATTTGGTGCCGCATCTCAAACAAGTCAAGGGGTTAATCGTTTATGGTGAAACGGCTGCTAAGTTGACTCAAGCTGGAGAAGAAGCTGGTGTACCATCGATTGTAACCGTGCAAAATGTTGAAGCAGCAGTACCAGTCGCTTATGACATGAGTGAAGAGGGAGATGTTGTTCTCTTGTCGCCAGCATGTGCTAGTTGGAATCAATACCGCAGTTTTGAAGTGCGGGGAGATGCGTTTATCGACGCCATTGAACAACTGATTGCCAATATAGAAGAGGGGGAATAGACCTTTTACACAGGTCTTACATTTACATGAAAGTACTATTATCAGGCGGAGGAACAGGAGGCCACATTTATCCTGCTTTAGCCTTAATGAGAAGATTAAAGAGTATCGATCCCACTACAGAGTTTTTATATGTTGGAACAGAGCGTGGATTGGAGAGTACGATCGTGCCAAATGCTGGCGTCCCTTTTAAAGCTATTAAAGTAGAGGGGTTCAAGCGTTCTTTATCCTTAGATAACATAAAAACTGTTCAACTGTTTTTACAAGGAATTTTTAAAGCTAGAAAAATCGTTAAAGAGTTTGCACCTGATGTAGTGATTGGTACTGGAGGATATGTGTGTGGTCCAGTAGTGTACGCAGCAGCGAAACTAGGGATTCCTACAATCATCCATGAACAAAACAGTATAGCTGGTGTAACAAACAAATTCTTAGCTCGCTACGTGGACAAAATCGCCACTTGTTTTGAAGAAGCACAGTCAGAGTTTGGTAAAAATTCTTCTAAAGTAGTTTATACAGGTAATCCTAGAGCTCAAGAAGTAGCTGGTATTCAGCCGTCTGATGCTTTGAAAGAATACAATCTTAAACCTGGAGTTCCAACTGTACTGATTTTTGGAGGCAGTAGAGGAGCGAAAGCAATCAATACGTCTTTTGTTGAGGCAATACCTGCTTTTTCCAAGAAAGACTATCAAGTATTATTTGCGTCTGGAGAAGTCCACTACGATACAATAGTCGAACAAATTGGAGAAGCGACTGAAAACATTTCAATTGTTCCTTATATCCCTAATATGCCAGAAATATTTGCCAATGTTTCAGTAGTAGTTTCTAGAAGTGGTGCAACGACACTAGCAGAAGTTACTGCACTGGGGCTTCCTAGTATCTTAATTCCAAGTCCAATCGTGACTAACGATCATCAAACAAGCAATGCGAACAGTTTAGTGAAGCATGATGCGGCTAAAATGATCGCTGAAAAAGATTTGACTACAGAAACATTCATTCAAACGATTGATGAATTGATGAATGATCCAGAAAAAAGAATAGAAATGTCTCGACAAGCTGAAAAAATCGGAGTTCCAGATGCTGCAGACCGATTGATTCAAGTAATCAAAGATATTGTCTAATCAAATCCATTGGAAGGAGGATGATCCAAGATGAATTCATTCAAAAAAAATAAACCCAAAATGAATAGCAATTTTCCTGGAGACTCCTCCTTGAACAATGCAAGAAAATCTTCTAATTCTGCGCGCAGTTTGGAAGAAAATTTACCCAAATTGAAAAAACAGCGCCGAAGTAAAATGTATCGACGGTTGATTCCGTTACTTTTGCTGTTTTCATGTGCAATCTTAATTGTCGTATATTTCATTTCTCCGTTAAGTAAAGTAGGCACAATTTCGGTGGATGGAAGCAAAAACGTGACTGATCAACAAGTGATCGACTCTAGTCAACTGTCATCTGGAATGCCATTGTGGACTACTTTATGGAATGATGAAGAAACAGAAAAAGCTGTGTTGGATATTCCTCAAGTAAAATCAGCTGATGTAAAACGTCAAGGGTGGAACAATATCGTGGTTACAGTAGAAGAATACAAAATGATCGCCTATTCTCATATAAAAGATGATTATTTCCCGATATTGGAAAACGGAAAGATTGTAAATGAAAGCAAGAAAGTCTCAATGGGCAACAATCCCATCTTCAAAGATTTTTCAGAAGGTAAAGCATTGGATATATTGATCGAGCAATATAAATTGCTGAATACCAGTGTACAAAACGGTATCTCTGAGATTGAACATACTCCGACGGAAACAGATGAATATTTAATCAAAATTTATATGAATGACGGAAACCAAGTAGTAGCTACATTGCCCAGCTTTGCTGAGAAAATGAATTATTATCCAGATATGGTGCAAAAAGTTGGAGACCAAAATGGTCTGTTCAATCTTGAAGTTGGGGGCTATTTCACACCTTTTGAATCTGACACATCTGATTCAAAAGAAAAGTCTGCAGAAGAAAATCCTGAGGTTTCTCAAGAGATTGAGGAAGTGGTCGAAGAATGAGATAAGTATCAAATGAAATTCTTAGACTCTTAAAAAAATAAATCAAGATTTTTTTTAAAATAATCAGTAAACTAAAGGAATAGCTTCAAAAAATAGCGTAAAGTATGGTAGAATTGATTTTGTATAAATCATCATTAAAAATAGATAAAAGTTGAAATTTAAAGCTAGGAGGTTTCAATGTATGAGGAATTCTGAGATGTATGTTAGTTTAGATATTGGAACCACTTCAATAAAGGTTGTTGTAGCCGAGTATATTAATGGACAAATGAATATTATTGGAGTTGGAAATGAAAAATCTGAAGGTCTAAGCAGAGGTATCATAGTGGATATCGATAAAACTGTGGAATCTGTGAAGAAAGCGATTAAACAAGCAGAAAAAAAAGCTAATGTTGATATTCGCAACGTTATCGTAGGAACTCAAAGTACATCTACAGAAATTGAAACCTGTCATGGAATGATTGCAGTATCAGGTGAAAATAAAGAAATTACAGACGAAGATGTACGAAATACGATCAGCGCAGCAATGGTCAAATCCGTTCCTCCAGAACGTGAAATATTGGCTATTATTCCAGAAGAGTTTATCGTAGATGGATTTGATGGTATAAAAGATCCTAGGGGAATGATCGGTGTCAGACTTGAAATGCATGCCACAATGATCACTGGACCTAAAACCATTGTACATAACATTAAACGTTGTGTGGAAAAAGCGGGATTAAACATTGAAAACATTGTTCTCCAGCCTTTGGCAGCCAGTAAAGTAAGTATGTCAAGCGGTGAAAGAGATTTTGGAACGATATTGATTGACATGGGAGGCGGCCAAACTGCTGCTTCAGTTATTCATGACAATCAATTGAAGTTTTCATTTGTTGATCCTGAAGGTGGAGAATATGTCACAAAAGATATTTCCATTGTATTGAATACAAGCTTAGAGAATGCCGAAAAAATAAAGCGTGACTTTGGTTATGCTACTTCTCTTGAAGCTTCAGAGGATGAGGTCTTCCCGGTCGAAGTGGTCGGTAAAACAGAACCAGTAAAAGTGAATGAATTGTATTTATCTGAGATTATAGAAGCTCGTCTGGTCCAAATATTTGAGACTATAAAAGAAGAGTTGGACTCAGTCAGAGCTAGAGAGCTGCCTGGGGGTATCGTTTTAACTGGAGGAGCATCTTCTATACCAGGTATGGTAGAATTGGCAAAAGAGATATTTGAAGTGAATGTAAAATTATACATTCCAGATCATATGGGAATCAGATATCCTTCCTTTACAACCGGTATTGGGTTGATCGAATATCAAGCAAAACTAAATGATATTCAAAAGATTGCCAACCAAACTGCAACAGGATTCAATCAAAATCCTTCTTTTTCACAAGAACAGACAGTTGTTCCAATGTATGCAGAAGAAGATGCAGGGGAATATGTTGAAAAGAAACAAGTAGTTAAAAAGCAAAAGAACCAAGAAGAAAGCATGTTTTCAAAAATGAAAAAAATGTTCAATAACTTCTTTGATTAAACTAAAAAAATGAAACCAATCAGATAGTAGGAGGAAACAAGATGGACTTAGAATTCGATACAGCACCAGTAAGTGGAGCTGTCATTAAAGTAATTGGTGTGGGTGGAGCAGGTAACAATGCAGTAAACCGTATGATCATGGATAACGTAAAAGGCGTGGAATTTATTGTAGCCAACACAGATTTACAAGCTTTGGCAAATTCAAACGCTGAAACAAAAATTCAACTTGGACCTAAACTGACACGTGGTTTAGGAGCAGGGGCAAATCCAGATATTGGCCATAAAGCCGCTGAAGAAAGTGCAGAACAAATCGCAGACTCTCTAAAAGGAGCAGATATGATCTTTGTTACTGCAGGAATGGGTGGAGGTACTGGTACAGGTGCTGCACCTATCGTTGCTCGTATTGCTAAAGAGCAAGGAGCTTTGACTGTTGGAGTGATTACACGACCATTTTCATTTGAAGGACCAAAACGTGGCCGTTTCGCTGCTGAAGGTTTAGCTCAAATGAAAGAATACGTAGATACATTAGTAACGATTTCAAACAACCGTTTATTAGAAATCGTGGACAAAAAGACACCTATGTTGGAAGCCTTCCGTGAAGCAGATAATGTATTGCGTCAAGGAGTACAAGGAATCTCTGATTTAATCACTTCTCCTGGATACGTAAACTTGGACTTTGCGGATGTTAAAACCGTAATGGAAAATCAAGGATCTGCTTTAATGGGTATTGGTACAGCAAGCGGAGAAAATCGTACTGTAGAAGCAACTAAGAAAGCTATCTCTTCACCATTGTTAGAAGTTTCTATTGATGGAGCAGAATCAGTATTGTTGAACATTACAGGGGGATCAGATTTGACATTATTTGAAGCGCAAGATGCTTCAGACATTGTTTCAGCGGCATCTACTACTGAAGTGAATATTATCTTTGGTACTTCAATCAATGAAGAATTAGGAGACGAAGTTGTGGTAACTGTTATTGCTACAGGAATCGATACAACGGAATCAGACAAGCGGTTAGCTCAAAACACGCGCAATCGTGTTCAACCATCTTCAAATCGCGGACAACAAACCAATGACTCAAACCGAGAAACGAGAGAAAAAGATCCGTTTGCTGATTGGGATATCCGTCGCGAACCGAATACACGCAGCCGTACAGTACAAACAGAAGAGCCAGCTTCTTTCAATGAAGAGGATAATCATGATTTCAATTCATCAAACCGAGAGACAGCGCCAGAAGAGAAAAAAGAAATGCCTCAAGACAGCCTAGATACACCTCCTTTCTTCAGAAGAAGACGGAAGTAAAAAATGAACACCATTGAACAAAATGTTCACAGCATAGAAGATCAACTAGGAAAATCACTTAGAGAAGCTCAACGTGATAGAGTTGGTCTTCGTGTTGTAGTCGTAACAAAATATGTATCCATTGAACAGGCTAAAGAGGTAGTATCATTAGGTTACAAAGATTTGGGAGAAAATAGACCAGAAGGTTTGATCGCGAAACAAGAAGCTTTACAAGACGACAGTATTGTCTGGCATTATATTGGATCACTTCAGACTAGAAAAGTAAAAAAAGTGATCAATCGTATTGATTATTTACATTCTTTAGATCGTATGTCTTTGGCGGAAGAAATAGAAAAACGAGCTGAAAAGCCTGTTTCTTGTTTCGTACAAGTGAATGTAGCTGGAGAAGACTCTAAAAGTGGTTTTTCTCCTGATGAAGTGATGGATTTCATTCGTTCTTTGGCACAATTTGAAAAAATAACTGTTATTGGTTTGATGACGATGGCTCCTAAAAATGCTGATACACAAACTATTCGAAAAACATTTAGTGAGTTAAAACAATTGCGAGACGAAGTTCAATTGCTCGGGTTGTCCTACGCTCCTTGTACGGAATTAAGTATGGGGATGAGTCAAGACTATCCAATCGCTATAGAAGAAGGTTCTAATTTTGTCCGTATTGGGTCAGCTTTTTTCAAAAATACTACTGTTGACGAAGATTAATTTTTGAATGAGGAGGGTTTACAATGGGAATGATAAACCGATTAAATGATTTTTTTGGGCTGGGTGATGAAGAAGAAACTTTTCAAGTCGAAAACAATGCACAAGAAAATAATGAGATGAAAAATAAACAAAAACCTCAGTTTCCAAACAGACAAGGAAGTAATCCGGCGATGAATACACGAAGAGAAGTTAAGAAAAACAATAATGTAGTTGCTTTGAGCCAAGTTCAACAACAAGGAAAAATCATCGTAGTTGAACCAAGAGTCTACTCGGAAGTAAAAGATATTGCAGATTTACTGTTGTCGAATCAATCTGTTATTTTGAACTTTAGCCGTATTGAAAAAAGCGAAGCCAAAAAAATAGTGGATTTTTTGATGGGAAGTATCTATGCCATTGAAGGAGACATGCAACGTGTTGGAAATGAAATTTTTCTTTGCACACCAAAAAATGTTGAAATCGATGGTGTGTTAGAACAAACCAACACCTTTGATGATCTTGAGATTTACTAAAAGAGAGGAAATACCATTCAGTGTTAAACTTACTATTTGTACTTCATGATGTATTATCTGCTGCTCTAGAAATTTATTCCGTATTACTGATTATTTATATACTGATGTCTTGGTTTCCGAATGCTTATCAATCTACTTTTGGGCAGTTGTTGGCTCGAATTTGCGAACCTTATTTGGAAATATTCCGCAGATTCATTCCGCCAATCGGTATGATCAGTATATCTGGAATAGTAGCGTTATTTGTATTGAATCTGGCAAGTTCAGGTTTAGATAGTATCTTCGTGTTCATTTATCGATTAATACTTTCATAAGGGGTAGGTCACAATGATTGAAAATGTTTATCAGCATTTCCGAAAAGATGAAATACCTTTTATTGATATGGTAATGGATTGGGTCAGAGAAGTTGAGGACCAATATACACCGGTACTGACAAATTTTTTAGATCCTCGCCAATACTATATATTGGAAACGATCATCGGTAAAAGCAGTGAAATCAAGTTGCATTCTTTTGGAGGATACGAATCCTCTGAGAGAAACCGAGCATTTATTTGTCCGACTTACTTTGAACCGAAACAAGAAGATTTCAATATCCGCTTGTATGAAGTAAAGTACCCAGCGAAGTTTGCCACCATGTCTCATGGGAAAATATTGGGTACTCTGCTTTCTACCGGTATGAAAAGGGAATATTTCGGAGATATTATTTCGGATGGAGAGAGATGGCAATTTTTTATTGACGACTCTATCGAGAACTATGTGGTCTCTCAAATCGATAAAATTGGGAGAGTCGCTGTTCGGTTAGAAGAAAGACGCTACACCGATATGATCGTTCCTAAAGATAGTTGGACGATTGTCCACGATACCGTTTCATCTATGCGTATTGATGTGCTTGTTTCAAGTATTTTCAAGATTTCTAGACAACGTGCCAAACAAATGATAGAATCAGGGCATATTAAGGTCAATTGGACTGAAATGCAACGTCCGGATTTTGTGTTGGACTTACAAGATATTGTTTCAGTTCGCGGGTTTGGACGTTTCCAAATACAAGAAATTGAAGGAAAAAGCAAGAAAGACAAATGGAAACTTGAATTAGGCGTTTTATTTAAATAACAGACTAACAACTTTACTATTGGAGGTGTCAATAATGGTACTAACACCATTAGATATACATAATAAAGAATTTCCGGTCAAAATGCGTGGTTACGACCAAGATGAAGTAAATGATTATTTAGATCAAATCATCAAGGATTACGAAGCCATTTTAAAAGACAAAAAAGAATTGGAAAAGAACTTGAAATTTGCTGAAGAAAAAGTGGCTTATTACAATAATCTTCAAGAATCTTTGAATAAATCCATTATTGTTGCTCAAGAGGCTGCTGACCGTTTGAAAGAAAACTCTGATAAAGAAGCAGCTATCATCATTCAAGAAGCTGAAAATAATGCAGATCGCTTATTGAACGATTCCGTTGAAAAAGCTCGTAGAATCACTGCTGAAACAGAAGAATTGAAAAAACAAAGCCGTGTATTCAAGCAACGTCTTCAATTGATGATTGAATCTCAATTGGAAATGGTAAAAAACAACGAATGGGATGAGTTGCTGAAAAGCGATGTAGAAGAAGTTATCGAAATTCCAACGGTTAAAGAATTTCTGAAAAAGACAGAAACTAATGAGAAACGGTTGCCAGTAGATGTCGAAAAAGCTATAATAACAGATGATGATTCTGAAAGAACGGAATCCATTGAAGTTCATTCTGAGACTGTTTCAGAAAAAACTTCGTCTGAAACAGATGAAGCGGACTACGAAGAAGGCAACATGCCTGCTGTAGAAATGCCTTTATAATCAACCATTTGAATAATGAATAGCGAAGATTGGAACAGAAAGCGACAGTAAGTATACTTTTCAGCGAGTTAGAGATAGTGTAAGTCTAACAAGTCCCTGCTGTCGTAAGATCCTCCATGAGTATTGATTCGAACTAGGAGTAGAATCAATCGTGTGATTGGCGTTAACAATTACTAGAGGAGAAAAGAGGGAACTCTTTTCTTGAACTATGGGTGGTACCACGAAGATTTCGTCCCTTTTGGGAGGAGGTCTTTTTTTTATGCTCCAAAAGTTAGGCAATGGTGTTGATCAAAGGAAACAAGGAAAAACAAAGAAGAGGGGAATTCTTACAATGAAAATGAAAGAAACATTGAATTTAGGAAATACTAAATTCAAAATGCGAGGAAACTTGCCAGTACGAGAAGTGGAATGGCAACAAGAGTGGAAAGATGCTGGTGTATATGAAAAACGTCAAGAAAAAAACTCAGATAAACCAACTTTTATCTTGCATGATGGACCTCCATATGCAAACGGCGATATCCATATGGGTCACGCTTTAAACAAAATTACAAAAGATATTATCATCCGATCAAAAAGCATGAGCGGTTTCCGTTCTCCTTACGTTCCTGGATGGGATACACATGGACTGCCTATTGAACAAGCTGTCACAAACAGCGGTGTGAAACGGAAAGAAATGTCGGAAGCAGAATTCCGCAAGATTTGTGAGGAGTATGCTTGGAAACAAATCAACCAACAAAGAGAAGATTTTAAACGTCTTGGAGTAGCTGGTGATTGGGACAATCCTTATGTGACTCTAGATCCTAAATTTGAAGAACAACAAATTCGTTTATTCGGACAGATGGCGGAAAAAGGATACATCTATAAAGGTTTGAAACCTATTTACTGGTCACCATCTAGTGAATCTTCATTAGCTGAAGCTGAAATTGAATACCAAGATGTTAAATCACCAAGTATCTATGTTTCTTTCCCAGTTGTTGACGGAAAAGGAATTTTAAATGGTGACACATCATTCGTGATCTGGACAACTACACCATGGACGATTCCAGCAAACTTAGCTATCGCTGTGAATGCAGATTATGTGTACTCTGTAGTTGAAGTTGATGGCAAAAAATATGTATTGGCTAAAGACTTAGTAAACGATGTAGCAGCCACATTAGGTTGGGAAAATGTTGAAACCGTATCTGAAGTGAACGGAAAAGACTTAGAATTGATGACAGCACAACATCCATTGTATGATCGTACATCTCTAGTAATTGTGGGAGATCACGTTACACTAGAAGCCGGTACTGGTTTAGTTCACACGGCTCCTGGACACGGGGAAGATGACTATATTGCAGGTCAAAAATACAAACTAGGTGTTCTTTCTCCTATTGATGATAAAGGATGTTTCACTGATGAAGCACCAGGCTTAGAAGGTGTTTTCTATGATACTGCCAACAAACAAATTACGGAATGGCTTGAAGAAAAAGGAAACTTGTTGAAAATGAGCTTCTTTACACATAGCTACCCTCATGACTGGAGAACAAAAAAACCAGTTATTTTTAGAGCAACACCTCAATGGTTTGCTTCAATCGATAAATTCCGTCAACAAATTTTAGATGCTATTGAAAATGATGTAACGTGGTTGCATCCATCAGGAAAACCAAGATTGTACAATATGGTTCGAGACCGCGGTGATTGGGTTATTTCACGTCAACGTGTATGGGGCGTGCCTCTGCCGATTTTCTATGCTGAAAATGGCGAACCGATTATTACTCCAGAAACCATTGATCATGTGGCTTCATTAGTGAGTGAGCATGGATCGAATGTGTGGTTTGAACGGGAAGCAAAAGATTTATTACCAGAAGGCTTTACGCATCCAGCTAGTCCAAATAATGAATTTACTAAAGAAACAGATATCATGGATGTATGGTTTGACTCAGGATCATCTCATGCAGGTGTATTGAAAACTCGTCCAGAGTTATCATTCCCAGCAGACATGTATCTAGAAGGCTCAGATCAATACCGAGGCTGGTTTAACTCTAGTTTGACAACCTCTGTGGCGGTTAACGAAGAAGCTCCTTACAGAAGCGTCCTTTCTCAAGGTTTCGTAATGGATGGAGAAGGCCGTAAGATGAGTAAGTCTATCGGAAATGTTATTGTTCCAAATAAAGTAATCAAACAAATGGGTGCAGATATTATTCGTTTGTGGGTTTCAAGCGTTGATTACGAATACGATGTGCGCGTCTCAGATGATATTTTGAAACAAGTATCTGAAGGTTACCGTAAAATACGTAACACGATGCGTTTCTTAATGGCTAATACATCTGATTTTGATCCTGCAGTCAATGCCGTTGCTTACGAAGAGTTGAATGCTTTAGACCAATATATGTTGATTCGTTTCAACCAAATCGTAGAAAAAATCAAACATTCTTATGAAACGTATGATTTCAAGGGGATTTACCAAACAGTAATGAACTTCTGTACAGTTGATTTGTCTCAATTCTATTTAGATATTGCTAAAGATATTGTTTACATCGACTTAGAAGATGGACACGATCGTCGTGCTATGCAAACAGTCTTTTACGATATCTTAGTGAAGATGACAAAATTATTGACACCAATCCTTCCGCATACTAGTGAAGAGATTTGGAAACTCCTTAAAGAAGACGAAGAATTTGCTCAATTGGCAGAATTACCTGAAGTAGAACGTTTCAACAATCAAGAAGAAGTGTTAAAAGATTGGAAAGCATTCATGAATGTGCGAGATGAAGTATTGAAAGCTTTGGAAGAAGCACGTAATGAAAAAATCATTGGTAAGTCATTTGAAGCAAAAGTAACTCTTTACCCAACAGCAGAAGTAAAAGAGTTGTTGAATAGTTTAGACGCAAATATTGGGCAATTATTGATCGTTTCTGATTTAGAAATTGCTGGTGATTACGAGTCAGCACCTGAATCAGCTCATAAATTTGCAGATGTAGCTGTTTCTATTGAACATGCACACGGAGAGACGTGTGAAAGATGCCGCATCGTCAGTGAAGAAGTGGGATCATTTGAGGAGGCTCCAACACTTTGTGGTCGTTGCTACCATATCGTGAAGGAACACTATCCAGAAGCGTTAATACCTGAAACAGAAGCAGAATAGACCAGTAAGCTCCATTAAACAGTTCAATCTGTTTGATGGAGCTTTTTTATTGAGTACGAAAGTGAAAAGAGGGCAATTAATTTGAGGTAGGTGGTGAATGAGAACTATTTTGATAGAACGTTTCCAAAGTAGTTGAAAACTCATAATCAATAAAAAGCTGTTGTTCGCTGTTAAAATGCAGATGATAGCCCTTGCAAATAAAAAACAACTGCGTTATAATTGAAAATGTAATAGATTTTGTTTTTAAAAATGAGAAAGTTGATTTTATGTCACATCAATAACTAATCAAGAACGACGTTTATATTTGTATAAATGCACTTTGATCGTTGAGTTACATAAATAGACCTCTATAGAAAAAAGATCTGTTGCAATAAGATATAGTGGAGGTAGTTAGTTATGGAAAAAGGAACTGTAAAATGGTTTAACGCTGAGAAAGGTTTTGGATTTATCGAAGTTGAAGGCGGAGACGATGTATTCGTACATTTCAGCGCAATCACTGGCGATGGTTTTAAAACTTTAGAAGAAGGACAAGCGGTAGAATTTGAAATTGTTGAAGGCAACCGTGGACCTCAAGCAGCTAACGTTGTTAAATTATAATTAAAAAATCAAAAAGAATGGAGACTTCATAGTTTCCATTCTTTTTATCGTTTTACATTAAAATAAAAAAGATATACTCCGAAGAGTATATCTTTTTTATTTTATTAGGGAACAATTACCCTTTGCGTCTTCCAGTAATGAAAGAGAAGATTAATATTAGAACGATAGCACCAATCAGCGCTGGGAAGATGTAAAATCCTCCGATATTCAAACCCCATTGTCCTAATAATGATGTACCTAACCAAGATCCGATAAATCCAGCAATGATGTTACCAACGATACCAAACGGTACGTCGCGTCCAACGATCATCCCAGCAACGGCTCCTAAAATACCACCAACGATTAATGACCAAATAAATGACATAAGTTCCACTCTCCTAAGAAATAAAGTATTTGTAATGAACTATTACAATACCTAGTATAGACACTAATTGTTCAAAGTTCAAAGGATATGCTCACATCACATGGAAAGGGGAAGAAAAAAATTAATCTTTACTTGTGATTTCTAGTAATTGATCGCGCAGAGTAGTCTCCATAGTGGTTAACTCACGTTCTGCTTCTTTACGTTTGATACGGCCTTCTTTTTGGATTTCCAAAGTTTGTTGCAGCGTATCGATCAGGTCAGTTTGAGTTTTTTGCAAGGTTTCTAAGTCAATAATACCTCGTTCATTTTCTCTAGCTGTTTCAATAGCAGAAGTTTTCAATAGTTCAGAGTTTTTCTTTAATAAGTCATTAGTGGTTTCAGATACTTGGCGTTGTGCTTCAACAGCATCTTTTTGTCTCAATAGGGTCAATGCAATAACAATTTGGTTTTTCCATAAAGGAATAGCGGTATTGATAGAAGATTGAATTTTTTCAGACAATGCTTGGTTTGTATTTTGAATCAAACGGATTTGCGGAGCTTGTTGGATCGTCATTTGACGAGCTAACTTCAAGTCGTACACTCGTTTTTCAAGACGATCAAGAAATTGATTCAAATCATTTACATGTTGAACATCCATTTGATCAGAACTGTTTTCTGCTTTTGCTACAGCTTCAGGAATCAACTTAGTTAAAAGTTCTTCTGCTTTTACTTCACCGGCAGCAATGTAGATATTCAACGCTTCAAAATAGTCTAAGTTTTTTGTGTACAATTGTTCCAACATAGCGTTATCTCGCAACAGCAAATCTTTTTCTTTGTTTAACTTACCAGCGATTTTATCGACTTGAGCACCGATTTTTTGGTATTTAGCGGTTACTTCATATATCGAGCGATTGATCTTCCCAAAAAGTTTTTTGAAAATATTGTTGTCTTCAGCTCTTAAATCATCTGGGTTAGCTTCATTCAAACGATACATCAATTCATTCAAGGTTTCTCCAATATCTCCAGTATCTTGATTTTGGACATGATCCAGCATGGAATGAGAAAATTCCCCTAGTTTTTTTTGCGCAGCTGCACCATAAGACATGACCGATTCAATATTGCTTTCGTCGATTTGACCGGCTAATGCATAAGCTTGCTGTTGTCTTTCTTTAGGCAGTTTATCGACCAAGCGTTCAGTCTTTGTTTCTTTTTGTACATCATTCTCAATAGAAGGATCTGCAGCTACAGGAGCTGCAGGTGTTTGGAATGGATTAGCTAATAAACTCTCTAATTCAACGTTTACGTCTTTGACCGTTGATGGCGTTTCGTTTTCTTGGGTATTAAATGATTCTTTGTTTGTATCGACCATACTCTCAACTCCTAATATTATAGTTCCTCATCATTGATTTCGTCTGTGGAATGATTATCTCTTGTAATGGCTTTCTTTGCAAGTTCCATCTCTAATTCTATGTCTTCAATTTCTTCAGATTTGAAAGAGACGTAATCTTTAGCAATCAGATTACACATACCATCAATCGTTTCGGCACTTTCTGATAAAACAGAAAAAGTTGATTTGTGCTTCACTTCATGATTATCCACCTCAATGTATTTAGCGGTCAAATCTTTTAACGAAGGAAGGTGCACGTATAAGAATTTATCTACTTCATGCAAACGTTGAGGTTCTTCAGTGATTTCTTTAAATAAAGCTTTCGCTAAATGGATCGTATTGTTGCGTTTTTCAATAGCAGTCAACTTAGTAGATTTGCGCATATTTTGTTCTAGTTCTAATATATTAACTTTTGCTGTTTGCATCGTTTCTCTAAAAAATTTCATTTCATCCTTAGAAAGTCATTTGGATTTATAAAATGCTTCTTTTTCGGGAGTCAATTTCCGGAGTCGCTGCACTTTTGTTTTTGCCGGCTTATCTGATTTGTCTTTTTTAAAGTATAAAAAGCTTCCGATAATCAAACTGATGATCAAGGATGGCCAAAAACCAAAATCAAATACCAGCAAGACTAAGAAAACCACAATGGTACTTGCAGTCGTAAAAGTGTATTTCAAAATATCTCCAAAATTTTTAATAAAATTATCCATTTTTTGTCCACCTCTTAAAATAGTTTAAAAACATCTCTATGAGTCATTTATCTTACATTTATTCTAGCATAAAAAGCAGCTGAAAATATATGCGACTTAAGAATGAATTATTACTCTAAGTATAAAGCAAACTAGGGATTCTTTCGACTGTTAGATATTCTGGTTCTTGTTTTTTTCAGAGTTCAACGTTATCATAGAACGAGATGTTGACAAAGGGAGGAAAAGTCATGAAATTTGAAGAAAAGACATTATCCAAGGAATCTATTTATAAAGGGAACATTACAGAATATACAGTAGAGTCTGTAGAGTTGCCCAATGGAAAAGTGTCTACGAGAGAAATCGTCAGACATCCTGGAGCAGTCGCGATCATGCCGTTTACCTCAGAAGGAAAAATGATATTCGTAGAACAGTTTCGTAAACCGATTGAACAAACGATTTATGAAATTCCTGCCGGAAAAATAGACGATACAGATACTGATCCGGAAGAAACAGGGGTCAGAGAGTTAAAAGAAGAAACAGGATATTATGCCCACGAGTTCGAGTTCGTAAAAACGTTCTATACGACTCCTGGTTTTACAGATGAAGTGATTCATTTGTATCGAGCTTCGTCTTTAGAAGAACAAGAAGAAGCAGCATTAGATGAAGATGAATTTTTAGAGTTGATCGAGCTGTCTTTTGAAGAAGCTTGGCAAGCTTATGAAGATAGCAAAATCATTGATGCTAAAACCATCATGGCTTTACTTTATTGGAAAATCGAATTGTTGCAAACCAACAAAGAGGGTGAGAACAATGGGTAAAAGTTTAAGAGAGCAAGAAAGAGAAAAGCAGCAGCAAGAATTGAAAGCTCAAAAAGAACGGGAAAAGAAACGGTTAAAAGCTGAAAAGAAATACCAAAAAGAAAGAGAAAAACAAGGATTTGCTACTAAAAGCCGTAAAAGTGAAAACGATAAAATAAGAGATGCTGGAAAGAAACTTAACTTAGCCATATTGGCAGTGGCTGCTTTACTGGCAATCGTTTTAGTGATTGTTTTTGTTGTATAAAAAATAGATGCGTCCTAGACATGAGGAGAAAATAGAGTATGAGAATCGGTATCATTGGAGCAATGGAACAAGAAACCATTACATTAAAAAGTAATTTAACAGATCGTCAAGATTGGTCTACAGCAGGAGCAAATTTTTCTTCTGGAAAGATGTGGGGTCATGACATTATCTTAGTTCAATCAGGAATAGGAAAAGTCAACGCTGCGATAGCAACTACATTATTGATCAATGATCACCAGGCAGATGTTGTATTCAATACAGGTTCTGCAGGCGCGATTGATGGAAGTTTAGCGATAGGGGACGTTGTGATCTCTACTGAATTAGCTTATCACGATGCTGATGCACGTGCTTTCGGCTATGTTATGGGACAAGTTCCTCAAATGCCGGCGCGTTATAAAGCAGATCAACAAATGATCGAAATTACAGATAAAGCTGCGAAAAAAGTCGGATTGAAATCAGTTAATGGTGTTATCGTAACCAGTGATTCATTTATAGCGGATAAAAACGTCATCAAAGAGATCAAAGCGAACTTCCCGGATGCTCTTGTTTCAGAAATGGAAGGAGCCGCTGTAGGGCAAGTATGCTACCAATTCAATAAGCCGTTTGTAATCGTACGAGCTGTTTCTGATACTGCAGATGATGAAGCAGGAGTGGTCTTTGACCAATTTATTATTGAAGCGGGTAAAAAATCAGCAGAGATGGTCATTGAAATCATCAAAAACATCTAAAAGAAGATGATCAAAAAGGGCACAGCGTTTTGCTGTGTCCTTTTTGACGTTTTGTTTAAAGTTTCTTCTGAGCGATTTCATTGTAAATAGAAAAACCGTTTTTTTGGTAAGTCTCTTTTGCAATCGTGTTATTTGCCCAATAATGCAGTTCCACATACGGGATCTTTTTTTCTTTCGCATAATCATCTGCGAATTGCAGCAATTCACTGCTGAGACCTTTGTTTTGGTAATCCGGCAAAACGGCTATATGTGAAATATATAATCGTGTATAGCCATAACGAAAAGGAGTTTCTTTGATTTCTTGTTCGCTTAACCATAAATAAGCACTGACAGGTTGATCCTGTTTTGAATCATCCAGCCACAGAAAAACCTTTTCTTTTGGATTTTGAAAAACTGTTTCAAAATGCTGAGCTATTGATTCCTCATCATATGGTTTGAAAAAATCAGGGTATAATGCACGATGTTTTTCTTGCATGGTTTTTCCCAGCTGTCCCATCAAATTAAAATCTTTTGTTTCTTTGATTTGCATGTTTAAATCACTCCTGTATAAATTAAGAATTAGGAGAAAAAGCGTTTAAAGAATGACTTTTTCTGACTTTTTTGTTGAGGCTCACTCTTTAGAGGAAGAGGGTATTTCTCGGCAAGGTCAATAATGGGTTCATCTACAGCAGTCGAAGCAGTATAAATGATTGCATAAGGGGTGGTTTGTGCATATTCATTGGCTATTAGAGTGAATGGAATCCCCATATGTTTACTTTCTTTGATATAGCCGTCAAAGAAACTCATACCAAATGTACCATTCAACAGCAAATGGCCATCTGGATGTTTTTGAAATTCATCTTGGAAAGCTTGAAGTGCATTCTCTTGGGAAAGCTGCTCTAGTCGTGCAGTCAAATAAACTCTTTCTCGTAAACTGCCCATGAATTCTTTTCGTTCTGAAATCAACGTTTGTTTAACACCATATTGTCCTTTTTGCAAGTAATCATTGGCATCTTTATTGACCATGTATAACACCTCATTCAAAAATAATTCGTCTCATTACCAATAGTACCACATTTTGCTGATTAAAAACAAAAACTGGGACGTAGATAAATGAAAACACAAGTGTGAAATAAAGGGGAAACAAAAAAGCTTGGAAATCTATGAAAGATTTCCAAGCTTTTAAGAAAGATCGTCGAATGATTCTTATTATCTGGTTTCAATGTCGTACTCGTAATTCATTCCTTACAGATTGCCGGATGGGAATCTAGAAAGGATTTGTTATCACATCCTTAAGTGTGATATTATTAGTCGACAAAAAGAGCTATGAGAAAAAATTTAACGTAGGCCAGTAGATTAAAAATCGTTCTACTCTAATAAATAGTTAAGGTAGAACATATGTTCCTTTTTGTGTATAATGTAAATATAGGTGGTGATATGGGTGGATAAGATAAAAAAGTATACCCCTCTTGTGTTAGTAATTATTGCATGGATAGCCTTCGCTGTATTGAGTATCAACTACATTAATTCATTTAAAGAAAGTTCAAACACTTCAAGAGTAACTTCTTTTATAGAATTAATAGGGTACTTTATTTTTATATGTAGTTACAGCTATTCACACGTTAATTGGATATTCACTAACTGGAGAAAACTGATTGTTTATATAGCAAATCCATCTGTCTCTTGGAAAATCACTACGGTGTATTCTGTTAATCAGATTAATGAAAACCTTACTGAAGATATTTTTAAAGACCTGTCAAGCAAATATTCGGATTTTAAATTTCCTAATTCTTATAATAAAAACTTAACCAAGTATGAAATCAGTGTAAATCAAAATCAATATGTGCTATCAATAGAAAATCCTGATGAATATGAAGTTAGAATATCTTCTAAATATCGAACATCATATAGAAATTCTTTGAGTGATTTATACACTACGTACTCAGAAGTAGAAGGAATTATTCGTTCTAACTTTATCCATCCAACGGATGTTTCATGTTTGTTATCAATTGAATTGGATGATTTCAATCCATTTTATAAAGTATATTTAAACAATTTTGAAAAAATTGATAAATTGAATTTTAATATGAAGTATGAGCTTGATGAAGGAACTGTATTTATAAAAAATAATAATATTTCAATTCATTCTACTTCTTTAGCCCAAATAAAATCTATTTCAAAAGAGTATATAGCAATATCGAATAACAACTTATTTAATTAAGTGCTCGTATATTCGCATGATGATTACCTGTTTTTCATCATCCGTTAGAGAATCGTCATACAATGTAATATTTCCTTTTTTAGAAATGCCACAATATATTTCTTTGTCTGCAAACAAGTAGATGAAGGTTATATACGTGGCTTTTTCGTTATCTATTCCCTCACGAACATCATCGTCATTTTCTACTTCGCTTCCAAAATAAGCTTCTGTATTTACGCCATCTTTTACAACGGAAATCCAGGCTCCTTTTAACCCATCGACTTTAGACATTATAGTTTTTAAATTAGGCTCCAGTATTTCATATTTAAAATTAGGAAATTCTTGAGATAAGTAACTTAAAAAATCTTTTGCAACATCTTTTTGAGCACGGACTAACAAAAGACTTTCTGCTTCAACATAGTAAAGATAAAAATCTTTTGGATCTAAGTAATAATGAAATATTCTATCAAAAACTTTTCCTGTTTTTTTCACTTTATAATCATGATGAATAGTGTAGACTGCAACATCTTTATTATCAACTTGTATATTTGTAGAGTGTTGCATCCTAGTTTCCGGATCTCCTTCTGTGATAGCTAATCCATCTGCATCTAGCAGACTTGTTTGTACGTTAGGGTCTATTGAATAATTTCTATTAAAATTGCTTGTTTTTGCAATTAAATAAGTATTGGACACTTAAAATTCACCTCGATCTTATGGTATAATAATACAAAGATATTCCATAATGCGTTATTTATCTCACTCCTCACCGTCCAAAGTAGGGGAGTGGGTTGTTTTTATTTTGTTATAAATTTTATGCACCCTGCAAGCAAACCACAGACCAGGATAGATGTAATTATTTCGTAAATATTGTTCACCTCTTTTTCGCCACTTCCGAATCAGAAAGAAGGAATTTGTTATTATTTCTACTTTAATAGCTCTTTTAGTTTTTCCTGTTGTCCTAGAGATTATTGATTCTTAATACTAGGCTTTCGAATTCCAAATTTCATTTTGAATACACCTGAATTAAAACTTAAAAATTAACGTGTACTATTCAATATCTAACTCAAATGATGCAGCACTCAACCTTTGGTCGGGGAGAGTGCTGCATTTTTATTTTTTAAGTAATTAAGTTATTAATTAAAGTTTACTTCTATAGATTTTTCATCAACTAATTGAGAACCATCACTTTCATCCCATAACTCTGACGTAGTTAAGGTGACTTTGCTTAAATCACTCATAGCTTCAGCGTTAATTGGTGCTACTATGTAATCTTCGACTTTAGTATTTGGTTGGAAAGTTGTAGTATTGCTGTAGTTTAAGTTATCCATCATAACGTCTATTTGTTGTCCTTGATCAGTGACAATATAGTTTAAACCATAAAAATCTAAAGCATTATCTGTATCATTAGTAACTACGTAGTCAATTTGAATAGTATAAAAACCATCTTCAGTTAGTGAATTCTCTGGGATAAATCCATCCGAAACGTCTGATTCTAATAAATTTTGATCAACTTCAGAATACTCAAGTATTTTGATATCATTAATTAATATAGAAAAACCATCTAAGATTTGAATAGTTTCTTTTGGACTAGCTAATTTAGCAAGAGTAATCTTACCGCCATAACCTTCGTCATCAGTCCATTGTCCAACTTCTAACAATTTACCTTTCTCTACATAGTTTTCATCTACAGGTTCAATGGCACTAGAAGATGTAGCTGCGTTGCTATCCTTAGATGTTTCTTTTCCTGTATTATCTAAACCACCAGAACACGCCATTAGTGTTACCGCCGAAAGTGATAATAATAATCCACCAACAATTTTTTTCAAAATAAAACCTCCAATATGGTATAATGTATATAAGGAAAACGTATCTTTGAAAACTGTTCTCATCAGTTTTCAGTTTGTTTACTTAAATTTTTAGCCTTGAACTTTTTATATCTACATATCAAGGAGTTGAGCTCTAGTTACTGTTAGCTGCAGTGACTAGAGCATTTTTTATAGATTGACAACTTATTTCTATGGTTTTTTCCAATGTTTTAGCAGGTTATCTTATTTCAATTTATATGTACTGCATATAGCTAATATACCCTTGAATCAGCAATCAAAAGGATGAAGCCATTTTGTAATGGACTCTTTTGAGTTTTGCTTCCATATTTTCGTTAACAAAATTGCAGTATTCAATTTGTATTTTCTTTTGCAATAATATATCGCTCGTCGGTGACACATCTTTTAACGTTATAATAACTACTATAACGTTAAAAAACAACAAGTTTTTAACATTCATACTTCAGCGGCAAACAAGTGGCGTTAAAATCACTGTTACTTTTTAAGAGAAATGTTGCTCTCATATATGATTTATAGATATGAGAATAATGGCAGGTTGTTGTCATCGTTAATTGGGTAGTAAAGAACTACGTGAATTTCAATGAATATAGAAGACACCTTTGGTTACCGAAAAAGGTTTGAAACAACCGAATAAAACAGACGAGTAATAGAATGCGACTATCAATTTTGATTTTCCTAAATCATTCTAACTGTTATTAAAAATTAAAAAAATTCTATAAAAAAAGCTTGGAAATCTATGAAAGATTTCCAAGCTTTTAAGAAAGATCGTCGAATGATTCTTATTATCTTGAGTAGTACTCAACGATAAGAGTTTCGTCGATTTCAGCACTCAATTCTTCACGTAATGGAAGACGAGTTAATGAACCTTCTAATTTTTCTTCGTCAAAAGAAACGAATTCTGGACGACCAAATACAGATTCAACAGCTGCTTTGATGATTTCCATGTTTTTAGATTTTTCACGAACTGAAACTACTTGTCCTGGTTGAACGCTGTATGATGGAATATCAACACGTTTGCCATCTACAAGTACGTGACCGTGGTTTACTAATTGACGTGCTTGACGACGAGTAGTAGCTAAACCTAAACGGAAAACAACATTATCTAAACGTTGTTCTAAAAGGATCATGAAGTTATCCCCATGTTTTCCTTCTTTGATAGTACCAGCTTTTAAGAATAGGTTGAAGAATTGACGTTCATTTACACCGTACATGAAACGTAATTTTTGTTTTTCTTGTAATTGCAAACCGTATTCAGATAATTTTCTACGGCTGTTTGGACCGTGATCTCCTGGTGCGTAAGGACGACGTTCGATTTCTTTTCCTGTACCAGTTAATGAAATACCTAAACGACGAGATTTTTTCCAACTTGGACCTGTATAGCGTGACATTATAAAATTCCTCCAATGAATAATTTTTTGGAGTAAAATAATTAAGTTAAAAGTTCAGTAATACGTGCAGTTCATTTTCAATCTTCACCTTTGCAGCCGCAGGTTACACAATTGGACTAAACTAAAGATTTAACTCTTTAGGCAATGAACTGTTGACGCGGTTACCACTTTTTTTGCTGCATTATTTTACACAACCAGTAGTATACCTTACGAATCAGTGAAACGTCAAGTGTTTCTCTGTTTTGATGTCAATATAAGTGTTAAGAAAAAAAGAACTTTTAGTTGACCGCATTCATTAAAATAACCGCGAATTCTTCCAGGTATTTTTGATCGATTTCATCGAATCTTCCAGTTATAGGAGCATCGATATCCAATACACCGATTAATTCTCCGTTTTTCGTTTCAAGAGGGACAACGATCTCAGATTGACTCGCTGCATCACAAGCAATGTGTCCAGGGAACTGATTAACGTCTTCCACTACGATCGAACGGTTTTGCTCAAATGCTGTTCCGCAAACACCTTTTCCAGGTTGGATTCTTACGCAAGCTACTTTTCCTTGGAACGGTCCTAAAACCAACTCTTTAGAAGCCTCTTCAAATAAATAAAAACCAGACCAATTGATTTGAGGCAACGTTTCATAAAGCAAAGCAGATGCGTTGCTCAGGTTAGCGATCAAGTTAGGTTCTCCGTCTATCAAAGCACGGAGTTGATTGTTCATTAATGAATAGCTACTTTCTTTTGACATATGTGGACTCCAACTTTCTTTTTAGGAACGCGTTAAAGATTGTTCCAGAATTTTTTTATTTCTAGTGTTAGAAATTTTTCATTATGTTATACTAATTAATAGGTATTTTACTAGGAAAAATGAAAAAAATCCATCCCTTATGCATAAAAGTGAAACGAACGGATAAAACGGGTGGTTCATTTCAAACGGAGGGCTTTACACATGAAAGTTGAAATTATCATAGCTGTTATTCTTCTCTTAGCAGTAGCTGCTTTTATTTTCAGTTACATAACGAGGAAAAAACATTATCGAATAGTAGATCAATTAGAAGAACAAAAAATCCAGTTGCTGGATATGCCGATAGTGGATGATGTACAAGTCATCAAGACACTGAAGTTGACAGGACAAACAAAAGAAAATTTTGAAAAATGGGAAAATGAATGGAAAAAGGTAGAGACGGTTTCTATACCCGAAATCGAAAACCATTTATATGAAGCAGAACGTGCTGTTGATAAATTGCGGTTTAGTCACGCAGGAAGTTTAGAAGAAAGTGCCAAAAGCAAGCTTGATGAAACAAAACAAACCTTGCTGTTGATCCAAGATGCTTTGACAGAATTGGTGAGAGGCGAAGAAAAGAATAAAGAAGAATTAAATAGAATCAAAGAAACCTATCAAACGATTCGCAAGAAGTTGTTGACTCAAAGTTTCAGTTTCGGTCCGGCTCTAGAGCAATTGGAACAAAAACTGACTTTATTGGAAACGGATTTTTCGCTTTTTTCTGAGTTTACTGCTCAAGGAGATCACATTGAAGCCAAAGAGGTTCTAGAAAATGTCAATGCTAAAACAGAGACTTTAAATGCTTATATCACTGAAGTCCCTCTTTTACTGAAAGAAATCAATGGAGAGTTCATTGAGCAATTAAAAGAAATCAAAACAGGTTATGACATGCTGAAAGAAGAAGACTTTCAATTTCCAGAGGACAACATAGAAAGTAAAATTTCTGAAGTTGAACAAGAAAGAGCGGCTGCCGGAAAATTAGTTGGACAATTAGAAATTGATGCTGCTAAAGAAAAACTTCCTGTCATAGAAGAAGAAATCGATCAATTGTATGATGTTTTAGAAAAAGAAATGAGCGCCAGCCAATATGTAAATGACCATCAAGAAAAATTGGAACAGCTGATTGCTTACTTAACGCGCAAAAACAGTAAACTGCTGATCGAAATAGATCGCGTATCACAAAGTTACAAACTGAATCATGATGAGCTGAAGCGGACACAAGGTTTTAAAGATCAATTAGATGAAGTAACGGAAACAGTTCGTTATTACATAGAAGGTCTTCAAAATAAAGCTGTGGTATATTCCGAAGCTCAAGAGACATTTGAGAAGACGTTGGAAGAACTAGAAGACATCGATAAAAAACAAAACGACATTGCGCAGCAGCTGAAAGAATTGCGTAAAGAAGAAACGCATGTCAAACAACTGATCGATGATTTTGAATTTAATATGCGCGGGATGAAACGTTATATTGAAAAACAACATTTACCTGGTCTTCCTACAGAATACATGGATTTATTTTTTGCAGTGACGAAAAAAATCGAGAACTTGTCGGTTGAGATCAATAAACTGAGAATTGATATGGATGAGATCAAAAAAATGGCTGATTTTATTGCAGATGATGTGGATCTGTTGATTGATAAAACAGAAGAAATAGTGGATACAGCTTTGTTGACAGAATATATGATGCAGTATGCTAATCGTTATCGTCAAAGCAACCCTCAAATTGCTTCGGCTGTTCAAAAAAGTTCTGCTTTATTCAGTCAAGAATACGATTACCGAGAAGCACTTGAAACCATCTCGACTGCTTTAGAAGAAGTTGAGCCTGGTGCTTATAAAAAAGTCGAAAACACGTATTTCAATGAAGTCAAACCATCAGAATAGGAATGGAAAGCTGAGTGAGGGAAATCGCTCAGCTTTTTTTCATGTCAGAAGACAGTAAAGTGAAAAAAATAACAAGATGTGTCTAGAGAGTGAAAAAGCTAAATGAAACCTTGTACTTACTAAAGATTTTGTTATAATAAGTAGAGAATTTTTTAACTAATAAATAATTAGTTAAAGTAGAAAGAATGTGGAAAAATGATTTATTTCGACAATAGTGCTACAACTAAAGTTGATGACAGCGTATTGGAGACTTTTGTACAAGTGAGTCAAAAAATGAACGGGAATCCTTCCAGTTTGCATCGTTTGGGTGATTTAGCAGATGGATTGCTGCAACAATCAAGAAAGCAGATTGCTTCTTTACTGAAGGTGAAAGATTCTGAGATTTACTTCACCAGCAGCGGAACAGAAGGAGACAATTGGGCGATCAAAGGAACCGCTATTGAAAAAATGCGTTACGGTAAACATTTGATCACTACGTCAGTAGAACACCCAGCAGTCAAAGAAAGTATGGCTCAATTAGAACAATTAGGGTTTAAAGTGACCTATTTGCCGGTTGATGAAACAGGAGTCGTTTCTGTTTCAGATTTAAGAAAAGCTTTGCGACCAGACACCGTGCTGGTATCGGTTATGGCTGTAAACAATGAAGTGGGCAGCATTCAGCCTATAGATGAAATTGGTGAAGTTTTAAGAGAGTATCCGTCAATTCATTTTCATGTAGATGCAGTTCAAGCTGTAGGGAAAATTCCTTTGGATCTAAGCAGTTCTTCCCGTATTGATCTAGCGACTTTTTCAGGACACAAATTCCATGGCTTAAAAGGAACAGGCTTTTTATATATCAAACATGGACGGAAGATCGCTCCGTTGATGAGTGGTGGCGGACAAGAGGGAGGTCGGCGCAATGGGACTGAAAATGTTGCCGGAATAGCAGCCATGTCCAGAGCATTGCGTTTACTATTTGACCAACAAGAACAAAAAACAGCCAACCAAAGACTAATCAGAGATTATTTGATGGATGAATTGAGTAAGTATCCTAAAGTTCAACTGTTTTCTACCAAAAAAGGGGCTCCTCATATTATTTGTTTTGGATTGCAAGGCATTCGCGGAGAAGTGAGTGTTCATGCATTTGAAAAGGAAGATATTTTTATATCGACGACCAGTGCGTGTTCAAGTCGAAACAAGACAACTTCCAGTACGTTATCGGCGATGGGTGTGCCGGAAAAAACAGCTACTGGAGCAGTTCGTGTCAGTTTAACAGACACGAGTACTATGGAAGAAGCACGACAATTTTTAACAGCGTTCGATGCTTTGTATCAAAATTTTAAAGATATCAAATAGGTAGGGATTTAGAGAGGAAGTACAGTATGCAATACAATGAAGTGATGGTTCGCTACGGTGAATTATCGACAAAAGGAAAAAATAAAAAGATTTTTATCAATCGGTTATCACAAAACGTTAAAGCGGCGTTACGTGATTTTCCACAAGTTAAAGTTCACGGTGAACGCGACCGTATGCATTTAGAGTTGCATGATGCCGATAGTGAAGAAGTATTGAAACGATTGAAATCGATATTTGGTATTCAAAATTATTCTCCCGTTATGAAATTAGACAGAGACATGGAGCAAGTAAAACAAGTGGCTGTTGAAATGGTAAAAGAGCAATATGCACCAGGGAAAACATTTAAAATCGCTACTCGAAGAGCTGATCATGATTTCGAATTGGATACAAACGACATCAACCAATTGCTCGGCGGAGAAGTATTGAGAAATGTTGAAGGAATAAAGGTTCAAGTCAAAAAACCTGATATTACTTTACGAGTTGAAGTGCGTTTAAACGGAATCTTTTTATCTTGTGAAACGATTCAAGGAGCAGGCGGGCTTCCTGTAGGTTCAAGCGGCAAAGGAATGCTGATGATGTCAGGGGGAATCGATTCGCCAGTAGCAGGGTATTTGGCTATGAAACGTGGAGTAGAAGTAGAAGCTGTTCATTTTCACAGTCCTCCATACACAAGTCCAAGAGCTTTACAAAAAGCAAAAGACTTAACGGCTAAAATTGCTGCTTTTTCAGGAAGTGTGCAGTTTATTGAAGTACCTTTTACGGAGATCCAAGAAGAGATCAAAAAGAAAGTCCCAGAAGGATACTTGATGACCGTGACACGTCGTTTCATGATGCGTATCACAGACCGTATTCGTGAACAACGTAAGGGTTTAGCGATTTTCAATGGAGAATCTTTGGGTCAAGTAGCATCACAAACAATGCACAGTATGATCGCTATCAATGATGTGACAAATACGCCTGTTTTACGACCAGTAGTCTCTATGGATAAGAATGAGATTATTGACATCGCTCAAAAAATCGATACATTTGACTTGTCTATCCAACCATTTGAAGACTGCTGTACGATTTTTGCTCCTCCAGCTCCTAAAACTAAGCCGGATCTAGAAAAAACGAGAGAATTTGAAGCTAGATTAGACGTAGAAGGCTTGATTGAACGTGCTATGGAAGGATTAGTCTTCTCTGAAATCAGTGTAGGAGATACACTAGCTGCTCAGCAAGAAGAAACTTTTAGCGCATTGCTTTAATAAATAGCATCATAAAATGGATCGCAGAATGTTGTTCTGTGATCCATTTTTTTGTCTAAATGTTATTCTTCATAGCCATCGAGAGAAAAGAACTTTATAATAGAGACAGATGTCAATATAGGAGTGGATAAAATGGAAATCACAAGAAAAGGAACACCATATCAATTAGAAGGAATACAACCGGCAGTAGGGGAAAAAGCGCCTAATTTTTCATTGTCTAATTTAAATGGAGATCAAGTATCGCTGGCAGATTTTACTAATGAAGTCATCGTGATCAGTGTCATACCGGATATCGATACACGCGTATGCGCTCAACAAACAAGAGCGTTCAACGAAAAAGTTAGTAAGATTGAAGGCGTACAGTTGCTGACAATTTCAAATAACACAGAAGATCAGCAACGGAATTGGTGCGCAGGAGAAGGATTAGAGATGGAGATGCTGCATGATACAAGTCTGACTTTTGCTCAAGCTTACGGATTATATATGCCTGGATTAAAGAAATTGGCACGTTCGGTTTTTGTGATTGATAGAAAAGGAACGATTGTTTACCAAGAAATTGTTCCTGAAATGGTGGATGAACCAGACTATGAAGCAGTGATTGAAGCTGCAAAATCTGCTCGATAAAATGAATAACAAATGAAAAATCAAGTGGCAATTCATCCTTTTTTTTAAGTATGTGGAAAAGAGAAGACATATTATTACAGGAATAAACTCATATATTCGTTATTGAATTTTAAAAATGAACATGCTATCCTAATAAAGAATAAAGCGATGAACAAGAGGAGTAGTTTCAGACTTCAATTTGAAGAGAAAAGGATGTTTGGTGGGAGTCCTTAATTGAACTGGAATGAAGGTAGCTTGGGAGCTGACAGAGTGAATGAAGAGTAGCTTTGTCCGGACTAACGTTTCGTTACTAACGTGAATGAAGTGGTCTATCCAACATAACGGATAGGCAATATAGGTGGTACCGCGAATCCAAAAGCATTCGTCCTAATAACAGATTAGGATGGATGCTTTTTTGTTTTCAGCAAATACAGGGTAAAAGAGAAAAGGAGTGGTTCAATATGGCAAAAGAGATTACAATGCCGACGAAATATCAGCCGAATGAAGTCGAAGCTGGTCGTTATGAAAAATGGTTAGAAAAAGATTTATTCAAACCAAGTGGAGATAAAACAAAAGAACCTTATTCAGTGGTTATTCCACCACCGAACGTTACAGGTAAATTGCATTTAGGACATGCCTGGGATACAACGTTGCAAGACATTTTAGTGCGTCAAAAACGCATGCAAGGTTACGACACATTATGGTTGCCGGGAATGGACCATGCTGGAATCGCAACTCAAGCCAAAGTAGAAGCTAAACTAGCTGAAGAAGGCATCTCCCGCTATGATCTTGGGAGAGAAAACTTCATCGATAAAGTATGGGAATGGAAAGAAGACTATGCTAGTGTCATTCGTGAACAATGGGCAAAAGTTGGAATCTCTGTTGACTATAGCCGCGAGCGTTTCACATTAGATGAGGGATTATCTGAAGCGGTTCGTAAAGTATTTGTAACCATGTATGAAAAAGAATTGATTTATCGTGGGGAATACATCATTAACTGGGATCCTAAAGCTAAAACAGCTTTATCGGATATCGAAGTGATTCATAAAGACATCGAAGGTGCTTTTTACCACATGACTTATCCACTAACAGATGGCAGTGGTGAAGTAGAAATTGCTACAACGCGTCCTGAAACGATGCTGGGAGATACTGCAGTGGCTGTACATCCTGACGATGAACGTTATCAAGGATTGATTGGTAAAACTGTTACATTGCCATTGATGAATCGTGAGATACCGATCATTGCGGATGATTATGTTGACATGGAATTTGGTACTGGAGTGGTTAAAATCACCCCTGCCCATGACCCGAACGACTTTGAAGTTGGGAATCGCCACGATCTTCCTCGTGTGAATGTGATGAACGGTGATGGTTCTATGAATGAAACTGCAGGAAACTACGCAGGAATGGATCGTTTTGAAGCTAGAAAAGCTGTTATCAAAGATTTGGAAGCTGAAGGTCGTTTAGTGAAAGTAGAAAAAATGGTTCACAGTGTTGGACACTCTGAGCGTACTGGAGTAGTGGTGGAACCTCGTTTATCTACTCAATGGTTCGTTAAAATGGCTCCGTTAGCTAAAGAAGCTCTGGAAAACCAAGAGACAGACAAAAAAGTCAATTTTGTCCCAGAACGATTTGAAAAAACGTATACTCAATGGATGGAAAATGTTCATGACTGGGTTATTTCTAGACAATTATGGTGGGGACACAGAATTCCAGCTTGGTACCATAAGGAAACTGGAGAAATGTATGTAGGAATGGAAGATCCGACAGATGTTGAAAACTGGGAACAAGATCCTGATGTATTAGACACTTGGTTCAGTTCAGCATTATGGCCATTTTCAACAATGGGTTGGCCAAATGAAAATGCAGAAGACTTTAAACGTTATTTCCCGACCAGTACATTGGTGACGGGTTACGACATTATCTTCTTCTGGGTAAGCCGCATGATTTTCCAAAGTTTAGAATTTACCAATGAACAGCCGTTTAAAGATGTGTTGATCCATGGGTTGATTCGTGACGAGCAAGGACGCAAGATGAGCAAGTCTTTAGGGAATGGTATCGACCCAATGGACATTATCGACAAATACGGTGCAGACGCTATGCGTTGGTTCTTATCTACCGGTTCTGCTCCAGGTCAAGATGTTCGTTTCAGCTACGATAAAATGGATGCGGCTTGGAACTTTATCAATAAAATTTGGAATGCTAGTCGATTCGTATTGATGAACTTAGAAGATCTTGAAGTAAAAGATATTGATTTAACAAGAGAAAAAACAGTAGCCGACCGTTGGATCTTAACGAAATTAAACGAAACGATCCAATCTGTTACGGAATTGACAGACAAGTATGAAATTGGTGAAGCTGGTCGTCATTTGTACCACTTCATTTGGGATGATTTCTGTGACTGGTATATTGAAATGAGTAAAGAAATTTTATTTGGCGAAGATGAAGAAGCGAAGTTGACGACTAGAAGTATCTTAGCTCACGTTTTAGATCAAATTTTACGTTTGCTGCACCCAATCATGCCTTTTGTGACTGAAGAAATTTGGGAAAATATTCCTCACGAAGGAGAATCACTTGTAGTGGCGGACTATCCAACAGTTCAACCAGAATTGTCCGATGAAGCAGCTTCAAAAGGGATGGATGTCTTAATGGAATTGATTCGTTCAGTGCGCAATATCCGTTCAGAAGTGAATACTCCATTATCGAAAAAAATCAATATCCTTATCAAAACAAATGACGATACGATCGAAGCATTCTTGAAAGAGAACACGTCTTATATCGAACGTTTCTGCAACCCAGAAACATTGACGATCTCTAACACTATTGAAGCACCAGAAGAAGCGATGACAGCTATTATTACAGGGGCTGAGATTTACCTTCCGTTGGCTGGATTGATCAATATTGAAGAAGAGATCGCTCGTTTGGAAAAAGAATTGGACAAATGGAACAAAGAAGTTCAACGCGTCCAAGGCAAATTGTCGAATGCGAAGTTCGTTAACAATGCTCCTGAAAAAATCGTTTTAGAAGAAAAAGCGAAAGAAGCAGAGTACTTGGAAAAACAAGCAACAGTAAGCGACAGAATCGCAGTTCTAAAACAAAAATTCTTATAAGATGTATCGAATGACTAATAGAAAAGCTGTATCCTTAAAGGGGTGCAGCTTTTTCTACTGCAAAACGATGCAAAGTATTTTATACTAATGTAGAAAGCAGTTTAATGGAAGAACGGTGGGAAGATATGTGGAAGACTTATGAAGAAGCGCTGAATTGGATCCACGGCATTCGAACATTTGGGAAAAAGCCGGGATTGAAGCGTATGGAATGGATGATGGAACGATTAGGCCATCCAGAAAAGAAAACACCGGCGATCCATGTAGCTGGTACTAATGGAAAAGGATCTACGGTTACGTTTATCCGCAACATGCTGGAGGAGCATGGATTGGTTGTCGGCACGTTCACTTCTCCTTTTATAGAAGTCTTTAACGAGCGAATCAGTGTCAACGGCGAACCGATTGAGGACAGCGAAATCGTCCGACTGGCAAATATAATTTACCCGTTAGCTCAAGAGTTGGAAGAGACAGACTTAGGCGGACCGAGCGAATTTGAAGTGATTACAGCTATGATGTTTACGTATTTTGGAGAAGGACATGCAGATGTTGCGGTCATAGAAGTCGGGTTAGGTGGATTATACGATTCGACCAACATCGTGCTGCCTGAAGTGTCTGTCATCACGACGATCGGCATGGATCATATGGCCATACTGGGTGATACTTTACCCGAGATAGCTAAGCAAAAGGCAGGCATCATCAAACCTGCTGTTCCTGTAGTAACTGGGAATATCCCTTATGAAGCACTGGAAGAGATTAAGCAACTAGCGTTGGAGTGTCAGAGCCCTCTTTATGAGTATGCAACTGATTTTTCGGTCTCAGACTGGCATACATTGCCAACATGGGGAGAACAGTTTACTTTCGAAGATGACGTATTGCGGTTGAGAACGATCCAACTTTCTATGCTGGGGAAACACCAAGTAGAAAATGCTGCAGCAGCTATTAAAGCAGTGGAATTGTATGCAGAAAGAAAACAACTCACTCTCAAACACGAAGCTTTATTGAGAGGGGTGAAAAGAGCCTTCTGGCCAGGCAGGATGGAAAAAATCAGTGATGAGCCGATCATTGTATTGGATGGTGCTCACAATGAACCAGGTGTCGAGCGGTTAGTCGAAACAATCAAACACGATTTTCCGGAACAAGAAGTACGGATCTTGTTTTCAGCTGTTGTCAACAAAGACATTCAGCAAATGGTGGACTTGATTCAGAGTCTTCCTAATGTCCAACTGAGTTTGACAACTTTTGATTCGCCTAAAGCAGCTACTAGTGAAGAGCTTGGACCGTATATCCGTTCAGGCATCACTTATTATGAACAGTGGCAAGCGGGCCTATTGTCTGAGTTGGAAACAATGGGAGAAGGCGGCATATTATTTATTACAGGATCATTGTATTTTATTTCTGAAGTACGGCGTGAATTGTTAGCCGCTGATTAATCACTAGGGGGATTTGGATGAAAGAGTTAAAAACAGTTATATTTGATATGGATGGTTTGATGTTCGATACGGAAATGATGTATTACACAGCAAATCAAAAAGCTGCAGATGAAATTGGGTTGTCTTTTACGTACGACTATTATGAAAGATACATTGGAGCTTCAGATGAAGAATTTTTTGCCAATATGTATAAGGATTTTAAGGATGATGAGAAAGTAGATGCCTTTATTGAAAAAAGTCGGGTTTATTTGCTGGATCATATTGAATCAGCAGGTATCTTAGTTAAACCAGGCTTGAAAGAATTACTGGCTTTTCTAGAAGAGAAAGGCATTCGAAAAGGTATCGCTTCAAGCAGTAGGAGAAATATGATCGATTTGTGCGTCAATAGTGCTGGAATCGCTCATTATTTTGATGAAATCGTGTCTAGAGATCAAGTAGAGTTTGCTAAACCTAGTCCGGAAATATTTGAAAAAGCTTGGAATTTATTCGATGGAGAGAAAGACGAAACAGTGATCCTGGAAGACTCCATGAATGGGATACGAGCTGCTTTCGATGCAGGTATTCCAGTCATTATGGTTCCTGATTTGTTTCAACCGACTAAAGAAGCGGAAGAAAAGTCGTTAGTGATACGAAAAGATTTGTTTGAAGTAAAACATTTCCTTCAAGAGAATTGGATCTTTTCAAATTAAAAAACTGAACAAGACCTTCTTTGCATATAATATGTCAAAGGAGGTTTTTTGTGTTGTTAAATCAAACGAACTTATTAGCAGAAATGCCTGTCCAGTCCCGCCCAAGAGAAAGACTGGAACAGTACGGTGAAAAAGCTTTATCAAACCATGAATTATTGGCAATACTTTTACGAACAGGGGTAAAAGGTACGAATGTTGTCTCGGTTGCTTTAAACATATTGAATACCTTTGATGACTTATATTACTTAAAACACGTTTCATTAGAAGAACTGATCATGATCTCCGGCGTAGGGAAAACGAAAGCCATTGAATTAAAAGCTGCTATAGAATTAGGCATAAGAATCGCTCAAGCTCCGCAAATAAAAACAGGTCAGATCACATCCAGCCGACAAATTGGTGAAATGATGTCTGCGGAAATGGGAGACTTGCAACAAGAACACGTCATTGTCTTATTTTTAAATACAAAAAACGAGATCATCAAAAAAGAAACGATTTTCAAAGGCGGATTGAGTTCCAGTGTCGCGCATCCCAGAGAGATATTTAAAGGCGCTGTACGGTATTCAGCTGCAAAGATAGTCGTTGTCCATAACCATCCCTCTGGTTGTCCAAACCCTTCAGAAGCTGATATTGTATTTACTAAGCGTGTAGCAGAGTGCGGCGACTTGATGGGGGTGGAGTTATTGGATCATATTATCGTGGGACAAAATGATTACGCCAGTCTAAAAGAACTAGGTATTTTTTAGAGCAGAAACTTTCAAGTAATGCAGTTAATCGTAAAAAAACAAAAAGAATTTAAAAAAGAGTGCATTATAGGTTGCTAAGATTTTTTTATCGTGTTATACTTTAGTTAGCATTTTGTTAGGTGGAAAAAAGAATTGTTTCAAAACATTCCGAATCGTACCGTCAGCAACAATGTGAATTATATAGTGCTAACAAGCACGAGGAGGAATTTTTCATGGAGCAAGGTACAGTAAAATGGTTTAACGCAGAAAAAGGATTTGGATTTATCGAACGCGAAGGCGCAGACGATGTATTCGTACATTTCTCAGCTATCCAAGGAGACGGATTCAAAACTTTAGAAGAAGGCCAATCAGTTTCTTTCGACGTTGAAGAAGGTAACCGTGGACCTCAAGCTGCTAACGTTAACAAAATTTAATTAAATTTAAACATTTAAAAATTTATCAGTTAGCTAAAACAGTCTAGTGTAAACTAGACTGTTTTTTTTGTGTTTTATAGAGAAAAATACCAAGCAAAAATACAATCGAAGTAAATTCATGAATAATTCCTTACAGATTTAAGGATCAAAAAGAAAATAAAGTATGACTAAATGAATAAAATATAAAGGGAATTAACTGTACACCTTTATATTGTGGCTATAAAATTGTATACTAAGTGTAGCTTTAAATAAAATGGTCTCAATTGCAAAGATTACGAAACTATTGAGAGCTACTTAAATTTACATTAAAAATAGGTGTTATTAATGCGTCTGATTTCAATTTGAAGTATGATATTAAAAGCGGAAAAATGCGGAACGTTCAAAGAAACGTTCTTGGAAGTCTAATCTTTTTCTTTAAAAGAGAAAATAACTAGTTTCGATTAGACAATTGAGAGGATGAAAAGCGTGTTGAATTTTGGAAGCAAAAACATAGGAATAGATTTGGGGACAGCTAATACAAATGTCTTCGTAGAAGGAAAAGGTATCGTCTTAAGAGAACCGTCAGTGGTAGCTAAAGACATTAACACCGGAGAAATCGTAACAGTTGGTGAAGAAGCTAGAAATATGATTGGGAGAACTCCTGGATCGATCATTGCGATTCGTCCAATGAAAAATGGAGTCATTGCTGATTTCAATATTACGGCTGAAATGATGAAGTACTATATTAAAAAAGCAGTTGGCAAGAGAACATCTAAACCCTACGTGGTTGTATGTGTGCCAAGCAGTGTAACAGAAGTTGAAAAACGTGCTGTCATTGATGCTACTCGCCTATCTGGTGCAAAAGATGCCTACATTATCGAAGAACCGTTTGCAGCTGCTATTGGTGCTGGTTTACCTGTAATGGATCCAACAGGTAGTATGGTAGTAGATATAGGAGGCGGAACGACAGATGTTGCAACGATCTCACTAGGGGGAATCGTCAGCAGCAGAACGATTCGTTTGGCTGGAGACAGAATGGATGAAGTCATTATTCATTACATCCGTAAAAAATATAATTTGCTGATCGGTGAAAGAACGGCTGAACAAATTAAAATGGAGATCGGTTGTGCGTCAGTTGAAAAAGCAGTTGAATATGGCACAATGGATATCAGAGGTAGAGATTTACTTACGGGATTGCCGCAGACGATTGAAATTTCTGCAGTAGATGTTGCTGAAGCGATTCAAGAAGTTGTAGAAGGCATTGTTATTGCCGTTAGAGAAACATTAGAAGAAACATCTCCTGAAATTTCAGCAGATGTTATCGACCACGGTATCGTATTGACTGGTGGGGGAGCTCTTCTTAAAAATATCAGCGACGTTATTGCGGAAGAAACAGATGTACCTGTATTCGTAGCCAATGAACCGTTGGATTGTGTAGCAATCGGTACGGGCGACGCTTTGAAACACATAGATGTTTACCAAAAACGAGGAAACAAATAAAACGACTTATTTTCAAGCGGGTATGGATTATCCATCCCGCTATTTTTGAGTGAAGGATTTGTTCTGCATTATATGGGCAGTAAGTATAAGAGGAGTCAAAATAAAATACGAAAACAGTATGCTTATTTTGAGCAACCTATGGTAAAATATACACAGCCTGTAAAAATCAACGAGGTGGTACTTTGAACCAGTTTTTTTCAAATAAAAAACTTATTATTTTATTAATCAGTGTAATCGTTGTTCTCGGTCTAGTGGCATTTTCCATCACGGGCAGCGGGAATGCTCCGATCATTCAGCGTTTTACAAACGATATAACAGCATTAACCAGCAGGGTGTTCAGCAAACCAGCCAATGGTGTGGTGAACATTATTGATTCCGTAGAAGGTTTGATCGATACTTACGAAGAAAATAAATCATTGAAATCAAAAATGGATCAATTGTATGAAACAGAAGCTAAATTAGCTTCATTGCAGCAGGATAACGAAAAAATGCAAGAGCAATTAGAGTTGACTGATACATTAACTGATTACAACAGTATCAACGGAGCTGTTATAGGGCGCAACCCGGACAATTGGGTAGACCAATTGATCATTGATAGAGGAAGCCAAAATGGTGTCGAAATGAATATGTCGGTTATGGGCGGGAACGGCTACATCGGACGTATCGTCGAAGTAAGTCCAACGAGCTCAAAAGTGCAGCTAGTAACGACTTCTCACCAAAATACTGGCCGAGTTTCTGCGCAAGTATTAACAGAGAATGGAGTTGTTCACGGCATTATCAGCGGATATGAGGCTGAAACCAATCGTTTGATTTTGAATCAAATCATTACCGATGCAACACTGAAAGAAGGGGATCAAGTCGTTACATCAGGTTTGGGCGGACTATCACCTAGTTCTTTATTGATCGGAACAGTGGATGAAATCAAATTAGATTCACACGGTTTAGCTATGGAAGCTTATATAACACCTGCAGCTGATATGAATGATATTCGTTTTGTAACGATTATCCAACGAGCGTCTGGAAGTGGGGAATAGAGAATGTTGAAAAAAACAAGAATCAATATTTTTGTTCCGCTCACGTTGTTTATAGCTCTGTTATTAGATGGAGTAATCGCATCGGTCTTTTCTGCACAAATGTATACAGCTACCAGTGATATGGTTCCCAGATTGATTATTGTGTGCACGATTATCTTTGCTTTTTATATTGATCGCAGCTATATGATACTTTTTGGGATCCTTCTGGGATTGCTTTACGACAGTTATTATGTAGGGATCTTAGGGATTTATACGTCCCTTCTCCCTGCAATGATTTATTTAAGCGATAAATTGAAAAAGATTCTAAATCCTAATTTATTAGTGTTGATTATGATAACGATTCTTCAACTGAGCTTAACGGAGTTTTTATTATATGGATTTTATATGGTCATCGATTTAGCGACCATTGATGTCACTACTTTCTTAGCGAATCGTCTAGGACCAACTCTGCTATTAAACACTCTATTGTTGGTGGTCCTTTACTATCCGTTGAAAAAATTAGCTGACGCTATCACACGCGATTAAAAATAGGTTCGTAAGTCTTTTGAAATTGGGGGATAAGATTCAATGAAGCAGAATGTTGCATTAAAGGGAATTAAAGACGGCTTTTTATTAAACTTAAGCGATACAGCTTCTTTTGAAGAGTTGTTGGAAGAATTAGACGGTCTGCTGGACCATCTAAGAGCGGAACGAAAACTTTCTGGTGAGACACGCCAAGATATTCAATTGGAAGTACATTCAGGAAATCGTTTGTTGAATGACGAGCAAAAAAGCCAGATATCTACTAAAATTGAAGAAAAAAGTCACTTTTCGATCAAATCATTTACCTCAAATGTTTTGACTTACGAACGTGCAATCGAGTGGCAAAAAGAAGTGAGTTTGGAAATGAAAGTACAAACAGTACGCAGCGGACAGATCATAGATGCTCCAGGAGACATTCTGTTAATCGGAAAAGTGCATCCTGGAGGCGTAGTCCGTGCGAAAGGCAGTATTTTTATTATTGGTGAACTTCATGGACTGGCTCATGCAGGAATCGAAGGGGACACTACGGCTGTTATTGTAGCGGATTTTCTGACTAAAGCTCAGATTCGTATCGCTGACAGCATTGAAGTGATCGATAACGAAGACGAAGAAAGCCGTTCTAGTAAAGTAGAAGTAGCCTATATAAATGATTTACATATCTTATCTTTTGAGACGTTGGATCGGTTAAAGAAAATACAGCCGTCTATCGATAAAGTGACAGGAGGATTATTTTAATGAGTACAGCAATTGTCATTACTTCCGGTAAAGGTGGAGTTGGAAAAACAACTTCTACGGCTAATTTAGGAACTGCATTAGCATTACAAGGGAAAAAAGTATGTTTGATTGATATGGACATCGGGTTGCGCAACTTAGATGTTATCTTAGGATTAGAAAACCGAATTATCTATGATATTGTAGATGTGGTAGAAGAAAGAGCAAAATTGCATCAAGCATTGATCAAAGATAAACGTTTCAACGATAATTTATACTTACTTCCTGCCGCGCAAAACGCAGATAAAAGTTCAATCAATGAACAACAAATGATCGATATCGTAGAAGAATTGCGAAAAGATTATGATTATATTTTGATCGATTGCCCAGCTGGGATTGAGCAAGGGTTTAAAAACTCCATTGCCGCTGCTGATGAAGCGATTTTAGTTACGACTCCAGAAATTTCTGCTATCCGAGATGCAGACAGAATTATTGGCTTGTTGGAGCAAACGGAAATCGAAGAACCAAAATTGATTATCAACCGTATTCGTAAACGAATGATGCAGGACGGTGAAGTCATGGATGTGGATGAGATCACTCGTCACTTGTCTATCAACTTATTAGGTATCATTTTCGACGACGACGATGTTGTTCGTTCTTCGAATAACGGAGATCCAATCGTATTGAACCCTAAAAATGCTGCTTCGCAAGGATATCGCAATATCGCACGCAGAATTTTAGGTGAAACCGTTCCATTGATGTCGATGAAATCAGAAAAGCAAAGTTTCTGGCAAAAAATATTTGGCAAAAAGAAATAATTGTGATATAGTACCTTTAAATTAAATAGTCTTTTTTAAAAGCAAAGAAGAGAAAAAGTAGGAATTAAATCTTTTTAGAGAGGTTGCGGGTGGTGAAAGCAACTAAGAAATAATTTTGAACACACATCTCTGAGCTGGCAGCTGAACTGATTTAGTAAGTTGACCCGGGAGTGCCCGTTATAGTACTAGCGTTTAGTAGTCTTGAACGTGATGAGGCAAGTATCTGTGAAGAACTTGCGAAAAAAGGTGGAACCACGATAGTAATTGTCAATCGTCCTTTGATTTTTCTTTAAAAAGAAAATCAAAGGACGATTTTTTTGTATTTTCAGACTGCAGCTGAAAATATTTAGTAAAAACAAAAAAATAGAGATAAAAAAGGAGCAATTACAAATGAAAAAAACAGTATTGAAATCACTTTTAGGATTGGGTATTTTAACAACATTACTAGCAGGTTGCGGATCTACTGAAGGCCAAACTGACTCTTATGATCAAATTATTGAAGAAGGAAAATTCGTTGTCGGGTTAGATGATACTTTTGCTCCGATGGGATTTAGAGATAGTGAAGGCGAGATCGTTGGTTTTGATATTGATTTAGCGAATGAAGTAGGAGAAAAAATGGGTGTCGATGTTGAATTCCAATCCATTGACTGGGCACTGAAAGAAACGGAACTAAAAAGCGGCAATATTGATGCTATCTGGAACGGATACACGATTACAGATGAAAGAAAAGAACAAGTTGATTTTAGTACTCCGTATTTAGAAAACAGCCAAATCATTATTGTATTAGAGGACAGCGAGATTCAAACAAAAGAAGATTTAAAAGGGAAAGCAGTAGCTGCACAACAATCTTCTAGTGCAGTTGATGCAATCAATGCAGACCCTTCAAATATCGTTGATTCATTTGCTAATGGAGAAGTGGTTCTTTACCCGTCTAACAATGATGTATTCAACGATCTAGCATCCGGCAGAAGTGAAGCGATCGTTGTAGATGAAACGTTGGGCCGCTACTACATGAAACAAAATGCAGATGTTGAGTACCGGGTATTAGAAGATAATTTTGGAGAAGAAGAATATGCAGTTGGTACGCGTAAAGAAGACGATAAATTAACAGAAGCGATCAATTCTGCTTTAGAAGAAATGAAATCTGATGGAACCTTTGACGAGATCTATGCAAAATGGTTTGCAGAATAATCTATTTTCTATATTATTGAAAAGGACTGATAGAATATGAAAAAGATAAACTTGATCACTCTCATAGCAGCATTTTCATTTGTTTTACTAGCTTGTGGTAAAGAAGAAACTTCGGCGGAAGATAAAGCTTCTTTTACTGGAGAACCTGGAGAGACGTTTGTTGTTGGTTTAGATGATACGTTTGTACCTATGGGATTCCGAGATAATGAAGGGAACTTGGTAGGATTGGATATAGATTTGGCAACTGAAGCAGCTGACCGTTTAGGAATGGAAGTAGCGTTTCAACCCATCGATTGGGCAATGAAAGAGACCGAACTCAACTCAGGAAACATTGATGTGATCTGGAACGGGTATTCTGTTACGAAAGAACGGAAAGAAAAAGTTGATTTTACGACACCGTATCTTTCCGGTGGACAAATCTTTGTTGTGATGGCGGACAGTCCGATAAACAATTGGGAAGATTTAGAAGGGAAAGTAGTAGCTTCTCAACAGTCATCCAGTACGGTAGATTTGTTGAAAAATCACGAAAGTGGCATTGTAGAAATATTTGAAGGGCAAGATGTGATACAATATCCGTCTTATAATGATGTATTCAACGATTTAGAAAGCGGCAGAAGTGATGCTGCTGCAGTTAGCGAATTGTACGCACGGTATTATATGAAACAAAAAGGGATCGAAAAGTACCGAGTATTGGAAGAAAGATTTGCTGAAGAGAATACAGCGGTAGGAGTTAGAAAATCCGATACGGTATTTTTAGAAAAACTGGATGACGTGTTAGCGGATATGGAAAAAGATGGTACTTTAGCCGAAATAAAAGATAAATGGATCGCGGAATAAAATGAAGCAACGAAGCAAAGGATGAGTGTAGAAAAATGAATTTGATTACTGAGATCATGCCTAGTTTAATAAATGGGCTGCAGACAACGTTAGGGTTATTTTTTATTATAGTAGTGGTAACCATTCCATTCGGTTTTTTAGTAGCTTGTGTAAGAGTGTATGCACCTAAATGGATCACATGGATCATTCAAGTTTATATTTATGTGATGAGAGGAACGCCTTTACTGCTTCAGCTTATGGTAGTCTTTTTCGGATTGCCTCTTGTAGGAATCACGTTTGATCGATTTGCAGCAGCTGTATTTACGTTTATTATCAACTACACAGCATATTATGCCGAAATTTTCCGTGGAGGGATTTTATCTGTCCCCAATGGTCAGTTTGAAGCGATCAAAGTGTTGGGGATCGGGCGTGTCAGAGGATTTATCAAAATTATTATTCCACAAGTCATGCGTGTAGTGTTGCCGTCAGTTGGAAACGAAGTGATTTCTTTAGTAAAAGATACTTCTTTGATTTACATTTTAGGGCTGGGAGAGTTGTTGCGAGCAGGTCAAATTGCAGCTAATACGTATGCATCCTTGGTGCCTTATGCAGCTGTAGGAATCATTTACTTGATCATCACTGGCTTAGTCACATTAGCCTTAAACGCAATTGAGAAGAAATCGAATTACTAAAGGAGAAGATTCAAATGGGGTTGAAAGCAACAAACATCACTAAACAATTCAATGGGATCGATGTGATCAAGAAATTTGATTTTACAATCGATGCTGGAGAAATCGTTACTCTTGTGGGGAGATCCGGTACAGGAAAAACAACATTGATGCGATTATTGAACCAATTAGAAAAAGCAGACAATGGAACAATAGTGATCGACGATACTTTCTTGTGCAAAGAAAATGCTGAAGGAAAAGCGGACTATGTTTCAAAAAAAGAACAAAAAACATATGGCAATCAAATTGGGATGGTCTTTCAAGATTACCAATTGTTTCCTAATTTAACGGTCATAGAAAATTGTTTAGAAGCACCATTAGCACAAAAGCTGATGACTAAAGAAGAAGCCGTTCAAAAGGCTGAAAGCTTATTGCAGCAGATGGGCATCTTGGATAAAAGAGATGTTTATCCAGGAACTTTATCTGGTGGCCAACAGCAGCGTGCAGCAATCGCTCGTGCAATGATGCTGAATCCAAAAATTTTATGTTTTGATGAACCAACCTCTGCTTTAGACAGAGACACAGCTAACGGTATCGGCAAAATGATCCAAGAAATAGCCTCTGATGGGACCGGCATCTTGATCGTTACACACGATATCGACTTTGCAGAACAATATGGTACTCGTTCAGTGTCGTCTGATTTATTTATTGCCTAAAAGATCGAATAAAAGAAGCCGTCAATGAGAAAAATACATTGACGGCTTCTTTTATATTTGGTAAGATGTTAATGTTGTAAATGTGCAGCACCACAACTACAACCGCGCGGAATTGAGTTATCAAGTCCATTACGGCACTCATGACGGCGAGTCTAAGTCTAATAAGGAGGTGCGAATATATGTACGCAATTATCAAAACAGGTGGAAAACAACTTAAAGTTGAAGTTGGACAAGAAATCTACATCGAAAAATTAAACGTTGAAGCTGGTGAAACAGTTAACTTTAACGAAGTAATCTTAGTTGGTGGAGATGACACTAAAGTGGGAGCTCCATTCATCGAAGGAGCAACTGTTGAAGGAACTGTAGCTAAACATGGTAAACAAAAGAAAGTAACTACTTTCAAATACAGACCTAAAAAACACAGCCACAACAAAAAAGGTCACCGTCAACCATATACAAAAGTTGTCATCAATGCTATCAACGCATAATAAAGAGGTGTTTCCAATTGATTCAAGCATTTATTAAACGAAACGACAGAGGAAACATTGTTTCTTTCGAAGTGACGGGACATGCCGAGTCAGGACCCTATGGCAGCGACATCGTCTGTGCAGCTGTTTCGGCTTTAACGATCGGAACTGCAAATAGTTTGACGGCTTTAACTGGAGTTACTCCTATCATCGAACAAAACGATGAAGCTGAAGGCGGCTACTTATATGTAGAACTGGTTAAAGACTTAACTGAAGAGCAGATGAAAACAGCTCAAGTTTTACTTGAGAGCCTACTTATTTCTTTAACAGGAATAGTAGAACAATATTCTGAATATGTTCAATTAAACATCAAATAAAAAAATGGAGGTGCATTCCAAATGTTGAAAATGAATCTACAACTTTTCGCTCATAAAAAAGGGGGCGGTTCTACTTCTAACGGTCGTGACTCACAATCAAAACGTTTAGGCGCTAAACGTGCTGATGGTCAAACTGTTTCAGGTGGATCAATTTTATACCGTCAACGTGGTACTAAAATTTACCCAGGAGTTAACGTAGGTATCGGCGGAGATGACACTTTGTTTGCTAAAGTAGATGGCGTTGTACGTTTCGAACGTAAAGGCCGCGACAAAAAACAAGTTTCTGTATACCCAGCAGCTCAATAATAGAAATAGAAAAGGGAGTGGACAATTGTTCACTCCCCTATTTTTTAGTTATTTTTAAAGCAAACAGGTTAATCGGTTTACCAGTTTCTCTTATGAGAACCTATAGGTAAAAGGATAAGATGAACTTAATGAATGATTAATTATTATTAAGCCCTAGAAAAACCAATAAATCATTTTGTATCTTGTGCATACACAATAGATTCGATAAGATGGTAAAGTAGCTTTGCACTTTTATCAAAAATGATGTTATCCCAATTAAATGATCGTTATGAGGAAGAGAGGTTGATTTGATTGTCTCAAAAAGACATTGAAGCACTTTTTAATCCGTTAGATAATACAGTCCAATTGTTAAGAAATGAAATTGACTTTTCATATTTAGAAGCTTTGACTGAAACGGGCAGCAACCTGATTGAAAAAAGCATCCCAGACGAATTAAAAAATAGTTTGGATCCAGCAACGACTGATCAGTTAATGAAGACTTACCAAAGTATCGATACTGCTGCTATGGAACCTGAAGATATTCGAAAGGCTTTGCAATTGTCTATCTTGAAAGGTTTGAAAGAAGATAAAGTACAACCGAATCATCAAATGACACCTGATGCCATTGGTTTTATGTTTGTGTACTTTATCGAAAAACTGCGTGATTCTTCACTGGACAATATGCGGATTCTTGACCCTGCTGTAGGAACGGGCAATTTGTTGTCGACTGTTTATAATGCTTTGACGACGGCTAAAGTAGAAGTGGAAGCAGAAGGAATCGAAAACGATGACTTGCTTATTGATTTAGCAGCTATGACGACTAGACTTCAAAGACAAAATGTGAAGTTGACGTATCAAGATGCTCTTCAAGACTTATTAGTTGATCCAGTTGATTTAGTGGTTAGCGATTTGCCCATTGGCTATTATCCAGTGGATGAAAGAGCAAAAGTGTATACATCTGCAGCAAAAGAAGGACATTCTTACGCTCATCATTTATTGATCGAACAAAGTCTGAAGTATCTAAAACCAAATGCTTTTGGTTTATTTTTAGTACCTAAACTGTTGTTTGAAACTTCTGAAGCGGCTTCATTGATGAAAGCTATTCAAGAATACGGATTTTTACAAGGGATGCTGCATTTGCCGAAAGAACTCTTCGCAAATGAACCGTCTCAAAAGTCTATTTTGATTCTTCAGAAAAAAGGGGACAAAGCGGCACAAGCTAAACAAGTATTGTTAGGAAACATTCCTGATTTGAAAAACCACCAATCCATGTTAAAATTTATGGAGGAAGTGGATACTTGGAAGAAAGAAAATCTGTAAGAGAAGAAAAGGGGAAGACACATGTCAAAAACAATTGCAATCAATGCTGGTAGTTCAAGTTTAAAATTTACTTTATTTGAAATGCCTGAAGAGCAAGTTATTTCATCGGGAATCATCGAAAGAATTGGTTTGAAAGATTCTATCTTCACTACAAAATATAACGGTGAAAAATACAATATTGTAGAAGATATTGAAAACCACGAAATTGCTATCCAAAAAGTTTTAGATAAATTGATTGAATTAAATGTCATCGAAAACTACGAAGAAATCGAAGGCGTGGGACACCGTGTAGTTGCCGGAGGAGAAGACTTTAAAGAGTCTGCTTTGATCGATAACGATGTATTGGCAAAGATCGAGCGTTTAGCTGATTTAGCTCCATTACACAACCCAGCTAATGCTACTGGTATTAAAGCATTCAAAAAATTGTTGCCTAACATTACGAGTGTAGCTGTATTTGATACGTCATTCCACGCAAATATGCCAGCTGTAAACTACTTGTACAGTATTCCAATGGAATATTATGAAAAACATGCGGCTCGTAAATACGGAGCACATGGAACTTCTCATCAATATGTATCAGAACGTGCAGCAGAAATGCTTGATCGTCCGTTAGAAGATTTAAAATTGATCACTTGCCATTTAGGTAACGGTGGGTCTATTACAGCTGTTCAAGGCGGAAAATCGATTGATACATCCATGGGATTCACTCCTTTAGCAGGTATTACTATGGGAACTCGTACAGGTGATATCGATGCTTCTATCATTCCATACTTGATGGAAAAAGAAGGCATTACTGACATCAATGAAATGATTAATGTCTTCAATAAAAAATCTGGATTACTTGGATTATCAGGCGTTTCAAGTGATATGCGTGATGTTGAAGATGCGGCAGCTGAAGGAAATGAAAGAGCACAATTATCTCTAGATATTTTCTATAACCGTGTTCAAAAATACATTGGTCAATATGTTGCTTTGATGAATGGTGTAGACGCGATTGTCTTTACAGCAGGTATCGGTGAAAACTCTGCTGAAACTCGTGAAATCCTTATTGATGGTATCAACTGGTTTGGTGCTGAAATCGATAAAGAGAAAAACGCTGTTCGTGGTGAAGAACGCATTATCTCTACAGATGACTCAAAAGTTAAAGTCTTATTGATCCCTACAGATGAAGAAGTCATGATCGCTCGTGACGTGGAACGTCTAAAAAAATAATTTTTTAAATCGACTCAGTAAAAAAGGAAGCCGCAATCATTTTAAATGATTGCGGCTTCCTTTTTTACTAATATAATCAATCTGTCGGTTTGTTTTCTAAGTCTGTACGAACAATCAATACGTCACAAGCAGCATGTCGGATAACGTATTCAGAAACAGAACCGATAAAAATTCTTTCTACTGCGCTTAAACCAGTTGCCCCCAACATAATCAAATGAACATTATGTTCTTCAGGAATTTGTTTTGAGATCAGAACTTTTGGAGAACCGTATTCAATGACGTAACTAACGTCCTCGACACGGTGGTTTTTAGCATATCGAACATATTCTTCTAGCGTATTTCTAGCTTGCAGACTAGCTTTATCAGCCATTGACCCATCAAAAGTGGAAATGCTTTGGAAAGCCTTTGTATCAATAACATTGGCAATCAATAATGAGGCCTTATTACGTACAGCTACTTGAACAGCCTTTTTAAAAGCTGATTCTGCTTCTTTAGAACCATCTATAGCGACCAAAATACGATTATATTCTTGCAACATACCTACCACTCCATTCTTTATCTATCCTTTACCTACTTCTATTGTAACGCATATTTTTTTATTTTCATAGAGAAACGATATCGCTTTCATGAAAAGTGCATTGACTTGAATTCTTCGTTACATACTTTTGTTCAAATAAATCAAGAAAGAAAGAATAAGAACCATCACAATACCTAAAAAGACAAATGCTTGGATGATCGTATAGAAGAAAGCGAGATAGAGGGAAAATAGCCCGCACAATAGAAAACCAATCCCAAAACCCATAAAAATCGGCTTCGTTTTTTCGCTGGCGTCACTGCTCTTATAATAGAGAAAAACCTGAGCTTTCATAGTCAAGAAAAAATAAGCTGTATAAAGCAATAGAACCGCAAAGATAACAAACAAAATAGATAATAACATATAAATTCCTCCTAATAATGACTCATTTACTATCCTTATTATACACCATAAAAAAAGCCATCCCAAAAAGGATGGCTTTTTAAATTGAAATTGTATGTAAAATTCCGATGGTACCGTTTATGCGTCCAAGTAGTATTGAACCCGCAATCTAGCAGGTGGGCTCCACTGTCAAGCATCTAACTTCCAAGTGAAAAGGCTTGTTATCCGTTTGATTCAGTTTGGATCCCAATGTTTTATTAAAAATGTTCGGTCAACACATTTTAGGACATCGCGCATACCTCAGAATTCTTATCCTTATAGTAGCATGGGGTTCTTTAATTGTCAATCAAATATGCTCACGCTTTGAAGAGAAACGTTGTACAGATAATAAAGAGAGCGTTTACGCTATTTTTTCTTTTTCTTATTTATAGCATCGTATTGAGCAGCCAAAACATCTTCATATTTTCCGGTATGGTTCGGATCGAAGTAACGTGCGTTTTTGAGTTTATCAGGCAAGTATTGCTGATCTACCCAAGCACCAGGATAACTGTGCGGATACTTGTAATCTACACCTCGTCCTAACTTGCTGGCTCCGCTGTAATGAGAATCTTTCAAGTGATCGGGCACATCACCGCTTTTTCCATTACGTATATCGTTTATAGCAGCATCAATAGCTGAAATGCTAGAATTCGATTTAGGGGATAAGCACAAATCGATTACGATGTTGGCTAAAGGTATTCTAGCTTCTGGAAAACCAATGCGTTCTGCAGCTTGAATCGCTGTGACTGTTCTGGAACAGGCTCCTGGATTCGCTAATCCAATGTCTTCATAGGCAATCACCATTAACCGTCTGGCTATAATCGGCAAGTCTCCAGCTTCGATCAAACGTCCTAAATAATGCAATGCTGCATTGACGTCACTTCCTCGAACCGATTTTTGCAACGCTGAGATCACGTCATAATGAGCATCTCCATCTTTGTCATGTGTCAATGCTTTCCTTTGTACGCATTCCTCGGAGACTTCAAGAGGGATATGAATCACACCTTCAGAATCAGGTCGCGTTGATTTAACCGCTAACTCTAAACTGTTCAGAGCGCTTCTTAGATCACCGTTCGTTGCTCGAGCAAAATGCAATAGAGCTGGTTCGTCAATGTCCACTTGATATTCTCCTAGACCATTGCTGGCATCTTTTAGTGCACGTTCCATGGCCATTTTGATTTCTTCAATGGAGAGAGGTTTCAATTCGAAAATTTGTGCTCGACTTCTTACCGCGGGGTTGATGGCAATATACGGATTTTCCGTTGTCGCTCCAATCAAAATGATTCGTCCATTTTCTAAATGAGGAAGTAAAAAATCTTGTTTTGGTTTATCCAAGCGGTGTACTTCATCCAGCATTAAAATTACTGAGCCGCTCATTTTAGCTTCTTCTGCAACGATTTGCAGGTCTTTTTTTGAATCTGTAGCAGCGTTCAACATGCGAAAAGCATATTTAGTGGATCCCGCTATGGCACTGGCAATACTGGTTTTACCAATTCCAGGCGGCCCGTATAAAATCATGGAAGACAACATTCTGGCATCTACCATTCGTTTAATGATTTTTCCTTCGCCTACTAAATGACTTTGTCCGACAATCTCATCAATATGAGTAGGACGCATTCTAAAGGCCAGTGGTTTATTCGTCAATGTGAATTCTCTCCTCGCAGAAAAACTTTTATTTAGTATATCATGGATAATAAAGAGTTTCTATTTTATCGCAAACGTTTGTTCACTTAAGACAGTAATTAAGGCGATACATCAAACGAAAAATGGTCATTCACTAAAAACTACATTAAAAAGAAATAAATATATGAAGATATCCTAAAAGAGAAATCAAATTGGGTCGCTTTTTTTTAGGAACTTTGCGATAATAGTTTTGACAAACAAAACTTCTCACTTAAAATAAGTAATCAAGAGAAGTTGTTCAGGAAGGTAGTGTCAACACATAATGCAAACAATCAAACAAATGATGAAAGACCACTCAATCAAACCAATATGGAACAGTTCTGTAATCGGTATTGAAAAAGAAGGTTTACGAGTTAAGAAAGACGGAACACTAGCAACAACGCCACACCCGACTACACTTGGAAGCAGAAGCTTTCATCCCTATATTCAAACAGACTTCAGCGATGTTCAATTAGAGCTGATCACACCGCCGTTGACTGGAGCTAAAAGCATTAACCAATGGCTGCCGGCTTTGCATGATGTGACGTATCATTCGATGAATGATGAAGAATGGATCTGGCCGCTTAGTATGCCAGGGAGCTTGCCTGAGGAAAAGGATATCCCGATCGCACGATTGGAAAAACGTGCAGATGTGGCATACCGAGAATATTTAGCAAAAGTTTACGGTAAGAAAAAACAAATGCAAAGCGGTATCCATATCAATTTTGAATTTGATACAGCTATTTTAAATGCTTTATATGAAAACCAAACAGATATCACGTCAAAAGAAGACTTTCAGTCTGCTGTTTATATGAAGCTGGCTCGAAATTTCTTGCGTTACCGTTGGATGTTAAGTTACTTATTCGGCGCTTCGCCGACTGCGATGGAAAACTTTTATCCATCAGATGTAGCTGTCCCAGAACACTATGCACGCAGTTTGCGTAATAGTCATCTAGGGTATACGAATGATGAAGAAGTCATCGTTTCTTACGAATCATTAGAAGCTTATGTAGAGAGTATCCAAACGTTAGTTTCTTCAGGGGCATTATCAGAAGAGCGGGAGTTCTATTCTCCGATTCGTCTACGTGGTACGAAACAAGTCAAAGATATGCTCAATAAAGGGATTGCCTATGTTGAATTGCGCAACTTTGATTTAAATCCGTTCACTTCTTTTAGCATCACAGAACAAGATCTTGTTTTCGTGAAGATGTTCTGTTATTTGATGATTTGGTTGGATGAAGAGACTACAGCCGTAACCTCTAAAACCGGTGATGAAAAAAATCATTTGACGTCTGTAGAACATCCTAAAGAAGTTTCACAGTTTAAAGAAGAAGGACTGGCTCTATTAGAGGAAATGCAGCAAATGGCTGTTCACTCAGGATATGAAAAAGCTGAAGCAGCTGTAGCATGGGCTAAAGAGTTGTTCGAACACCCTGAAAAAACTTTATCTGCTCAAATTATGGATGGGATAGAAGCAGAAGGGGACTATATCGCTTTTGGGATGAAATTAGCTCAACAATACAAACAAGAAGCTATGGAAAAACCGTATCAACTAAGAGGGTTTACTTCTTTAGAAATGTCTACTCAATTATTGATCCATGATGCTTTGCAAAGCGGCATCACAGTAGATGTGATCGATGAGCATGACCAATTTGTTAAATTAAGTTACGGCAATCATGTAGAATACGTGAAAAATGGAAATATGACATCCAAGGATACGTATATTTCTTCTTTGATCATGGCGAATAAAACGGTCACTAAAAAAATTCTTGCTGAAAATGGGTTCCATGTACCAGGCGGCGGAGAATACCAAACAGTTGAAGAAGCGCAAAATGATTTTTGGCGCTACCAACATAAAGCTATCGTGGTTAAGCCCAAGTCGACCAATTATGGAATAGGAATCTCCATTTTTAAAAATGGTCCTACACAAGAAGATTTCAATCAAGCTGTAAAAATTGCTTTCAAAGAGGATTCCTCTGTATTGGTAGAAGAATATATAGCTGGTACAGAATACCGCTTTTTTGTTGTAAATGATCATGTTCCTGCTGTTCTTTTAAGAACGCCAGCCAATGTCATTGGCAATGGAGCAGCAACAGTCAAAGAATTAGTAGATGAAAAGAATCAAGATCCTTTACGAGGAACGCACCATAGAGCTCCTTTAGAAAAAATCGTCCTTGGTGAGATAGAACAATTGATGTTGAAAGAACAAGGCTATTCCACAGAGAGCATTCCTGAAAAAGGAACGGTCGTTTATTTAAGAGAAAACTCCAACATCAGTACCGGCGGAGATTCGATCGACGTAACGGATGAGATGCACGACAGCTATAAAGAGCTTGCTGTAAAAATGGCAGAAGCGATTGAAGCAAATGTAACAGGAATTGATTTGATCATTCCGGATCTGACACAACCAAGTACTATCCAGAATCCTGGTTACACTGTCATCGAAGCCAATTTTAACCCGGCTATGCACATGCATGCTTATGTATATAAAGGAAAGAATCGCCGTTTGACAAAAGAAATCTTGATTATGCTGTTTCCTGAACTGTCAAAAACAATTAAAGGGGAGTGAAGCTGTGAAAGCTAAGGATATATGGAATATCTGCTGGCCTCTACTCCTGCTTCTTGCAGCAGAGACTCTCATTTTGTTCATTGATGTAGATATACAGCCTTATTTCTTCAGTCTGCTATTACTGTACATCGTCCTTTCTTTTCTTCTTCATATGGTAGTGCATGAATTAGGGCACCTTATTTTTGGACTGCTCACTGGATATGCTTTTCTGTCTTACCGTATTTTTAGTTGGTCGATCATCCAAGTAAATGGTCGTATCGTTCTTAAAAAGCAAAAACAGAATGCAGCTTTGGGACAAGCATTGATGGTCCCGAATGAAAAATGGGATCCTGAAAATTATCCGTATCAATTGTATATGAGCGGAGGATTGATATTCAATGCTAAAGCTTTAGTCATAGCTGTGGTGTTGTACCAGTTATCTGTTTTGCCAATGATACCTGTCTTAATCTTTTCAGCAATAGCTGTATTCTTCCTCCTTTCAAATGGCGTTCCTAGAGAACTGAACGATGGAGCAGTATTAAAAAAAGGCCGCCAAAGCAAGGAATATCGTAAAATGATGTATCATCAATTATGGACCATTTATTACTTGTTTAATGGGAAAGCACTAAGTCAATTGCCGTTAGAATCTTTTGAGCGTTCAGAATCGATTCCTCTGGAAGACCCTTATACAGTTTATGTCATGCGCCTTAGTTATTATAAAGAGCTGTTTGAGTTTAGATTTGATTCAGCTTTTGAGATTTTAGAACAGCAATATGAAGCGGTCGATAAGTTGACTATTTATGATAAAATCATGTTGAAAGCTGAAAAGTTGTTTTGTTTAAGTATTCAACAGCGTGCAACAGAAGCAAAAGAACTGTTTCAAGATGCAGAAATACAAGCTTTCAAAGGCCGAGAGTTTGTCACGATTAAAAGAGTGCTGGCTGCTTACTTCCTTTTTGTTGAAGTGGACTCGAAAAAAGCTTTAACATTTGTAGAAGAAGGCTTGAAATTGATCCAGACAGATGTGCTGGATCCTCAACTAAAAACAGAAGAAATACTATTGCGGTGGTTGGAAAAAAGCGTTAGTGAGAGAAAAGAATGGCTATTGTTCAACGAATCAAAGAGTGATACAATTTTGGAATAAAAAAACAAATGAATGAGAGGATAACATGGAAAAAATCTATTTAGATCATGCAGCTACGAGTCCAGTTCATCCTGAAGTGGCCGAAGTAACGTACGAAATGATGAACAAACACTTCGGAAACGCCTCAAGTATTCATGGATTCGGACGCGACAGCAGAAGAATATTGGATCAATCAAGAATGGTTTTTGCTAAGAGCATCGGTGCTAAACCGATGGAAGTTATCGTGACGAGCGGTGGAACGGAAGGCGACAATACCGCTATTATGGAAACAGCTATTTCACGTCAGCACGAAGGAAAACACCTTATTACGACTATGGTAGAACACCATGCAGTCATTCGCCCGATGGAACATTTGGAAGCATTGGGATTTGAAGTCACTTATTTACCCGTTGATGAAACAGGACGAGTAAATCCTGAAGATGTGCAACAGGCTTTACGTCCAGATACCATTTTAGTTTCTATCATGTACGGTAATAATGAAGTAGGTACATTGCTGGACATTGCAAGAATTGGAGAGATTATCCACGAAAGCGAAACTGCAGCTTATTTTCATACTGATGCCGTACAAGCTTATGGAACAGAAGATATTGATGTAAAACGCGACCACATTGATTTACTTTCTGTATCGGCTCACAAAATCAATGGTCCTAAAGGTATCGGATTTTTATACATCAATGAAAAGATTCATTTGCCTAGTTTTATGTTAGGTGGAGAACAAGAGCAGAAAAGACGTGCAGGAACAGAAAACATTCCTGGAATCGCCGGATTTAAGAAAGCCGTAGAGATCATGCAGGCCAATAGAGAAGAACGTAAAATGCAACATGAAGCTCTAAGAGCGTACTTCTTGAATCAATTGGAAGCTCAAGGAGTTGAGTATGAATTAAATGGGTCTCCTGACCACCGTTTAGCTCATATTCTAAATTTATGGATCAAAGGCGTTCATTCAGAGCAGTTATTAGTCAGCCTGGATTTAGTCGGCATAGCCGTGTCGGCTGGTTCAGCCTGTACAGCAGGAAATATCGATCCTAGCCATGTATTGATTGCAATGTACGGTGAAGACAGCCCGCGCATCAGCCAGTCGATTCGTGTCAGTTTTGGTTTAGGCACGACAGAAGAACAGTTGGATATTTTTATTGAAGAGTTGATCAAAAGCATCGCACGATTAAAAAAATAACTTAAATAAAGGCGGTAGGCAAATGGCGTTTTTAGAAAAAGATCAATTAGACGGTTCATCAGACAGTTATAAAATGAGCCCTAATGTAAAAAAATATACACTAAGAGATAATGGTTTCGAACAGCTGAAAAACGGCAATTTTCAATTCAGTCGTGATTTAGAAATCGGTACTGCAAAAAGTCCGAAGTTGAAAATGAGCGTTTCCAGCGATTTAAAGACGTTTAAACTATCTGCAGTAACAGCTAATGGACTGCGTACAGTGAATTTGTATAAAGGTGAGGCTTTTACGGAAGCGCAAGAGCGTGCCGGTTATATTTTAACGGAGTTTGTAGAAAGCGGCATTCTAGAAAGAATTTAAGCAATCGAAAAAGCAGGCATACAGTTGGATCCGGTCCAGATGTATGCCTACTTTTATATTTATTAACGGATTTGATGGAAACTTTATTCTACTAATTTCTTTTTGTAGAACATGTCCCAATAAATTTTGCCTAAACCTATATTTCTGCGGGTAATCTGGCAACACTTTTTCAAATCTGAGTCTTTGAGCTCGTTTAGACCATAGGCATGTAATTTTTGCCTCAAATCATTGATAAAAGAAGAATCTACATTTTCTAAAGTAAGCAAAGTAAATATAGAAGAAAGATTCAGTTTAATGTAAAGATCTTTAAGTATCTTTGTATCAACAGACGGGTCTTTTGAAAGCAGCTCGACCGCTCTTTCTATGGCAACCAGACCGTCCAGCTTACCTTTAATTTGAAGCACATTCAGCGGCAAGTGACGATTGAGATAGTAATGGTAATGAGGCGGCGGGCTGTATACAATGCGTTGGCTTTTATCAAATAGCTGCATAGCTACTAACAAATCTTCATAGTATTCGATATCTTCATCAAAATGGACTGCAGGAGAAGAACTAAACAGTTCCAGCTTATACAATTTATTTCCTAAAAAACTGTTCACCCTTGGTTGAGATAAACATAATTGGATAGCCTCGTTTTTTGACATGATTTTGTTTTCATCCGGACCAGGAGTCAAAAACAGCTCACTGATAGAGTCTTCAAAATACCTGCATGTAACTATATCACCTTGGAAAATTTTATTCGTATTGATCAATTCTTCCAGCATTTCTGCATTGATCCAATCAACAGCATTAACAAAGCAGACATATTCTCCTTGAGCGTAAGCAAGGCCGATATTCTTAGCTCTAGAAGCATTGGTACTATCTAGATGAATTACATGGAACCTAGAGTCGTTGCTCGCAAACTTCTCACAAATTTCCCCGCTTTTATCGATCGATCCATAGTTGACCAATATGGCCTCGAAATGGCGAAAGGTTTGATTTTTGATACTGTGCAAACACTTGAATAGGGATTTTTCAGCATTCTTTATGGGCACAATAATTGAAATCATTACTAGACCTCCTTTGTTGTGTGGAAATAGAAAGTTATAGTAAGGGTTGAATGGTGCGATGCAGATAGAAAAAGCAAAACAAATGTTTTTTGTTTGACTTAAGTGTACCCGTAAAACGTTTTCACTGTCAAATAAACTGAGTTTTTTTAACTAGTTAATTTATCGATGACGAACATTATTTTTATGAGCATACCTTGCATTCTTATTAAATGTTAGTATAATAGAACAGACTGGAAAAATACGACCTTCAAATCGTTAAGATTTCAGAATCTATTTGAAATGATGGTGATAACATGACAGACAACAGCAAAATTCGTGTTGTTGTAGGAATGAGCGGCGGCGTGGATTCGTCAGTAACAGCTCATTTATTAAAAGAGCAGGGGTATGACGTTGTAGGGATTTTCATGAAAAACTGGGACGACACAGATGAATTCGGTGTATGTACCGCCACTGAAGATTACAACGATGTAGCTCTTGTAGCGAACCAAATCGGAATTCCTTATTATTCCGTTAACTTCGAGAAACAATATTGGGATAAAGTCTTTACGTATTTCTTAGAAGAATACAAAAAAGGCCGTACACCAAATCCAGATGTAATGTGTAACAAAGAAATCAAATTTAAAGCCTTTTTAGATTATGCGACAGACTTAGGCGCAGATTATGTAGCGACTGGGCACTATGCACGTGTAGAACGCGATGAAAAAGGCGTGACACATATGTTGCGTGGAGTAGACAACAATAAAGACCAAACTTACTTCTTGAACCAATTGTCTCAAGAACAATTATCTAGAGTTATGTTCCCACTAGGCGGCATGGAAAAATCAGAAGTGCGCCGTATCGCAGAAGAAGCAGGATTAGCGACTGCTAAGAAAAAAGACTCTACAGGAGTTTGCTTTATCGGCGAACGCGACTTCAAAAAATTCTTGATGGAATACTTGCCGGCACAACCTGGAAATATGGTGACGGTTGATGGCGAAATCAAAGGACAACACGATGGTTTGATGTACTACACGATTGGTCAACGTCAAGGCTTAGGTATTGGCGGAGGCGGCAAAACCAATGATCCATGGTTCGTGATCGGTAAAGATCTTAAATCCAACACGTTATATGTTGGACAAGGTTACCATCACGAATGGTTGTATGCGACTCATTTGGATGCATCTGATATCCGCTTTACATTAAATGATGAAACACCAAGTACGTTCAAATGTACGGCTAAATTCCGTTACCGCCAAGCTGATACAGGCGTAACCGTTCATATGAACGAAGACGGAACCAGCGCAACAGTTGAATTTGACGAACCTGTACGTGCGATCACTCCAGGACAAGCCGTTATCTTTTACAATGGCGACGAATGTCTAGGTGGTGGAACTATCGACAAAGCTTACAGTGATGTGAAAGAATTGCATTACGTGTAATAACGAAGTAAACAAGAGAGACTGAAGCACATTTGTTTCGGTCTCTCTTTATGCGGTCTTTTCTACTTCCAGCATTTCCTTGGTCGATTACTTTAATAACAGCACTAAATTTATTGAAGAATGAATGGATAAAGTAGAATCAATTATAGAATTTAGTACAACAATGAAGAAAATGTTTAAACAGTTTTCCACTAGAAATGAAACAGTGTTTAAAGAATGGAGCGAGTAGTTGGATTTAGTTAAAAAACTACCGTTTTATTTATGAAAATGTGATTTTGTCAGAAATAATACTTGATTCTTAATTTAAAAGTGTTAGAATGAGAGTTGCATTTATTTTGTGAAAACAAACTGGGAGGATTTTTTAAATGGAACATGGAAAAACTAAAGTTAGTACAGCTTCACTTAAAGTTTTAGCAGGATGGGGAATAGATACAATTTATGGTATTCCTTCAGGAACTTTGGCTCCTTTGATGGAAGCTTTAGGTGAGCAAGAAGAAACAGATATTAAATTCCTACAAGTAAAACATGAAGAAGTAGGAGCAATGGCTGCTGTAATGCAATGGAAATTTGGCGGAAAATTAGGTGTGTGTGTTGGATCAGGTGGTCCTGGTGCATCTCACTTAATCAACGGTCTTTACGATGCAGCTATGGATAACACACCAGTTTTAGCTATCTTAGGATCTCGTCCTCAAAGAGAACTAAACATGGATGCTTTCCAAGAATTAAACCAAAACCCAATGTTCGACCATATCGCAGTATACAACCGTCGTGTTGCTTACGCTGAACAATTACCAAAATTGATCGACGACGCAATCCGTACTGCTATCTCTAAACGTGGAGTAGCTGTATTAGAAGTTCCTGGCGACTTCGGTTACCACGAAATTGCTAACGACGCATTCTACTCTTCAGGTCACAGCTACCGTGATTACGTTTCTTCTGCAATCAATGAAGCAGATATCGACGCTGCTGTTGAAGTATTAAACAACGCTAAACGTCCTGTTATCTATGCAGGTATCGGAACTATGGGACATGGTCCAGCAGTTCAAGAATTGTCTCGTAAATTAAAAGCTCCAGTTATCACAACTGGTAAAAACTTTGAAACTTTCGACTATGACTTTGAAGGATTAACTGGTTCAACTTACCGTGTTGGTTGGAAACCAGCTAACGAAGCTGTTAGAGAAGCAGATACAGTTCTTTTCGTTGGTTCAAACTTCCCGTTTGCTGAAGTAGAAAATACTTTCGGAAGCGTTGAAAAATTCATCCAAATCGACAACAACCCAACAATGCTTGGTAAACGTCATAACGCAGATGTTGCTATTCTTGGTGATGCTGGTGAAGCAGTTCATTCATTACTAGAAAAAGTAGCTCCTGTTGAAGAATCAGCTTGGTGGAATGCTAACTTGAAAAACGTTCAAAACTGGCGTGACTACATGACTAAGTTGGAAACAAAAGAATCTGGTGCTTTACAACTTTATCAAGTATACAACGCTATCAACAAATATGCTGACGAAGATGCAATCTACTCAATTGATGTTGGTAACTCAACTCAAACATCTATCCGTCACTTGCACATGACTCCTAAAAACATGTGGAGAACTTCTCCATTGTTTGCTTCAATGGGTATCGCACTTCCAGGTGGTATTGCAGCTAATAATGTTTACCCTGGACGTCAAGTATTTAACTTAATGGGTGACGGTGCGTTCTCTATGAACTACCAAGACGTTGTAACTAACGTACGTTACGACATGCCTGTTATCAACGTAGTATTCACTAACACTGAATATGGTTTCATTAAGAACAAATACGAAGATACAAACACAAACACTTTCGGTACTGAATTTACTGATGTAGACTACGCTAAAATTGGTGAAGCACAAGGTGCTGTTGGTTTCACAGTAAGCCGTATCGAAGACATGGATCAAGTAATGGCTGAAGCTATTAAAGCTAACAAAGAAGGTAAAACTGTAGTAATCGATGCTAAAATTACTAAAGATCGTCCAATTCCAGTAGAAACATTGAAATTAGACCCTGCTTTCTACAGCGAAGAAGAAATCAAAGCTTACAAAGAAAAATATGAAGCTGAAGAATTAGTACCATTTAGCGCATACCTAAAAGCTGAAGGTCTAGAATCTATCGCAACTAAATAATTTTTCTAAACTGCAACTGATAGTTTAATCAAAAAGGCAAGTCGCTTTTAAAGTGACTTGCCTTTTTTTGTTAGGTAAAAAATGATCTTCATCTTCTAGCCTTGGTAAAAAAATTCCTCCGGTTTATGGGGTGACTTAGGAAGAGCCATGGGACCGCCTTGAGCCGAAGAGCGTCTCAAGACTTGCAAGCTTCAAACTTAGTGTAACGGCTGAAGCCGCACACTAAGTAATTCTCATTGCATCCTTCTTCATGGCTCCAAGCCACTCCATATTCCTCCTGAAATTTCTAAGAATGAGTTTATAAAAAAATTAAATAAAAAAGAAACTGTTCCTAGCAATGATGCCAGTTTAAAATTTGAAGAGATCAAATAAAACTCGAATGAAGTTGATTCCTATATAAGTGATTTAGGTAGAGGGAATCCAAGGTTAGCTGAAGAATTTTCTGAAAAGATGGGATTAAAATCCGATGAATTCCAATATGTAGTAGAAAATTATAACCCTTCAAAAAAACGTCAAAATGGAGAATATGAGTTAAAGCGGACAAGTGATTATGAAACATATAAACAGAGTTCAGAACAACTCGTTAAGAAATTGACTTATTGGAAAGAAGTTAGGGAACAATTTACTGACTTGATCGAAGAAGAAATTTTGCCATTAGAAAAGAGATAGAATAGAGTAATTGAGAAAGACATCAAACACTATGATAATTGTTTGATGTCTTTTTAATATTTGCAAACCCTAAAAGAAACCTTGATAAGTTACGTTATGTACTTTAAAATACTAACTGCATAAAAAACGATAGTACTTAGAGTTTGGAAAATTATAGTAAATTCACAATATCAGCTGTATAATTAACTAAAATAATTCTTTTTAGGAGTAAAATATGGCAACTACAAAAAATGCTAATCAATTCTCTAAAACTAAAAAAGAAATCACATTAAAAGATAACAACAGTGAAAAGAACGTTACTATTCGTAAACGACCGTTTGAAAAACACAAAGAAAAAAGACACCTGCAGTTGTTGTCAATAATTGTAGCACAACTACCTAATATACCCATATTTGTTGAGGAATTAAAGCTACATGGTGAGATTGCTTTAGACATCTCACAAGAAATGGCGGTAAAATTAGCTAATGGGGAAATCACTTTTGGTACATATACTGAATCTGGTACAAAATATGCTCAATTTGTAAATTCTAAAACAGGACAAATATTTAAAAATATACCTATCAAAGAAGTACCTGTTAATTTTGGTCCTGCAATTGCTACAGCAGGTTTAACTATGCAACTAGAAGAGATCACCCGGCAACTAGATTTACTTGGTGAAAAAGTAAATCGTGTAAATAGAAATTTTGATTTGAACCGATACGCTGAAGTCCAGTCTGCCAAAGAGAAGTATGAGATGGCTATGCTTTCTAAAAATGCTGAAACAAAACAAACATTGCTGCATAACGCACTAACTCAAGCAACAGATGCTAAAAATTTATTATTAAACCAATTACTTGAAAGTAAAATTCAATTGGAGTCACAGAAATTAAATAATAAGATTCCTATTTTCAGTAGTAATATATCAGCTGCAGAGGGAGACAAGCTTGCGCAGATTGCTTTAGAAAACCTCTCTTATATGAAGGATGCGTTTAGTATTCAAATCACATCTTTATTTGAATTAGGGGAGTTTGATGTACTTAATTACGCTGTTTGTGAGTTTAAAGAAATGATTATCGAAAATTTCTCTGGAACAGATGCATTATTCCTTGATGAACACTTATCGATCCCAACAAATCCTTTTAAGTTTTTATCTAACAATGTTGTTGAAGCCTCAGATTCAATTATTAAATTCCTTGATGAGAACGAGGAGTTATTTGAAGTGTATTTTATGCCTGATTTTTTGGAAATAGCAGATAAAAAGGAGGTTAAATAACATGGAAATGAATCATTGTAAAGAATGCGGTAAGGAAATAGTTGAAGATAAAAAGATATGTGAAAATTGTAGAAAAAAAAGAAATGAGAAGTGGAATAAGGTCGGTACAGGAATTGGTTTAGCGGGAACGGTACTTTTGGGAGTAATTACAAAAAATAAGTTCAAATAAAATTATATCTAAGAACTAAAACTGACAACTTAGATATATTTAGCAAAAAAATATGCTATAATATTTAATGCCTACTAGTACCACGTTAGTAGTATACGATGTTTGAAACAGTCAAGCAGCTCCTTACTGAAATACTTAGACGAGAGCAGTGCTGAGTTAATATCAAGAATAATTAATGATTCTTGAATTAACGTGATTGTGAGAATGAGAATTAAGAACAAGGTGATATCCACGTGATGAAGCCCTCCTAACTTCCGTTCAACTACATTGTAACAGATTAGTTAAATCTTTCTGGTGTGCTACATATAGAAATAGTCAATAATGTAGTTCTATGGCTGATTGTTGCAGAAGGAACGATTGTCAGAAACCAGATCTGCCGTTCCTTTCTGCTCATAAAAAGAGGTGCTACTATGTTAGATGTTAATAAATATAAAATGAAAAGGTATATTCACTTTGACCGAAAAGTAAAAATTGAGACTGTTGAAAGCTATGTTACCAATCCAAAAAAGATTGCGGAGCATAGCTTTTTACCTTTTATTCATTACATAACATCATTTGAAAAAAATATTGGCGAGAAAAATTCTAAATTGAACAACCGGCCTATTAAATTGAAAACCCGAGATATAATGTATGCCGGACATCTTGATAACTATATCTATAAATATTACGCAGACAATTTAAACAATTGTTATAATCAATGGATGTTTAACAAGGAAATGGATAAATGTTCAACAGCATATAGAAATAATAAAGAATATAAATCTAATATTGATTTTGCTGCTGAAGTTATAAATGAAATTGTCGATTTTAAAGAGTCGTATATATTAGTTGGTGATTTCACACATTTTTTTGATCAAATTGATCATAAGTATTTAAAAATGAATTTGCTTACTGTGCTTAATTTAGAAAGATTAGAAAGAGATTGGTTTAATGTCTATAAGTCAATTACTAAATATGGATACTATGAAAAAGAACATCTAATTAAAAAGTATGGAACAGATAAACAAATTAGGAGAAGCAAGAAAAATAGTTATTTTAGTCAATTAAGTGAATTCAGAAAATTTCAAAACCAGTATAAGTGTATATCAAATACCAAAGGGTTTGGTATTCCTCAAGGGACTGCGATTAGTGCAGTTTTTGCGAACATCTATGCTATAAATTTTGATTCAAAATTGAAAGAAATTGCAGATAAGCATTCGGGATTATATAGAAGGTATTCAGATGATTTTATACTAGTGCTTCCTAAAGAACAAAAAATATCTTCACTATCTGCCACGGATTTTAAAGAGATAGAGAAATTAGTAAGAGTTCACGCTATTAATAATAAAATTGAGATTCAAGAAGAGAAGACTGGAATGTTTGAATATACAAATTCACAATTATTTGATATAAATCAGAGAAAATTTTCGCGCTTAGATTATCTTGGATTTTTATTTGATGGAAAAAAAGTTGAAATGAGAGTGAAAAGTCCATACAAATTTTACCGGAAAGCCTATCAATTAATTGATAAAGCTAAGAAAATAAAAGAAAAAAAATCTTTAATAAAACTTCCTTATAGAAAACAAATCTATGGATTATATACTGATTTAGGTAGAAATCGAGGAAGTTTTGGGAATTTTATTTCTTATGCTTGGAGAGCACAGCAAAAGTTTGATAAGTTATCTCCTAATACAGAAAATTTAATGATGCAGCAAATCAAGAATCGTAAAAAGAAAATTGAAAAAAGGTTAAGTGTTAATTTACACACAAAAATAGAGAAATAGATTTGTTATGGAAAGTCAACAATCTATAAGATTAAGAATTCGAAAATCCAGTTTTAATTGCAATGAAATCAATTTTTATTCTTTAAGCCTTTGGATTTCCTCAAAAAGTTTAACATCTAAAATTTTACTGGTATCGATATATCATTTGTCGTATCAACTTTTGTAAATTTATATAGCTGAGACTGATATTTTGTTTCAACATGATAATTTGTTTGTACAATTAGTTACTCACTTGAGTCTAGATAATATTTCAATTTAAATAGTGAATTATCGTCACTTATATTATATTAGTAGTAGCATGGAACACAGGAGCAATTACTTTTAATTAATCGATATTTGTATATGCTTTTTTCTGATTAAGATTTCTGGAATAAGGATTTAAATATGATAATGAAGTACAAACTAATGGAAATTGTAGTGTTATAAAGTGGGGAGGAAGAACAGGTGCTCTTTTCAAAACGACTAGGATTAAAAAAATGGAAGATGTAATACTAATAGATAGTATATCTGATAGTTTGAAAAATAGATTTTCTAATATTTTGTATGAAGTGTTTGAAGAAACTGTAAAGATCTCTACTTATGGGACTGAATCATTCAGTTGGGACTTATATCGGTTTTTAATTGAAGAATTTTTTAAAGAGAATATAACATTTAGTTTATCATCAAGGCATCATTATACTACTTACCATGAAGACGTAATCCAAAAACTAGAAGAGTTGGAGTGGTATATGTATTATGATCTCATAGAGATACTTGCTAAAGTTAATCTTATATATAAGAATTTAAAAGAAAAAATTACTCGTATTTTAGAAGAAGAACAATCTGGATACAGGCTCATGGAGAATAATGAGTTTGTTCCAATAACTGATGAGCATTCAATTCTAACAATAGATTCAGCTTCGGAATCACCATTTGAATATGCAAAAACACATCTTCAGAATGCAATTTCAAATTTAAGTGAAAAAGAAAATCCAGATTACAATTCGGTTATTAGAGAAGCAATCAATGCTGTTGAAAGTTGCTTTATTCAAGTGGCAGGTTTACAACCTAATAAAAAGAATACGCTTGGTGTAGCTATCAAGAAAATTATAGATAATCATAATAATGAAATTGATTTAACGTTCATTAAACCTTTCGAGACAATGTATGGACTAGCAAGTAATAATGGTATAAGACATGCAGGTAATGAGAAAACTATTTTATCAGATCTCTCGGATGCGATACTTGTATTAACAACATGCTCTGCCATCATAAATTACTTATCTATAAAATTAATATTACATTAAACGCAAAGTTTTTTAGCTATGCAATAAGTTTGAAAAATAAAGTAATTAACAAAAACATATGTTAAAAGCCATCGAGTGAGAAAAACACTGGATGGCTTTATTACTTTTATATCTCATGATAATGTCTTCAGAATTATAAATAAATGAAGCTGTTAGCTTTACGTGTAATCGCTCAGCTATAGTGGTTTTTCCAGCTTAAAATGCTCCATCTAAGCAAATGATCATCTTTTTCCTCCTACAGTGCTTAATTAAAATTTCTAACGTATCAATTAGTTATCGACAGATTGTAATAACGGAACACTCAATTCCAAATCCGAATGGCCGTCACTTTTTAAAATATTGTCCATATAGCGAAGCAAGAACCCTTTGGAATGTTTTTTGATTAATTGGTAGCCCTGTGATTCTTTCATCAGCTTGAGTTCCTTGGTGCTCATTTGAGAGGATTCGCCGCTAAAGAAGAGGCGGTTGCTTTCTCCTACAAATGCTCCAACTTCTTCGGCATAGCTGTCGTCATGCCATTGTTCTTCGATCATTTGACGTAGACCCATATTGATGCCGTCTTCCACGAATAGATGGGTGGCATAATCTGTGTAGTTCAATAAATTGTTATCCGTTTGATTCGTTTCAGATGCCCAAGCTTCCATATCTACCGCTTGTTTCTCATAAGAAACTTGGTTATTGTCGAAAGTTACTTTGCCAATGCTTGGTGTCATAACCGAAAAAGCAGCGGTAGTGACATCATATAAAGTGTTTTCCTCGTGAGCAATGTCTTGTACATGAGTATGTCCAGTGAACACAACTGGTATATTGTATTTTAGGAATAAGGCTTTTACCTCTTCGTTATTGTCCAGAGTAAATCCTTTGGTCATAAAGTCATTGTGTTCCAACAGATTATGATGCAATACCGGGAGGACTGTGGCGCCAGATTTTTTGGCGTCTTCAAAAACCGACTCTATCCAAGTCAACGTTTCTTTTTCCAAGCGCCCATTTGAAGGAGGTGCGCCTTTGCCTTCTGTTTGAGAATAGACATTGGTATCCAGCATCAATAAAATTAAATCCGTGTACGGCTGGACAGCGTAACTTAAAGAGTGTTCATCTAAGGTATAAGCATCTTGATATCCCATGTTGCTGAAGATAGATTGAAAATCTTCTGGGAGGATCTGATCCGTTTTTTCTTGGTCTTCTCCAACGAACTTTCTCGCCCAACCATTTGAAATATCATGGTTACCAGGGATTACGTATACTTGAGTGCCGAATTGTTCGATTTGTTGGAAGTAATCGGCTAATTCTACAGCACTTTGTTTTTCTCCGTTCAATGTCAAGTCTCCGCTGACGAGTAAAAGCTTTGGACGTTCTTTTTCAATTTGCCAGATAAGAGCTTCCATACGTTGTGCAGGGTAATCTAATTCTTTTCCAGCAGAAGTTTCTTTGATAAAGGTAAAACTTTCGCCCTCGTCAGATAAAGAGGGAGACAAATAGTGCAAATCAGTAATGACCCAAATAGAATCATCCTTTGTAAGAGATTCAGTAGGCACAAAAGGATCACGTTTTACCAAAGTTGGTCGTGCTTCTTTTGTGCTGTTGAATGCAGCAAAAAGTAATAAAAGACAGAAGATAAGTCCTATTCTTATCCCTATTTTCTTTGTCATAAAGAACTCCTTTTAAGTGCGTAGTTTGTAGGTTCAGTATAATACAAATGAAGAGAGCTCACTATAGAAATATGGTTTAGAAACAAGTTCTCTTTCAAACGGTAGTCCAAAAGCTACTTTTAGTGTAAAATAGAATGGAGTGTTTTAAGGGAGGCTGGAAGCATGGATTTGAATCAAGAAGCCCTATCTTTATGGAACAAAGGACAAGCTAATGAGGCTGTTGCGATGTTATTTAAAGCCATTGATGAAGAACCAGATAAAAAAGAGAGTTATTACAATTTGATCAATGTGTTGATCGCTGCTGAGAAGTTCGCAGATGCAAAAGCCGTATTAGACGCTGTTAAAGAAAAGTTTGGCGCAGAAGAAGCTTATCTATATGCTTATGGAAATTGGCATTACCAACAACAGAATTTTTCCAAAGCGTTAGAGAACTACCAGAAAGTTTTCCAACAAAAAGAAACGGTGTTGGCGAAAGAAGCCGCCGCTATGATTGGGCAATGTTACTTTGTTTTGGAACAGCCGAAAATGGCGATAGCTTATCTATTAGAAGCTGAAACGTATTTTCCTGAGGATAAGAGAGTGTTGCTGCTGATCGGCAATAGTTTGCTGCAGACAGAATCATTCAGTGATGCTGAACGGTATTTTGACAAAGTGGTTTCTATTGACGACACGAATGCTGAAGCATGGTTTAAACTCGCTTTGGCAAAAAGAGCGCTCGGACAAGATCCGGATGAAGTCAAAAAATGCCTGCAAAAAGCTAAAGAACTGGATCCTGAAACATTTTTGCACTATATAAAACAACTAAAAGAAATCGAGTCATTTGTCCATGAAACAGATATGACATAAATCAAGCACAAGGCAGAAAAGGGTGGAGTTAGTTTGGATATTCAAGAAGAATTATTTGATGCATCTGCAGAACCATATATCGTTGGAGGGATTAAAGCTGTATTTTACCAAAACCCCTCGAACTTTTATAAAGTTCTGTTAGTTCAAATTACCGAAACCAATTGCGACTATAAAGAACAAGAAATCGTTGTTACAGGAAGTTTTGGTCAGATCCAAGAAGAAGAAGTGTACCGTTTTTATGGCAAGTTAGTAGATCATCCGAAATTTGGGATGCAATTTACTTCTACTCGTTACCATCAAGAAAAACCGACTTCGATTGAAGGGCTGATTCATTATTTGTCGGGAGATAAATTTCCGGGAATCGGAGAGAAAACAGCGGAAGCCATTGTAGACGCCTTGGGAGAAGAAGCCATTGATCGTATCAACGCTGATCCTGATGTGTTGGTACAGATTCCGCAATTGAATCAAAAGAAACGAGACACGATCGTAGAAGTGATCCAACAAAGCAACGGAATGGAAAAAATCATTATCGGATTGAATCAATATGGATTCGGTAGTCAGTTGGCTTATAGTATTTATCAAACGTACCAAGAGAAAACATTAGAGATCATCCAGGAAAACCCATATCAGTTGTTAGAAGATATTGAGCATGTCGGGTTCAAAAAAGCTGATGCCATAGCGGAACAAATAGGAATCAAAGCGGATTCTCCCATGCGTATCAAAGCAGCGATTTTATTTTCACTGAATGAGCTGTGTTTATCGAATGGAGATACGTATACGTATGCAGAACAATTATTGACCAAAACGATTGAAGTATTAGAGTCTAGCCGTTCCTTTTTAATTGAACCAGAAAGCGTCGCGGATGAAATAGTTCATTTGATCGATGAAAACAAGTTGATCGAAGACAATGGGAAGTTGTACATCAGATCATTATATGCCGCTGAATGGGGAATCACGGCTTCGATTCATCATATGCTGGAAAATTCTTCTAAAATAAAATACAGTCAAGACATTGACAAAGAAATCAAAATAGTCGAAAAAACATTCAATATTCAGTATGGAAAGTCTCAAAAAGAAGCGATCAAAAAAGCGGTCCAATCGCCTATTTTCATATTGACAGGTGGACCAGGAACTGGGAAAACAACCGTGTTGAATGGTATTGTTACCTTATACGCTGAATTGAACGGTTTGTCTTTAGATGTTGAAGATTATACAGAAGAGAAACCTTTTCCGATTTTGCTGGCAGCTCCAACAGGAAGAGCGGCTAAAAAGATGAATGAATCGACCGGTCTTCCCAGCAGCACGATCCATCGTTTGTTGGGATTGAATGGAAGTGAAAACCAAGCTGGAGAACAAGCTGAAAAAGAGTTGTCCGGTGGATTACTGATCGTTGATGAAATGTCGATGGTCGATACTTGGCTGGCGAATCAATTATTGAGGGCTGTTCCAAGCGGCATGCAGGTTTTACTCGTAGGAGATAAAGACCAGCTGCCATCAGTTGGACCTGGTCAAGTGCTGCACGATTTACTGGCCAGTCAAAAAGTTCCGAGCATGGAACTTAATGAAATTTATCGACAAGGTGACGGTTCTTCAATCATCACTTTAGCGCACAGCATAAAAAACGGTGAACTGCCAGCTGATTTTCTCAAACCACAAAGAGACCGCTCGTTTTTCAATTGTTCAACGTTCCAAATTGAAGAAGTCATTCGCCAAGTTGTCACCAAAGCAAAAGCTAAAGGGTTTACTGCTCAAGACATCCAAGTGTTAGCGCCGATGTATCGAGGTCCTGCAGGAATCGATGCCTTGAACAAAATGCTGCAAGACATTTTTAATCCGAATGATACGGGTCGCCGAAAAGAAGTCAGTTTCAACAACAAAGTTTATCGTATAGGAGATAAAGTGTTGCAGCTGGTCAACTATCCGGAAATGAATGTGTTCAATGGAGATATGGGTGAAATCGTCGGGATCACTTACGCAAAAGAAACAGAAGACAAAGTAGACGAGATCGTGATTCGCTTTGATGCGAATGAAGTAACGTATAAACGGAGCGAATGGAATAAAATTACGTTGGCTTACTGTTGCTCGATCCATAAATCGCAAGGAAGCGAGTTTAAAATGGTCATCTTGCCGATGGTGAAAAACTATCACCGAATGTTGAGACGAGATCTAACGTATACTGCGATCACCAGAGCCAGCGAATTGTTGATTTTATGTGGTGAGCCGCAAGCCTTTCACGAAAGTGTGATGAAGTCCTCTGCTGATCGTTTAACAACGCTGAAAGAGCGGATAATGGGTGAAGAAGAGAGTATAAAATCCCCAACGGATGAGAATGCAACAAAAATCACCGTTGTACCAGAATCAAAAGAACCTGTTTCATCTGTTACAGACCAACCTGTACAACTATCGATGGATCAAGAAAACGAATCCCCTCAAAATGGATTGCCAAAAGAATATAAATTGACTATATCAAAAGTGAATAATGAAGAAGTCGATCCAATGATCGGAATGGAAGGCGTAACACCTTATCAATAAAAAAGACTTGTCCCATAAAAAAATGGGCAAGTCTTTTTGTCATGATTCAAACCAAAACAGTCTTTTGGTTGTCGTTAAAGTCATGTCAAATGGTTCAAATCCAATTTCTTCTCCGTCTTTTTGTCCTTCAACAGGAGAAAGGGCAGTCAAACGTAATTCTTCACTGTGGTAGTAGTGTACGTCTTCATCTTCCAGATGTTTGCCAGTGGTAAAAACAAGAAGAAATAATGTAAGAAAAGTCATGCCTGAAACGCGTTCTAAAACGATCAAGTCCAATTCGCCGCTGAAAGCACTAGCTTTCGGAGAAATCTTAATGCCGCTTCCAAAATAAGGGTGATTGTTTACAGTTACTAGAAAAGCTCGCTGAAATGACTCCATTTTTCCGTTAGCTGATACTTTTAAAGGAAATGGTTTTTGGCGGATGAAATGAGAGAGCACTGCAGAAAGATAGACTAGAGAATGGAAACCGAGTTTGTTTAAAACTACTTTTGAAGTAGATTGATTCACTTGTTTAATGATGGAAGCATCTAGCCCAAGCCCAACATTATTCACAGCGTATTTTTTTTCACCGGTCTGGTTGTTTGTATATACAATGACATCGATCTGCTTGGGTTTAGAGGCGTTTAAAATTTGCTCAAGAGCTTTTTTGGGGTTTCGAGAAAACGAAATTCCTCGAGAAAAGTCATTCCCGGAACCCGATGGGATGAAGGCTAATGGAATGGAAGCATATTGATCGCCTAATGCATTTACTGCTTCGCTGATAGTCCCGTCGCCCCCGATAACCACGATCAGCTCATCTCGATGTTCAGCCTCAGTTAATGTCGGAGCAAGGGTCAAAATGATGTTGGTGAGGTGACCTTGGTATTGGCTTTCGTACAGATGTGCTTTTTTGCCTTGTTTTTCAAAATGTTTTTTTGCTTTATGGGCAATTTTTATTCCTTTGCCTGATCCTGAATTCGGATTGACAAGGAGGTGATACTCATTAATAGTTGTCATAAATTCCCTCTGTTTATCAAAAAATGTTTTATAAAATGTTATAGATACTGCCTATTATAACGGAAATAAGGGTAAAAAGAAATTGCACTTAAGAGCAGAATACATCGTAAAACACCTGATTCATGATATGGTAAAGATGTATTTATTCGATAGAAGTATTTATTTGAAAGGGTGAAGGAGATATGTCTAAAAAACCAATCGGTGGGTTGATCGTATTATTCGGTGCCACTGGAGACTTAAGCAGCCGCATGTTATTGCCTGCACTGCATCAATTGTATCAACGAGGAAAGTTGTCTGAGAACTTTGCTTTAGTAGGGGCGTCTCGTAAAGAGATGACGGACGAAGAGTTTCAAGAATTTGCACGCACGTCTGTTGAGAATGGAACGAATTTTGAAAAGTTTGAGGAAGAATTTTTCAATCATTGTCGTTACCAAACGACCGACAATATTAAATTGGAAGACTTAGAAAAATTACGTGAGAAAATGGAACTGACTGCAAAAGAATTCGAGACTCCTGAAGAATACATTTATTATTATTCTATTGCTCCTGAACTCTACGACGAAACGACAACCAACCTCCAAAAAGCACACATTACCGAGCTGAGCGGAAACCATCGAGTCATAGTTGAAAAACCATTTGGAGATAGTTTAGAAACTGCTGAAGAGTACCACAAGCTGCTTTTAAAAGAATTTGATCAAGAAGATATTTACTTTATGGATCATTTTCCAGGGATGGACTTTATCCAAAACGTTTTAGCTTCACGTTTTTTCAATCCTTTAATAGAAGGAATCTGGAACAATCAGTTTATCGAAAACGTCCAAATTTCTCTCCCGGAGAATTTATCTATTGGTACACGAGGAAGTTTTTATGAAGAGAATGGAGCTTTATATGACATGTTCCAAAATCATTTGCTCCAAATTTTGTCTATTGTAGCTATGGAATTACCGAGCGAATTGACCGCGAATGCAATTCATGAGGAAAAATTGAATGTGCTGAAAAACGTGCCAACGTTTACCAAAGAACAAGTGGAACAAAAAGTGGTTCGTGGTCAGTATAAAGCAGACAGTGAGGGCAAATACAATAGTTATCGTGGAGAAGATCATGTAGACAGCGATAGTGATACAGATACTTACATTGCTGCAGAATTGACGGTTGATGCGCCACGCTGGCAAGGTGTTCCATTTTACGTGAGAACGGGAAAAGCTTTGATAGAGGATTACATCGCCATCGATGTGATGCTGAAATCTACCGATGCAGTGACTTCAGATGTAGCCTCTCGTATGTCTTTTATGGCGAAACCTGCTTACGGAATCTCTTTAGTTCTGAACCAAAAGATGCCGAATAATGCTTATGAACCTATCACTACTTTTATTGGGCCGGATAAAGAGACTTTTGGGGAACAATATGTAGCGGATCCGTATGAGAATATGATTCACGATGCTTTGGCAGGTGATCGCACTTACTTTACAACGTATACTGAAATAAAAGAACAGTGGCGCATCACAGATAGTATTGCTGCAGCATGGGAAGAAATGGATAGACCTGATTTTCCAAATTATAGAGCTAATACATTTGGTCCTATTGAAGCAGAAGATTTACTAACTAAGAATCATCATGAATGGGTCAAACGTATCTGATGAAGAACAAGCCATACAACAATAGTAAAAAGAACAGATATGGAGGACAATAAATCTATGAATTGGAAAAATTTTATTTTGCGCGCATTAGCATCCATTTTAGGAATCACATTTATTAGTTTTGGTGCTGCTTTGAGTGAATCGATGGATATGGGACTTGATCCCTTTACGGCAATGAACAGAGGAGCATCGGCTTTATTAGGGTTTAGTTTAGGGAATTACCAACTAGTCGTGAACTTGATTATTTTAGCGATCGTCTTTTTTATGAAACGTTCATTGATTGGATGGGGAACAGTTTTCAATATGGTATTAGTAGGGTACCAAGTTGACTTTTTTAAATCGCTATTTGATAATTTCTTTGTGGTGGAAGAAATGAGTTTTATCATCCGAATCCTCATCACTATTGCAGCTATATTAGTTTTCACTTTTGGTGTAGCTGTTTATATGGATGCAGAGTTAGGGGTTTCGCCTTATGATGCCATAGCACCGCTTGTTGTTGACAGAACGGGATGGAAATATACGCCTGTTCGGATAGCACAAGATCTTATCATCGTAGTCATCGCTTTACTCGTTGGAGGACCTGTTGGGATTTCGACATTTATCACAGGATTTTTTGCTGGTCCACTGATTTCATTCTTCTCGAAAAAAATCACGAAACCAACCATGGAAAAATTCCAAACATCCGCTCAATAAGTTAATCGATCAGAATAGATCTCAGCAAATTTCGATATTGCTGAGATCTAATTTATTTGTAAGAGGATATATTGACTTTTGTCGATAAATTATCTATACTTTTAACGTTAGCAAAAGGACATGTGGATTTTTAACTTGACTTACAGAAAGGTCTTTCCAGGCTGAAAGAAGACCAGCAGGCAAAATCTGACGCTCCCTTTTGAAACACAGTAGAAATATTGTCGGTTCTCCCGTTATCGAGACTATAAGAGGTAATGAATTGGTCGGATCCATTCATTGCAAACAAGGTGGTACCGCGATGCGTCGTCCTTGTTTGACAATGGAGGTTGGGCTTTTTTTTTATCTCAAAATCGTGTATAAACCATTTACTGAAGGAGTAGAAAAAATGAAACAACTGACAAGCAGTGAAGTACGTTCGCTTTTTTTAACATTTTTTGAATCAAAAGGGCACAAAGTTGAACCAAGTGCATCTTTAGTTCCTATTGATGACCCTACATTGTTGTGGATCAATTCAGGGGTAGCAACACTGAAAAAGTATTTTGATGGATCAGTAGTACCGGATAATCCACGGATCACGAACTCTCAAAAAAGTATTCGTACCAATGATATCGAAAACGTAGGGAAAACAGCTAGACACCATACGTTGTTTGAAATGTTAGGGAACTTTTCGATTGGAGATTACTTCAAAGAAGAAGCTATCGTTTGGGCTTGGGAGTTCTTAACCGATGAAAAATGGTTGGGGCTTGATCCAGAAAAATTATACGTAACAGTATACCCAGAAGATAAAGAAGCAAAACAATTGTGGAAAGAAAAAGTTGGTTTAGCAGATGACCATATTGTGGAAGTAGAAGACAACTTTTGGGATATTGGAGCTGGTCCAAGTGGTCCGGACTCTGAGATTTTCTACGATCGTGGAGAGAGCTTCAATAATCTAGCTGAAGACGATCCCGAAAACTATCCAGGTGGAGAAAATGAACGTTGGTTGGAAATCTGGAACTTAGTGTTCTCTGAATTCAACCACAAGCCAGATGACACCTATGAACCGCTTCCAAACAAAAATATTGATACCGGTATGGGACTAGAGCGTGTCGTATCTATCATCCAAGATGCACCGACAAACTTCGAGACTGACTTATTTATGCCGATCATCAAGACAGTTGAAGAAATGAGCCAAGAGAAGAAATACGGTGAAGATCCGACAACAGACATTTCGTTTAAAGTAATTGCGGACCATATCCGTACAGTTACATTTGCGGTTGGTGATGGCGCGTTGCCTTCAAATGAAGGACGCGGTTATGTTTTACGTCGTTTATTGCGCAGAGCTGTTATGCACGGTAAAAAATTAGGTATTGATAAAGCTTTCTTCTACAAATTAGTACCGGTTGTAGGAACGATCATGGAGAGCCATTATCCAGAAATATTAGAAAGCCAAGATTTCATTGCTAAAGTAATCCGTACAGAAGAAGAACGATTCCATGAAACGATCAATGACGGACTGAGCATCTTGAATGACTTAGTGACGACGTTAAAAGAAAATGGACAAAAAGAAATTGCCGGAAAAGACATTTTCCGTTTGTATGACACATACGGTTTCCCAGTAGAATTGACGGAAGAGTATGCTGAAGAAGAAGGATTAGCTGTAGACCATAAAGGATTTGAAGTGGCTATGGAAGAGCAAAGAGAACGTGCGCGTTCGGCTCGTAGCGACGAAAAATCAATGGGTGTACAAACTGGTTTATTTGCTGAAGTGACAGAAGAAAGTGTATTTATCGGATACGATAAAACAAGAAGTACAGGCAAATTAACGGTGATTGCTGGTGAAACGGCTCTAACGGATACTGCAAAAGCAGGAGAAACAGTACGTGTGATTTTTGATCAAACGCCTTTCTATGCTGAAATGGGTGGACAAGTTGCGGATACCGGAGTCATTTTGAACGATTCAGATGAAGTAGTAGGTAAAGTAACAACAGTTCAAAAAGCACCAGCAGGACAATCACTTCATACTGTAGAAGTGGAAAAAGACTTGGCTGTCGGAAATACGTATCATCTAGTCGTTGACGAGACAAAACGTCGAATGATTACACGCAACCATACTGCAACTCACTTGCTGCATCAAGCTCTTAAGGATACTTTAGGAGAGCATGCAAATCAAGCTGGTTCATTAGTTGCACCGAACCAATTGCGTTTCGACTTCACTCACTTTGGTCAAATCACGAAAGAAGAGTTAGACCAAATGGAACAAGCAGTCAATGAAAAAATCTGGGCATCTATTCCGGTCCAAACAATTGAAACAGATATCGAAACAGCTAAAGAAATGGGTGCAATGGCTTTATTTGGCGAGAAATACGGCAATGAAGTGCGTGTCGTAAATGTTGGCGACTACTCTATCGAATTGTGTGGGGGAGTTCATGTAACGAATACCAGCGATATCGGAATCTTTAAAATCGTTTCTGAATCAGGTATTGGTGCTGGAGTTCGTCGTATTGAAGCTGTTACCAGTTCAGCTGCATATCGTTTAACGAAAGAAAACCAAACGTATTTAGAAGCGGCTGCCGTTCTGACAAAAGCACAACAACCAAAAGATGTTGTCAAAAAAGTAGAGCAATTACAAGCTGAGATCAAAGAATGGAAAAAAGAAAATGAATCTTTACAAGCAAAATTGGCAAACAACCAAGCTGCTGATATCTTCAATACAGCAACAGAAGTGAATGGTTTGACAGTTATTGCAGCTAAAGTAGACGTACAAGACATGAATCAGTTGCGTCAATTAGCGGATCAATGGAAACAAAAAAATTCTTCAAACGTATTAGTCTTAGGATTAGTGACAGACGGCAAAGTAAACTTATTGACGGCTGTTGACGAAGAAACCGTAAAAAAAGGATTGAAAGCCGGAGATTTAATTAAAACGATCGCACCTCTTGTTGGAGGCGGCGGCGGTGGACGTCCTGATATGGCTCAAGCTGGTGGAAAGAATCCAGAAGGGTTGCAAGATGCTTTGACTAAAGCTGTTGAATGGGTAGAAGAAAAAAGCAACGATTAACAGGTTTGTTTTAAGCATCAAATAAGAGAGGCTAAGATAAAAAGTCTCCTATACAAGAGACACTCCCAAAACTATGAACAATTTGTTCAGTAGCTTTGGGAGTGTCTTTCCTTATGGGAAGCTTGAGTGCTTCACGTTTCTTTATGTAAAAATAATGTCCTATGTATTTCTTCTTATTTCATAAAATAAAAACCATTATGTTGAATATCCATCAGCAATACATAAATACCCAATCCTAAAAATAAAAGAATAGCTATTGCTGATAAAATCAAAACCATTTTTAATAAAAGGCTCGCGTATTTTGATATGCTCCCCCTAAAGTAGACACTTAAAAAAGTAAACTACTCTAGGGGGATTTTTTATGCGTTCTAACCGCAAACATACTATTGATGAGCTTGAGAGATATATTCTGTTATATCTTGAAGAAGGTGTAAGTTTTAAAGAGTTAAGTAAAGAGCATGGATTATCGTTAACGGATTCGGCCTTCGGTCAAAAAGTCCTTAGATATCAAGAGCATGGCCTTTCGGGAATACAAACCACAGCTCGAAACAATCAGTACAGTAAAGAAATTAAAGAGACAATTGTTCGAGAATACTTCAATGCAGG
>NZ_FOXW01000017.1 GCF_900115825.1 Desemzia incerta | reverse complement strand
TTGTCGTTTTGACAACTACTTAATAATATCAGGTTATCAACTCGATGTCAACAACTTTTTAAAATTAATTTTTCGTTGTCATGAAGGCTTTTTTACAGCTCCCTCAGCAACGTATTTTATTATAACAGGGATTTAAAAAGCCGTCAACACTTTTTTAACATTTAGTTCACTTTTTGAATATCAATTATTTTGATCCTTCATAGCTTTTGTCAGCATTATGGCTTCTAGACCTCAGTGTTAGCACTGTTTTTATGCATTTCAAGCATAAAAAATGTATGTTTTTTTATTGTGTTTCCCCTCTATTACTTTAACGATTTTAATGCTCTTTTTTTACTTTCTTATTTTCGAAGTGGTGTAATTTTCCATCCAAAATTTATTTCATTACGCGCTGTTTCTTAAACTGACATTTATTGAAGATTCATTCCTAGTACGTAAAGTATTCATTTCACTTAAATTTGATTTCTATATTTTTTAGAAGACCTAATTTTCTAGGTACCCTTTCTAAGCCGTTTTTACTATGTAAGAAAATACCATTAATTTATTCATTATCTTTCATTCCAGTCCTCTCTTTTAGTACCTGCTTACTTAAAACTATACCTTCTTTATCTTCTGAGAATATATACTTTAAAAAGCAACTCCTTTTCGAAGCTAATCCTTATCAATACATCTTATATAGTTTGTCAGCTCCATACTCAATTTTTTGATTTTCTGATAAGCTTTTAAATTCATTGATTGTAGGTTTACACTGAGCCGAGTTATCGAGGCTAAGTATACAAAGAAAAACTCATTACTACAACTAGTTAAAATCTCTAGTCTTTTACAGTAATGAACTTTAACTCATCGAAGAAGAACTACACTGCGTAAATCATTCTTTTGCGAATGAATCACTAGATGCAAATTATTATTTTTTGCTGCACTATTATTCTTATTAGTCTCCTACATAATAAACGTTTGCGTAAGTAAAGGTTCAATCCATTCTCACCCTTGTGTAAGACATCTTTTTCCATTAAATAAAGGTAAAGAGTAAACGACAACGGAATCAGCAGAATCAGTATTATAAGGAAAAACGTCTGTATCACCAGATCGAATTTGATACAGACATCCAGGGGTATTTACTTTTATATAGTCCAATAGAAAACAGGAAAAGTAGAACTCCGTGTACAGAAATACTAAACATAAAAAAACGAAAGAACCCATGAGAATATTATGTAATTGACAGACAATGAATGCTTTACTCACTCCAACTTTACTTAGTCATCATCTGTAAGATGCTTAACCATTTTTTTCATCGCTTTCACCCGTAATTAGTGATCATAAATCAGAATCTCGAATGTCTTTACTTTTTATTCGAAAAGCAGTTGGCATTTGTATAAATTTCTCCAATTAGATGCCAACTTATAGCCTTTGGCTAAAATAGGAATGAAAAAAACATATTTCATGAATATCGTCCGACCAAAAACATCCTATTGGTGATTTTAAGATGTTGTTTTCTTTATAAAACAAAAAAAGTACCATCCGAAGATGGTACTTTCGATTTGCGTGGCAACGTCCTAGTCTCACAAGGGGAAACCCCTCACTACCTTCGGCGCTAAGAAGCTTAACTTC
>NZ_FOXW01000001.1 GCF_900115825.1 Desemzia incerta | reverse complement strand
GTTTCCGAATGTTATCCCCCGCTTGTAGGTAGGTTACCCACGTGTTACTCACCCGTCCGCCACTCTTCTTTCCCGGTGCAAGCACCGGTAGGAAGCGTTCGACTTGCATGTATTAGGCACGCCGCCAGCGTTCGTCCTGAGCCAGGATCAAACTCTCATATAAAGTCGTCACCCGAAGGTGACTGCTTAATGATGCTTGAAGCTCATTAATTGATTGCTAGCGAATAATTATTCACTAATGTTGTTGTTTCGGCACTTGCCGAAACTCCTTACACGTTTGGTTCGTCTTACTTTGTTTAGTTTTCAAAGGTCTAATTTTGTGTTGCGTTGTCTCAGCGACAACTACTTAATACTATCATCGTTTCAACTTAGTGTCAACAATTATTTCAACTTTTTCTCAGACACTTTGCATCAACAACTTCGTTAATATATCAACTTCTCATCGTTGTGTCAATAGTTATTTCGAATATTCCCTTCTTTTGTTGAATATTTATTCAAAACGCGAGAGACGAGCTCTCTTACCTATCAACTCTTATGAGTTTAACTTATTTTGTATATTGTGTCAATACTAAAAATACAAAAAATGTTTTTTCATCAAGTAAACTCTTACAAGTCTTCCCTGACGACATTTAATACTATATCAACTTTTCTGTATTTGGTCAACCATTAATTAAGTTAAAAACACAATTAGTTGAAATAGCGAACAATCACTAGTTATTTCAATACGAATATATATACATTTATTATTTTCTAACCAGTATAACTCTACTAAAAACGTTTATGTTCGCTTTTCTTTTTACCTTAATATTCTACTACGAGATAAAATTTGTTTTTACAGCTCTTTTCTTAGTGTATCTCACTTTCTTTTTTTCAGAACAGATTGGATAAAAGCAAATAAGCTCAAAAAGAATCTTACATTATCCCTAAGATTTCCTTCTAAGCTTATTTTTATCACGATATTGTTTACTGCAACACTATTTTATTTGACTGAAGTTGATACAGCATCTTCTAATCGTTCTTTTTTATCATACAATCTGATTTCTAACGGTTCTCCTTCTTTTAATTGAACCGTTACAACACTTTTTGTTACTTGGACTTCTAATAATCGACCACGGTATTTTACCAAAAAGCTGTAACTTGACCAATTCGGTGGACAGAAGGGTTTGAATGCCAACTCTTCGTTAGCTGTTCTCATACCAGCAAATCCTTGAACGATAGCCAACCATCCTCCGCTCATAGAAGTGATGTGCAATCCATCTTCTGTATCGTTATTGTAGTTATCCAAATCCAATCGTGCAGTTCTAGCATAAAATTCAACAGCTTTTTCTTCTTTCCCTAATTCAGCTGCCAAAATAGCGTGGATAGCTGGTGATAAAGAGGACTCATGTACTGTCATAGGCTCATAAAAATCAAAGTTTCGTTCTTTTTCTTCTATACTAAACTCATGATTCAAGTAATATAGTCCTTGAAGAACATCTGCTTGCTTAATAAACGGCGAGCGCAAAATTTTATCCCAAGACCAGTTTTGATTGATCGGTCTTTCATCCGGACTTAGTGAATCTACGGTTTGTAAATCTTTATCTAAAAATGTATCGTGTTGAACAAATACGCCTAATTCTTCATCGTATGGATAATACATCCGTTCGATAATATCTTGCCATTGTGCTAATTCCTCTTCGCTGATCTCTAGTTCTTCTTTCTTAACGGGAGAGGCATTTGCTAAGCTTTCAATTGTGTAACGCAGTGTCCATGTCGCCATTTTATTCGTGTACCAGTTATTGTTTATATTGTTCTCATATTCATTCGGTCCAGTAACACCATGAATCATATAACTATTCTTTCGTTTAGAAAAATGAACGCGATCAGCCCAAAAACGTGATATTCCTACTAGGACTTCAATCCCTTTCTGCTGCAAGTATGAATCGTCTCCCGTGTAGTTCGTATAATTGTAAATAGCGTAGGCGATTGTTCCATTACGATGGATTTCTTCGAAAGTGATTTCCCATTCGTTATGGCTCTCAATACCATTGAATGTCACCATCGGGTATAATGCGCCTTTTAGCCCCTGTTGTCGAGCATTATGGTATGCCCCTTCTAATTGGTTGTACCGGTAGTCAAGAAGTTGCTCTGTAACCTCTTTATCTGATGTAGACAAATACATCGGTAATATAAATGCTTCAGTATCCCAATACGTTGCTCCGCCATACTTCTCTCCAGTAAACCCTTTTGGTCCAATGTTCAAACGAGAGTCATTTCCGTAATAGGTAGAAAAGAGTTGAAAAATATTGAAACGGACGCCTTGCTGACTTTCATCGTCTCCCTCAATTTTCACATCTGCTTTGCTCCAACGTTCTTTCCAGGCAGCTTTATGTTCAGCTTCTAGTTGTTCTGTCCCTTTTAGAACAGCTGCATCTAATAAATTGCTGGCTTCTTGAACTTGTTGTTCTGCAGCTATGTCTCTGCTGGTCACTACTGTCACTAATTTGGTGATTAACGCTTGTTCCCCCTCACCCAGTTCAAAAGCAATCGTTTCGCCAACTAACATATGCTGGTTTCTAGTTTCTCGATGACTATTTCCCTCAGCTAAATTCTGCATCATGGTCGTTACTGTAAATTGTTCTGTTCCAAATGGATTTTCTATTGTATCTGTAGTCAAGTAACTTTTTTCATTGCTGTCTCTTTGTCGCTCTATCCAAAACTTTTCTTCATAGTTGCTGTCTTCATTTTCGACATCCCCATCCAAATAAGAATCGAATTTAACAGTTGCTGAGCCTTTTAAAATTTCTGTCTTTACTTCGATCACTGCCAGTTCTTTTTGCACGATACTTACGTAACGTTTAAAAGAAAAACGAATTTCTGTATTTTCCTTGCTCCACACATAACTGCGTCTTAAAATTCCTTCTTGCATGTTTAGAGATAAATTGAACTCTTTTACTGCATCAACAGCTAAATCAACTTTTTCATCATTCACATATATAGCTATAGGAATAAAATTAGTCGCATTGATCACTTTTCCGAAGTATTCTGGGTAACCAATTTTCCACCAGCCGACTCTAGTTTTGTCTGGATACCAAACACCTGCTAGATATGTTCCAATATGTGTATCCCCAGAATAACCTTCTTCAAAGTTGCCTCGCATACCCATATAGCCGTTTCCAATCGATGTGATGCTTTCTTGTAAACGTTTGTTCATTTTATCAAGAGACGTTGTCTTTATTTCCCATGGATCAATATCAAATAATCTTTTCATTTATCTCTCTCCCATTGGATTAATATTGAACTTGTTTAGACATTTCTTTCTGTGCTTTTATTTCACTGATTCTATTATGATAATAAATTACCCAGATAAACCCGATCATACCTATAGATTGAACAGTCACCATAGTAATAATGTTAAAATCAATCAATCCTACCAACATCGCTGCAATCGTAGGAGCTCCAGCTGCATACATTACAACTGAAACGGATTCTTTATACCGGCCTTTTAAAAGCGGTTTGTTTTTTGAAGCTATATATAGGAAGAAAGCTGCTCCAAAAATCAAAAAAACTAATTCAGCCAACAATAAAACAAACAGGATGAAAGACAATACTGCGATTAGAAATGATTGGTTCTTTATAAACCATTGTTGCGAAACAGCCTCTTTCAATTGATCGGTTGACTCAATTCCTTCAAGTGTAAAATCTTTTGTATAAGGCACATGAGAAGCGGATTGATTTGTTTCTTTGATGACCAACTCATCTTCAAGAAATAGAATGGTGTTCTCTTCTTCCTGGAGTGCTAGTTCTGCTCTATCAGAAGAAATCCCGCCCATTATTGCACCCTGCTCATTGTTGATCTCAAATTCATCTATCGTCATTTCTCCATTTTTAATGGATGCTTTTGATAGTTCACTGACTACCGATTGATCCAGCATTTGAAAAGATTCTGGAAAAGTATTTTCTAACGAATAACTGTCCATTCTTGTATAATTCAAGCTTACCGGAACAATCATCAATGCATTTAAAAATATTAAGAGAAACAACAATTGAAGCCAGTTTAGCGATTGACGTTTTTCAATGATTTTTTTAGGGCTCCATATGGTTTTAAAGTAATTTAATGGAAAAGTATCTGTTTTCAATGGTTATTTCACTTCCTTTTCTGTGACACCTGCCAAAGCTTAACCTTTCGTTCCACCTTTTGTTAATCCTGTTACAAAGCTCTTTTGTAAGTAGAAGAATAAAATCGAAATTGGGACGGCGATTAAAATCGCTCCAGCTGAAAAGAGCGCAACTTGCTGATTTTGCGGATTATTGATGAACGTTTGCAATCCAATGGCTACTGTATAGTTTTCTGTTGACCGTAATAAGAAGCGAGCCAGCATAAACTCTCCAAATGGATTCATAAAAGCCCATAAAGCTTGTACAGCGATCATCGGGCGTACTAACGGCATAATAATTTGCCAGAAAATACGGAAGTGCCCTGCGCCATCTAAACGAGCTGATTCATCCAAATCAATTGGAACGGTGTCAAAGTATCCCTTCATCAACCAGGTATTCATTGGAATTCCTCCGCCGATATACACAAGGATCAAGAACCAATGCTGATCTAGTCCCCCAACCAGTAAAGCCATAACATAAAATGCTGTAAGAGCGGCTGTTGTTGGAACCATTTGAATGATCAAGAAGAACTTCAACGTCACTTTTCGACCAGTAAATCGGTATCTGCTGTATGCAAATCCAGATAACGTTACAGCTGCAACTTGAATCAACATAGCCATAACCGCTACCTTCAATGTATTCATGTACCATTGTCCGTATTGTGTTTCATCAAATAAGCGTCTAAAGTTGTTCATTGTCCACTCAAAATCAAAATCCAATCTAAATGCCAATAAGTTTCCTGGCTTGAATGCAGAAGTAACAGTGATCAGCAACGGATAAATGATGATAACTGACATAAACAACAGAAATAGGTAGGTAAAAATTTTACCCCATATGCGTTGATTCTTTTGTGTTTTGACTTTTTTTGTATTTTGCATCGTTTAATCCTCCATTTCAAATGCCCGTGTCCGTTTAAAGACGAGTAAGGACACACAGATCACTATTGCCGAAATAATTAACGTGATAGCTGAGGCGATATTGTATTGTGGAGAAGTTCCAGTAGTTAATTTGTAGATCCATGAAATCAAAATATCTGTTGCTCCTGCTCCTGATCCCACACTTCCAGGTCCACCTTCATTAAAGAGGTAGATCATAGAGAAATTATTGAAGTTGAATGTGTATTGGGTAATAAAAACAGGTGCGGCTACTGCAAAAATCTGCGGTAAAGTAATATATCTGAACTTCTGTAATATACTGGCTCCATCAATAATGGAAGCTTCATACCAATCATCCGGAATAGATTGCAATATACCAGAAGTCAGTACGTAAATATAAGGGAATCCGAGCCATCCTTGAATGGAAATGATCGCTATTTTTGTCCAGAAAGGATCTGTTTTCCAAGAAATTGCCGGGATATCAATGAATGGCAGACTATTAATCAACGGAATCACTTGCGTATTGATTGCACCCGCACTGTCGTTGAACATATTTGAAAAAGATAGAATTGTGATAAAAGCCGGTACTGCCCAAGGCAAGAGTAAAATAACACCAAAAATCCGTTTAAATTTAATGAATGGCTGGTGCATGACAATAGCAGCAAAAATACCAATAATGATTTGCAGTGTTGTGGCGGAAAGTGTCCATATTACTGTCCATCCAAATACAGCCCCAAATGAATCTCGATAAGTGCTCAATGTAAAGATGGCAGCGAAATTTTCAAAACCAGTCCAATCAATTAAAGTTGCAGGTGGTATATGGTAAAAATCGTAATTTGTGAAAGCAATAAAAATCGTCACCAATACGGGAAAGACAATCGTAAAAATCATTAAGATATAAGCTGGAATAGTCAATAAGTAAGCAAACCCATGATTCCATGTATTCAATAATGTATTTTTAATAGAATAGCTGACCTTTTCAGGAGTTAAAGCTTTCAATGCTGCAATGCGTCTCGCATCACTGATATTAGCTGCATAAAATACTATAAAAATCAATGTAACTAAGATTTGCAATGTCCCTTGAATCATTAAAAATAAAGAATGGTCTTCTCTAGGGATCGAACCCAATGTAAACAAATTTTCAAAAGCGTTGAATCCGAATAAAACCATCTCTATCGCAAATAATAGAAACAATGCTAGAAAAAGTGCTCCTTTAAAGTATTGTTTATTGTAAAACTGTCCTAGTCCCGGAATAATTGAGAACACACCTGCTTTTTGGATGCGTTTTTGATCTTCTGGAGAGTATTCTACTTTTTTCTTTTGTGCTTCACTCTTCTCCACACTTATTCATCTCCTTCTTAAAAATTTTCGGCAGAGATATAGTCGTTCATCTCCGCCGAAATCACGTTCCTACTATTTAGTATTTACGTTATCTTTTTAGTATTTTTGTTCGATATTTTGTTCAATGACTTTAACTGTGTCGTTAGCTGATTCTTCTGGAGTTTTGTTGCCTGATCCAGCATCAAACATCATTGTTTCAGCACCTACCCAAACTTCTGCCATTTCTGGGATGTTTGGCATTGGAGATGAAACGTTGTATTGGTTTACTACAGCCATTGCTAATTCGTCATCGTCAGCATCAATGATTGTTTGTCTTACCATTTGGTTAGCAGGCACTTCATTTGTATACTCTGAATACAACGCTTCCATGTTTTCTTCGTTTGTAGCAAAGTCTAAGAATGCTTGACCTAATTCAGGGTTTTCTGAATATTGGCTCACTACCCATCCTTTACCACCAGCAAACGGTTGGTACTCTTCTCCATTTGGCAATGTCGGTACTGTTGCTACCCCTACATTTACTCCAGATTCCATATAATTAGATGCAGCCCAAGGACCATTGATAACTGCTCCAGCTGTACCTGTTGTGAATTGCTCATCAATAAAGTTTCCAGCTGTAGTAACATCTAACATTCCTTTTGGCCATGTGTTTTGGAACCAGTCTGTTGCATATTGGATACCTTCGATAGCTTCAGGTTTATTCAAACCAATGTCTGAAGGGTCTGTTCCGTCAGCACCAAAAACATATCCGCCGAAACCGTTTAATAAGCCATAAGAGTTATAAAAATCTACCCAGTTTGCTAAGAAAGCTACACTCTTTCCTGCTTCGCCTTCATAAGCGTATTGCTCATCTTCAGTTAACGCTTCCAACTCTTCGAAAGTTTCAGGTGCTTTTTCTAATAAATCTGTATTGTAATATAGAACCATTGACTCAATAACGAAAGGTGCTCCATAAATCTTATCTTTCATCGTTACTTGCTGTTCGTCGATGTCATCGTAACGACCGTCGTCTGGTAATGTGTATTCAGCTAAATGCCCTTGTTGTCCAAGACCTCCGATTCTGTCATACGGTGCCAGCATAACGTCCGGTGACAAACCAGCTGGACCATCTAAAGGTAAAGCTTCAAGAGTTTCGAACATATCTTTTTCTTCTACTTCAATCGTTGCTCCTGTTTCTTCTTCGAATGAATCAGAAATACCCTCAATGAATTCTGAATACATTGGGTCAATCGAGATTTTTAACGTTTCACCATCGAAATTAGAACCTGAAGTTTCTGTCGAATCATTTGTTCCAGAACTTGACTCAGCAGCTTCTTCCTCTCCTCCGCCACAAGCAGCTAATAGTAAAGCGCTTGCAGAAACAACGCCCATTAAGTATTTTTTAAATCTTTTTTGATCCATGAATAATTCCTCCCTAATGTGTTCTTTTTAAGTACACCCTTATTATTACGAACATTACATACTTTTGCAAACGTTTTCTGAATGTTACCGGTAACAGAAATATCGCTTTGATGCGAACTCCAACAAAACATCCAATCCTATCTTATTTACTACTCATTCTCGTCCGTTTCTGAGTTATTTAGATACAAAACTGTGTTTCCAAAACAAAAGCTATCCTTATTTACTATATAAAGTAAGAGGATAGCTTTGTAATATGGTTTAGTGTTCTTGATAGTTGTAATTGTCATGATCTAACTTTACTTCATCACCTAAAGTAAACAATACAAATCCGTATTGCTTAATACGTATCTCATTGGCTTTGATAGAAGTTAAGTTTCTAAAGATAGGCACTGGCTCTTGATGGTACTTCAATGAGACTGTTTCTTCCCCTTGATTGAAGTAACCATAGATTTCTGTACCTTTATAGAATTTTCTGAATCCAATCACTCGTTCGTCTTCTCTGACATCCAGCCATTCTGTTTCACCAAAACTCAATAAATCTTGGTGTTCTTTTCTGAATGTGATCAGACTTTTTATGAAATGGTACATATCGTTATCTCGTTCTTCTTCATCCCAAATCATACATTTTCGGCAATCTGGGTCGTTATACCCTTCCAGGCCAACTTCTGTTCCATAAAAAAGACACGGTGACCCCGTTTGTGCGAACATAAAAGTCAGTTCTGCTTTAGCAATTTGCTTATTCCCATTTGCTTTTGTCAGCAGTCGCGGAGTATCGTGAGAATCCAACATGTTGAACATAACTTCGTTGGTTTGTCTGCGGTACAGCATCAATTGCTCATTTAATCCGGAAACCATTTTTACAGCGGAACTGGATTTATTGGTAAAGAATTCTTCGATTTGTTCCGTAAAGGCATAATTCATTACGGCATGGAACTCGTCTCCTTGCAACCAGCTTTGAGAAGAATGCCAGATTTCTCCAAGAATATAGATATCAGGGTTGACCTTACGTACAGAACGATTGAATTTCTTCCAAAAACGATGATCTACTTCGTTCGCTACGTCTAATCGCCATGCATCAATACCAAATTCTCTTACCCAATATGTTGCGATATTGATCAAATATTTTTGAACTGCCGGGTTCGCTGTATTCAATTTGGGCATATGTCCAGTAAATGCAAAAGTATGATAATTCAATGGGCCTATGTTCTCCAATTCATCTGCACTTAATCCTTCTAACGATCTGATCGGAAACTCATCGATATGGAACCAATCGATGTATTCCGAAGCTTCTTGTTTATCCAGGACATCTTGCCATTGGTAAGAAGACATCCCGATGTGGTTAAATACCGCATCCAACATGACACGTATCCCGCGCTTGTGTGCTTCTTCAACTAAATTTTTGAATAATTGCTTGTCTCCAAAGTGTGGATCGACTTCGAAGTAATCCACTGTATCATACTTGTGATTAGATGGTGCTTTAAATATCGGTGTAAAATAAATCCCATTGATTCCCAAATCAACTAAATAATCCAAATGATCAATGACACCTTGAAGGTCTCCTCCATAAAAATCATCTCGTGAAGGGTGCTTTTTCCCTCCCCATTCCAAGACGTTTTCCGGATCATTGGATTTATCCCCGTTTGCAAAACGTTCTGGAAAGATTTGATACCAAATCGTCTCCCGAGCCCAGTTTGGTATAGCTACACGGTCAATGTCATGGAAATAAGGCATACGGAAAAAACTATTGATGTTTTCCATGTATCGATCTTCATAGGGATACGCTCCCCTGTCTGAATACAGTACTTCAATCCCGTCTTTTCCGGTAATATGAAATGCATAAGCTAGTCGATTATGAGGTGCTGAAGCGACGATCCCCCAGTAGTCGTGAATATTTGTTTGAGCGATTAATTTTAAGGGTTGTTCGTTTTCTTTCCATTCATCTTTTTTATACGCGTAGTTATCCCCGCTGATCAAAGTAATTTTTTCTGCTTCTCCAGCTTTCGTGCGTAATCGAATATTGAATTTGTTGTCATCATATAGATAAGCATATTCGCTATCTGGACGATGTAATAATGCTGATGTGTCCATTGATTGGTCCTCATTTCTTATTCAAGTTAGTATTCTGTTTGTTCAAACACCACTACTGCTGCCCCATATGGAGCAAGCGTTATTCTGTCTGCTTCAATTTTATTATGATCATTTTGTAAGATAGTCGTATAAGGCAGTTTAGTTAACCGTGTATCCATGATTACTTGTTCATGATCACTGAAATTGCAGCAAACTAAAGCCGTAAAGTCTGCATAACTTCTTTCGTAACAATACAAATGATGATTTGTTTCAAGGAGTTTAAACTCTCCTTTTGTAAACAAAGGTGTTTTTTTGTATTTTAACAACTTCTTGTAATAATTCAATATACTTGTTTCATCCTGTTCTTGCATTTCAACAGTATACTTAGGTTCATCGTTTACTCCGCTCCATGGTTGGGTAGTAGAGAACCCGGCATATTCCCCGGTATCCCACTGCATAACTCCGCGACTCGCGTTGATGCTTCTAGCATTCAGCTGTTCAATAATAAACTCATCTGAATACCCTAACGATTGAGCTTTCTCGATGAAATAAATTTCTTTCATCTTCTTGAAGTCATCCAGTGAATCACGTTCCAAGTTCTTCATACCGATCTCTTCTCCATTCAAAAGAACCGGGATTCCTTTTTGCAAGTACATCAACGTTGCCAACATTTTTGTACTGTTGTCTCTTTCTTTTTCCGTACTGCCGAAACGGGATACCATGCGAGCCATATCATGGTTGTTCCAATACAAAGTTGGTCCTCCAATATCGCTCAATCCTTCTTGAAATTCGCTCATAGTCTTTTTAAAGGCGGGTATGTCTAGTTTTTCAATTTGCATATCAGCTGGCAATCTAGGGTCTTTTTGAGACTCATCCATTGGAAAGAAGCGGAATGTGACGACGGTATCGCACGCGCCATTTGCAGGATCAGAGTATTCTCTTGCTTTCTGTACGTCTGCTGATGCGGCTTCACCTAATATAAAAATATCTTCTTTTTTCCGACGAAGTGTTTTTGCCATTTCAGCTATATAGTCCGTTACTTTTTCGAGATTAGAATAGTATTCCTCCGCTAAAACGATTTCTCCTTCTTTGGCTTGGACATCAGGAAATCCTTTAGCTTTATCCAAATGAATAAATGCATCTAATCGAAATCCATCTACTCCCTTTTCCAACCAATAATCAGCTATATTGACTACTTCTTGCTGGACCCTTTCATTTTCCCAGTTTAAGTCAGGCATCGTCTTATCAAATAAATGAAAATAATATTGATCTCCTGATGGTTCTTTCTCCCACACAGATCCCCCAAAAAAAGAAGCCCAGTTATTGGGAAGTTGATCACCAGGCTTGGGATCACTCCATATATAAAAATCTCGATACGGATTGTCTCTGCCTTTTATAGCCTCTTGAAACCAATGATGTTCTCTAGAAGTATGATTCAGTACTAAATCAAAAATCACTTTAAGCCCTAGACTATGGGATTTATCCAGCAATTCTTCTACATCTTCCATAGTGCCATACAAAGGATCTATCGTGTAATAATCCGAAACATCATATCCGTTGTCTACTTGCGGAGATTGAAAAATAGGGTTTAACCAGATAACATTAGCTCCTAGCGATTGAATATACTTTAATCGTTCAATCAGTCCTCTGACGTCGCCTATACCATCATGATTCGTATCTTGAAAACTTCCAGGATAGACTTGATATACAACAGCTTGCTGCCACCACTTTTCTTCCATTTTGTTCTCTCCTAACTCATTATCTAATGATTCATGTTAATTTCATGCTTCGTACTAAGATTAACGAATTCAGAAAGCACTTACAAGGTTTAAAAAATGTTACCGATAACATCTTTTTTAAGTTTTTTCATTTTTGTTCATTTCTGTACTGTATGTATCTTTATTAGTTCGTTAAACACCTTTTTAAATATCAGCTTTTACTCATCATACTTTATGCTTCACCACTTGGTATGATTGGAAACAGGCTAGTATTTCTTTCTTGGGTATGCTATTGTAATGGTGTATTTTTGAGATATTGGAGGAGGGATTTTCGTGAGTGAAAAAATCGTTGCAGGTAAAACTTTACCTCAATGGATTGAGTCGGTACCAATATTAGAAAAGATTATAAAAACAGAGGAAATATTTTGGATCAACCAAAATAAAATAGCTTTCGACATCGCTAATGAACGAGTTGTTTATACTCAAAAGGATGTCGAAGATGCTGAAAATCGGTTAAAACGATTTGCTTATTATTTAAAAATTGCTTTTCCTGAAACCAAAGAATCAAACGGCATCATCGAATCTGATTTAACTCCCTTAACAGAAATGAAAAAGATTATCGAAAAAGAAACAGATACTTTTATTCCAGGAAATTTTTTATTGAAACGAGACGACACTTTGCCCATTGCAGGCACAATCAAAGCTAGAGGCGCTATTTATGAAGTCTTAAAACACGCTGAAACATTAGCTTTGGAGTACGGACTTCTAACCTCTATGGATGAGGATTACAGTATTTTTGCCAGTGAGAAGTTCCATGATTTCTTTGCAAAACATAAAATTGCGGTAGGAACGACTGGTAATTTAGGGATCAGTGTAGGAACTGTAGGGGCTAAACTGGGGTTTGAAGTAACGGTTCATATGTCAGTCGAAGCTAAAAAATGGAAAAAAGATTTTTTACGCTCGCGCGGGGTTACGGTTATTGAGCATGAATCAGACTTTACTAAAGCTGTTGAAAAGGGCCGGGCGGAATCAAATGCAGATCCTATGTCTTACTTTGTCGATGACGAACATTCTGTAGATCTCTTTTTAGGATACACAGTTGCTGGAAGTCGATTAAAAAACCAACTGGATGCTAAAGATATTAGAGTTGATAAGGATCATCCTCTATTTGTTTATTTGCCTTGCGGAATCGGCGGAAGCCCAGGAGGCATTACTTTTGGTTTGAAACAAATTTATGGAGACAACGTTCACTGTTTCTTAGCCGAACCTACTCACACTCCTTCCATGCTGGTAGGACTTGTTACTCAACAGTACGATAACGTATCTGTTAAGGACTTCTCTATCGACGGAAAAACCTGTGCAGATGGATTAGCCGTTCCTCGTACTTCTGGTTTTGTGGCTAAAGTAATGGAAAACTTTTTCAGCGGGTCTTATACACTGGATGATCGTCATACTTATCAATTGCTCGCTTCTATAGCAGACAGCGAACAAATCTTTTTAGAACCTGCTGCTGTAGCTGGTTTGCCTGGAGCTGCTCGCTTGTTATCTACTACAGAAGGCAAGCGCTATTTGACAGAAAATGATTTAACAGACAAAATGACTCGAGCCACTCACATTGCGTGGGCCACTGGAGGAAGTATGGTTCCTGATATTGATCGAGAGGAATTTTATCTTCAAGGTACAACACCATTAGACTATATGCAGTAATCTTTAAAACTTAACAAAGAAACGCGCTTAAAAGAGCATGCTTTCTCTTTTAGGCGCGTTCGTTGTTTCTTTTATTATTCTTCAACCACAGTGGATTTGGCAGGAATAAGTACATTTAATGAGTGTGGGAAAACTTCAACTTCAGCTGGAAAACTTAGTCCAACTTCTCCATCAATGGTTGTTTTTAAGTCATTCTCCTTATCCAGTCTGATTTGAGCTTTGCTGAAAGGTATCATATCTACTTGGTCTGAATAATCTGCATGATTTTGGAATAACATAGGAACTAAAACCAATTTTTGATGCAAGTTGGTTTCTTTTAATCCTAGAAAATACAACTTGCCATCTTCAATAGTCGCTTCCGGGATAAAGTTTTGGATGCCCGCTACCGAATTGCTTAATGCAATAATCATTAAGCTGTACTGTTCTTTTACCTCTTTGCCATCAAAAAGCAGTGTAAATGGATAAACAGTTTCTTGATCCAACGCTTTAACACCTTGGATGAAGTAAGCTAGCGGCCCAAAAGTTGTTTTCATTTCACTGTCCACATGTTGAACCGTTTCTGGTATTGGTCCAGCGGAAACTGAACTGACAAAATAAGTATCATTGATTCTACCTGTATCAATCGGAACAATCTGTGCATCTGAAAAAACTTCTATCGCTTCCAACGGATCGTTCGGAATACCTAAGGCTTTGGCGAAATTATTGACTGTCCCAAGCGGTACGATGCCTAGAGCTGTTGATTGATCGTTTTTCCTTAATCCGTTCACCACTTCATGCATCGTACCGTCTCCACCCATAGCAATCACAGTATCAAAGTCTTCTTCAGCAGCTTTATGCGCATAATTTTCAGCATCGCCTTTTTCTTTCGTTTTGTTGACTTTGATTTCTTGGGTTGTTTCGCTTAAGATAGATTTCAATTTTTCGATATACTCTTCAGATTGTTCTTTTCCTGAAGATGGATTTGCGATGATCATTATTTTTTTCATAAGGTGGGGTCACTCTTTCATATTTGTGTCAGTGAATGCTAACGAGATGGTTAACTAACTCTTTTTTCTTGTTGATCCTCTTTCTACTAGCGTTGACTCAAAAACTAAGTTTCCTTGAGATTTACCGTTTTCAGCTATTTTTTTCAAAATCATTTTAGCACAAGCTTCTCCCATTTCCACTACCGGTTGCCTCATAGTCGTCAATCTGGGGTAAGCAATCTGGTCTAAAAACACGCCATCATGTCCTACTATACCATAATCGTTTGGAATACTGCCGTTCATTTTCAAGATTCCTCTTTCGATTCCTAATGCTAAACGATCAGAGCTGCATACAAAAGCCGTATTTGGTTCAAATAAATGCCAGTTCTCTTCTATAAATTGCGATGATAATGAAGAATGGTTCTTAAAATGGAAAGCTGTGGTTTCTTTATGATTTTTTTCCATTACCTCTTTATAACCGGACTCTCTTGATTTTTCGAACTTTTCATTGATATCGATCCCTATATAAACGACTTTTTCGTAGCCTAGATCTAATACATGCTGGGTGGCAGCAGACACACCTTGCTTATTATCTGTATCTATAAAGTCGTATCCGCGATCGTTTTCTCCAAACAATACAACTGGTTTTGTCGCTCTAGAAATCCACTCATAGTCTTTTTGACGAACTCCAGTCATGATATATCCATCACATAACCCGATATCAAAATTGTTCTGCGTCACTAATTGAAGTGAATACTGTTCTGCTTCCAATCCTTTAGCAATTCCGGTCAGCAAATTCATGTAATAAGGTTCCGTTGTACTCATTTTTTCTAGAATAAAAAACTTGATTACTAACGTTCGATTATTTACTAAAGCTCTGGCGGCTGTATTAGGGCGATAATTCAATTCTTTCATCGCTTGTATCACTAATGTTTTCAATTCGTCTGTGACTTGTTCCGGGTGGTTGATCACTCTAGAAACAGTCATTTTAGAAACATTAGCTTTTTTTGCCACATCATTTAACGTCGCCATTTCGAATCCCCTTTCAATTCACCTAACTTGAGTAGGTTTCTTCTATTTTATTATCGCTATTATTTTGATAAAAAACAACAGACTAGAGAAAAATAGAAACCTCGAAATCTAAAATCGTTCAAGGTTTCTACATAACTACTTATCAAAAAAGGTTCAATATTATTTTACTTCAGAAAACTGATCCAACTTTTGACAATCCATGCACAGTCCATAAATCTCTAAACGATGATGGGTAATTTTAAAACCTGTCAGATCCGCAGTAACACTCTCCACATCTTCCAAACCTGGATAGTAGATATCTTCTACTTTACCGCAATTCTCACAGACTGCATGATAATGCTCAGTGGTTGCAAAATCAAACCTGCTGGAAGCATCCCCAAATCTCATTTCTTTAACAAAGCCAATTTCTGTAAACAAACGTAAATTATTGTAGACTGTGGCTACACTCATACTAGGGAATCGATCAGATAGTGCTTTATAAATTTCATCAGCAGTCGGGTGACTGTCGTGTTCGATCAAATACTCCAATATTCCATAACGTTGAGGTGTGATACGAATATTATTTGCTTTTAATTTATTGATGGACTGAGACACACGCTCACTCATAAACAGGACTCCCCTTTTTTCTTCTTAAACAGATTGTAACGATTATTAGATGATAATACTTTACTCTCTTATTTTACTTACTTTTTCTCTTTTTTGCAACTAGATTTCTTTCACTCACAGTTTTTCTATATTAAATTCAACTTTTATGAATCCTCGTTAGTCAAAACTTCTTTTTTATGAGAGTTTTGGCGACTTTTCACAATAAAGATTGAAAATTCTTTGCAATTCTCCTATGATTAAAGTACAAAGAATTTAGTTTTTTTGCGATTTTTAGAGATATTTTAGGAGGAACAATATGAAGCTAGACCATTCAAAATCAAATCAAGTAGGCGCGGAAGCAGAAAAGGTTATTGTAGGAGGTGTAAACAGTCCAAGTCGTTCTTATAAAGCAGTTGGCGGTGGATACCCTGTTACAATGGAATACGGAGATGGTGCTTATTTATATGACGTTGATGGCAACCGGTATATTGATTACTTAGCAGCATATGGTCCTATCATTACAGGATTCAATCATCCTCATGTTGTAAAAGCTGTTAAAAGCGCAGCAGAAACAGGGGTTTTATTTGGTACACCAACTAAACATGAAGTTAAATTTGCAAAAATGCTGACAGATGCTATTCCTTCAATGGATAAAGTCCGCTTTACAAACTCTGGAACTGAAGCTGTCATGACGACAGTTAGAGTTGCACGAGCATATACAAATCGTGAATTGATCGTTAAATTCTCCGGACAATACCACGGTCACTTTGACTTGGTTCTGGTAGAAGCAGGAAGCGGCCCTTCAACTTTAGGAACGAATAGTTCTGGCGGAGTAACGGTCGGAACTGCCAGAGAAGTGATTACTGTTCCTTACAATGATGTTGAATCCTATCGTGCAGTTATGGAAAAATGGGGAGATCAAGTTGCTGCTGTATTAGTTGAGCCGATTGTAGGAAACTTCGGTATGGTTGCACCTAAACCGGGATTCCTGGAAGCTGTTAATGAAATCACCCACCAACATGGTGCTTTAGTGATTTATGATGAAGTAATTACTAATTTCCGTTTCCATTACGGAGCTGCTCAAGATCTATTAGGCGTTATCCCAGATTTAACTGCCTTTGGTAAATCTATTGGTGGCGGTCTTCCGATCGGTGCTTATGGTGGTCCAGTTGAAATTATGGATACTGTCGCTCCTTTAGGACCTGCTTATCAAGCTGGTACAATGGCTGGAAATCCATTGTCAATGCAAGCTGGTATTGCTTGTTTGGAAGTTCTGCAAGAACCAGGTATTTACGAACGAATGGCTGATTTTGCTGAACAATTAAGAGATGCTCTTGAAGCTGCTGGGAAAAAATATTCTATCCCTACTGTTGTCAATCAAATCGGCGGTTCTTTACAAGTATACTTTACTGACCATGAGGTAAAAGATTATAACGACGCTGTTGATACAGATGCTGAACGCTATGGAAAATTCTTTAAAGCCATGTTGGACGAAGGAATCAATCTAGCACCAAGTAAATACGAAGCGATGTATATTACGATCATGCATACTCAAGAAGACATTGACGAAACTAAAAAAGCTATCGATACTGCATTTTCTAAATTATAAGATGACGTTCAATCTTTAAATGCCCTTTGCAAATCTATCAAGCTTTGGTATAATATATCAATTGTAGACAATTATTAATCATGAGGGGACTCAGTTTTTATGAAAATTGGCGCTCGAACGTTTAAAACAGGACTTGCAGTTGCACTGGCTTTATTGATTCCGCCCTTACTCGGCATGCCGGAAGGCAGTATCTTGGCTGGAATTTCTGCTGTTTTTGCAATGCAGCCCTCTCCTAAACGTCAGTGGGTTCAAGTTCGAAATCGAATTTTAGGAAACACGATAGGCGGTATAGTAGCAGTTATTTTCACTTTGAGTTTTGGCAGTCATTATTTGATTGTTGGTTTTGCGTCTGCCATATTGATCGCTATTTTACACCAGTTGAATTTTGATAATGTTATTGGAAATGCTGTAGTGACATTGATCGTTATCAGTTTTACCACAGCTGATTCTTTTGTATTGGCTGCAGGGATACGTGTGTTGGCTACGATTATAGGTGTCATCATCGGAACCATTGTAAACACGTTTTTATATCGACCAAAATATGAAGATAAGCTGTTTCACTTAATGGATTACACATCGTCTGAATTGATGAAATGGATTCGAGCAAGCGTTCGAAAAAATACACAGTTTACTCTTTTGAAAAAAGATTTGAAGTTCATTCAATCTGAGATCAAACGAATGGACAATTATATGTCCATGATGAAAGAAGACAATATTTTAACGAAGTCCAGATCCAAACAGATCAGAAACCTTCGTAGAATCGCAGTTTATCGACAATTGGTCGAAACCACTAGAGCTGCATACAACTTAGCTAGTACATTGCATTCTGCAGAAAATGTTTTTAACCACTTTTCTTCTGACTTGCGGATTTTGATCCGGGAAAGATTGGAAGTATTATTAAGCGGTCATGAACAAATATTGTTAAAGTTTAATGGTCGTGTAGATCCTGAAGCAGTTAATTTTATCGCATACAAATCTTCTCTTCGAAAAGAATTTATGAGTACCTTTTTTGACGAAGCCAAATTAGACTCCTACATGCATGATGATTATGGAGACAGCAACGCTGTTATTCATATTATGTCAGCCATATTAGAGTATGAAGAAAATTTGATTCTTTTGAACCGATTGGTTACGAGTTACAGACACTATGATTGGTCGCAAAAAGAAGCTATCGACAATATTCAGAATATTGAACAATAAAAAGAAGCTTGATCTGGTGTAAAGTAGCCAGGTCAAGCTTCTTTTTAACAATTCTATTCCTCTCTTCCTGAGGTTGTGTCAATTGGTTTAGATAATTCTTCGATAAACAATTCAGACATCAATTCTTCGCCTTGACTGTTTAGGCTGTATCCATCTTCTTCTAGGGTGGCGGTCAAATCTATATTGTCTGCTTCTAACTTGTTCATATACAAATCATGCAAGTCGAATACTGGCCAATCATTAGCAGCAGCAGTTTCTTTTGCATTCTCCATGTATTGGATGTAATCCAACATTCGAGAATTATAATCCTCTATTCCACTGCTGTTAGGAGATGGTGTTACCATTACAACTAACGCATCTGGCAGAACTTCTTTAATGGATGTTACATTTCTAGTTAAATAATCTTCAGAATCCCCTAAACTAATGTCCCGAACTTGGTCGCCAAGAGCCGGGACCATAAAGAAGACAACTGATGCATTGGTTTCTGCTAATTCATTAAAAGTATTTGTAATGTACAACTCATATGAATCTGCCTCTTCGCTCACTAACGAAGAAGAAGTCAATTCACCAGTCACCTGTTCTTTAAGATACTCCTCAGCCTTAGTTGACCAAGTCGCATTTTCAGGCAGTTGTCCGTAAAAAGCTATTGCTGTTTCTTTTTCAACCGTTTGTATGTAGTTTAAGTACTCTACTATAGATAAGCTGTCTCTGTTTTCTTCATACGTTGTGATGTCAACAGCCTGTTCTTTTTCTTTCTTTTCTGCAGGTTCAGTTGTTTCTTCTGTAGTGGATGCAGTAGTAGCATGAATCAATTTTTCTTGCTGTTTATTCGAATATGAATACCCCACAAACACAACTGCTACAGTGAGAAGAAATAGTAGACAAACCAGAACTATACCTTTCTTTTTCATATTTTCTCACTCCTTCATTTTTAATTTCCTTCGTTATTATAACATACAAAAAACAGGTCACCATCATAAATTTCAATATGATCAGGACCTGCTTTTTTGTTCTTAAACTCATTTTTTTACTTAAAGATCAAAACAATCCGCTACACATTTTTCCGAAACAAAAATGCATGGCGAATTGTTTAAAATGATTGATGAAAATGCTACTGTATCGAACACTCACAACCTCGTATGAAGACCTATTGCTTTCCAGATAATTGACGGTATCGATCATACCAAATGTCCATATAGGCTTGAGAGAATGGTCCTTTGCCTTCATTGATCCAATCTACTAGGATCTTGACATTTTCTTTTAATATATGATCAATATCTTCTGGATATTCCCATTTGCGACTATGGTCTTCGTACTCATCTACATCCAACAACCGTTTCTCGCCATCTGGAAATACTTTGATGTCTAAATCATAATCAATATATTTTAACCCTTCTTCATCAATAAGAGCTGGTGAGGCAAGGTTACAATAATAAGATACCCCGTTATCGCGAATCATAGCGATGATGTTGAACCAATATTTTTTATGGAAATAAAGAATAGCCGGTTCTCTTGTCACCCATCTTCTGCCATCGGCTTCTGTAACTAGAGTATGGTCATTGCAGCCGATCAAGGATTGATTACTTGTTTTTAGTACCATTGTATCTCGCCACGTGCGATGTAAACTGCCGTCGTGTTTATAGCTTTGGATCGTGATGTATTCTCCTTCTTTTGGATGATGCATCGCTAACCCAACTTTCTTTATCTCTGTTACTTGTTGAGAGATAGTTACTTTACCACAAGTGTAAGAATACACTCGAATCATTAAATAGTATACCATAATCATTTTAATAAAGTAAAAAAAAGGTGGGTTTAGCCCACCTTTTTTTTCGTTGATCTAAAGCATCTATTTTCCGACTATCTCGAATGCACAAATGCTCGTATGGTCACAGCGAAAAAAGCTTTTTATCGATATTCAAACAAGTTTGTTTATTTCTCTAAAAATTTATTTTTATACGCTGCCCACATCTTCATTTGAGGACCAGGAAAAGTATACTGATCAAAGTCTTCTGGCTTCACCCATGCACAATGTTCAGGAATAGAATCGATTAGATCATTTTTAGGGAGCTCTCCGTAATAAATAGCCATATGCCATTTCAAGTGACTGAAAATGTGGGTATCTCCAGCAATCGGCTCTTTTATCAGCACCGGTTTTATTCCATAAAAAAGATCCAGTTGATCATTCAACTCATTGACTGAATAATCGGATGTTCCTTCTTTTGGCGAGAGAAATTTTCCTTTAGCGAAAAACTGGCTTATCTGACTTTCTTCCAACAAAGGAAAAGTCCACATGCTGGCTAATAACCCGTTACTGGGGCGCTTCTCGAGCAACAATTCCCCTTTTTGATTGCTGATAACAACTCCAGCATAGTAAACCGGTTTGGCTTTTTTCTTTTTGCTTTTCACCGGATATTTTTCCCATGTGCCATTGAGATAAGATTGATTGAATTCTTTAACAGGACTTTTTTCAGGATGATAATTTTTCGGCGTACAAATAGTAGCCCCTAAATCCATTAAAGCTTGATTGAAGTCTCCTGGTCTATAAGGATCAATGATCTCTCTTAAAATCTCTTCAAACAGCTTACGATTTGCCGGCACCGCGATATCTGCATCAATTTCAAATAAGCGGCTTAAAATACGCATGATATTTCCATCCACAGCCGGCTCCGGCAATCCAAAAGCCATACTAGCAATTGCTCCAGTCGTATATGGACCGATTCCTTTCAATTTAATGATTTCTTTTGGATCACGCGGCATTTCACCATTGTATTCTTCCATGATTTGAATAGCCGCTTTTTGCAGATTACGGACTCTGGAGTAATACCCCAGTCCTTCCCAAGTTTTCAATAAAGTGTCTTCTTCTGCTTGAGAGAGAGCTTCAATAGAGGGAAATGTACGCATAAAATTTAAATAATATGGGATAACCGTATCTACTCGCGTTTGCTGTAACATGATCTCCGATACCCATATACGATACGGATCATTGTTTTTTCTCCACGGAAGATCACGCTTTTCTATATCATACCAGCTTAATAGAGTTGTTCGAAAACGCTCGATTTTTTCTTGAGGCCAAATTTGTATTCCATTGATTACTTTTGCTGTTGTCATACTCGTTTCATTCATTCTTCTTCCAGTTCCTTCTCGTTAATAAATTGGGTGATCAATTCACCATCAAACCCTTTTTGGTATAAATTAGTCTTCACTTTTTGGATTTTTTTGCTGCCTGTCAGTTTAGACTGTTTCCGCCAAATTTTTTCTCCATGTTTTTTCAACGCTTCATATTCGTCATCTTCTTCTTTTTCTGTATCTATATGAGTCAAAATTTCAGTGATCTCATCACTGTTAAAACCTTTTTGCATAAGATTTTGCCTAACCTTATTTGCTGTTTCTTTTGAAGAACTCTGTTTGGTTCTTTTTAACACCTTATTCGCAGCAGCAACTCCATTTTCGATTCGCTGTTCTAAAGGATATTGCATTAAAGCTTGTTCAATGATCGTGTCATGAACTCCCCGCTTTTTCAATTCTTGGCGGATAGTATAAGGTCCTTTTCCATTTAGATTAGCCGCAGTTCTTGTATAACTTTCTGCATAAGTCAAATCATCAATGTACTTCATCGTTTTTAGTTTTTCGATAGCTTTTTCTGCTGTTTCTAACGAGAATTCATGCTTCAACAAATCGTCTCGGACTTCTCTTTCTGAACGCAATGAATAACTCAAATAATTTACGGCACGAGAAAAAGCTTTGCTGAAATCATCTTCTTCCTCCAGCTGCTTTTGAAACTCTTTTGAAATTTCCATTCCTTTAAACAATACATGGTTCACTAATACTGATTCATCTATAGGAAAAGCATACTCTCCATCTAAATAAACGTTGTAGCGTCCTTTACGTTTTTGAGTTTCTATTTTTGTGATTTTGGGATTCGTTTTCCCCTCATTCTTTGGTTGATCATTGGGAATAAGTGCCAATCTCCTCACCTCCTAATCCTATTTAGTGCTCTTATTATAGCCTACCTCAAACAAATGTTCGAATCAATTCTTTTCATTCAAATTAAAAGTAAAAAAACGCTTATGCGAGAGTTGCCTCTCACATAAGCGCTCCATTAAATGATTTATCGTTTAGTAACAAGTATCTTCGAATCCACAAAATGCGTCTACTGGAGATACACCTTTGAATTCTGAACGGCCTAAGAATTTATCTACTAAAGCCTTCATTGTGAAATCTTTGTTATCATAAGCATTGATGTACGTTTGTACTTGTGGAACATCAGCTAAATGGAATGGTGATTGCAATGAAACGAAGATCGTTGGCACTTCGTGTACATAGAATGGAATATCTGGAGTTCCTTTTGAAGCTGGCCACTGGATACGTTGATCTGTATTTGGATTAACGATAGCCAAGTTGATGATCAAATCATAGTTTTCGGTTAATTCAGCAATTGGACGTTTTTGTGCATACACGTTTGCCAACGCTGCTTTTCTTTCTTCTTCAGGCATCTTCATGATTTTCTCTTCCGCAGCTTCCCAAATAGTCACTTCAAAACCTTCTGCTTCAAGTAATTCTTTCATTTTAGCAGATGGTCTTACGTTATCCCCAATCATTGCACCAAATCCACCTTGTGTCCCCTTAACGTCTACTAGCAATATCCGTTTTTTGTCTTCTGGAGAAATCGGGAAGATGTTTTCTTTGTTTTTAACCAAAGTAATCGCTTTGTCAGCAACTTCTTCTGCAATTTTTTTGTTTTCAGGAAGACCGATTTTAGCCATTGCTTCTTCTTTAGAAGGTAAGAGTTCTGTTTTAGCTTTTTTGTGCAAGCCTAAAGCAGCTTTTGTTCCTAAAATGCGAGTCAACGCTTCTTTTAGACGTTCTTCAGTGATTACACCGTTTTTGTAACCGTCCATCATCCATTGGAAGTCTTCGTCCGGATCGTTGAAGAATAAGAACAAATCAGAACCAGCAGCGATAGAAACTGGAAGCATGTCTTTACGTTTCATAGCACCTGTTAAAGCAACCATGTGGCTAGCGTCTGTGACAACTAACCCATTAAATCCCATTCTATCTCTTAATAAGTCAGTCAAAATGTATTTGCTCAGAGTAGCTGGCAAGTTCGCTTCTTGTACAGTTGCTTCAGGATTGAAGTGACGCACGTAAGAAGGCAATGAAATGTGTCCAGCCATGATAGAAGGAAGTCCAGCGTCAAATAATGAACCGTAAACTTTACCAAAAGTAGCATCCCATTCTTCTACAGAATAGTGGTTAGGAGCAAATGACAAATGTTGGTCACGTTCATCAATTCCGTCTCCAGGGAAATGTTTTGCAGCTGGAGCGATACCGCTTTCTTGAATTCCTCGCATATATTCTAGAGATAATTCAATCGTTTGGTCCACATCTGCACTCCAAGTACGCGTTGAGATGATCGGGTTACGCCAGTTGCGTAAAAGGTCAACGATTGGAGCAAAACTCCAGTTACATCCGATAGCAGCAGCTTCAACTCCTGAAACACGCCCCATCTCGTAAGCGTACTTAGGATCGTTTGTAGCAGCGATTTTCACTTCGTTACCAATATATGTTCCATCAGTACTGGCACCGTTTCCACCCATTTCAGTGTTAGCGGCAATTAACAGTGGAATTTTACTGTTCTCTTGTAAAATGCGGTTTTGTTCGTAAACTTCATCTGATTTACCAGGATTGTAACGAACTCCACCAATATGGTAATCATTTAAGACACCTGTTAAATATTCTTCAGTACGGCTTGACCCCATATTGATAAACAATTGACCGATTTTTTCTTCATCTGTCATGCTTTCAATCGTATTTTCTACCCATTTAATGGATTCAGCGTCTAAGTTATAAGGTTTTGCAGTTAAATCAACTTTCATTGTTCAATCTCCTTTCAATTTATAAAACGTTTTCTAAATCATTGTAAAAGAAGTAACCGAATATCACAATACAAAACTTGGTTTTATTTTAAAAATTCTTTTCTTTTTCATAATCGTTTTTACAAGACAAAAAAACTTACTGTATATTGAATGAACTTATACAGTAAGTTTAGTAGTACCCATTATTTTTTATTTCTTTCATCGTCCACAATATCATCTAACGGTCTAGCATTTGTTTCTTCTTTGACTACTCCATAGATCGGTCCTCTATCTACAGAACCATTCAATAAAGGATCTTCTTCCATTTCAATGTCGGTCTGTTGAGCTTGTGATTCCGTATCTGCTCTATCACTAATAGACGTTGCACTCTTCTCCACAGCATTTAAATCAGTGTCATTTACAATGACTACATATTTTCCATTTATTAAATCTTCTTCAAGTTTAACAGCCTCATGCATCTCAATTCCATACTGCTCTAAAGTCGCTTCCTCACTTGGTTTAGCAAACATGCCTTTAAAACGATCCCAAGCTGTTTTATCCTCTACGGTATCTACTTTATCTACTTGGACAGATGTTAAATCTTCTAGGCTTTCGTGATTTTTCCGATTGGTGACTACTGTGATATCTCCTGATAAATAGTACCCTTCATTCAGTAAACGACGAACTGCTTGTATTGTTTCATCTATTGAAGCGTAAGAACCTTCTACTTTTTTCGCCATCATTATCTGCCTCCAGTTCACTTAAAGAAATAGGGTTATCCGTTAATAATTTCTCCACCGTTGACATGAATCATTTGACCTGAAACATAACTAGAATCAGAACTTGCAAGATACACATAAGCTCCTGCCAACTCGTAGGCTTTCCCTGGTCGACCAAGAGCCCCGCTCTCTCCCCAAGTTTCCAATTGCTCTTCATTGAAAGTAGCGGGAATCATAGGAGTCAAAATCGGACCTGGCGCAACTCCATTTACACGAATTTTTTTATCTAGTATTTGCGAATGTTGCGATAAGGCTCTTGTAAAACTTACTACCGCTCCATTAGATGCAGAATAATCAAGAAGGATCGGTTTACCTTTATAGGCTGTAATGGATGCTGTATTGATGATTGAACTTCCTTCAGATAAATATGGAAGAGCAGCTTTGACAAAGTAGTGCATACTGTATACATTCGTCCGGAAAGTACGGTCTATTTGTTCAGCTGTGATATCTTCGATTTTTTCTTGTACATGTTGTTCTCCGGCATGGTTTACCAAGACATCAATTTGTCCCCATTCATCTGTCACTTCTTTAACCACTTGTACGACAAAATCTTCGTCACCTACATCGCCTTTGATTGCTAGAACGTTCACTCCCAAGTCTTTCAGACGATCTTTTGTTTTTTCGGCATCTTCATCATTTTCATGATAGACGATTGCCACGTTAGCTCCTTCTTTCGCAAATGCAATAGCAGTCGCTCGTCCGATACCACTGTCTCCACCTGTTATAATAGTGTTTTTGTCTTTCAGCTTTCCAGCTGGTTTATAATTCGGATCTTCAGTTTCAATTTCTTGAGGTACATCTGCTGTAGCGTCGCTCATCAAATACCCTTTTTTTGGTTCTTGTGATGTCCATTCTTTGTTTGTCATTATTTATCCTCAACCCTTCTGATATTTTACTCTGTTTAGCGTTCATTTACTTGTTTTTCATTTTAAAGATAACAAAAAGCCTTTTTAGTTACAAAAAAGACGCTTGTCATATGATGAATAATAAAAAGAAGTTAGAAAATTTCTAACTTCTTTTTATTCACAATTTAAGTGATGTTAAATTTCTTAATGATTATTTTTTTCAGCATCATCAGTGTTTTTTTCGCCACTTTGGATATAAGTGTCATCATTGTTTGATTCATTATCTGGTTTATTGACATAGTCGGATGAGTCATCCGCATCATTTCCAGCATTGCCGGCTGTATAGCCTGTGTTGATGTTGTCTGGATAAACATGGTTTCCTTCATCTACAGTGACACTTGTTTCATCGCCCGTTAATTGAGGAGCCTCTTCGTCTTCTAACATATTGTCATTTTCATTATTCTCTGCAGGTTCTTGAGCATTTTTATTTAATTCTTTGTCATCCATGAGTGTTTCCTCCTTATTTTCGTTTGGTTTATCCTCTCGAGCAGATTGAGCTTTAGTTGGATCAAAAATTTCTTCATCTCCTGGAGAAGGTTCATAATCTTCTTTCATTGTCTCTTTTGAAGCAATCACTGCTGGATCTTCTTGTTTTACTGCAGCAGCTTGCTGTTGAGTTGATGACTCTTTTTGCGCAACTAACAGCAAAATGTCCCCATTTTTCAAAGCTGAGTTGTATTGTTCCGCATCACTTTCAGCCACGTCATATTTTGTGAGCGGCGTATTCGATTCATTAGTATCATACTTTCCAAAAGTCAACATTTCTTTTGCTTTCTCCCAAAAAGAACTTCCTTCATCGGGGTCAACAGTATCCACCTCTACTAAAGTTAGATCATCTAATTCTTCTTGGTGTTTTGAGTCATTATCTGTGACAACGACCATTTCTTCAGCCTTATATCCTTCATTCATCAGTCTTTCTACTGCTTTGATCACTTCTGATGAAGTTTGGTAAGTTCCTTCTACTCGTCTTTGCATTCTTCTCACGCTCCAATTTAGTTAAAACAAATTTTTGGTTCATATTAAAGACTACTTAAGTTCAAGGTAAGCATATCAAAATCCTTTATTCTCTTCAAAGAAGATGACTCGCAGATAAAGCCTTCAGCCTAAATCAGCGCGGAAGGAAACAGTTGAAAACTGGATTACGTTACTAAGCATGTAAGCAGTCATGACAACCTTACACAAATCAGAAAAGGAGGAATGATTTATGCAAAGAGAATGGAATAAAGGTGCGATTGAATTGTATTTTGAAGATGTTGAAAACGAGGAATTTCTTCGTCGAAGCTATCCAAACACTATTGAAAATGTCTCCCCAGAACAAGTCGAAGGCTTCACTGCAGCTATTGAATCTTTATCTGGATTAAATCTAGGTCACACAGTAATTGTCGAAGAATACAAATACACTCGCTAACCGCACGTAATAATATTAAAAAGGAGGAATAAACCATGGCAAAAACGTTAGAATTGAAGTTTGGAACAAGTATCAATAAAACAAAAACAATTAGTGTGAAAGACCCGCTTCTTGATGTAACTTCTGAGGCTGCTCAAAAAGCAATGGCAGATATCATTCGCTTGAATATGTTTGACATTGAAGGTGTTAATCCTTATGCAACCAGTCTTTCAGCTCGTTATGTGGAACGATTAGTAACGGATATTTTCGAAACAGAGTAATGATGTGTCCTAACTGAAGTTGTCTTTACGCCAAACCTGGACCAAGCTTATTGGTTCAGGTTTTTTATGACTCGGTTAAAAATTAAGGAGGTCTCTCTATGCATACGATTGATAAACAACTTATCTCTATCAAACAGCAACCCTTAACAGCATCAAGATTCGTTATCGCTCATGAATCCGGCAATCCCGCTAATGTCGGTAAAAATGCATTGATCAATGAAGTATCTTACATGTCTCGAAAAGCGAAAGAAGGTGGAGCTTTTACCAGCCATTGGGTAGGAGGCGGAGGGAGAATTATTCAAATAGCCCAAACCGGAAAAATCCAATATGGTGCAGGAGCAAAAGCCAATCCTTATGCTTTTGCTCAAGTCGAATTAGCCCGAACAACAGACAAAAAACAGTTCGCTAAAGATTATCTTGCTTATGTCTGGTTATTAAGACAGTTAGCTACTGAAACCTCCATCCCTTTTACATTAAATACGGGACATTCTATTGAAGATAAAGGCATAAAAACTCATCATTGGGTCAGCCGCAACTTAGGAGGAACAACACATACTGACCCGGACAACTATCTGGCCAGTTTTGGGGTCACGTTGGCCCAATTCGCGCGGGATCTTTCTAAGGGATCCAGCAGCTCTTCTAAAGAACCAGTTTCTCAATCACATTTGGTTAAAAGAGGAGATACCCTGTGGAGCATTGCTGAAAAATACCAAACGACTGTTCAATATTTGGCAGCAATCAACCATTTGCCTTCTGAAGTCATTTACACCGGGCAAATGCTCAGGCTAAAAAAAGACAGCACCATCACCAATTCAGAAATCATTACTCAAATCCAACGAACGATAGGTACTGAACCAGACGGTCGTTTTGGTCCAAACACTAAGACGGCTCTTTTGAAATTATACCAACGTACCTATGGCATCTATCCAACTGGTATTTGGAACGATTCCCTGTCTCTTTCTGCACGCGTCTTAAGATCCGGCAGTAAAGGATGGGATGTGTATGCTGTACAAGCTCTGTTGTATTGTTTGAATTACAAAAATATAGGAACTCTCGATAAGGTGTATGGTCCTAAAACTGAAAGTGCCGTTCGCTTATTTCAAAAGCAATATCATTTGCAAGTAGATGGGATCTTCGGACCCAAGACTCAGAAAAAACTCTTTAGTTGAAGACGTAGACAGCAGCACAAAAAAGAAGCTAGTCTGTTTCCAGACCGGCTTCTTTTTATAGGTTGAAAAAATCATATTGCTGATACAAGTGATCAATGGCTTCTTTTGATTTTTCCAGTTTCTGTATACTGGCTTGGTAGTAATTCGTCACGTATGCGTAAAATAAAATATCGATCGCATACATTTGTGCCAGTAATGAAACCGTTGCTCCACTTCTTAGTGGAGGCTCTTGAGCAAAGGCTGTTTTTAACGACACATTCGTTAAAGTACTTAATGTGTTCTCAGTGTTGCGCGTCAGCGAAATCGTCTGGACTCCGAACTCTTTTGCCATCTTCGTCAAAGCTAACACTTCGCTTTTTTCCCCTCCATTAGAGATGCCTAAAAACAACGCTTTATCGTCTGCCACGGCTAGTGCAGTTGACAATACGTGTTGGTCTTGAAGAACGATCACTTTTTTGCCTATCCGACTGAACTTTTGTTGAAAGTCTTCAGCCACAATACTGGAAGCCCCTACCCCAAATGGATAAATCACTGAACTTTCATAAAATAATTTAGTAGCTTGAGACACAGCTTTTGGATCTAACGTGTGGTTTGTCTCTTTGAATACATGATGAGTATTCACCAGAAGCTTCTTTTTGATCTGTTCTAAGTCTTCACCTGGAACGATATCTGTGTAGACATTATCATTGATCCCTTGTAAATCTGCTGATAGCTGCAGCTTTAAATCTACAAAACCTTTTAACCCGATGGAACGGCAAAACCGAATGACCGCTGCCGAACTGGAATCGGCTTTTTTTGCCAACAACGATGAATTCATATTGATGACAGATACAGGATCTTTCAAAATCACTTCAGCAATTTTTTTCTCCGACAATGGCAAAAAGGCTTTTTTTTCTTTTATCTGCAGTAAGATATTGTTTAACATATACTTTCCCCTTTTGGTCCTGCTGATCAATTTGGACTATATAGACACTCTATAAAAAGAAAAGGCACCTAAACTGATTTCAGTTAGTTGCCTTTTACAGTTACCTTTATAGTATAAAGCTTAAACGCTTAATAGTCGACTACCGTTTCGCCATCTATTTCAGTAGTAGGCAATTCAGTCGCTTCTATAGCTTCTGCAGGTACTCCAAAGAAGTAAGTTGCTGCAAAACCTCCAGCGTAAGCTGCCAATAATCCTAATACATATCCCCACCATAGACCATCAGCAATTAACGGAATCAAAGCTACCCCGCTTGGTCCGATAGCAGTAGCGCCGACTCCACCGATCAATCCGATAACAGCACCACCGATTCCTCCACCAATACATGCTGTAATGAATGGACGACCTAATGGTAATGTAACAGCATAGATCAACGGTTCGCCAATTCCTAAAATTCCTACTGGCAATGACCCTTTGATCATATTTGTTAATTGTTTATTTTTGCGGCATTTTGCCCATAATGCAATTGCTGCTCCAACTTGACCAGCGCCGGCCATAGCTAAAATTGGCAGTAGTAATGTTGAACCTTGAGATGCAATCATTTCAATATGGATCGGTGTTAAGATTTGGTGTAAACCAAACATAACCATTGGTAAGAAAGTAGCTCCTAATACGAATCCTGCAAATGCACCACCAACATTCAATACCCAAGTAATAGCGCCTACTAGAGATGTAGAGATGAAACCAGCAATTGGCATGATTAAGAAAATAGTAATCAATCCGATAACTAATAAAGCAATTGTGGGTGTTACAATAACATCCAATGAATTCGGTACGACTTTGCGCAAGTTCTTTTCAACAATAGACAATAGCCATACAGCTAATACGACTCCAATTACCCCACCTTGTCCAGCTGCTAAAGGTTGACCAGTAAAAATATTTGGCAATGGAAGTTCTGGTGTCATCCCTGTTAAATAAATGATTCCAGCCACAACTCCACCTAAACCTTCTGTAGCTCCAAATACTTTTGCTGCGTTGATCCCGATATAAATATTTAAATAGCCAAAAAGTCCGCTTTTAATAATGTTTAAGACCATGATACTGTATAACCATGCTTCTCCTTCGATCATACCTGCTGTCATCATGTTTTGGAACACTGAAGCAATACCACCAATGATACCCGCTCCAACGAATGCTGGAATTAATGGTACAAAGATATTTGCGATTGATTTTAAAGCACGCTTGAATGGAGTATTATTGCGTTTTTTTTGTTCAGATTTAGTAGCTGCTGCTTTTCTTTCAGCTTCTTGTCGTCCTGAAGGTACATCAGTAGTGTCAACTTCAGCAGGACGTCCTTTTTTCATTTGCGACATTTGATTGGCTACTTTAGTAACAATTCCAGGTCCTAAAACGATTTGCAATGTATCATCTTCTACTACACCCAAAACACCATCAACTTTTTTCAAATTGTCGATATCGACTTGGTTGTAATCTTTGATGTCTAAACGGACACGAGTCATACAGTTGATCACATTGCCCACGTTACTCATTCCGCCAACTTGACTGTAAATATCTTTCGCTAATTTTTCTTCTTTTGCACTTGCCATTACTCTTCCTCCTCTTATTCTATACTTTATTTATTCATAGTATTTCTAACAAATCCCTGCGATTCTACTAACTTTTGTTCAGCTTCCTCTTTAGTAGAGTCAGTCAAGATCATAACAATAGCTGTTTTTACTTGTTGATTTGCACTTGTAAAGGCTTGAGAAGCTTGTTCATAAGAGCAATCCGTTGCTTGCATGATGATGCGTTTTGAACGTTCTACCAATTTTTCATTAGATGGTTTTACGTCCACCATCAAGTTTTGATACACTTTTCCGATGCCGATCATTGAACTGGTAGACAACATATTTAACACTAGTTTTTGTGCTGTACCGGATTTCAGTCTAGTTGAACCAGTTAAAATTTCAGGTCCTACTTCTACTTCAATAGGTAAAGTCGCATAGCGGCTGATCTCAGCATCTTTATTACAGGAAAGAGAAGCAGTTGTTGCTCCAATTTCATTTGCATAAGTCAATGCTCCGATAACGTATGGTGTTCTTCCGCTGGCTGCGATTCCTAAGACTACATCATTTTCAGTCAATTCAATGTGTTGCAGATCTTCTTTTCCTAAAGTAGCAGAGTCCTCAGCGCCTTCAACAGCAACGGTCATCGCTTTCATTCCGCCAGCAATCAATCCTTGTACCATAGTAGGATCCACACTAAAAGTTGGAACACACTCAGCTGCATCTAGAACACCTAAACGTCCACTGGTACCGGCTCCCATATAAATCAAACGTCCTCCTTTCTTAAAGCTTTCAATGATGGCTTCAGCTACTTTTGAAATTGACGGCAGTTCTTTTTCAACTGCATACGCAACTTTTTTGTCTTCCTCATTCATTAACTGTACTACTTCACTTGTAGTCAGTTCATCTAAATTCATTGTTTGGTGATTTCTAGTTTCTGTGGTTAATTTATCTAAGTTCACTTATATTCTCCTCTGTTTGATTCATTTGTTCTTTCAACTCAAAATATCCGCCAGCAGGACAACAATCCAATAATGGCAAATCTTCTGCTCTAATACGTGCTGCAACGTTGACTTTTTCATCTTTAGGTAAATCATGGACAACAACTTGTATTTCTCCCATATATCGCTGATAGTCCTGATTGTCTATTGTTACAGATCCGCGTGTTCGCTCAATCGTTTCATAAGGACTGATCTGAGGTATCTCTTTAAAACGGGCATCCGCACTTCTTAACACATCTTTAGCTGGATCCCAGCGGTTTTGATGTTTACCTAAAACGATTTCAAAATACGGAGACTGTTTTTCCGGCTTAACAAAATATACAACTGTTTTGTCAGCGATGTATCTCTTGAATTGATAGATTGTAGATTCTGCTATTTCAGGATCCCCGATATACACTTCATCTACGTAGCACTCTGTGATCAATTCAATCGCTGCAGCCAAAGGATGTTTGCCTCGGTGATCTTCTAATGTCGGCAACTGTTTATACAGAGGACCTCTCAGCTGTTTATCTCCAGGAACAAATGCAGCTACTGTAAAGCCGGTCTCTGCCAACCACTGATTTTTCTCTTTTAGTACTTCCTTCGCTAAACCCGTTTCAGGTCTAGGATAATAATTGTGCATTGCTACCATACGAGGAAAACTTGCTCCATAATGGTTCAACTCTTCAATATCGTTCTGAGTGATTGTACTAGCATTTAAAACGATATTTAATTCATGAGACATAAAAGCAATTTCTTGGTTTGAAAAACCGTAATCGACTCTAAGACCGTTTACCCCTTTTTCTTTCAATCGTTTTAATCCATCAACTGAAAGGTTAGAGACTCCAATCTTAGCCAAAGCTCCTTTAGAAACATCTGCTACTAGTTCCATTTCTAGTTCTTTCATTACTAATCCCAACTCAGCCAATCTTTCTAAGTATTGATCGGCATTTTCTTCTGGAATATGTAAGGAAGTAAAAACTTTTGTGAAACCTGCTTCTTTCATTTGCTTCAAATACCTTTTTCTTTCTTGAGTCAACTCGTCACCTAAGAATACAGATAAGCCAAACATGGCATTCCTCCTTACAGCGTTTTCATTTGCAACTTCATATTAACACACTGAAATTTTATTTCAACTACTTTTTTTGCACTTGTCAGATATACCATTAAAATTTAATGCAGCATTATCGTTTAAATACATGACATAACAATGTTATACCTTTTTCAAAAATGTATCCGTTTCACTTTCGATAATCATTTCACACCTCTTTTATTTTCGATTTAATATGTTATCATGAAATTAAATTTCAATTTAGGAGAGATGACATGACTAAACTTTATTTTGTTCGCCATGGAAAAACAGAATACAATCTTGCTGATCGAGTACAAGGCGGAGATGTTGATTCACCGCTTCTTCCAGAAAGCAAAGAAGATGCCATCAAAACTGGTATCGCTTTGAAAGACAAAAGAATCTCACACGTGATTACCAGCCCGCAACACCGTGCAGTGGAAACCTCTGAATTAATTACCAATCAATTTGAACATCCCTTTACAGTTCATTTCGATGAAAAGTTTAAAGAATTGAAATATGGTGACTGGGAAGGAGCTTTTATCCCACAATTAAAGCAATCTTTTCCAGAAATGTTTCATCACCTAAGAGTAAGACCAGAGTTGTATGATCCAACTGAAATTGGAGGCGAAACTTACCTCGAATTAGTCAAAAGAGGTATTGCAGTGGTAGAAACAGCCTGTGCAGCTTTCCCAGGAAAAGATCTTTTGTTTGTCGGTCACAGCATCACAATTACTTGTACCATGCTTTCCCTACTCAAAAAAGAAACCAAAGATCTGCGTTCTTCCCCTCCGCTTGAAAATACGAGCATTTCAATTTTGAACTTGACTGATGGTCATTATTCTTTAGAAAAATGGAATGGCATCGACCACTTAGCATAGCTGCTGAAGGATTGTTGGTGATTTACATTCACCCACTAATTGCATCCAAAAGCCTCTCTTATTTGGAGAGCCTTTTTTCGTTGCTTATTCATCATCGATTTTCATAAACAGAACTTTCACTGTGGTCATTCATTTATTATTTCGTCAATCTTTCGTAACATTTGCATCTTTAGTTTTCTTGTTTTCATTATTTTACACAATCATGTTTACAGAAAAAAACAAAACTCTTATAATCTGATCTCTAAAACAGGAAAAATATGCTATACTGATTAAGGCTATTTGAGGAAAGCTGAAGCTTTTTTAAATAAATGATAAAGACACGATCGGTCTTTGTTTGGGAGGATGACCGTTAAATGAAAGGAGAACAAAACGCAGTGATTGTATTGGCAGGAATGATTGGCGCAGGAAAAAGCACTTATACCGCTTTGATATCCGAAGCACTTGGCAGTGAGGCATTTTATGAAAGTGTAGACGACAACCGTATTTTAGAAAAATTTTATGAGGATCCGAAAAGATGGGCTTTCTCGCTGCAAATTTATTTTTTAAACACTCGTTTTAGAAGTATCAAAGATGCTTTTAAACATAAAAATAACGTCTTAGACCGTTCTATTTATGAAGATGCTTTATTCACGCGCATCAACTATGAACAAGGCAATATGAGCGAACCGGAAATGGATACTTATTTAGATTTGTTGGAAAACATGATGGAAGAATTAGACAGCATGCCAAAAAAATCTCCAGATCTATTGATTTATTTAAGAGGTTCTCTAGATACCGTTCTAGAACGCATCGAAAAACGCGGGCGCGACTACGAACAAGTCGAAAAAAATTCAGGTCTGTTAGACTATTACAAACATTTACATAGTCGCTATGACGGCTGGTTCAATGGGTACAATAAGAGTGCTACATTAACGATCGACATTGATCAATACGACCTAGAAAATCCCGAGCATGCTGAAGCGATTATTGATATGGTAAAAAAACGATTGAACGAAGTACGCAGTGAAACTGAAACTGCTCCTGTCGTTTCTCCATAACAGATAAAAAAGACACTGAGAGAAAATCTCAGTGTCTTTTTTAATGAATAAGAATCTGTATAACTTCTTTACACTTCAAATCATGTACATATCATCAAGTGGATGTTCTGTTTCTTTCCATTTGCTCCATACAACTATTTTTTTGCTGCTATTTTAACCGACTAAGAGATGTCTTGTTTCTTTATCCATACACAACCAATCGTTTGAGAGGCAGGTACAACTGCTTGATATCTTCCATGATTGTCATACGCTTTAAAGAATAATTTTCCGTCTTGATTGTATCCATATGCATACACCAACAACCAATGATTTTTATAGTTGCTGCCGAATAACTTGGCTGTGCCGACCGCTAGAGGCGTAGGATTTGGCTGATTCAAGACATTCACCACTGTTGTTTCCGGAACTAAACTCATTTTTACTTTCAATTCAGGGATATCTCTCAAGACATAATCCAATCCCATTTTAAATCCCAAGGAAAAGTTCCCTTATATGGAAACAAATCATCAATGACCGATTTTAAGCCGTTCAATAAATTGTCTTTGGCTAAATCAACTTTATATTCTTGTAAAAAAGTATCATGGACTAAAGCTGCACTTGCATAAGTCCCACAAATCCCTGGTTTTACGCGATTGATCCATGTTCGGTATTTTTTAAATCGATAGGGTTTTAACCCTACCCACTTTATTGGAGAAGCAGTTAAACTTTTTTTTTTCATCCCTGTACCATCCCTTGAACATTGTTAAATGATGTTATCGACTTCATTGTTACTGTTAATATACCATACCACACCCGTTACAAGACAGTAGTAAAAAATCACTAGAAGTCCTATGAGAACTCCTAGTGATTCATCTACTAATCTATGATCTATGCTACGTAAGCCCGGCATACTTCAGCACATTCATGACAGACTTTTGCGCATTCTTGGCAATGATCATGGTCGTGTTTCTGGCATTCATCTCCGCAAGCTTGACAAATCTCTGCACATAACTGAATCAATTCTTTTGTAAATCGACTCTCTCTACTAGAAAAACTTGCTACTAAACCGCAAATATCTGCACAATCTCGGTCTAAACGAATGCATTCAGCCATCATTTTTACATGATCTTCTTTCAAACAAGCACTGAAACACTGGTTACAGGTCTCTTGACACTCTAACGCTTTTTGAGCCACTTCTTCTATTGTTGTATTCATACTGCGATCCCTCTTTCATTTTTTAGTTTACAAATTCAGTATAAATAGTCCGTAAAAATGATTCAAATCATACGGGTTAAAAAAGAGCTCTCACTTTTTAGTGAAGAGCTCTTGAATCAGACACTTTAATTTAATGGATTATTTTCTTGAATGTATTTTTCTAACTCATCACGTGAAGGCAACCCTTCATTATCGCCTTGGTTTTGTACTTGCAATGAACCTATAGCATTCCCACGAAGTACGCTATTTTCCATGTCTAATCCATCCAAGTAGGCGCTGATGACTCCAACTGCGAATCCGTCTCCAGCTCCTACTGTATCAACAACTTCTTTCACAGTAAACCCAGGTACATTTTTCATTTCTTGACCTTGTTTTCTTATAAATGCACCGTCAGAGCCGGTTTTAATCACAACATACTCTACACCCATGTCTAAATAAAATTGCGCGATCGTCTCTTTGTCTCTAGAACCCGTTAATTTTTCGCCTTCACTGATTCCGGGAAGGACCACATTTGCATAACGAGCCATGTTGTTCAATACTTTGATCATCGTTTCTTCATTTTTCCATAACTCAGGACGCATATTCGGATCGAAAGTAATGAAACTACCTGCTTCTCTCGCTTTTGCCATCAAATGGTACACCGCTCCGCGAGTCACTCGATTTACAGCAGGAGGTATGCCTGTCACATGCAATAAACGCACCTCAGAAAAATCGATATCCATCACATCTTCAATGGAGAAGTTTGTAAAAGCACTGCCTTTACGGTAGTAAGCTGTAATAGGATCGCCTTCTTTAGTTTTGTTCTTCAACATGATCCCTGTATTCAGTTCTTCATCAAATGTAATATGTTCTGTACCGATTCTTTCATTTTGCAGATATTTATAAATATATTGTCCAAATGGATCTTTTCCTAATTTCGTAAGAAAGTCCACTTCGAATCCAAGTCTGGCCAACCCTGTTCCTACATTGACTTCAGCACCAGCGATCCCTTGGAAAAGGTCTTACCGTCTTCCAATTCTCCATATTCATTTGAAATAAACAACCCCATTGGTTCCCCAATCAAAATTACATCACTCATTGATTTCGTCCTTTCTGTTCCACTCTTCTACTCTTGTAGATTTTCGTATTTTCAGTTCTCCAGGTAATTCCTTATATATAATGGAATACTCTTCTTTGTCTTCATTGATTTTTTGGACCAGTAAAGATGCACTTTCTTTCCCCAAACCATAAGAATTTTGAGCAACCGTTGTGATCCCTGGACTAATGATGGAAGCAGCCAAAATATCGTCGAATCCGCAAATGCCATAATCGACAGCTATTCTTTTCCCCATTTTTTCGATTTCTTTCAATACGTTCAGTAAAATCAAACCATTTGCAGCAATCAAAACTCGAGGTTCGGGCAGCTTAAAGAAACTTTCTATCGCTTCAATCAACAAGTCAGTTTGTCCTTTCGCCATCACATATTGTTTCATCTCGATTTCTGAATGGTCTTTTAAGACATCTTCTAAAGCTTGGGATCTACTTTGTTGAACGGTATTGGATTTTATAGTCGGCGTAAAATAGCCAATTGAAGCAAAGCCCTCTTCCACCAAATGTTGCGTCAGCTCTTTGCTGAGATCGTAATTATTTGAGGTGATACAGTCATAGCTTTTATCCGACATGGATTTGTCTAACAATACAATGGGAACGTGTTCATTTTTCAACGATACTAAATAATCCTCATTCTCTCCTACTGTATTGATGACCAATCCATCTACTCGATTATCTAAAAAACGTTGGATATGCTTTTGTTCCCGTTCTTTTGAGCCGTCGGAAACGGCCACCATCAAAGAATAGTTCAACTCATTCGCACGGTCTGATAATCCCTTAATGATCGTGTTCGAAAATGGATTTTCAATATCTGCAATGACTGCTCCAAGGAGCATACTTTTTTGTGATTTTAAAGACCGCGCTATATTGCTTGGTCGGTACTCCAATTCTTTAATCACTCTTTCAATCGTCTGACGAGTATCTGCTGACATATAATCGAATTTCCCGTTCAAATAACGAGATATAGTCGTTCCACTGACGTTTGCTGCTTTAGCAATATCTTTTAAAGTCACTTTCTTTTTAGCCAAAATGCCACACCTGCTCTTTTACTGAATTATTTTGTGTATCGATTTCGTTAATCGGTTTTAGAAATCGTTATCATTTATTTAAGTGTATGCTTTAAAAGATAGTTTGTCAACTCGTTTCCGGATTCTTCTTTATTTAAAAAAGATCAGCTCAGCTGATCTTTTACATCATCTTTTTCGCAACTGGTGTGAGCTTAATATGGTGGAGTGGAAAAACACGAGAAATATTCAAGTAGATAAAATTCATCATTGGAGCAAATAACAACGCACCGATGATTGTCCCTTCACGTATAAAGAAAGAACCGCCAAATAGCAAAGAAAGTGTTAAAGAGGCAATAATAAGAATGATGTCTGCGGATTGTCTGATTTTTCCAAAACTAGCTTTTGCACGCTTACTGATGACCATACACAGAGATTCTAATGGGAAACTGACGAAGTCTAACGCTGTACACAACCCTACTCCTAAAGCAGCTGTTAAGTTGCCTAAGATGACCAATAAGACATTCATATAGTATTCTTCTAAAACAAGAGAAGGCAATACAACATAAACCATTGTATTGATAACTTCGCCGATTAATAGAGATAAAGGGATTTGCATCAACTGAAACAGTTTGAAATCACGTTTTTGAATTATCCATTGCACAAATACCAACAATACATTAATGATAACTGAGACGGTCCCTACTTTGATCGTAGTCAATTCACTGATTCCGCTGTTGAAAGCATCTACTGCTGAAACGCCTATAGCCGCTTTGATACACAAACTTCCGCCTATACCTACTAAAGTTGTGCCTAAAACTACACAGATCACATTCATCATTATTTTTCTCGTCACACACTTCACTCCTGTTCCATTCTATTACCCAACACTATACGTAAAAGAACTGATGAATTCAAGGTAGAATACCAAATACACCAAATTGTCAGATTTGTACTTTCATTTCAAATTCAGATGACATATGTATTTCCTGACCAGTTGATTAGATAAACGCACTTTTTTGCATGCTTTTAACGTACAGAATTGTTTGAATAACACCAAAAAGGCAGCTTTTTTTTCAGCCGCCTTTTTGGTGTTTAGCATAGAATCTTTTATTTCGATTCTGCTAGTACTTTATTTAATTTATCTGGATAATTTGTAATGATGCTCGTCACACCAGATTGGACCAAGTTTCTCATTTGCTCTTCTTTATTGACTGTCCAAGTGTTGATTTCTAGATGACTCTCTTGGATATTTTTTAAGACTACAGAATTCTGCAACGTATAGTGAGCAGGATGAACACATTCTACCCCGACTTTCCTAGCATATTCTCCAAAGTCAACGAGCCAATCCGAAGATAATAAGCCGCATTTGATTGTCGGATCTAATGCTTTCAATTTCTGGATAGTGTAATGGTTGAATGAAGAAAAAATGATTGTATGCTGCAATTGATATTCTTGGATGAGTTTTACCACCATTTCCTCAATACCCGCATATTCAAATACATTCGTTTTTAATTCTATATTAGTCACTAAAGGTTTTTCTTTTACCCAATCGAAGTACTCTCGTAAGGTTGGTATTTTTTCCTTGTCATGGATTTCAGGAAACTTGTGAGCCGCATTGAGCTGCTCCAGCTCTTTTAGCGTCTTATCTTTGACATACCCTTTTCCATCCGTTGTTCTATTAACAGTAGTGTCATGAATCACGATCAATTCTTGATCTTTCGTCAATTGAATATCAATCTCGATACCGTCCACTCCTACTTCGAAAGCTTTTTGAAAAGCCAGCATAGTATTTTCCGGATATTTTCCGCTGAATCCTCTATGAGCAAAGTTCAAAGGTTTCTTTTGCACTCTCTTCAACTCCTTTTTTTACCAATTTACATTTATTATATCATAGCTACTATTTTCATATTTTTGTAGACACTTTTAACGACTAGTTTTTAGAATTCAAATCTTCTACTAAATTTACCTATATCTTTTTAAGATTTTATAAAAAATTACGTTAGCTAATAAGTTTTTGTGTAAAATAGAGATGAGAAGCAAATAATGAAGGAGCCAATTAAATGAAAAAAATAGGAGTTGGAATAGTTTTATTAATAGGAAGTATTCTCTTTTTAAAAACAATAGTTCAAGAAGATACAGTTGAAACCTTAACACAAAATGAATCGCAACAGTTTTTAATAATAGGTCATCGCGGAGCAAGTGGCTATGCCCCTGAGCATACGTTAGAATCTTATCAGTTAGCTACTGAAATGGGCGCTGACTACTTGGAAATTGACTTACAACAAACAAAAGATGGCGAATTGATAGCCATGCACGATGAGAGCCTTGAACGTACGACAAATGGTAAGGGTTTAGTGAAGTCTTATACTTTAAAAGAGTTGCAGCAATTGGATGCTGGAAGCTGGTTTAATGAAAAGTTTCCTAATAAAGCGCATGAAAACTATATCGGATTAACTGTACCTACTTTAAGAGAAGTTTTTGAAAGATTTGGAACTTCTGTTAATTATTATATTGAAACTAAATCGCCAGATGACTATAAACACATGGAACAAAAGTTATTAAAACTAGTAGATGAATATCAACTAGTGGATAATACATCGAACAATAAAGTTATTATCCAATCTTTTAGTCAAAAAAGTCTCGAAGCTGTTCATGAAATCTGCCCAGATATCCCTTTAATTCAGTTAGTTCAATACAACGAGAATGCCATTATTTCTCAAGAAAGAATCACAGAGATAAAGAAATATGCTATAGGTATTGGAGTAAACTATAAATCAGTAACTGAATCGTTTGCGCAACAAGTTCGTCAAGCAGGCCTCGAATTACATCCTTATACAGTTAATTCTGAAGATGAAATTTTAGATTTGATTGATATCGGCGCTACTGGTATCTTTACCGACTATATTGACATAGTGCCTTCAGAATACAAACTATAAAAAAATTCTTCCTGATGAAAAATCACAGGAAGAATTTTTTACGATTTTAAACTAAATAATCTTAAACTTCTACAGCTGCTGTTTTTTCCAACTCATTTTTCAAATACGTTGCTAATTGCAACATAGCATATTTGCCAGCTTCTCTTTCGGCGTCTGCATTGTAATTTGTATTGGTGTTTACATCATACGCATACCTTTGACCGCCTTCGGTTTCGATGAACTCAATCGCTGCCACGTCAATACGTTGTTGTTTTAAGAATGCTTCGTATAAGTCGATTTGAGCTTGTGGTAATCCATCTTCTTTGATTTTAAATTTACTTGGTGTCAACTCTTCAGGTTCTTCTGCTGGGCACATTTCTGTTCCAATAGGAATTTGGCAATTATCTGCTGGACAAAGTTCAAAACCATCACTGGAATCAACTTTTACAGCATAAAAGAATTTTCCGCCAATAAATTCAGAACGGACAATGTTTCCATCAGCTGGGCGAACGTATTGTTGGATCAAGCTGATTCCATCAATAGAATCTTCAAATTCCGGCCCATAAACATAGTCTTTCAGATCTTGGATTGTATACATCAAACGTACTCCGAGCCCTTTTCCGGCACGATTGTGTTTGATGATAAATGGAAAACGATTCAACTTTTCAGCTGCTTGGATAATATTTTCTTTTCCTACAGCACCAATAGTTTCTGGAGTGTTGATTCCGTTTGTTTTCAATGCTAAATGTTGTTTTAATTTGCTGACTTCTAATTCAATTGCTCCGGTACCATTGATTACTGTAGCTCCATAGCTTTCTAACCAATGCAATAAATTGTCTGTCAATTCTGGAGCATAACGATGACCTCTGGTATGAGAAGAAGCACTCATACGATTATAAAAAATACCTTCTGGCGGTGCAGCTTGAATATCTACTAACCCTTCAGATAGATCCCAGTTTTCATAAGGTACGTTCAATTCGTCTAATCGAGCTGTCAAGTGTCTTGTCCAATCATCATTTTCGTGAATAATATAAACTTTTTTCATATTTCATGTCCACTCCATTTCTTATCTTCTTATTTTACCAAATTTGAGCTCTCTTTTTCATTCAAAACGCCTGAAGGAACAAATTTCCCTTCCGTTTTCGCGATAACTACTGGTGCTAATGCATTTCCTACAACGTTCAGCGCTGTACGTCCCGCATTGACAAAAAAGTCGATCGATACCAGCAGCGCAACTCCTTGTGGCGGCAAGCCTAATTGAGTAGCAGAAGCTAATAAAACAACAACTGCTCCTGATGGGACTGCTGCAATACTTTTAGTGATAATGGTAAGGAAAAAGACCAATGCGATATAATCAGTGACGTTTAAAGAAGCACCGTATAAATTTACTACAAACATGACGGCTAATGTCGTATAAACAGCTGCTCCTCCAAGATTAAAGGAATAACCCAGAGTAGTAACAAACGACGCCACTGAACTCGGAACACCGAACTTCTTCAATCGATCAATTAAAGATGGCAACACTACACTGGAACTGCCGGTTGAAAAAGCTAATAAAGATAAATCACTTGTTTCTTTTAACAGAGAAAAATAAGGAACCTTAAATCCTAGACCGATTATCGGGTACACTACAAATGCTACAACAGCATACGCTAGATAGGCCCAAATAACAAACTGACCTAGAGACAATAAATTACTGACTCCGTAAGTAGCCACATCATACGCTAAAAATCCAAATACTCCAATCGGTGCAACGGCAATCGCGTAATTGACCATTTTGAACATAGCACTTATCCAAGCATCAAAAAAATCTAATACTGGTTTTGCTTTTTCTTGAATAGTGACTAGAGAAATACCTAAGAAAATACCGAAGAAAATGATCGGCAATAAATTGCCGTCCGCAAACGCTTGGAAAACATTGCTTGGGATGATTCCTAAAATGAATGTTCTAAAATCAATACTGTTGGCAATCCCATCCAAAGCTTCCGTACTGATGGAATCGATCAATAGACCGTTCCCTACGTTGCTCAAAGCACCGATAATCAGCGTTAAGACAATCAAGAATGTCGTTACCACAAAAAAATACGCAAAAGATTTAAATGCAACATTGCCGAATCGTTTTGCTTTGCTGATTTCTACAATCGCTAATACGATCAAAGGAAAAATCAACGGCACAATGACCATTTGAATAAAATTCATAAATAAAGTACCTAAAAATTCCATTTCCATTCCTACAGCTGGGCTTAAATAACCTAATAAAGTCCCGATAACGGCTCCTATAACCACTTGGATCATTAGGCTGGGCCTTTTCAATTGTCCTCTTTTTTCCACATTCTTCCACTCCTCTTTATAAAAAACAAAAAAGTGCATGAGAAAATAAATTCTCATGGACAGTCTACGTTCATAATTGGTTTAATCTAAAAAGCCTACAGTTTTCCCTAAAAACCGTAACATTCTGTTATTTAATAGAACACAAAAAGACTATTTAGCTGAAAGAAACCGCATACGATGTCAACTGATTACATGAGTTTTTGATACAACATGAACAACAACAGTTAAACATCAACATTTGGTTTCCTCCTTTTTTATTGAATCATTTTTTATGTTTCGTTTGTTTAAGCGCGCACTTAAGTGAAACTGGAACAATCTTAACAAAGGTTCACTGATTTGTCAAACATTAAAACAGCCAATTTTTGACACTCATTAGTAAGGAAGAATGCTGTATTTTTTTAAAAAAGTAGTCATTCTTTCTGATGATGGAGTAACTCAACATTTTCCAAGTAAACGGCCGACTATACGCCCTTAAAGATAATTTGTAAAGTATTCTTTTGATTTCTATGGTACGTTCTGTCCCAGATAATGATTCATCCGTAATAATGCCTGGGATGAGTATGTCCAATAGGAATGTTTCATAAGCATTTTTTCCAAAACTATCTCGATGCTCTGACAACCACTCTTCACTAAAACGCCAATGGTTCGCTAGTCCAATCCGTTTTTCTTTTGGCACATCTGAATGATAGATCACCATCGGTTGATTCACTTGAAGAACTTGCAAATCAGGTAGTTGATCTACTTTCAACAGCCAGTCCCAGTCTTGGTGTTTGGGCAGTCCTTTTGTGAAAGGATATTGCAACAGCAAATGTCTTGGTGTGAGGATGGTTGAAGTTTGAATCAAACCGATTCTTTTTAATCCATTCGCTTCAAATAAGTAGTCAGCTATTCTTTCTTTACGACTATCTAAATAAGTTACGATCGGCAGTTGTTTGTATTTTTTTTGATCGCTCGATTCATAGACATAAATGGACGTAAAACAAACGAACGAGTCTTTTTCAGTTAAAGTATATTCTTTAATCAAATTTAATTGAGCAACAATTTTATCCCCTAACCATTCGTCATCGTCGTCGAATAACGCGATAAAGTCTCCTTGAGCTTTTTGGGCGCCGATATTCCTAGCTTCACTTCCCCCTACTTTCTTTCCTGTTTCGATCCATTGCAGAGAAATCCCACTTTTATTTTTGTAAGAATCTATCAGTTCAACAGTCTTGGATGACATTCCATCTATGACCACAATAATCTCTAAATTGTCATAACTTTGTTTCAACACACTTTCTATAGCTCTCTTTAAATAATATGGCCGTTCTATAGTTGGTATGATGACACTGACTAAAGGATGATCCATTTAACTTCTCTCCCCTCAGGTCCTTTTACTGGCTATCCTCGTACTAGTCGATACAAATCATACGAATAATGAGTAAAAGATCTATTTAATGAAAAGCTGTGAAGCAGTATTTTATCCACTAATTTAGCTTGTTTTAATTCCGAACTGCCTTTCAGCGTTCGAAAATGGAGATTAAAATTTGAAACCAATTTATTTTTGTATCCTTGATCGATTTGATTTTTACTGTGCATCAAATCAATGTATAGAAAAATACAGATTTTGCATAATTCAATTCTTGCCCAGTTTTGATATTGAGGCGAGTGAAGCAAACACTGCTGCAACAAATATTCTCCGGCTTCTAGTCGATCAAATTTTTTCTCGGTGAATTGAGCCCCCATGATACTTTCTTTTCGCTGCAAATAATGATAATGACACTTAGGAGTGTTCACCATTCTTTGAATGTGCAGTAAAGCGTCTGTCAAGATAAAAACATCTTCATTGTTCTTACCGACCTTAAAACGCAGTTCTTCAAATAACTCAACTTTATACAATTTGTTCCACACCACAGAACTAAATTCATTTGTTATATAATACGCTTTTTCAACTTCTGATTTAGTATCGAATCGTCTGTCCCCAAAGTGGATTTCACGTGTGATTTTCCCTTGCCCGTTGATCAATGTATAGCCGCATTGTACAACCTCTGCTTGATAGGAGAGAGCTAAATGAAGCATAGACTCATACATGTGACTATCGATCCAGTCATCACTATCGACAAATCCAATAAACTTTCCTTTAGCATTATCTAATCCAACATTTCTAGCGGAACTTAGTCCTCCGTTCTCTTTATGGATAACTTTTACTCTCGAATCCAGAAAAGCATATTCCTCACAAATAACTCCAGAGCTGTCTAGCGAACCATCATCCACTAGAATCACTTCAATTTGTTTATACGTTTGGTTTAATATGCTTTCAATGCATCGTTGGACATATTTTTCAACATTATATACTGGAACAATGATACTGATTAAAGGATTCATTAATATGACCTCCCATTCATCTGGTTCTTAGTTACAAAGCCTGCATCCCCTACAGTTTCTATAGAACTGATCACTCCAATAACATTCCACTTTAATAACTGAGGAATCATCTTTTCAGTACGGATTTTTTGATCTGCTAAAGTCATGATCAGCGCATAAATGGTTCCGAAAAGCATCCCAATCAATCCACCCAAGATTGTATGGAAAGGCACATTTGGATAGATAGAAGAGGAACTGCTTTTTGCTGGAGATAAAATAGCTACATTTTCTATACTGATCACTTCCATGATATTTTTTTGGAATGAAGCAGCTATTTCGTTAGCAATCAATGCGGCTTTATCTGGGTGATCTGCAAAAGCTGTCAGAGAAAATACTTGAGAATTTTCTTCAATGGTGACTTCGATTTTCTCTTTCAACTCCTCTGCGGTAAATTCATTCCCTAGATTTTCTGCAGCATCATCTAATACTATAGGATCTTGTATGACATCCCGATAAGTCTGGATCATTCGCAGATTGGTTTCGATTTCTCCTAATTCTATCGCTTGAGAATCCGAAACCCCTTGACAGACCAAAAGATTGGTAGAGGCTGAGTATTGCGGCGTCATAAGATATGTACTAGCTAGAAAAGCTGCTATTGCAAAAGCAGCACCACCAATAAGCAGCACATACCAATTATTTTTAAGGACCAATAAAAGTTCCATTAAACTAATCGTACTTTTCATCCGTATCCCTCCACTTATTCTGTTCTTCATCTGTCTTTTTTTGTTGTGTGGTTTTTTTCCTTTAGTTCTACCGAATACCACACTGCCATCCCTAGCAGAAGCCAAAAAATACGGGAATTATTAAAAGAGAGGGACAGCGAACTGACTAAAAAAGCAACCAGCATTTCTTTTGTAGTAAGGTGGACTTGTTTATTTTTCCCTTTAGAAACCGAAATAAAAAATACTCGAGTAATGTAATACATCATAAAAAGGGTTATAGGTATACCCCATTCTCCTGCCATTTGCAAATACGTATTGTGAGCAAGATTTCCCATAGGGCTCATCCCTTGAACAACCGTTAAGTAGTTGGCTGTATTTCCTACTCCTAATAAAGGAAATTCTTGAATCAAATCCATTGCGATGACCCATTGCTCCTCCCGCCCAGACCCATTTGCTGTAACGGCTTGGTCAAAGTCTGTCAGCAAGAGTTCTACTCTGGAAAAAACTGGGAACTTATCGGAAATCATTTCTAAAAAGCTGCTTAAAATCGCTTGGATATTTGGAAGAAAGAAAAACACCACAAACAAGCAAATGAGGTTGAAAATCAGTTTCCTCACTTCAATTTTGCCTTCCAGAAAAGTATTGAACATCCAAAAGACAAGCAAACATCCTAATGTAAGAAACCCAGTTTTCGAACCGGAACTAAAAATAGAAAGAATTAGTATAGAGATCGAACCGATTTTGAATAAACTAGGCAGAGGTTTATAACGCAATAGGATCGCTATCGCTGCACATTGAATGACCGAAAAGTAATTTGGATCATTCATCAGCCCCTTCAACCTCACTTGTTCATAAAATAATAAATCGACCATTTGAGGAATAGGCACAAGAGAAAAAATAATCCCTAAACAACCCAATATTACAGCTGCGATCGCAAACCATTTAAAAAGCGTTTGACTCAATCCGTTTTTTGCGATCAAGTAGCCAACCAAAAAATACAAAAAGCTGACCACTACCTTGATATAATCCGTCAATACAGCTCCTGCATAAACAGGGATTTGGTATAGATTCGGGATGACAAATACCGCATTTATAAAAATCACAACTGAAAAAAGCAAAAATACCAAGATGTGAGTGGATGATATATGGAACAAATTATAATTGATCAGCGCTCCAATAAATAAAACAATGAAAAAATCAGCCAATGAAATATTCATTCCAAATAGTACATCTGATTGATTCAACAAGGCTCCTATGAAATACGTCATCACAATCAGTACACTGCTTCCTGTAGAACTTTTAGTGGATTTACCGAGTTCTATGGGTCGTGAAACCATCATTTAAAGACTCCTTTCTTTCCTATAATGGGTTACTTTTTTACAACATCAACCCCTTAAGAGTACGTTTTACTTTTATAGGGGTGATGCCTTTAAGCCGTTTGACATGATACTGAAAGGCTTGTTTGTAATTGGCCTTATTGATTTCGACCGTTTCATTAGAGGAGTAAAATCCGTAAGCAGAAATGACAAAAGCTTCTTCTTTTGTCAGTGAGGAAGGGGGCGTTGGGAAAGCACGTTTTTGTAGATGGATATAACTGTATTCTCGTTGCTGGATTTCTCCATTCTCTTCCCAGCATTTGTAAACATGTCCGTTTCTCCATTGGAAGAACTGATTTTTATGATGCTGATCATCCCCAAACAAAACATTTCTAAAATAAGGAGACTGAGGAAGAATATCTGCGTATCTAGGATTATTGTATTGCCGCAACCCATATTTCTCGTACAACAAATTGATTCCCCATTCATCAAAGTACATCACTTCAAGAACTTGAATACAGTACCTGAAGCTCGTATCTTTATCTCCTATCAAATCGAATGAATGATTGACTTTTTTCGTATTCCGGTAAAGGATAAGATGTCCGTCCATAAAAATCTTATCGTATTCGGTTAAGATTTCTTCTGTAATGAATTGTCTTAAATTGCCAAAAATCAAATCAATATCACAATGTCCCCAGAAATCATACTCCTCTAAATAATCAGCAAATATTTTTCCGTAAGCAGGTTTGTAGTCGCATAATTTATACGGATCGAGTAAAGCAGCTGAGGTGTTTAATTTGTAAGAAATCAGGCTTTTCAACTGATCAAATGTCATAGACACTATTTTGACGTTACTTGGCAATTCTTCAACTTCATTATCTGTAAAAATCAACCAATCGATAGATGGATTGAATGCACAGCTTTTCAAAAATAAGTCAAAATAGTTAGGGAATTCCCCGAAGTACGGCACAATTAAACCGATTTTTTTCATTTAATGTCACACTCCTCTTTCGGTACTTAAGATGGAAAGCGAATGATTTATGGAAAGGAAAATCTTGTTTGATGAATGTAAAGCAGATGTTTTTTAGGAGGGGGTTATACAGCTTTTACTGTTGCAGGTTGCTTATTCAACACTTTTTTCAGTGCATCAATGACTCTGTATTGATCATCTTCTGTCATGTTCGAGCCACTTGGCAAGCAAATTCCAGTGGTGAATAAGGCTTCGGAAATAGGCATTTCATTTGGTCGATGAGCATAGAAAGCTGTGTGTTTAAAAACAGGTTGGAGATGCAGCGGTTTCCACAACGCTCTTGTTTCAATACCTTGTTCATTCATTTCCACCATCACGTCAAATGGGTTGGTCTTGATAACTGCTGGATTTATCAACATCGTTGTCAACCAACGATTGGATTTTGTATTAGCTAGTTCAGGCATGAAATGAAGACCTTCAAGAGATTCGAGTTCTGCTGTATACCGTTCAAAAACAGTTCGTCTTTGTTGAACTCTCTCGTCTAAAATGGCTAATTGAGCTCTTCCTACTCCTGCCAAGATGTTGCTCATCCGGTAATTATATCCGATTTGACTGTGTTCATAGTGTGGCGCGGCATCCTTTGCTTGTGTGGCCAAAAAGCGTGATTTAATCAGCAGTTCTTCGTCATTGGAAACCATCGCCCCGCCTCCTGAGGTCGTAATAATTTTATTTCCATTAAAGGAGTAGATACCGATTTTCCCAATACTGCCGCTCTTTTTGCCTTTATACTCTGCTCCCAACGATTCGGCAGCATCTTCTACAATAGGCACTCCATAAGCATCTGCGATGACACAAAGTTCATCCATTTTTGCGCTTTGACCATACAAGTTGACGACGATAATGGCTTTGGGCAGGCGATTAACTTTTTTCGCTGCAACCAGCGCACGTTCTAAAGCTTCAGGAGACATATTCCAACTGTCCAATTCGGAATCAATGAACACCACTTCTGCCCCTAAATATACTGCCGGGTTTGCACTGGCAATAAATGTGAATGTGGAACAAAACACAGTGTCCCCTTTTTTCACTCCCAGAGTAGTTAAAGCTAAGTGAATTGCTGCTGTACCAGAACTGGTTACAGAAGCTCCAACAGTCCCAGAATACCTGGCTAATTCTGTTTCAAAGTGATTGACATTAGGTCCTAAAGGGGCTATCCAATTGGTCTCAAAAGCTTCATCAATATACTTTTGTTCATTTCCAGACATATGAGGTGAAGACAATAAGATTTGTTTTGATTTCATCATAGTATTTTCCTCCCGTTCTCTTCATCGTTAAGATTAAGCCGGCGCTAGAGACTTCTCTTTTGCAGCAGAAAATTCTTTGGAAAACGGCTGGTTCATTTGGACAACTTGTGCATCTTTTTCAACGATAGATTTTTCGCCCACTTTAGCAAATTGAATCAGCTTTTCTTTGTATTCTTCAGGCTTGCAACCTGCTAATTGGTCTAAAAAGAAGAGGACATCTTCCATTGGACGATTGACAGCTTTTCCAACAAAAATCTTATCGTAAACTTTTTTATCGGTTCGTTCATTGGCAACCAAGAGTTCTTCATATAACTTTTCTCCCGGTCTGATACCCGTTTCCACAACAGGGATTTCCTCTTCTGAAAATCCGCTTAATTTAACGATTTTCTTCGCCAGTTCTACGATTTTGACTGGATTCCCCATGTCTAAGACAAATATTTCTCCTCCTTGAGCTAACGCACCTGCTTGAATCACCAATCGGCTCGCTTCCGGAATCGTCATAAAATAACGTGTCATTCGAAAATCGGTTACCGTTACAGGGCCACCATTTCTCACTTGTTCTTCAAACAGCGGAATCACACTGCCTCTGCTGCCTAACACATTTCCAAATCGCACAGCGGCAAACCTTGTTTTCCCTTTTTCATTCAAGCTTGTAACGATCATTTCTGCGATCCGCTTAGTGGCTCCCATGACATTTGGCGGATTGACTGCTTTATCTGTAGAAACCATGACAAATGTTTGGACATTGGCCGCCTTAGCAGCTTCCGCCATATTTTTAGATCCAAAAACATTGTTTTTTACAGCTTCAATCGGATTGTATTCCATCATAGGAACGTGTTTGTGAGCCGCTGCATGATACACGATATCTGGTCGATAGGTTTGCATCACTTCAAAAATTCTTTTTCGATCTTGAACGTCGGCTATTACAGGAGACAATTCAATGCGGCTTCCATATTTTTTAGACAGCTCTCTATGGATTTGATAAATAGAATTTTCTCCGTGCCCAAGCAAGACGATTTTTTTGGGTGAAAATGTCGCTACGATTCTGCAAATTTCTGAGCCGATTGATCCGCCGGCACCGCTGATCAAAATCACTTTTCCGCAAATAGAATTCGATAAAGCAGTCGTGTCCAACTCGATCTCTTCCCTGCCCAATAAATCGACTACATCGATCGATCTGAAACGACTAACGGTCAACTTGCCATTCATGACATCTTCTATGGATGGAATAAGGTTTGCTGTAACACCGCTGCTATTGCAAATGCCTAAGATTCGATCCAGCTCTTCCGGGCTTAAGCTCGGGGCGGCGATGGTGATTTGTTCTATTTCATACTGTTTGACCAGTTCTGAAATGTCTCTTGTGGTTCCCAAAATTTTTACCCCATAAAAGTTCAATTGTTGTTTTGCAGCATCATCATCTACCACTCCAACCAATTGAATATCAGAAGGATGACTTTGGATACTTTTGATAAAAATACTGCCGCCATCTCCTGCGCCGACTACTAAAGTACGAATCTGCCTTTTCGTTAAGCCGTTCTTTTCAAATGAAACTCTCAGTTCAAAAAAGATGCGGAACAAAATGTGTCTACTGCCTACAATCAATAAAGAAAGTAAATAGACCAACAAGTTCAAGCGCATGCTGCTGAAAGAGAGAATAAACGGTGTAATTACGACCACTACAAGAAAAGAAATCGTCAAACTCATAAACAATGTGATTAAATCTTTAACCCCTGTATAACGATACAACGTCGCACATAAATCAAATTTCAACGCTAAAATCGAATAAACCAGTATAAATAAATTTGCAACGACAAAGAACGTTTCTACTGGGATAAGAATGTAAGGATCCAAAAAGATGTAAGACAGTACGGTCGCTAAGTAAATCATGCTGTTGTCTAGCCCTAAAAAAGCCACTTTACGTATCGCGACTCTGTGTTGCCGGAAGAACAGTTGACTCATCTCTTTGATCGAATAGTTTGGAAGTAGTTTAGTTCGAGGTTTTTGATTCATCGCAATCTCTCCTTATTTATCTTAAATTATTGGATGACTTTGCTGCTTACATCTTTCATTTTTAAGAATAGACGAAGAAAAATGGTTTTGACTAAAGGCACCTTTAACACGAGACACATACCTGTATAAATGACGACGCCTATCATCAACTGAATCAAATTGGTCAGCATATTGGGCGCTAAATGACGGGTCAGAAAAACAATTCCAATATACATAGTCACTGCAGCTGTTACATACTTTCCTATCAAGCGATAATCCAATGCAAACTGTATTTTTCTTCTTAGGTACATCAAGCGATAGGTTGTGACAAACATCTCTACTAAAATCGTCGTCAAGATGGCTCCCAATGCTCCAAATGAAGGGATCAGTAAGAGATTCAAGACAACGCTCATTCCAGCGCCTAAAAAAACAGAAAAAGTATATGTTCGAGTGTTTCCAGTCGGCAGCAAATAAAGATTGGAAACGGACATTCCTAGAGGAACAGCAATGATCACAACAGAATAAATGGGAATCAACTGAATCAAGCCTAAAAAATCTTGACCAAAAAACCAAGGAACCAAAGAAGAAATGACTGCGCATAATCCAAATACAGCAGGAATTGAAATAAACAACTGCCCATGAATCACATCGCTTAAAGAGGTTTTAATAAGCTGGAGTTGCTGATTGGCAAAAAGATTGCTCATTCTAGGCAGCATGACATTATTGATAGTGGATATCATCGTAACGATCGTAGTACTCAATTTGACGGCATTTCCATAAATCCCTACTTCTACTTCGCCGGAAATCACACCTAAAATGGTTTGATTCAATGTGCTGTACAGGGTGATGGCGATTTGAGGAATGAAATAAACCCACATCTGCTTCAAATGGTGCAGTAAAGAAGAGAGTTCGATGTGCTGAAAACGAACGTATTTACGAGCGAATATCCATATGACCGCTTGAGATAAGGTGTTGGCAAAAGCAATGATAAAGACGTATAAATACAGATCTGAATAATCTTTGATGAACAAAACAATCGACAAGAACATCAATACTTGTATCGATAAGTTTGATAAGGTTACTTTTTTAAAATCTTCCAGTCCCATGAAAAACCAGGAAATATCAAACAACACGGCTAAAATATGAAACGATTGAAGAAAGTAAATAAAAATATTCCCTTCAAAAAATAGATGAACCAATACGAAATAGCCGATGAGGGAAGTTCCGGTTGTCAGGATTTTTAAAATGATCAGTTCTGAAAAAGTACGTGTCAACTTTTCAGAATCATCTCTGACTATGGCAATTTCTCTATTCCCATAAATGCCTATCCCCAGACTGGAAAACAACACAAAATACTCTGCAATTGATCCGGAAAATAAACTGATACCAATTCCTTTTGAACCAAGGGCGTTGGAAACAATGGGAATTGTGATGATTGGCATCAAAATACGAATCGTTTGAAATAAGACTTGATAACCTAAATTTTTTTTTATGCTTTTTGGCAAAAGTAACACCTCAAATCTTACTAGAGTCAGGCTCCAGTAGTTTATGCTGTTCTATGAAAAGAGTGGTTTTTAAAAAAGCTGGTACATCAAAAGAGGATAAACGAGGATTTTTTCTGGTTTATTGCGTAGTAGTCTTCGCAGAAGAAGCTGCATGTTCTTTTTTCAGTTCATCTTGCTCAATGAGATGGAAAACTTTTTGATAGATAGCTTGTAACGTATCGTTAACGTGGTGCACACTGTAACTTTTGATAGCTCTTAAATTTTCTTTACTAAAGGCTGTTCTTTTTTCTTTGTCTTGATGCAATTCTATGATTCTTTCAACAAAACGATCTGTATCATCTATATCGACTACAAATCCATTTTCCCCATCATGGACCAGATCCCTGTTCCCTCTGCAATCAGTCACTACTAACGGCAATCCAATCGACATCGCTTCCAACACATTTACCGGAAGTCCTTCTTGTCTGGAAGCGGAGACTACAACATTTGATAAAGACATCAAGTCATTGACATCCCTCCTGAAACCCAACATATTCACTTGGTCCTCAATACCTAGTTCGTGGATCAAGGAATGATACTCATACAATTTGTCTTCATCCCCATCACCTACTAACAGCAATCTGGCAGTCGGAACAGTCTCCAGTAATTTCGGCATCATTGAAATGAGCATGTCTTGGTGTTTTCGATAACTTAATTCTGCTACATAGATCAAAATAAATTCCTCGTCTTCATATCCATACTGCTGTCTCAAGTATTTTCTTTTGGATTCAGTAACTGGTCTGAACTTTAATGGATTGATCCCTACACCTGGAATCATTTCGATTATTTTCGTTTTGAACTGATGGGAATGTGCCGCAGAATAATCTTCTTGGTTGATCGTGATCAAACAATCAGTGTACTTAGACAACATTTTTTCAATTGTATAAAAAATTGCCCAATTCTTTAGCGGTGCTCCTTTAAAAAAGTGAAATCCATGAGCTGTATAGACTACTTTTGTTCCAGATTCTCTCACTTTTCTGGAAGCTAAACGAGTTAATACTCCGCCAATCGGTGTGTGGCAATGGATCATAGAAAATTGTTCGGTTTCAATAATCTCCTTCATTTGATGGTAGGCTCTTTTATTTTCTACATGAAAGGGATCGCGATGGATAGGCAAAGAATAGGAAATAACTCCTCTGTTCAATAACTGCTCTTTGAACAAATTGATCCGCTCTTGTCTCAATGCATCCGTATCTTTGAAATTAGCCATTACATGAACTTCATTCCCCATGTTTTGCAACAATTCAATATTAGGCAGCAGGAACGCTTCAATCATTTCAGAAACAGAAGCAACGATTAAGACTTTTCTCATAGCTGTACTCCTTTCTGTCTTTTTATCAGCTAACAGCTAACTGCGGTAGATCGGGAAATAATCAGAGGGTCCGTTAGAAAATTTTCCAGCAATCTGTGCTAAAAAATCACTCTTAACTGGATCGTGGAGTTTTTTTCCGATATAAAAATCTTTTGGTTCTGATTTAGAGAAACTTTTTTTGAAGCGGAATAAAGAATCTCCTTCTGATTCATGTCCTCCGCCTAAATGAAAGCTTTGGTAACCCTGTTCGCTTCCCCATTTGGCAATTTCGTAGAACAATAGGTTGTTCGGTTTCAAATGACGGTATTCTGATAAGGATCCTGAAAAATGATGATGAAGAAAGTGATCGAAGCTCAAAATCAATGCGGAGGCAATGATTTTATCTTGATAGTAAGCATTCGCTACTATCAGATGTGACGATTGGTGAAGTTTTATATCGTCAAAAAAGTGGGGGTTGAAAAAGTAATAATCCGAAGCTTGGTTATGTGTCATCGTAGAATGGTACATTTGCTTAAATGCTTCTAACGTCTCTACTCGATCATTTACAACTACTGTTATCTCATTTTTTTCAGCCTGACGAATTTTATTTCGACACCCTGAAGTTAAATTTTGAGTAAGAAACTCTACACTTTTTAGGTCTAAGCAAATCGTTTTTTTATTTGGTGTGACCGTACAATAATCTGCAAAAAATTCATGAGTATTCAACAAAGGATGAAAACGGTCAAATTGAGAAACAATCCCTTTTTCTTTGCAGTATGCTGAAAAAATTTCTTGGAAATCATGTTTGAGTATTTCTATCACACTACTAAAATCATATAAAGGATTTACTTCTACCAGCGGACCTCCATATCCATAAACACCGCTGATGTCAAAGTAGGTTCGGTTAGGAATCTTCCCTTTCAAGTGAGCAGATTCAGCAATATCACGATACATAAAGGGATAAGCTGCTTTACCTAAATACGACTCAAAATAAAACAATATCGGCTCTCCATCACCATTTTTTCGAAACGGCTGCATATAGTCATAAGTGAAATAAATATCTTTTTCTTGAAACAAACCAATTGCTTCGTCCCATTCTGATTTTTGCGTGATTTCTTTGGTCAACATACTTTTTTGTATCATACATACGCCTCTTTTCTAAATAAATCGATAACGGAAGGATGTTCATGCCTATTTTGATCTGCGCATTTGGTTCATTCGGTAGACATCAAAATCTGCTAATTCTTCCGATTCGTCTTCTATCACATCAGAGCCAGACAGTACTTTTTTTATCGTTAACAAAACGATTTTAGTGTCCAATTTAAAAGACAACTGATCAATGTAATCTAGGTCTAATGCGAACCGCTCTTCCCAAGTTAAGGAGTTTCTCCCATTGATTTGAGCCCAGCCGCTTATGCCGGGCTTCACTGAATGACGCTTGGTCTCTTTTTCAGTATAAAAAGCTAAATACTCCGGCAATAGCGGCCTAGGTCCAATGAAGCTCATTTCTCCTTTTAAGATATTGATGATCTGAGGCAACTCATCCAAACTTAACTTTCGAATCCATTTTCCGCAATGCAGCATTCGTTCAGAATCAGACAATAAAGTTCCTTTTCGATCTGTGTTTGAATTCATCGTTCTCAACTTATAGATATGAAAAATCTTTTCTTCTTTTCCAACTCGTTTTTGAAGGAAAAAGACTGGACCAGAGGGGTCTTCCAATTTAATGCAGATTCCGCAAAAAAGGATGATTGGCCATACAAAAAAGAACAGGATCAACGCGCCAATAACATCGACTAAAGGTTTAACGGTCTTGTACATAACCAGTTCCCTTCTTTCTTTTCAATTGAGTTTTATGGTGGATGAGGATTTTTTGAGTTTTTTGAGAAGTGGTTTTCGTGGTTGTGTTGCGAGTAAGGGTAATGCGAAGTTGTATGGATTTTAAATCTGTTTTTGGAATTTTTTGATGTTAGGAGCGGTATAAAGGAAAGTACGAGTTAGATGGATCGAAGTTTGGTTCTTTAGAACGTTGTTGGACTAACTGTTGATAAATAGTGGAATCATGGACTTTTTTACCGATATAAAAGGGGACATCTCCAGTGGTCTTAGCAAAGCTGCGTTTGAAACGATAGATACCGTCATCAGGTTCGTAACCCCCTCCGAGTATATAATAGTCAACCTGTTTTTCTTTCAGCCATTCCATACTTTTGATTTCTAAAAAGGTTGTGGGGTTGTAAGTAAAATAATCGCTCAAGGTCCCTCCTAGAAATCCATAGCTGTAAGTTGATCCATAAAGGGTTAATCCGGTTGCGATTACTTTATTTTCCAGCAAAACATGGACATAGACGTAATGACCTTCCATTTCTTGATTTAAGCGTCTAAAGAAATCTTCATCAAAGTAATAATAATTATTCGCACCGTTTCTGTCCATAGTAGAATAGTAAACTGTTAAGAAATCATCTAACCGTTCTCCTGATGTATCATAGATAACCTCAAAGCCTTGTTGCTGTGCTTTCTTCATAGTTCTTTTAACGCTTTTACTACAATCTTGGAGAATAGGCTCGCGCAAGTCTTTGACAATATTCATTCCGGAAAAGACTGCTTCCCCATAAAATCTATTCACAACTTCTTTATTTTTCAGCAAATGAAACCGGATGAATTCACTGACAATTTTTTGTTCCTTGCAGTGTTGGGCAAATGCTTTTTGGAATTCTACGATAAGCTTCTCAGCATCTATAGCTGCTACAATATTCGGTCCTCCATAGCCATAAGGAGTAATGATATCATAATATTGTTCGCCGCTAATTAAGTAAGGGACCGATCTTTTCAGATATCTATACTGAATTTCGCCATAATCTGAACAGTATGTGAACAATTCTAACGAAGCTTGTTCTTTTTCCTCGTACAATGCTCCATAACGTCCATCAAAATAAACATCCGCGACCTGCTTTTCGGGCAACTCTGTGACAATTCTTTTTCTCGTTTCTTTCATACATTAGACCTCTTTTCTTTGTGATTTGGCAAACTCAAATAAACTGCTGTATTTTCTTACAAAATAATAGTGCACCAAAAAAACAAAACAAACGAACTAATAGAAAAAGATACTTGTGTTGGATCCATCTAGATGAGAAAAAGCGGTAAAATCTGAGGTTAAAACTGGAGTAAAATCAAAAAGGTGTGTTTTTTAATTTGCATAGAGTATAGCACGTTTTCAAAAAGGAGAAAAACGATAACCTTTTTCGACTTTTTTTCTCCCTCTAAATGTGTCGTTTTTTTGACAAAACAAAAAAATCCCTAGTTGACTCAGGTTAAATCAACAAGGGACTTTTTAGTTATTCTGATAGACATTCCCTCTCTAGAAGCACAATACTCCCCCTCTCCGATTAAACGTCTATACCAATTTAAAATAAAAAAGAAATAAATGTTTGACTTCTATTTTTTGGTGCTATATTATGTAACTGTTCTCGTTGTTTTGCCTCCAATTTATTGTCTATACCAATTTATCGTAGTATTGTATTTGGTTAGATACAGGTCTGACAACTACTACATTAGAAAAGTTCATAAAAAAAATCATAAAAAGAAAGTTGGAACAGCAAATGTGCGGAATCGTTGGGTATATCGGAAATAAAGATGCAAAAGAAATTTTATTACATGGTTTAGATACTTTAGAATATCGTGGTTATGACTCAGCTGGAATTTATGTAATGGATGACAGTCAAACTGGTCATTTATTCAAAGAAAAAGGACGTATCGCTGCTTTACGCGATAAAGTCGATCAATCAGTTGCTGCTTTTTCAGGAATCGGCCATACACGTTGGGCTACTCATGGAGCACCTAGTGTAGACAATGCTCATCCTCATCAATCAAACAGCGGTCGTTTTTCGATTGTCCACAACGGAGTAATTGAAAATTTTGCAGAAGTTCGCGACGCTTATTTGCAAGATGTTGAACTGCACAGTGATACAGATACTGAAATCATTGTTCAATTGATTGCTTGGTTTGCGGAGTCTGAAGAATTAGACACGATGGATGCTTTCAAAAAGGCTATCGTTGCTTTGAAAGGTTCTTACGCTCTTGCTTTAGTGGACAATGAAAATCCTGATGTGATTTATGCAGCAAAAAACAAGAGTCCTCTATTGTTAGGTACAGGTGATGGGTTCAATGTTATTTGTAGTGATGCAATGGCTATGATTAGAGAAACAAATCAATTCATCGAGCTGATGGACGGTGAAGTAGCTACATTATCACATGAAGGCATTCAAATCGAAACCTTGGCTGGAGACGTTATCGACCGCGCTCCTTATACAGCTCACTTAGATGCGAACGATTTAGGAAAAGGTACTTACCCATACTATATGGCTAAAGAAATTGATGAGCAGCCTGCTGTTATGCGTAAAATCATCCAAAACTACCAAAATGAACAAGGCGAACTAGAAATGGATCCAGAGATCTTAGATTCTATTCTAGCTAGCGACCGCATTTATATCGTTGCTTGTGGCACAAGCTACAATGCTGGTTGGGTTGGGAAACAATTGCTTGAAAAAACTACCAATATCCCGACCGAAGTTCATTTATCGAGCGAATTTGGTTACAATATGCCATTATTGACGGAAAAACCATTCTTCATTTTCTTATCACAAAGTGGAGAAACTGCCGACAGCCGTCAAGTGTTGGTTCAAGTAAATGAAATGGGTTATCCGTCTCTTACACTGACAAATGTGCCAGGCTCTACTCTTTCTCGTGAAGCTCAATTTACATTATTACTGTATGCTGGTCCGGAAATCGCTGTAGCATCAACAAAAGCTTACACAGCTCAAATCGCTGTCATGTCTATCTTAGCTGAATTGACTGCAAAAGCAAAAGGTTTACCTGTAGAAATGGATGTTGCTCATGAATTAGCTATCGTAGCTTCAGCTATTGAATCTGTGATTGATGATAAAGAAATCTTTGAACAGTTATCATTGACTCATTTAAGCACTAGCCGCAACGCTTTCTACATTGGACGCGGAATCGACTACTACTTAGTGATGGAAGCTTCATTGAAATTGAAAGAAGTTTCTTACGTTCAAACGGAAGGTTTCGCTGCTGGGGAATTGAAACACGGAACCATTGCTTTGATTGAAGACAATACTCCAGTCATCTCTATCATCACAGACAAAAAAACAGCGGGACACACTCGTGGAAATGCGCACGAAGTTATTTCTCGCGGAGCACACAGCATGATCATTTCGATGGATGGATTAAACCAGCCAGAAGATGCGTATGTATTGCCAAAAGTTCATGAATTGTTAACTCCGTTAGTGAGTGTCATCCCGACTCAATTGATTGCTTACTATACTAGTTTACACCGCGGCAATGACGTGGATAAACCAAGAAACTTAGCTAAAAGTGTTACAGTAGAATAATCGACTCAATGAAAAGCCAGGTAAGAATTATTTCTTACCTGGCTTCTTTGTCCCCAAAATATAAAGAGTTCTTAGCTAGTACTTGCTTTGGTAAAGAATCACTTATTTTTTCCTTTTAGAGTGGTATACTATTAGTAAAGACATTTATACTTTTTGGAGGATGACTTATGCAGAATCTAAACTTTTCCAATCGAATATCACAAAACTATTCTTTGCTGTCTAAGAAAGAACGCAATATAGCAGAATTTATTTCCAAACATTTGCCAGAAATCACGCATTGGAATATCAAAGACCTCGCAAAATTAACGGATTCCTCAATTTCGACTATTTCTCGATTTTGTCATAAGGTCGGCTACACTAGTTTTGCTGAGTTCAAAACTTTCGTCGCTCAAGAATTAAATACGGAGCAAAATGAAAAGTTGGAAGTTCCTGAAACGATTGCTTCTTATTATAATCAATTGATCCAATCTTCTACTGAACTGATGGATATCCATCAATTAAGAGCTTTGGTCAATACCATTGATCAAGCTAACAAAATTTTAATTTGCGGGCTAGGCAGTTCCGGGTTGAGCGCTGAGGAATTAAAAAGCCGATTGATCCGGATGGGGTTGAATGCCGACGTAGCTTTAGATCCCCATAAAATGCTGATGAGCGCTTCTTTACTAGATGAGAATGATCTCTTTATCGGCATCTCCAATTCAGGAACTTCTCAGTCGGTCATTGAAGCCGGAAAGGCAGCAAATCAAGTTGGAGCTCCCGTCTTTACGATAACGAATCGTAACCATACCCCTCTTACAGAAGTTTCGGATGGCGTGTTGTTTACTTCTGAAAATCAATACATTACAGATGAACGTTTCATTAATAGCCAGATCTCCATCATCTTTATTTTAGATATCCTCTGCTACTCTTTGTTAAAAAATCCAACATACTTAGACAACAGAAACAAAACACTTCAAGCACTAAAATTAAAATAATACATAAAAGAAGTTCACCTAAAATAGGTGAACTTCTTTTATTGAGTGAATGAACAGTGAAAAACTCTATTTAATTGAATTTATAGATCTATTAGTCAAGTGATCATAAAAAATGCTAGTACTTGATCAATAGCATCCTCCTATTAATCAAGTGCTCAATATAAGTTCATCTACTTGATTAATAGACCATCTCTATTAGTCAAGTGAACCTGACTCACTGAATTACTTGACTAATAGATTTCCTCTCACAAAAAAATAGAGCTCCCACAAGAGTGAGAGCTCACATTTAAATCATTTTTTATTTCATACCTTCTACAAATGTCTTTGTGATAAGTTGTGGTCTTGTTATGGCACTTCCGACTACCACTGAAGTTACCCCTAACTCTAAGCAACGTTTAGCTTTTGCAGGAGTATTGACATTTCCTTCTGCGATAACGGGTGCTTTTACATGAGCTAAAACTTCTTTTAGTCGTGCAAAATCATTTTCAGCAATGTCGTGTCCTTTAGATGCTTCTGTATACCCCATTAAAGTAGTTGAAACTACATCAAAGCCCAGTCTCTCAGCTTCAAACACTTCTTCAACAGTTGAACAGTCAGCCATCAATTGGATATCTCCATACTTTTCACGTATTGTAGAGACGAACTCTTGCAATGTTTGCCCATTTGGACGAATGCGATCGGTTGCATCTAAAGCAATCATCTCACAACCAGATTCCATCAACTCATCGATTTCTTTCATTGTGGCTGTGATGAAAACTGGAGAATCGTCATAGTCGCGTTTAACGATTCCAATGACCGGCAACTCTGTATTTTTCTTGATTTCAATAATATCTTCTCTTGTATTAGCACGAATCCCTACTGCCCCGCCTTGTTCAGCGGCTACTGCCATACGCCCCATAATGTAAGAACTGTGCAATGGTTCGTCTGGCAAGGCTTGACAAGAAACGATCAAACCACCTTTTACTTGATCAATCATTTTCATCCTTCATATTCCTCCAATACTTCTTCCACTTCATTTTTAATAACAGAAACTTGCGGTCCGTACACAACTTGGATCCCATTTCCTTTTACCAACACTCCACTGCTGCCTGTAGCTTTCAATGATTCTTTGTTAACTAAAGAACCATCTTTTACAGTCACACGTAAACGAGTGGCGCAGTTATCTACGTCTACTAAATTATCTTTTCCGCCTAATGCTTCAATGATATTTACAGCTCTTCCTTCTTTTACAGTATTTCCTGTAGGTGTTGCTGCTAATTTCTCTTCTCTGCCTGGCGTCTTGAAATTAAATTTGCGGATCAAGCATGTGAATGTAAAGTAATACAAGAAGAACCAAGCTATTCCGATTGGAAGAACTAACAACCAGTTCGTGCGAGCATTACCTTGCAATACTCCGAATAAAATAAAGTCAATGAAACCGCCAGAGAACGTTTGTCCAATAGTGATGTCAAAAATATGTGCAAACATAAAAGCAAAACCATCAAATGCAGCATGAACAACGTACAATACTGGAGCTACAAACAGGAATGAGAATTCCAGTGGTTCAGTGATCCCAGTTAAGAAAGAAGTTAAAGCTGCTGACAACATCAATCCACCCACAACTTTTTTATTCTCAGGTTTTGCTGTTTTATAAATCGCAAATGCAGCCCCTACCAATCCAAACATCATGGTAATGAAACGACCTGACATGAAGCGTGATGTTCCTGCAAAAAATTCTGTCGTACTAGGGTCGCCTAATTGAGCAAAGAAAATGTTTTGAGTTCCTTGAACAATTTCTCCACCAACTTCTAATGATCCGCCGACAGCTGTTTGCCAAAATGGCAGATAGAAAATGTGGTGCAAACCAAGTGGTCCAAGCATGCGTAAAATAAATCCATATAATAGCGTTCCTACATAACCAGTTGCATTGACAACATCCCCTACTCCAGCAATCACATTTTGGAATAGCGGCCATACAAAGTACATGACTACACCTAATAAAATAGCTGCAAACGAAGTCACGATCGGTACAAAACGAGAACCACCGAAGAACCCTAAGTATTGCGGCAATTCGATCTTATTGTAACGATTGTGCAACCAGCTTGCAAGAATACCAACTACGATACCACCGAAAACACCAGACTCTAAAGTTTGAATCCCTAATGTCATACCTTGTCCCGCAGCTGCCAAATTATCTGCAGCCAAATCACCTGTTAACACCAATATCGCATTCATTGTAGCATTCATTACCAAGTAACCAATCAATGAAGCTAATGCTGCAGTACCTTTATCAGATTTTGCCAAACCAATTGCTAGACCGACTGCAAAGATAACCGGCAAGTTGGCAAACACAATATTCCCTGCACTGCTCATAATCGTGAAAATACTTTGCAACCAAGCTACATCCAATATAGGATATGCCCCTATCGTATTTGGATTAGATAAAGCTCCCCCAATCCCCAACAATAAACCTGCTGCAGGCAAAATCGCAATTGGCAACATAAAAGATTTCCCAAATTGCTGTGCCCGTTCAAAAAACTTGTTTTTCATTTCTTACCCCTCCATTTTGTAAGTGCTTTTATACATTTCTTGATTTCATTCTACTGCATGAAAATATTTTCGTCAACATTTAAATTAAGGAAATATTTTCATTTAGTGAAAAATAATTTGTCTTCATTTTTTCTAAATCAGTTTAATTTGTTAATATGATAAGGTTTACTTTATTTTCATAATTGAACTGGTTACTCTATAAACATATCATTAGCCAAATATGACAAAAGTATGTACAATGAATTTGTATCAAGAAACCACGCAGAATAAAAGGAGGAAATTCATTATGAGCAAGTTTGTAGAAGGAAGTTATCTATCTATAGAAGAAGCACAGAAAGCAATTGACGTCCTAGTTTCGCAAGGGTATTCTGAAAATGACATTACTTTGGTGACCAATCAATCGGTGAAAGATTCTCTTTCTCTCGATACTGATGTAGAGGTTACAACAGATTATGATGAAACGTCTAATGGAGATACTGGTAATGACGACAAGTCGATGTGGGACAAAATCAAAGATGTCTTTACAGTAGACTCTTATGATGAGTCATCCTACGATTCTCCTGACTATAACCGAGACGAAGATGTTCTATACAACTATAAAGAAGATATCGACAATGGGAACATCGTTGTGTTAGTGGAAGACAATCCTAATATTGATAGAAGTACAGCGGATACGAACTACACTGAAGGAGATACGTTAGACACTTCTAATCCTAGTGCAGTTCCTCCAATCGTAGATCCTACTCCGGTTCCAGGCGAAGGTATTACTCCATTACCAGGTGACGGAGTAGTAGATCCTGCCCCAGATCTTGGAACAGATGACACTCTAAACAATGATGTGGATCATACGATTGATCCTGTTCCAACAACTGACCGTTCTGTAACGGATGAAGAAAGAATCTCTCTTCAAGAAGAAAGATTAGATGTAGACACCAACGAAGTCCAAACTGGTGAAGTACATGTTAAGAAAAATGTCACAGAAGAAACAAAAACAGTAGAAGTCCCTGTTCAACATGAAGAAGTGACGATTGAAAAACGTCCTGTTTCAGGAAACGAACCTGCTGACGGAACTATCGGTGATGAAGAAATTACTATTCCAATCACTGAAGAACAAATTGAAGTCACCAAGCGTCCTGTTGTGACAGATGAAGTTGTCATTAATAAGGAAACCAAAGAAGAAACCAAAGAAGTTTCAGAAACTGTGCGAAAAGAAGATTTAGATGTGGATACTCAAGGTGACGTTACTGTAGACAATGATGATGATTTAACTAATAGACCTTAAAAACAATATAAGCAAACAAAAAAGTGAGGCATGTGCCTCACTTTTTTGTTTTGTCTATGAAATAAAGTACTCATTGGAGAAAACTTATTTAGTCTTTTTCTCGTTCTCTGGCTCAACTTGTACTTCTCTTACACGTTTTTCAGTTTGTGTAACAGGAGTTTTCGAAGTTTTTGATGATGTATTTGAAAGTTCAGCAGTATTGTGAGGAAACTGTTTGTTCAGCTCTTGTTCTAGAGTATGGACTTGTTGTTTTAATCCTTCAATTTCAGCATTTTTCCTAATCAACTCTGATTGTGTTTCTTTTTTCGCTTGATCAACAGCTTCTTCTTTAGTTTTATCAGCAATCCGAATTTTGTCTTCGTGATCTCTCAGCTTCTCATTTTTCTCATGCAACTTTTCTTTACTCTTCTTTTCTTTTGAAAGCATGATCAACCAACCAGCAATCAAACCAGCTACTAACAAACCTGTCATGATGGCCCATAACGGCAGATTGAATTCTGTGAAACCTAAATTCAGCATTACCATCGAATCTAAATTCAAAAAAATCAAACCAGCAGCCAAGAGAACCAACACGATTCCTATAGCAAGACCCATTTTACTTCCTCCCCTCATTCATTTCTCTATTCGACACTCAAACCCCTATTATTTTTCTAACCGTCAAACTTAAGGTTTTTCCACTTCTGCTGTTTGATCAGCTTCCGCTTTACCTTCTTCAGCTTTTCCTTTTACTTCTTCCGCTGTTTCTTTTGCAGTATCAACTACAGTACTAGCATCACTTTTCACTTGTTCAGCAGTTTCTTGAACTTGACCTTTTACATCTTCAAATCCTGCTTTTAATGTTACTTTGATGTCGTCTGAAGTATCTTTTGCAACCTGCTGCAAATCAGAGCCTTTTTCTTTTGCCATGTTTGTGTAATCCATAGCTCTATCTCTTGCATCTTCTTTCTTTTGCATCAATTCTGCGCGTAATTCTTTCCCTGATTTTGGAGCATATAACAATCCTATTGCAGCACCGATTAAAGCACCTTTAAGAAATGAACCAACTTTTGTCATAAGAATTCCTCTTTTCTATAATATAGTAGTTATGAATCTAATCATATTATACGTTATTCTTTTCATTTGCTAAACAATAACGCCCTGAGTAGACATCATTTTATTTTCAACCATAAAAAAACTTAGACTGGCCTGAATTCAGACAAATCTAAGTTTTGTTTTTTATTCAATTTAGAGGCCAAACCCTTTAGAATGATCTTTTCCACCTATTGCGTTTTTTGCTGCATCCATCAGTTCTTGGCGTTCTTTTTCGTTGATTTTTCCGTCGTCTTTAGCCCGTTCGAAATCTTTCATCAAATCACCAACCTGCGCTTTATCAACACTTTTAAGCTTCTGTTTCAATTCATCAAATTTTTGATTCATCATTAGCCTCCTAAAAGTTTTTTTAGTACATTAATAGAATAAAAAAAATTGGTCGAAATCGCAACTTATATGCTTGATGACTTTTTCCTACAATCCACTCACAGGAACAAACAATTTTTCTTGCATTACATCGAACCACAACTGATAACCATTTCCATTGGGATGGACATGATCCGTTAGAATGTCTTCAACAGGTCTATGCTGATTGTTCAATTCCTGCATCATTAGTTCGTAAATGTCAATCAACGGCCAGTTTTGTTCTTCAATGAATGCACTGACAGCTTTATTGTATTGGTCATAAGTCAGCTTTCCGTCAGCCAACAACACATTATTAAAAATGGTAGGATTCGCAGTAGTGAAGATGACCAACGTATCTGGAAGTTCTCTAGTAAAGGTCTCCATGATCCACTGGATATCTGCTGTAGTCTGTACCAACGAATTTTGCGGGTATCGATTATTATTGATCAAACACAACTCAAAAATAATTAAATCTGGTGCAGCTTCTACTACAGGTCTAATCTTATTCTTTTCTATCAAATCCGATGTACTGTACCCACTATATCCATAATTGTGAACAGAGACTTGAATATTATTATGAGCGTTCAAATGACGTTCCATTAATTCGCCCCAAACCGGTTGGCTTTCAGTAGCACCCAATCCCTTCGTTACACTGCTGCCTAAAACTACAATGTCCATTTCTCCATCTCTTTGAGTGACAAATTCAGCACGGTCTCGAATGCTTTCGCGTTGATAGACATCTGAAGTCATATACTCAGTCGTCAACCGGGCTTGTTTTTGATTATTTCTCATTTCAACAAATAGAAAAATTCCGCTGATGAATAGCACTGAGCCTACACTAAGTAAAATCATTTTGACTCGCCATTTTATTTTCATTTTTACCACACCCTAGTCCCTTAACTTACGTGCAGTATATCATAGCTGCAACCTTCTAAGTGCGACAATAATATGAAAAAAACAGCTGCTCAAAGTATAATGAGAGCAACTGTTTCTTTCATGCGTTATTTACTTTTATTGGATTTGCCTTCTAGTTCTTTTCCTAGATCGATAATGTATTGACATAAAGAATCTTTTATTTCAGGATGCGTTAATCCGTATTGGATACTAGTTTGCATAAAGCCGAACTTGTCTCCTACATCGTAACGTTTACCGGTAAAGACGTGAGCAAACACGCGTTGAGTCGTATTTAGTTTATCAATAGCATCCGTTAATTGAATTTCATTTCCGGCACCTGGTTTTTGTGTTTCCAGTATGTTGAAAATTTCCGGTGTCAATAAGTAACGACCAATAATCGCTAAATTGCTTGGAGCTTCTTCTGGTTTAGGTTTCTCAACAAAGTTGCGGACGTTGTATAATTTTTTACCCACTTGTCTTTCAGGATTGATGATCCCGTATTTAGATGTTTCTTCTTTTGGTACTTCCATAACGGCAATATTCGAAGCTTTGTTTTTGTTGTACTCATCGATCAATTGCTTCGTCAATGGTACTTCATCTTCCATCAAGTCATCCCCAAGCATAACCACAAATGGCTCGTCTCCTACAAAAGCTTTAGCATGCAATACAGCATCTCCAAGACCTTTTGGATAAGATTGACGGATAAAATGCAATTTGATTTTCGTTGTTTCTTCTACTAACCTCAATAGTTCCAGTTTGTTTTTTTCTTTCAAATTTTCTTCCAATTCGATATTAGAATCAAAATGGTCTTCGATAGAACGTTTACTCTTACCTGTCACCACTAAGATTTCTTCGATTCCAGAAGCAATTGCTTCCTCTACGATAAATTGGATAGTCGGTTTATCAACAATCGGCAGCATTTCTTTTGCCATTGCTTTTGTTGCAGGTAAAAATCGTGTTCCCAATCCCGCCGCTGGTATAATCGCTTTTCTAACTTTTTTCATTTCGTTCCTCCTAAGTAATAATAAATTTTCTTTGTAATTTATCCGTATTTCTTATGCACTCCTTCAGTATACTAAATTTAGCCTTTTTTTCCTAGTCAGAAAATACACCTCGACGTTTCTATCGTTCAATCTGCATCTTATAACAGATGCTGTAAAATCTGTTTTGAAAATAGATTGATTCCTCAAATGAAAACGGTTAAAATAATAGCGTATAAAAGGAGGTATTATAATGATAAAAGTCACTAGTCCGTTCATGCAAAAAGAAATCATCACTCTTTTAGAGAAGAATGAAGATCCATCTTATACATACATTAAAAAACAAGGCATCCAATTGCACTTTGACACTACTTCTTTAAATGAAACCCAAGCTGCTGACTATGCAAAACAGCTGCTTAAAAAACAAGCTTTCGCCAAAGGAATCGCATTGAGCGTCACAGCAGATTAAGTACACAAAAAAGAAGAGGCTTATATGCGCCTCTTCTTTTTTGTGTGATTAAAATAGCCCGAATAATTTGCTGCGTTTGATTTTTGAAGGTGTCGGTGGAACAACTACGTCCCCATTGATCAAGTCTTTAGTTACTTGATGGTATTCTTCTACTTTACGAGCACCGTACTCTTTTTCCAATTTTTCAAAAGCTGCTTTCATATGGAACGAACGTTTAGAAACACTATGTGCATCTGATGCAATGAAATGAACCAAGTTCGCTTCAATCAATTTTTTGCTGACTTGTTGAATCTCTTTTCCAAATCCGCCTGTATAGCTGGCTGCTGTCAGCTGAGCTAACGCACCCCGTTCAATAAACGGCAGCAGGACATTCGGATCTTTCAACACTGCATGATTCCGTTCTGGATGAACAATCACCGGAGTAACGCCTGAACGCTGCAATTCAAAAAATAAAGATTCTGTATATGCCGGTATAGATGGCGTTGGAAATTCAATCAACACATACTGTTGTCCTTCGTCGATAAATTGAACTTTTTCCAACTCAATGTCTTCCATAAGTTCTCCATTGATTCGAACTTCTTGTCCAGAAAAAATCGTCAACGGGATTCCTCTAGCATCTAATTCGTCTTGCACCTCTTCTACTAAAGGTAAAATGTCTTTTTTCTCAATATCCCAATGTCCATTTTTATAATGAGGGGTTGCCAATATATGGGTGATTCCTTCTTCCACAGCTGTTCTGGCCATGTCCATTGAATCTTCGATCGTTTTAGCGCCATCATCAACACCTGGCAAAATATGGCAATGCAGATCAATCATTCTTCTAACACTCCTTCATGTTCTCTCAGATACCTTTGCTTTTCAGTTTATTATATCGAACTTATCCTTCAGTAGCTAGTCTGTAAAGAAGAATTTAACGTCCCATCAAAAAAAGCTCACGATATTTGTGAGCTTTTCTTGATGCTGATCGATACTAGCTGTTTACTGATTGCTCCATTTCCATTCCGTCACTTCAGGGATATCTCTTCCTTCTTCGCGAATGTACTCATGATGTTTTTGCAGCAAATCATCCATCTCTTTCGTGAATTCGTCAGATTTCCATCCTAAACCAACCGAAGCGATCGATTTGGCTAAATTAAAGCGGTCCACCTTATTGACGACTCGCATATCAAACGGAGTGGTCACATCACCATTTTCTCTATAGCCGTGAACCGTCAGATTTCGATTATTATGGTCAAAGAACATATTGCGAATCAACCCTTCATAACCATGAAAAGCAAATACAATCGGTGTGTCCTTAGTAAAGTATTCATCAAAAACTTTATCGCTTAATCCATGCGGTGATTTTTTCTGACTGCGCAACACCAATAAATCCACAACATTGATAAAGCGGATCTTCAATTCTGGGAAGTGTTCTCGTAAAATCGATACCGCAGCTAACCCTTCTAAATTTGGTTCAGTTCCTGCTGTAACGACGACAACGTCTGGTTCTCCATCATCATTACTTGCCCAATCGATGATTTTCAGCCCTTTCTCAACTAATTCTTCTGCTTCTTCTTTGCTGTAAAATTGAGGTCTAGGATGCTTGCTGGATACGATCAAATTGATTTTTTGTGATGATCGAAAAGTTTTGTCCATTACTGCCAGTAGTGTATTGGCATCTGCTGGTAAATATTCTCGAATGTATTCCACTTTTTTCTCTGCTAAGTGAGTCAATATTCCAGGATCTTGGTGAGTATATCCATTATGATCTTGTTGGAATACTGTCGAAGAAGCTATGATGTTTAAAGACGGATATTTTTTCCGCCATTTTAATTCATCCGCTTTACGCAGCCATTTGAAATGTTGAGTCAACATCGAATCGATGACTCGCAAAAAGCCTTCATAGCTGACAAAGAAACCATGTCTTCCGGTCAACGTATAACCTTCCAGCCAACCTTCAGCTTGGTTTTCTGATAACTGAGAATCAATCACTCGCCCACTGGCGGCTTGGAATTCATCTTCCGGTTCATTGACGGTTTCTAACCATTGCCGATTGGTTACCTCGAATACCCGATTCAAACGATTGGATTTTAATTCGTCTGTACTGAATGCCCGAAAATGAGTCGGATTAGCTGTAATGATGTCGCGTACATAACCTCCGAATTCCGTCATGTCTTGAGCATCCTCTTGTCCAGGTACTTTGATATCTATGGCATAATTTCTCCAATCAGGCAACGTTAATGGCTTAGGATCGATTCCCCCATTAGTGATCGGATTGGCTGCCATTCGTTGATTGCCTTTTGGAGCCAGCTCTTTGATGTCATCCAGCACTGTGCCATTAGCATCAAACAATTCTTCTGGTCGATACGATTGCAACCAGTTTACTAGTGCATCTAGATGCTCTGTATGTTCTGCATCTACCGGTATTGGAACTTGGTGCGAACGGAAAGATCCTTCTACTGGTTCAGTTTCCCATTCTTCTGGTCCTGTCCATCCTTTTGGTGTACGCACGATCAATACAGGCCACACACCTATTTCTGCTTCCGCAGCGTCTTTTTTCCGTGCTTGTTCTTGTATTGAATGAATTTTTTCAATCGCTGTATCCATTTTTTCAGCCATCAATGGATGCACTTTTTCTGGATCAGATCCTTCTACAAAAATCGGGTCCCACCCTAATCCTTTGAAATATTGCGTCAATTCTTCATTTGTCTTTCTAGACAGAATGGTAGGATTGGCAATTTTGTATTCGTTCAAATGCAAAATTGGGAGTACTGCTCCATCAGTTACCGGATTGATAAAAACATTCGAGAACCAAGCAGTGGCTAAAGCCCCAGTTTCAGCTTCTCCATCCCCTATCGTGACCGCAGCAATCACATCAGGATAATCTAAGATTGCTCCTACTCCATGAGATAACGAATATCCCAGTTCTCCTCCTTCATGAATAGATCCTGGTGTTTCAGGTGCCGCATGAGAACCGATTCCGCCTGGAAATGAAAATTGTTTAAACAGTTTTTGCATACCAGCTTCGTCTTGAGTGATTTTAGGATAAATTTCGCTATAACTGCCATCTAAATAAGAATTGGAAACCATTACTTGTCCACCATGACCAGGTCCCTCAATAAAAAACATATTGAGATCATATTTATTGATGACTCTATTTAAATGAGCATAAATCATATTTTGTCCCGGGATCGTTCCCCAGTGTCCGATTGGATTGAATTTTAAATCATTCGCTTTTAGAGGTGTTCGTAAGAGCGGGTTGTCTTTCAAATACAACTGCCCTACAGAAAGGTAGTTGGCCGCTCGCCACCAAGCATCCACCTTATCCAAATACTCTTTCGAAGAATAATCTATAGAATGTGCCATTTTCAAGACTCCTTTTCACTTTAATATGCTCTTACTATAACGTTTTTGCTGAAAAAGATACAATTATACGAAGTTAGAGACAAGTAAAAGTTTACTTCAACCCAAGCAACTCGACTACTTTATCTTGTTGATTGCTATACTGGTTTAGTCGCTCTAATGAAATACTCCGGTCAGCCCTCGCTTCTAACTGAGAAATATCCAACGAAGCCAGTTCACTTTCTTTTATTGAGATAGCCAAATGGTCCTCTTTTAACTGTTGAATGTTGTGAGTGTCTTCTAAAACACTTTCCCGTTCAATCAATACCAATTTTTTACTTGCCGTAATAGCTTCAGAAATTGTTCCCCATCCTGCTTTGGCGATCACTAAATCGCTCGCTGCAAGATAATTGTGAGTATCTTGTGTGTCAGTTGCCAACTCAATGATTTGATCACTTCCAGTAACCGTTATACCGCTTGTGGTAAATACAGTCCCGTGATAATTCTCAATATGAACACGATCTATTTTTACCGCTTTGCCGCAAGAAATAAATAGACTATGACCATACTGCTGTTTCAAATCACTTATTTTACTCCAATCCAATTCTCGAGACAAAAATCCAATAGACTTTCTAGGACAATTAACAGATTCCATGGATAAAGCCAACGCATACTCACCAAACAAATCTAACTGAGAATAAGCTTGTTTAAAAGCCTCAATAATCTCCTGTTGGATATGAAAAAACTCATATTGTTCTACCCAAGTGAAATTAGACAACCCTATGGTTCTCAATTTCAATCTCTCTCCCACTAAAGCTCCTATAGGTGTGATGTCGGTCAGAACACATTTGATAGACATGTCTTTTAACTGCACCACTTCTTCTGCCACAATATTTTCCCAACTAGCTACAAATGGAGTCAATTGCTGTTCGGTTTCTTCCACATCAACCGTTAACCCATTTTGAACAGCTACTAGTCCGATATCTGTTTTTAGATCTTTATACTGCATACGATCAGCAAATTTCTTTAAATAATTTCGGGCAAACTCATTTTGGTACGCACCAGAAACTAAATAAACATGATCAGATGTTTGTTTCATGATTTCTTCAATAACCGCCAAACTTCTCGTCATATGCCCAAAACCATGAGAAGACACATAAAAAACTACCCATTTCTGTTCCATTTTATTCACTCCCGTCTTAGACAACCTAATAAACCAATACTAGCAAAAGGAAACAGAGAACACAAAAAAATCCCATGAATTCAATCATGGAATTTTTTTCTTGTTATTTATTCGATTTCAAGTTGTTCTTTTAAAGCTCCCGAAACTGCAGCTAATTCACTATCATCCACAATAGCGTAGTAGATACCGTCAATTTTCGTTCCAGCACCTTCTAATTGAATTTGCTCTACGTTTGATACTGCTCCTCTATAGTTATTAAAGATAGAGAGCATGTCATCAAAAGTAAGATTCGTTTGCATATTATTTTCTAACGTTCCTAAAATACCTTGGTAGTTCATAATGGAAGATAAAGAAGCCACTTTGTTCATAGATGCCATAATGATTTGTCTTTGGCGAGCTTGACGACCGTAGTCTCCATTAGGATCATCGTAACGCATACGTGAGTAAGCCAAAGCCGCATTACCATCTAAAGTAGTAGTCTGTCCTTCTGCAAATGAGTATCCATCATAACTGAATGATAATGCCGGTGTAACTTGTACTCCGTCTAATGCATCCACGATATCTTTGACCCCTTGCATATTCACTTCAACATAGTAATCGATTGGAATGTCCAATAGATTTTGAACAGTATTGACAGACATAGACGCTCCACCAAATGCATAAGCGTGATTGATTTTATCCATCGTTCCTCGACCGATGATTTCTGTGTAAGTATCTCTTGGAATACTTACGATAGACGTTTGATTTGTATTCGGGTTGACCGTTAAGACCATCATGGTATCCGATCTTCCTTGTTCCGTACGGCCTAGATCTCCCGTATCTACTCCTAGCAATAAGACAGAAAAGGGTTCTTTATTTTTTACTTCGATTGGATTTTCACGACGTTCGTCTTTTTCCACATCTTGATAGATTTCATCTGTTGTACTTGTTACATCACTATAGACTTTAAACACAAAAACACCGACAGCTACTAATAAAATCATAAAGACGATTCCGATTCCGCATCCTAGTTTTTTCATGAAGGAAGGCTTTTTCTTTTGAGAAGGTTGTCTTCTTTGACTACGTGTATTGTTATCCATTTTTCTCCTACTTTCAACGTCTGGACGTTTTTAAATAAAAACTAATTCTTTTCTATCATACTATGTTATTTAAAAGTAATCTATACAAATTTGTGACTATTTTACAACAAATTACCTATCTTTCAGATTAAGAAATCCTGTGGTCGTTCTTCTATTTGTTCAAACGAGTAAGCTATTGCCTCAAGTATTCGTTCAGCTGATTCGCCGTCTCCATACGGATTACTTGCCAAACTCATAGATTGGTACACTTCTTCATTCGTTAAAAGCTCTCTTAACGCGCGCTCAACATCTGCTCCGTCAGTTCCTATCAACCTCAAAGTACCTGCATCCACACCTTCAGGACGTTCTGTCGTATCACGCAATACTAAAACAGGCACACCAAGAGAAGGTGCTTCTTCCTGAACACCACCTGAATCTGTCATGATCAAATAGCTTCGAGAAGCTATATTGTGAAAATCGATCACACCAAGCGGATCAATTAGATGAATCCGGTCATGGTTACTTAAAACTTCAGCCGCCAACTGCTGCACGACCGGGTTCAAATGAACAGGATAGACTAACTCAATACTTTCATCTTCTTCGACTACTTTTCGAATAGCTTTAAAAACTCGTGCCATAGGTTGGCCTTGATTTTCTCTTCTATGCATAGTCATTAAGATTAACCGGCTGTCTTTTTTGATCTTGCTTAATACTTCGTGTGTATAGTCTTCTTTCACAGTTTCTTTAAGAGCATCTATAGCCGTATTTCCTGTAATAAAAATTTTATCTGAAGGGTGGTTTTCTTTTAACAGATTTTCTTTACTTTGTTCAGTTGGAGCAAAATATAAGTCAGCCATGATATCTGTCACTTGTCTATTCATTTCTTCTGGATATGGAGACATTTTATTCCATGTGCGTAATCCTGCCTCAACGTGTCCAATCATTATTTGGTTGTAAAAGGCTGACATCCCAGCTGCCAAAGTTGTTGTTGTATCCCCGTGAACCAAGACAATGTCTGGTTTCGCTTCTTTCATGACTTGATCTAGTCCCAATAATACATTAGCTGTAATCTCAGATAGAGATTGTTGTTTCTTCATGATATTTAAATCGTAATCCGGTTTGATGTCAAACAAAGACAACACTTGATCCAACATTTCACGATGTTGAGCTGTTACTGTGACAATAGACTCGAACTTATCGGATTGATTTTCCAATGCTAATACAATCGGAGCCATCTTGATAGCTTCCGGTCTCGTCCCAAATATGGACATCACTTTTATTTTATGCAAATTTATCTACTCGCTTTCATTTACTAAATCAATTGAGAAGTATATTCTTCTAGCAAACCCTATTTTACCATACAAATAGTTTACTCTTAACAAAAAAGAAGAAACAATAAGGTTTAAGCCTCATTGTTTCTTCAAAAAATCACTTTATTTAACTAATCTGAAATACTCTTTGATCCCATTCGTAATACCATTTGCTAATTTTTCTTGGTAACTGTTTGTTACCATCTTGTTTCTTTCGCTATTATTATCAATAAAACCAATCTCAGTTAATACTGCTGGCATCCCAGTTTCACGAAGTACATGGAAATTAGCTATTTTAGTTCCTCTATTCTTTTCTTTTGGAGTACTTGTAGCACTAATTAAAGATTTTTGAATGTAGCTTGATAGAGTATTGCTCTTCAACATTCTATTACGATCGTTCGCAACGATAGGATTTTTCGCACTTCCTTTTAAGTCATAAGAGAAAGTTTCAATACCACTAGTAATTCCATTAAATGAATTAGTATGAATACTTACAAAGATATCAGCATTCGATATATTTGCGATTCTTGCTCTTTCAGATAAAGCAATAAAAGTATCATTAGTTCTTGTCATAATAACTTCGTATCCAGCTGCTTTTAGTTTGCTTTGAACTTTTTTCGCAACGGATAAATTAAGATCTTTTTCTCTAACGCCAACTCTTTGAGCTCCAGGATCTGATCCACCATGTCCTGCATCAATTACAACGACCTTTTTATTCGGATCTAGTTTTTTCAATGCAGCTTTATCGATCCAACCTAGTTCTTTACCATTGAAAGCAATCAATGCCCATGTTGCACGTCGGGTTTTAGCTTCTTTTTTAACAGTTATTTCTGCTCCAAAATAATCTTTTGAATAGTAAGCTGTTTTATATCCTTCAGTTCCCCAAGGCTTTGTATTAATCCCATCGTTAGTTCTTACAATGCGAGCTTTATAATCTGCCACATTAGTTTGTGACGTGATTTTTTCAACGTCTAAACCATTTTTATCAATCCAACCTAATTCTTTTCCATTTAGACTGATTAATGCCCAAGTTGCACGGGGTGTTACAGCTTCTCTGATAACTTTAATTTCTTTACCTAGATAAGCAGAAGACATTGAAACCAATTCATATCCTTCTGTTCCCCAAGGTTTTGTATTAATTCCATCATTTGAACGTTTAATTTTTGCTTGGTAATTGATATTCTTGGTAGAAGTTATTTTTTCAACTTCAAGTCCTGCCTTATCAATCCAGCCTAATTCTTTTCCATTTAGTGAAATTAATGCCCATGTTGCACGAGGTGTTACTGCTTCTTTTGTAATCTTAACTTCTTTGCCAAGATATTCTGAAGCCATAGCTACTAATTGATATCCTTCTGTTCCCCATGGCTGGGTATTAATTCCATCATTTGCACGTTTGATCTTTGCTTGATAATTGATATTCTTGGTAGAAGTTATTTTTTCAACCTCAAGTCCTGCTTTATCAATCCATCCCAGCTCCTTACCACCCACTGAGATCAAAGCCCACGTTGCTCGAGGTGTGACAGCTTCTTTAGTAACTTTTACTTCTTTTCCAACATATTGAGAAGACATTGCTACTAATTCATAACCATTTGTTCCCCATGGTTTAGTGTTGATTCCATCTGTTTTACGGTTGATTTTAGCAACATAATTGACAGTTTTCTCAGATAAAATAGCATCAAAAGTTTCTAGACCATTCTTATCAATCCAGCCCAACTCTTTACCTTTTAAAGTAATCAAAGCCCAGGTTGCTCTTCTTGTTTGAGCTTCTTTAATGACTTGTACTTCACTACCAAGATATTCTGAAGACATTGAAACCAGTTGATAACCTTCAGTTCCCCATGGTTTGGTATTGATCCCGTCGGTTTTACTAGCTACAACAGCCGTATAGCTAATATCATTTATAGATGTTATTTTTTCTATATTAAGAGCTGCCTTATCAATCCAACCTAGTTCCTTACCACCCACTGAGATCAAAGCCCACGTTGCTCGAGGAGTAACAGCTTCCTTAGTAATTTTAACTTCTCTTCCGAAGTATTGAGAAGACATCGCTACTAATTGATATCCTTCCGTTCCCCATGGTTTGGTGTTAATCCCATCGGTTTTACGATTAATCGTTGCAGAGTAATTAATATCTTTTTCAGATAATATTACGTCTTTTGTTGTTAATGCCGCTTTATCAATCCAACCTAGTTCTTTTCCACCTATAGAAATCAGAGCCCAAGTTGCACGGGGAGTTACTGCTTCTTTAGTTACTTTTACTTCTTTTCCAAAATACTGAGAAGACATTGCAACTAACTGATACCCTTCTGTTCCCCATGGTTTCGTATTGATACCATCAGTTTTACGGTTTACAGAAGCTAAATAGTTAACATTTTTGGTTGAAGTTACTTTTTCAATAGACAAACCGTTCTTATCTATCCAACCTAACTCTTTTCCATTTAAAGTAATTAAAGCCCAGGTTGCACGTGAAGTTACTGCTTCTTTGATAATTTTAACTTCTTTACCATAATACTTTGATGAGTAGGCATTCATCTTATATCCTTGTGTGCCGTATGGTCGTGAATTAATCCCATCTGTTTTACGAGAAATTTTCGCTACGTAATTTATAGGTTTTTCAGACAAAATAATGTCGTAAATTGTTATACCTTTTTTATCAATCCAACCTAAAACTTTGCCATTTAAAGTGATTTTTGCCCATGTTACCCCATTAACAGTGGTAGATTCTTCTGTTACTACTACTTGTTTATTGAAGTATTGTGAAGCGTCTGCCACTACTTTAGAATTAACAGTACCTTTAGGCTGAGTGTATATTCCGTCTGTGTCACCAGTGATGTAAGCCTTATAATCTTTTACATTAACAGTAGATTTAACTTCATCATACGAAATACTTGCGATTTCATCTAAACTCTTATCTTCACCATTATTCGAGGTAACTTTATCATACTGAGTTAAATTGTATTTTTGAATAAGATCATTTAGTTTAGTATGATAATCCGGATCAGTGGCATACTTTCCGGTAAGTGCTTTAGTAGCTGCTTGATAAGTTGATGCATTCTCTTTCCATGCACCAGCGTACCGCTTTGGCTCCCATGATCCTTGCGCCCTATTCCAATCTGGTCCATTACGTAATTTTTTAGCATAGTCTACAAAAGTATCCTTATAGGAAGGATATTTTTTGAAATTAGATTTCTCTACTGTCCAGCCTTTTTCTTCACTATACTCTTTAGAGTACTTTGTAAAATATGGTTCTCCAGTTCCTGCCTTGATACCAAACAAGTTATAATTTGGAGCGTAAGCCAGTATACTTGTCCCCCATGCGCTCTCTAAAGCCGCTTGAGCAATCATTACAGACGCATACAGTTTATATTCATTAGCTATTGAGACTGCATAAGAAGAAATAGCATTGATAAATGCATCAGTTTTCGAAACAGTTCTTGCCTTCATGCTAAATGTACTGAAAGTCTGGTTTTCTTGTTCCATCATTTCAACTGCTTTTTCTCTGTTTTCATCTAATGAAAAATATTCACCTACAACTTCCTCGCTGCTTTCAGACAAATCTTCTAAAGCAGGCTCCTGTTGTTTTATAGCATCCTTTTCTGGTTCATTAGGTATATCATTCTCATTAGAATCTACGTCTTCTAATTCATTTATGTAATCTTCTTGCACAGTGTCTGATTTAGATTGTTCACTGCTTTCAACGGACTCGGATTCGTTTTGCTCAACTATACTTTGTTCTACATCGGTGTTCCATTGTTTACTTTCAACTGCTGAAACTCCCGTTGATAAAATTATCGGGCTTATCATACCTGCAACCATAGAAACAATGACAACTTTTTGTATTGCCTTTTTCAACACTTAATAAATTCCTCCTTTTTTAATTAACCACCTTTTAAATATACTATTTATTATTTTTCTTATCTAGGTATAGGCGTGTTTTTTTTAAAAGGTTTTAGTTGTATATGGACATTATTTGAACGTTCATTAAATTGTTTAAGTAAAATTGCTTAATTATATAGAAATAGTAGTATATAGACTCTTACTTTTCCATATACTACTATTTCTAAATTTTATTATTTTATTTGCGAATTAAACTACTTTTTCATTCTATTTCATCACTGTATTCCTTAATTAAATATATCGGTCTATTTTTTGTTTCAACAAAAATTTTACCAACATATTCTCCGATAATTCCTAAAAATAAAATTTGTAACCCACCTAGAAACAGCATGATTATTATAGTTGAAGGATACCCGCTAACATCATTTCCTAAAAACAATGTAGAAACTAAGATATATACCATATATATAAAAGCAATTATGGATATTATCGCTCCTACGATTGATGCAACTCGCAAAGGAAATACCGTGTTTGATGTAATACCATCTATTGCTAAATTGATTAGGGAAGATAATTTCCACTTAGTCTCACCAGCGTAACGTTCCTCCGCATCAAATAAAACTTCTTTCTTTGAATAGCCGATCCACATATACAATCCCTTAGTATAACGTTGAGACTCTCTCAATTTTTTTATACCTTCTATACAGACTCTATCCAGTAATCTAAAGTCTCCAACTCCAGGCAAAACTGGTGTTTTCGAGAATTTTTTTAACATCTCATAGTACATACTGGAACTCTTTTTTTTAAATTTTGATTCTCCAGGTCGCTCCCTACGTTTACCGTAAACGTCTTGATAGCCATTTTCCCATTCTTTAATCATTTCTAAGATTATTTTCGGAGGGTGTTGCAAATCACTATCCATAGTAATGACAGCATCACCTAATGCATAATCAAAACCGGCTGCCATAGCTACTTCTTTTCCAAAATTTCTTGATAGATCAACGTATTTTACTCTCTTATCGTATTGTCTGATTTCTTTTACTTTTTCAAGAGAATCATCTAAACTTCCATCATTTATAAACAAAAACTCAAATTTATACTTATCAATTATAGGAGCAATTACCTTAGTAATTTCCTTATAAAATTTCTCAATATTTTCCCCTTCATTATACATAGGTGTGCAAATAGTGACTAATTTCATTTTTTTGAATCTCCTTCAGCTACTGTTTTTTTACGATTGGTGATTGGTTTTAATAATAAGAGCACCCAAAACAGAATACCTATTATAGAAATGATAAGACCTATTTTGAATCCGGGTGAATGGTAAACAAATTTTACCTGATGACTCCCTTCCTCTAAATAGACTGATAAAAACCCAATATTAGCTTTTTCTGATTCCACTAATTCATCATTAACATAGATTTCCCATCCACTGGAATATGGAATAGACGTAACTAAGTAACCATCTTGATTATTTTGAATATTTCCCTCTAATTGATTATTAGAGAACTTTATTTGTTTCAAACTTTGGTCTTGTAGTTGTCTTATTTGAGTTTCGTATTCTTCATTAAAACTTTTAGATATCAATTCTATACTTTCAAAAGTGTAAAATCCTAAACTATTTGATTCAATTAATATACTGCTCAATTCTTCTCTATGAATTCCTAAATTTATTAGAAAATCTTCTTGTGGATCATAAGAGGATGGATCATATTTTGTATACTGTTTGATTGTATTCTTTTTTTGATCTGTAGTAAATGAAATCTCGTATCCATCTGAATAATGTGCTCCAATATTATTTTTAAAAAAATCATAAGTTGTTCTTCTAGGTACTCGATTTTTTTTAACATCTTCCCAGCGCTCAGTGAATGAATATGGTATATATTTCAGACCTTTGATCTTTAAATAAACTTCTCTATCTACTAAATCTTCCGGACGTTTGATAGTTATACGATACTGTTTTTTATCATTAGATATCTCTAGCTTATTATCTGTAATATCCGATATATTAAAGTCTATATTTTCATATTCTGCTATATTTTGAATCTCTGAACTACTATCTTTAGTTCTATCTGTCACTATCCCTTGAATTAAATAATCTTCCTTTTGGTTAGCTGAAAGTTCCTCGTAGCTTTCTTGACTAATTTCATTATAATTCATGAAAGCAATTGGTAAAGCATAATCGGTTGAATATAGTGATGCTTTTGGATTCTCAATATCTTTTTCATATAGAAAAGGCACTCTGTCACCTTCAGATTCTTCAACAAAAAGATACTTGACGCCTAAATAATTCATAAGAACAGTTCTGTCATCTAGTTGTTTTAAAGGATTTGTCATAGTGAATTGATTATTCTTCATTTCTCTTGAAAATTGACCAATATTTTTATTTTGAACGGATAAATAAGAAGCTACTTCTCTATTATTTCGAAGCATTGAGTTATTTACTTCTTCTAAATTGTACGTCGCACCTTGTGCAAGAGGACTCGTTCTGTAAAAACTTTCATCGTTAATCATCTTATTCAAGCCATTATATTGATCCTCAATACTTTCACTAATTGTGTTCCCTTGTCGACGATTAGAAGCTACACCGTCTCCTTTGTTACTGAAATAATAATTTCCAGTAACAGCTACATTTAAACATATAATCAAGAAAAATAATGTAACTAAATTAATAGAAAACAGCTTTTCTTTCCTTTGAATATAGCAGAATACAATTAACATTAAGTTGATTGTTAAAAACACTAACGGCCACATCATGTTCAAAGAATATACATTATATCCAGCATGAACCCAATGTAGAGCTAAAAAAACAAGATACGTCGTCGTGTAAATTTTAATTTCTTTTATGGTTACATCTTTGATTTCATTTAAAAAGTGTGCAACACAAATAGTTAATACAAATGCCAACCCGAAGGCCCATCTATTTGCTGGAGAAGTAAATCCATTCATTAGTGCTGCTCCATATGGTAATACTAATATAATAAGGCTACTAACCAGTGAGGCAAACAAGACCCTATACTTTTTCCTATTCAAAAATGTAAAAACTATTGCAAATATTACTATACTAGCAAATGACAATTTGGTTGAATAAGGGAGATGGTTTACGGGTCCTATAAACCCTTTTAATAATTTTAAATAATAGTCTAAAGGATAAAAAACTATCCCATTAGCGAAAGGTCTTTCTGCTCTAGTTGAATTTAGTGTACCTATTACTGAGGGCAAGAATAGTACACATGATATCATTGCTCCCATAACACTGTTTACACCTAATTTTATAAAAACATTCCAAAAATTAACTTTTTGTTTAAATATCAATATATAATTCAAAAAGAAATAAAAAATAACCATGATTACTAGCATGTAGGCAAAATAAAAATTATTTATAAACGTATATGCAACAAGCCAAGCAAAGCTTTTTATTGATTTCCCCTCAAAAACTCTATCTATTGACTTTAAAAGTAACGGTAATAATATTAGAGGATTAGCAAAAAAAGGATGCACAAACATCAGAAGTGTTCCACAAAAAGCATAAAAAACTCCACTTGCTGCGTTTACAACAGAAGAATATTCGTACTTTTTCAAATAAAAAATCATAGTCAGTCCAGCTAAATACATTCGTAGTATCATTAAGAATCCATACCCAAATTCTAAATACTGTTCTGGAAAGAGTACAATCAAATATGAAATTACATCTCCCAATCCATAATATGACATGCTATGTATCACATCAGACCCAATACCTAATTGCCACGTCCAGAAGTTAATAGGCGCAAAAGGATTTTTCAATCTATCTATTATAATATTTCTTAATTCTACCAACATTGGATAATGCTGTCCAACACCATCAAATTGCGCAACGAAAGAAAAATTTCGTAAATAAAAGACGCTAAATACTACCATACTTATAGCTATAAAAGCTAATGTGTATAAATACATCCCTCTTTTGTTACTATTTTTATTACTATTCATAATTCTTTGATTCCTCTTCCTTGAGTAATGTTAAATGTCCGTTAGTCTGTTACCATTTTATTTTTTATTAACTTGTTTAACGTTTTATTAGTAGCGTTAGTATCTTGATAAAAAATATGATTTAAGACATAAAAAAATAAAAGAAGCTAATCTTGATAAAAGATACTCAAGATCAGCTTTAAATCTGTCAATCCAACTAATTTCACTATTTTTTCAAATAAAATAATAAAATATTTTAAGAAAATGGTTAGTCAAGAACGAAACGCAAGTCAAAACATTTCATGCTTTTACTTCGCCATTACAACATACATTTTAAATTGACTTATTTAGCAAGAGTTATTAGCTGTGAATAACTTGATAAAAGTTTTGTATTGCACTCTGGTTGTATTCCATATAATCAAATTGATTCTTTCTTTCGCTTCCTGAGTGGTCTGATGACTCTATGAATTTTATCATACCATTGACCAACCCGTCTACACTATCTTCTACCAACATGCCATATTTTCCATCTTCTAATACAGTTCGGTTTGCGACAATATCGGTAGCTATAATGTCCAATCCTAACGTGAGTGCCTCTAAAAGAACCATTGGTTGTCCTTCATAGTGTGAAGAAAGAACAAAACAGTTGCATTTATCTAGTATTCTGAAAGGTTCTTCTTGTTGTCCAGTGAGGATTACTCTGTCTTGCAGATTTAAGTCAGCAACTAATTCTTGTAACTCACTCTTTAGCGGCCCCTCACCTAATATATATAACATACTATTTGAATGTCTCTTTTGGACTTCTTTAAAAGCCAAAATTAAATTACCTTGCGCCTTTTCAGGAGATAAACGTCCCATATTAACAAAGTTTATGTTTTTAGAAGAAGGATCATCAATAATCTGATTATTTATTTCAATCCCTTGTTCTTCTATTTCAATAAATTCATCTTTATTTATCCATCCGATAAAGTTATCTTCATCCATCAGACAGCAGTATACTTCTTCTCCAATAGTCATTTCTTTTACTACAGAAACTAGAGAATCGCTAAGAATTTTGTCAACTGTTAGCTGTACGTATTCTTTAGTTACAGGACTTTTCAAAATTAAAGGATTTCCTATAGAAAGTTTCCCTTTATAAGAAACATTTCTTTCCTGTAAATCATTTTTATCTGGTATGATTTCTACCGCTTTTTTATTTACCCAACCAACTCGTTCTCCATTATATTGAATTAAATAATAAGCGCCATTTTTATTTATCATTACACGTACAATGTCGAGCTCCTTATTTAATATATCCGGCAGTTCTTCAATCTCTTTAGTATCAGGATTTGATGGTATTTTATTCCAAATTCGACAAGTGTCTAAATTCTTTATGATTCCTTTCTTGTCGATATTCCTGTCCCTAAGTGATCTACTTGGTAAATATTCAATAACTTTGCTGAACTTTTTATAGTTACTTCTTTTTAATTTATTTTTTTCTTTTTCTATATCTTGTGATGACTTATTAGTCAAAGTGTAATCTTTCAAAACATCGAGCGCAGAAGAATCAATCCAGCCTAATTTTATATCGTTAATAAAGAGTAAACTATATGTGCTGTGTTGAGTTTTAACTATTTCTTGGACATCCACTATTATATTCTTGTATTGTCCACTATAAGCCACTCTACGAGAATTAAACAGATTATAGGGTTTAGTCCATAACGCGTTGTTTTTTGTTCGTTTTAACACAGCCAACATGTTAACTTTTTCAGTATTCATAACACTATCAGGAAGCAACTCAAAAGCTCTTTCTTCAAGCCAGCCAATGATTCTATTATTTATACTAAATTTATAGTATTTGGCTCCATCTACTTCAGTTAACCAAGAAATAACTACTTCTTCGTTTTTATATATCTCTGCTGAACTAACTTCTTTTACAAAACTATCATGGATTGGTTTGTTCCAGATGCTTAAATGATCAGTGTTTATTATCCGGGCTCTAGCAACAAATTTCTTATTTAGAGTCACTGGTATAGTATTTATACCCGTATCTTCTTCTGAAACATTTTCATTATTTGTTCGATGTCCTAGTATTTTTTCTGGATTTATAGAGTTAATAATGAAGTCAAATTTATCATCATCAGCATACTTGCCAAGATTTTTTTTGTTCAATTCCATGGTTCCTTTAGAAACACTCACCAATTTATCAAAACGATTATACACGGTCATTAGCCCACGTAAATTTATAAAGTGCGGTCTTTTGCCATTGATTGTTCGCTCACTGTCAGACAAAATATCATTGTGCATATAACAGATACGCTTTTTAGCATTGGTAGCTAGCAAAAATTTTGCCCAAAACAGACTATATCCACTAAAATCAATTGAAAAATCAAATTCAGTTTTTCCAAAAAAACGTTTAGCTTCTCTTTGATAGGCAGCTTCCGGATATGCTTTTTCCAGATAGTTTTTCCCTACACCTCTATTATGACAGAGACGATCACGATAAATTTCATTTAAAGTGTAAACAGGGATTCCATGCTTGAATAATAAACGGGCATGGTCGTTTATTTTTGCTATGTTTTTTAAGGCTTCTTGTTTATTTGGTATCTTTAAAAAGACACTCACATCATATTTATCATAATCTATATTATTCATTAAGTTAATAAACGATGAGGTTATACCATTATTCATCATACCACCTGGGTAGAAAACAATTTTTTCTTTTTTACTATCTAAGTTATTTATTACTTTGATGTCTTTAGTGCCATTATCAAAAATGTAATCTACCAATCTAGATGTGACATTTCCATCATCATATTTAGTAAATCTTTCTTTCATATGATTATAGTTACTTTGATAACTTCTTTTTACTTCGTCTACATGAGTGATTGCTTCTGTAACTTCACCTATGTTATAAAGAACCGGACCAGGCAATTCTTCGAAATCAATATAACTACCTCTACTGTCAATATAATATTCTGCATCCCACATATAAAATAAGATTGGTTTATCCGTAACTAAATAATCAAAGAATATACTCGAATAATCTGTTATTAACAAATCAGTTGCGCTTAGCATTTCATTTGTATCAATATAATCAGGGATTAAAATATCTTTAATCTCTATTATGTTTTTTGCAGTAGGGTATAAAAACGGATGAACTTTTATAAGAATATTGTACTCATCTCCGTTTTTTTCTTTTAGTATGTTCATATCAGAAATGATTTGTTCCATATCATTACGTGCCTGATTAACATTCGTACCTTTCCAAGTAGGAGCATACAAAATATTCTTTTTATTCGTATCTATTTTTAGACCAACGCTAACTAGGTCATTGATAAGTTTAGTTTCTGACGTGTTTAAGGTTAAATCAATTCTTGGATACCCGTCTTCTATTATTTCACCACTATATAATCCATCTAATTTATAACTTTTCAAATACATATCTGTTGTATGTTCATTAGGACTAATCAAAATGGAAGAACTTAAGAAATTTCTTACCACGTTTCTCGAAGTTGCAGGGTTCCCTGGTATTTCAAACCCCATTTTCTTCAGAGGAGTGCCATGCCAAGTGTTAATATAAATTTGCTCTTCTTTAGGTATAAAGAAATTTTGAAACGTTGAATTATTAATTAAATACTTAGCGGTAGCTAAATATTCTAGATATTTAGTCGAATTTCTCTTTACAAAAATTACGTTGTCTAATTCTTTATATCGATTCATGACAATTTCGAGTTCTTTGAAATCTTGCACAGACCAAATATGTTTGTAGTTTTTAAATTGAGGTTGGCTTATTAAGAATTTGAATATAGCATAAGGACTGTCAGTTATGCTCTTTCCATCTCTACTTTCATATAAAATAATATTATCTACAACTTTTTTTGTTTCGTAAAAATTGGCATAAATGCGATTTCTCTTATATCCAGTATTCATCAAAGTATTTTTTACCGGAGACCCAATAAATTTGATTTTCCTTTTCAGAACTTTTTTATTCACTTAATAAACTCCTTTTAAAAATAGTTACTATCTTATATTATCAATGATTTTTTTAGAAGCATTCCCGTCTTCCCATAAACAAAATTCATTGTAAAATTGATACAGCTTTTCTTTTGTTCCATAACTTTCAGCATCTTCTATAAAAGTTTTTAATTTTTTATAAAATCTGTTTTCCTCTGTAACAAACGGTCCTGGTGCATCTTGTTCTAAATCAAAATAGAATCCTCTTAGATTATCACGATAATGCTCATAATCATAAGCATAGAACAACATCGGTCTCTTAAGATTAGCGTAATCAAAAAATACCGATGAATAATCAGTAACCAGTAAGTCTGAAACTAAATATAAATCACTGATGTCTACATTCGTTGAAAAATTAAATACGTTAGGATGAGTCGAAAGCTCATCTAAGCTTTCAGCCACTAGATAGTGCGCTCTAAATATGAAAACAGCATCATTGCCGAGCACATCAATCAACTGGTTCATATCAAATGGAACATGAAATTTATACTTACCTTTAGAAATATAGTAATCATCGCGCCAAGTTGGTGCATAAAGAATAACTTTTTTATCTAATGGTAATCCTAAACGCTCTTTGATGGCTCTAATATCTTCAGGGTTATTCTTTTGATACAAGACATCATTTCGAGGGTATCCACTTTCAATAAACGTTTTTTCAAAAGCGAAACAAGATTTAAAAATTTCTTTAGAATACTGATTTGGCGCTACTAGATAATCCCATTTTTGAGTTTCGGCTAAGAAGTTTTTTTTGTAATTTTCTAAACTCGACCCAGGCATACCAAAAGTATCCATATCTAACGCTAATTTTTTCAAGGGAGTGCCATGCCATGTTTGAACGTATTTTGTTTCTTTTCGTTTTGGCAACCATTGCGGCATACGTGCATTAATAATCCAAAACTCAGCTCTAGCCATGTAATACAACCAGCGAAGAGAAAAACGATACAATACGTTGACGTCTTCCTCCCCCACTATATTACGATCGCGGTAACGAATACTCCAAAATAATTTATGTTCAGCATTATCTTGTTTTTTCAAATAATCATAAACAGCTTTCGGATTATCATCGAATCGTCCACCATATTGAGATTCAAATATATATACTCCTCGTTTGATCGGTAGTAATTTAAAAATATTAAAAACAAGAGTTAAGACAAAAGTAATTATTTTTTGCTTCATTATTTACTAAAACTCTCTTTCGATGTCTTCTTCAATTTTTTTGCTGATTTTGTCTACTTCAGCTTTAATTTGCTTCAAGTCTTCTTTTATTTTAGAAGTAGAAATTCCTTCTGTTCGAGGCAAGTACACTACTTGACAATATTCTTTAAGGAAATCAAATTTCCCTTCCCAGTCGTCTCCCATAACAAATACATCAATATCATATTTTTGTACATCGCGTATTTTTTGGTCCCAATCATTTTCAGGGATGACTTCATCTACACATGACAATGCTTCTAAAATTAGTTTGCGATCTTCCCATGATGTGTAAGCTTTTTTTCCTTTGATAGCGTTGAACTCATCTGTAGAGACAGCTACTGTTAAGTGATCCCCCAAGGCAGCTGCTCGTTGTAATAATAATATATGCCCTTTGTGTAATAGATCGAATGTTCCATAAGTTAATACTTTTCTCATCATTGTTCCCTCCAATTTTTCTGTTTGATACTATAATCAATTTAAATAAAGTCTACAAAACGAGCTCTGAATTTCATGTGCAGATGTGTACCTAATATCAAAATAATAGAAATAATTCCCCAGAAAATCAATGCTAAGGTTGGTTTTTCCCAGAACCATTCTCTTGAAAGAAAAGTATCTCTAAACCCGTCTATAAAATAATACACAGGGTTGATCTGGAAAATTCTAACTAACCAGTCAGGGAAACTACGCGTTTCAATATCCCAGATAGGACCTGAAACATAGAAAAGTAATCTCAAAATCGATTGCAGCATAATATGGTAATCACGAACTAAAATTGTGATGGTTGAATCTAAAATCCCCATAGCAAACAAAAAGGCTATCATACAAATGAAATAATAAATATATTGTAACCAGTAAATCGTAGGATAAACGCCAAAAATAAACATAACGACTATAAGAATGGCCATCATCCACCAATAAGAAACAATATTACTGGCCATATTGATCGATGGCAAGACACTAACCGGGAATTTCATTTTAGAAACCATTCCCACTTTATTGTATATACTATTTGAACCACCTAAGAGACTAGAGTTTACAAAGAACCAAACAATAATCCCGATCAACATCCATACAATGAAAGGGACTCCCTCAACGTTTCGTCCACCGTTAACACCTAAACCGAAGACAAGATAGTAAATCCCGATTTGGATTAAAGGATTTAAAAATTGCCACATCAAGCCTAGATAGTGGCTTTGATAAGTTGCTTTTTCTTCATATTTTGACACACGTCTTATAATTCCAACGTTATCAAATTGTTCTTTTATAATAAGCATAACATTTTTCATGTTGAATCTCCTTATTCATATAGATACTACAATAATTGTTGAATATGTTCTATAAGATGTTTAATAGCATATCCATCATTGTACGTATTCCATTTATCATTAAATTCTACAAAATCATTATAGGTTTCTTTTTTTATTTGAACGATCAACTCATCCATCGTTTGCACGATTTCTCCAGGTGCCCATTCTTTGAAATCTTTTTGCAGCCCTGTTATTTGATCGTATTCTTCTAAGTCGTAGCAGTAAAACAATATATTCTTGGCATTATCAAGCAACGTAAAATCAAAGGGTATGGAAGAATAATCTGTAATCAAAATGTCCGTAACTACTAGTAAATCTTCAATTTTATGCTGACTTAAATCCCCATAAAAAAATTCTTTGTACTCATTTGCAATAGGCCTACTCAAAACATGGGGATGCTTTTTCATTAGAACAGCATATTCATTTCCTAAAGCTTGATATAATCGACGAACATCAAAGGGATAGTCGTCTTCTAATCCATTTCGATAAGTAGGAGCGTACAAAATAATTTTTTTATCTTTTAACTCCGGGTACTGGTCAAAGAAAAACTCTCTTTTTTCATCCATCAATACTTTATTGAAGTAAATATCCGTTCTAGGATTCCCTAACGGTTTTATACTGCTTTTACTTGCACCGTAACTTTTTTGAAAGACTCTTCCCATCATTTCTGAACCTACAATGTACTCGTTAAAGCGTTTGTAGACTTGTTTAAAGCGAAGGTGATCGAAAAAGCTTCTCTTCAAGGCAGTAGGATCTTCTAGACCAAACCGTTTGATGGCTCCATTTGCATGCCAGATTTGAATGATTGTTGTTTCCTTGTTCGGATACAACCCTGCTAAAAATGGGAAGTAATTGTCACATAGGATGATCTTTGCTTGCATAAGAATAGGCACTGCTTTTCGTAGAAAATCTATTGAAGAAGAGATAGGCATCAGACTAACTCCAGCTTCTTTAAATTTTATTGCCTCTTCTTCGCAATTTTTTTCAAAAAGAATGACGATCTCAATGGTTGGGTTTTCTGTGATTAAAGCCTCTAGAAAACCATTATCATTTTTCGGAAAACTCATTAAATAAACAATTCTTTTTTTGACTGGTAAAGGCTTAGAAAGAAGAGAGAAGAACCTAATCAACCATACGTATATTATTTTTTTGATTTGTTCCAACTTTCTCCTTCTTTCTAGATCAACTCTATTTATGTTAAATGTCTGCCACAGTTGTTTCTACTAATTTTGTATCTTCATCAACAAAAGCTACTGCTGCTTCTTGTGTCTGCTCAGTTTCTGATTGAGCACCAAACAATACACTGCTCAGTGAGTTGCCGCTTAAGTGCACCCCAATTAGAAAACCAGTGGCTAATGTTATACCTAGTAACGTCAAGCGTGTTGACAATTTCATACGATCGGTTACTTTTTCTTCTTCAAATTGAGTATTCAAATCTTTTAATTTATTGCTGTCTGTTGTTTGTTCTTCTTGTTTTTTAAAGTACGCACGAACATCAAAGTCTTTCTGGTCTTGTTTGTGTTTGTTTTGATACGCTTTTTTGTCTTTTGCACTTTTTTTCTTAAAGTCATCACTAAATTTTTTGTATTCAGCAGCTACTTCTTCCGCAGGACCTGCCATACGTACTTCACCATAATGCATCCACACAATTTTATCACACAACTTTTTGACTTGATTCAATGAATGACTAACAAAGAAAATGGTCTTTCCTTGTGCTTTGAATTCTAGCATCTTGTCTACACACTTTTGGTAGAAAGTCTCATCACCAACTGATAGGGCTTCATCGATAATCAAAATATCCGGATCCGTATGAACTGCAATGGCAAAACCAAGACGCGATTTCATACCACTTGAGTAACTCTTTACCGGTTGATTAATAAAATCTCCAATTTCAGCAAAATCAATGATATCATCGATGGTTGCATCGATTTCTTGGTTTGTTTTACCTGTCATCAATGATTTTAATCGAATATTTTCTAGTCCAGTCAATTGATTCTTCAAACCAGCAGAGATAGCAATAATAGAAGTATCTCCATTAACTTCTACTTTTCCAGTCGTTGGCGGTATGATTCCTGCAATGATGTTGGACAGGGTTGATTTACCTGATCCATTCACACCTATCAACCCAACTGTCTCGCCATCGTATACATCTAGAGTAACTCCTCTTAGAGCCCAAAACGTAGGAATATCTTTTCTAGAAAACTTAAACAGCGCTTTAACTTTATCTGACTTTTGCTTATATAGATCATATTGTTTTGTAACATTCTCAATACGTACTTTTAATTTGTTTTCCAACATGTTTCACCTATTCTTTGATTGATAAATTTCTTCAAACCTGTGAATCTTATGAACTAACCTATACATAGTAGTATAGATTTTCTTTGTTTTCAACTTTTGATAATCTATGAGATTATAGCATAGAATCATTTGAATTTTTTCTATTATTGATCAAAATTAAGATTTGTTAAGAAAAAAGTGATAGTTTGTTCAACTACTGTTTATTATAGCTGATTTCAAAAAAAATAAAATAGCTCAAAAAGACAGCCTGAAAATAATTTCCAGGCTGTCTCGAGTAATGATTTATTATTAATCTTTTGAATGTGCTTCAGATTTTGGATCACGATTCATTAAAGCTACAATAGTTTCTCTAACATCTGCATTATTGTATAAAACATCATAGATAGCTTCAGTGATAGGCATTTCGATGTTTTTTTCTCTCGCTAATTCATAAGCAGCTACGACCGTCGAAGCTCCTTCAACGACCATCCCCATACTTCCTAATACTTCATCTAAAGAATGACCTTTTCCAATCATATTGCCCGCTTGCCAGTTTCTCGAATGAATACTCGTACACGTAACAATCAAATCACCAACTCCGCTCAGTCCGATGAACGTAAGCGGATCAGCCCCAAAGGCTATTCCCAGGCGGCTTATCTCAGCTAAACCTCTAGTGATCAAAGCAGCTTTGGCATTATCTCCATATCCCAGACCCGCTAAAGCACCCGCTCCTAAAGCAATGATGTTTTTAAGGGCTGCGCCATACTCTACACCCACAATATCTTTGTTTGTGTAGATTCTCATGTAATCATTCATAAATAGTTGCTGAATTTTCTCAGCAGCATCCATGTCAGATGAGGCTGCTGTGATAGTCGTTAAGTCATTTACAGCAACTTCTTCTGCATGACTAGGGCCGGATAAAGCTACAACCCCCGCTCTTTTGTTTTCTGGAATTTCTTCTTCTAAGATAGTAGAAATGCGTTTGTGCGTTTGTTGTTCCAAACCTTTACTAGCTGTCACTAGAATAACTTTATCTGTCAGCAATTCCGCAACTTGCTTAGCTACCATACGGGTAACTTTTGTCGGTACAACAAATAATACCACTTGTGCGTCTTCTAAAGCTTCTTTTAAATCAGTAGTGCCTTTGATATTTTTTGATATAACCAATTCGGGTAAAAAAGTTTTATTTGTGTGTTGTTCATTAATTTCTTTGATTTGCTCTTCTACGTTACTGTATAAAATCGGCTCATGTCCATTTTCTTCCAGCACTTTAGCTAGAGCGGTTCCCCAAGAACCTGCCCCAATGACAGCAATTTTTGTTTTCATCGTTTAATCTCTCCATTCATTAACTGCTTTCTTTAATTATCTACTCTATAGTACCATAAAACGGTTACATTCTGAACTCTCCGCTTTTTCTTACTAGATTGGAAAAGCAGTTTTTTTAGTCTTTTGATTCATTTTTCTTGTTAACACTATTGTATTTTAATGGTATAGTGTTAGAGAAATAACACATTTTACTGGATAGATAGGACAGGAATAACTTATGACAGATACATCAGTAAATATATTAGGCGTCGAATTCATTAACAAAACAAAACAAGAATTTGTTTTTGAGATTTTATCTCGGATTGAAAAACAAGAAAAAACTTTTGCAGTAACTGCAAACCCTGAAATCGTCATGTACGCTCGAAACCATTCCTCTTATATGAAAATTTTAGAACACGCTCATATGGTCATTCCAGATGGAATTGGTGTTGTAAAAGGTGCTCAGATTCTGGGCAAGCCTTTGAAAGAACGAGTCCCAGGTTATGAACTTTTACTGGAGTTGCTGGCAGAAGCGGATAAAAAAGCGTTAAAAGTCTACTTTTTAGGTGCTAAGGAATCAGTTGTCACAAAGGCAGTTAGTAACGTTGCTGCTCAATACCCGAATATTGATATTGTTGGGTATCGTGATGGTTACTTTGATCTTAAGGATGAAAAAGTTTTGGAAGAAGTCAAGCAAAAAAAACCTGATATGGTTTTTGCAGCTTTAGGTTTTCCTAAACAAGAACTTTGGATCAGCCAGTATCTTGAAGTAGCAGATAAAGGTTTCTTAATGGGTGTTGGCGGAAGTTTCGATGTGTTGTCGGGAACATCTCAACGCGCACCTGAATTTTATTTAAAACACAATTTAGAATGGTTTTACAGATTGATTAAACAACCCACTAGATTCAAACGGATGCTGGCTCTGCCTAAATTCGTGATAGCAGTTTGCTTACAAAAAATCAAACATTGATTTAAACCAACTTTAAAAACAAGAAAGAAGGATGAATATGTCAATTTTAGTTACAGGCGGTGCCGGGTATATCGGCAGCCATACAGTAGTCGAATTATTAAATGCAGGTCATGAAGTCGTTATCGTAGATGATTATTCAAACAGTAAACCAGAAGTTTTAAATCGCATTAAAGAAATCACTGGTAAAAGCTTTAAATTCTATGAAGTAAATATCTTGGATAAAGAAGCTCTTGAACCTGTTTTTAAAGAAAACGACCTAGAAGCAGTCATTCATTTTGCTGGCTATAAAGCAGTTGGCGAATCTGTTGCTGAACCTTTGAAGTACTACCATAACAATCTGACAGGTACTATAGTGTTGTGTGAATTAATGGCGCAATATAATGTAAAGAAAATCGTCTTCAGTTCTTCTGCGACTGTTTATGGCGAGAATAATCCTGCTCCTTACACAGAAGATATGCCATTAAGTGCAACTAATCCTTATGGAACGACTAAATTAATGATCGAACAAATTTTGCAAGACATTTATGTTTCTGATAATTCTTGGAGCATCGCCCTATTGCGTTATTTCAACCCTATTGGTGCTCATGAAAGTGGACGCATAGGAGAAGATCCAAACGGCATCCCGAATAACTTAATGCCTTATATTACTCAAGTAGCTGTTGGCAAACGCGAACATCTAAGTGTGTTTGGCGATGACTACGATACTCCAGATGGTACAGGTGTGCGTGACTATATACACGTTGTCGACTTGGCTAAAGGTCATTTAAAGGCCGTAAACAAGGTTCTAGAAACTGAACGAATCGAAGCATACAACTTAGGTACGGGTGTTGGATACAGTGTATTAGATGTCGTCAATAATTTTGAAAAAGCTACCGGTCAAAAAGTACCTTACGAGATCGTTGATAGACGACCTGGTGACATTGCAAGCTTCTTTGCAGATGCATCAAAAGCAGCTAAAGAATTAGACTGGAAAGCAGAATTCACTTTAGAGGAAATGTGCCGTGACTCTTGGAAATGGCAAGAAAACAATCCAAATGGATACACTGATTAAATCAAACAAAAAATGCTCTATTTCAGATTCACTGGAATAGAGCATTTTTTATTTTATGGCAGCATTTTCCCACCGCTTAGGTAAAGTTTGTACCATTCTTCTCTGCTTAAAGAAATTTCAGTCGTTTTTGTGATCGCTTTGATACGATCTGGGTTCATTGTACCAACAATTGGCTGCATCTTCGCTGGATGACGCAATAACCAAGCGATCGCAATGGCTTCACGAGCCACTCCTTTTTCTTTTGCCATTTCATTGACGACTTTGTTCAATTCTAGATAATCAGGATGGTCAAAGAACAATCCTTTTTTCCCATTTCCTGATTGGAATGGAGACCATGGTTGGATCGTCATATCGTTTATTCGGCTGTAGTCGATTAATTGTCCCTCATGCAAGACAGATCCGGCTTCCGTTCGGTTCACATTCAATCCGGCATCAATCATCGGCGTATGAGTCAAGCTCAATTGTAATTGATTTATGATCAATGGCTGATTAACAAATTTTTTCAGCAATTCAATTTGCAAAGGATTGTGGTTGCTGACTCCAAATGTTCTTACTTTTCCAGATTTTTCCAACTCATCAAATGCTTCTGCCACTTCTTCTGGTTCTATTAGTGCATCTGGTCGGTGAAGCAGTAAGGTATCGACATAATCCGTTTGTAAACGAGTCAAACTTTCTTCTACTGATTGGATGATGTGCTCTTTTGAAAAATCATACATGATTCCTGGCACGATTCCTGTCTTCGTTTGTAAAATGACTGAATCGCGAGAAATACCCAGCTTTTTAAACGCTTGACCGAATATCGTTTCTGAGGCGCCTTTACCATATATATCCGCATGGTCAAAGTGATCGATACCTTCACTGATAGCTGTTTCGATGACCGTTTTTGCTTCTTCTACAGATAAAGCATTCATACGCATGATTCCTAAAGAAATCTGAGAAGCCATTAACTCTGACTGTCCTATACTGATTTTGTTCACATTTGTTCCTCCATTCTATTGTTGAAATCGTTTTCCGATTTAGTATATCATTCTTTTTTTAAAAATAGTCAACCGAAACCGTTATAAAATCCATTTTTTTAATCCCGGTACTTTTGACATCATTTTTACAACGATGTAACCCAGTATCGCTACTATTCCTGTTAGCAATGGTACCGATAAAATCGGATTTAAAAGTTGTGTAGTGATGTTCAATTGGTTCAGTAAAAAGATGATTAATACATGGCTCAAATAAACTCCAAATGAGATATCCGAACATTCTTTGATCCATTTTTGTACTCTTTTAGAGAATGTGCGGTGATTGAAGGTCTCTTTAAACCATAGAAATACAGCTAAACTAGTAATCATCACATTAGGCGTCAAGTATTCATATAACCACCCCACTGGTTTGCCTGCCTCTATAGATAAGAATCCTGTTCCTAAAAATGTTGTCAATAGACCTATTACTCCTAGAGCATAAATCCACTTTTTCACTACTGGTGTCACCCCATATCGATGAAGGTAGCTTCCAGCAAAAAAGTATCCCACATACCCAAAAGTAATGTCTAAATTGATCCAATCGTCTGCCATTGTGACTGTTGAACCAATCGGGAATTGCCGAATCGTGGGGATAATAAATCCTAATATAAAACAGTACAACATGATATACTGCATGAGTTTTTTCTCTTCCGAAATTTTACGCAGTACAGGAGTCATAATGTATAATTCTACGATCCGGAATAAAAACCATAAATGAAAGTGTCCCTCAATAAACCGACTGATCGTTTCGTCCATTTGATCCATAGAAAATGAATTAAATGGGTAAAACGCCATAAAAACAGCATAGAAAGACGACCAAAAAAGGGATACCCTCACGATACGCCAAATATTTTTACGGTATAATTTACGAATACCGATTTCTTTTTTCGGGTCGAGAAAAAAAATTCCGCTGATCATGACGAATAACGGCACACAGATTCGGGCCACAGAGTCATAGGCATTGATGATTTGCCACTGGGCTGAATCAGGTTGGTACCAATCAAAATTGCTGGAAGAAATATGTACTACGATAACTAAAAAAATAGATACAATTCGTATCAAATCGACATACCATAATCTGTTTTTCATAAGCTGCTCCTTTTTATCATCATAATTTATTATATCAAACATTTACTAAAACACTCTATATTTGCTTTCCATTTACCTCAAACATCAATAATGCGTTTATTTTGACCCGTTATTGTTATTTATGTTAGGGTTTTAGAGAAAAGTTGCGCAAAAAATTAAATAACTTAGATTGAACTGCTGAATTTCCTAAAAGGAAAATGGGGGAACCACCTTTTTTGGGGTGAATCACAATTTGTGTAGGGGTAGAATTTATTCCGAATCCGTCAGCTTACTCCATAAGCATACGTCTCGATTTACACAGTTAACAACACGCGGTTATTAACTGAACTTTTTATTTCATTAAAGTTAATGTGATAAAGCGTATTTGCTATCTCTTTTAGGAGCCTATGTAAACATATGCTCTTTTTTATTGCAGTTTTTTCAAAGGATAGAAATAAAGCGGCCCATTCTAACTATTATAAAGGAGGAAAAAAATGAAGTACGCATTTGCTAAAATTGGCAAATCCATTATTGCTTTACTCATTGCTGTTATATTTTTAGCGAGCTGCAGCAATGAGACAGATGAGCAAACTACTTTGAATAAAGTCCGAGACCAAGGATATGTAGTTGTTGGTTTTGCCAATGAAAAACCTTACGCCTACCAAACAGCTGATGGTGAACTGACTGGTGAGGCAGTGGAAATTGCTCGCGTTATTCTAGAACGATTAGGTATTAAAGAAATGAGAGGTGTCTTAACGGAGTTTTCCTCACTTGTACCAGGATTGCAGGCTGGACGTTTTGATATGGTCACTGCCGGGATGTTCATTACTCCTCAACGAGCAGAAGAAGAATCTGTCCAATTTGCAAATCCAGAGTATAAAATTGGTCAAGCGATTGCTGTCCAAAAGGGAAATCCGTTAGATTTGCACAGTTATCAAGATACTGGAGAAAACTCTGAAGCCACTATTGCCATTGTAGGTGGAGCGATTGAATACCAATACGCCATTGAGGCTGGAATTTCTGAAGACCAAATCGTTACCGTCCCCGATATGCCCTCTGCATTATCAGCCTTGTTATCTGGTCGTGTTGATGCGATAACTGCTACTGGTCCTTCCCTACAAGCAACACTTGATACTGCCAACAATGACAATATTGAACGTGTAGAAGAATTTGAGCAGCCAGTTGTGGACGGCGAATCCGTTGAAGGTTATGGAGCGACCGTTTTCCGTTCTGAAGACCAAACTTTTATTGATGCTTTTAACGCTGAACTCGAAAAATTAAAAGAGTCTGGTGAACTATTAGAAATTATTGAGCCATTTGGCTTTACAGAAAAAGAACTTCCAGGAGACGTTACTGTCGAGGACGTTTTAGAATAATAAACCTATAAATGAAATCGAAAGGAGCAAATCATGAGTACATTAGAAATTTTAGGATCATTACTAAAAGAAGGGCTCCTGGTAACCGTATCATTAACTTTTTTTTCCGCAATCCTCGCTCTAGTATTGGGATTCGGTTCTGGGTTGGCAAGGATGTCAAAATCAAAAATAATATGGTTTATCGCTGGCACTTATGTTGAATTATTTAGGGGGACCTCTTTATTGGTTCAGTTATTTTTCATTTATTTCGTTTTACCGATGTTTGGCTTGCGCATGTCTGCAATGGTAGCTGCTGTTTTAGCTATCGGATTAAACTTCGGAGCTTACACATCTGAGGTAGTGCGAAGTGCTGTACAAGCAATTGACGTTGGTCAGCGAGAAGCTTCTGTAGCTTTGAATATGACAAGACAACAAATGATGCGCCGCATTATTATTCCTCAAGCTTTTATTCGAATGATCCCAAACTTGGGAAATCAATTGATCGAATTGTTCAAGAGCACTTCTCTCGTATCGTTGATTACTTTAACAGATTTAACGTATCAAGCGAACGTCTTAAACGGTTCTACTCTTGAAACGACAAAAATCTATACGTTGCTCTTACTCATTTATTTTGTCTTGGCATGGCCGCTGACAAAAGGAATGAATGTATTAGAACGTAAACTAACAGAAGGGAGATTTTAAGCGATGTTTGATTTTCAGTATGCGATTGAAATCTTTCCCACGATTCTATCCGCTTTGCGAATCACCATTTCAGCTACTATTGTCGGGTTTATCCTCGCATTTGTATTAGGATTAGTGCTGGCTATGCTGTCACGTACAAAAGTCAAAACAATAGCCACGATTACGAATGGAGTTATCAAATTTATTCGTAACACACCCTTATTGGTTCAACTGTATTTTATTTTTTATGTCTTCCCTTCTTTCGGGCTGACATTATCTCCATTCGTAGCCGGTGTATTGGGTTTGGGAATTCATTACAGTACGTACTTGTCAGAAGTTTTTCGGAGCGGAATCGACGCTGTTCCGGTTGGACAGTGGGAAGTTGGAAAAGCATTGAACTTTACGCAAAAGCAAACTTGGACTCGTATTATTTTACCTCAGGCTGTTCCGCCGATCGTTCCAGTTATCGGGAATTATTTTATTACGATGTTTAAAGAAACCCCTCTACTATCTGCAATCACTTTAGTAGAAATCTTGCAGCAAGCAAAAATATTAGGTGCTAATTCCTTTAGTTACGTCGAACCGATTACGATTGTTGGTATTTTGTTCTTCGTCCTCAGTTATCCCGCATCGTTATTGATCAAGCAACTAGAAAATAAATTAAATAAGAAGTATCAAGTTTAGAAAAGGAGCGATTTAATGACTGAACCAATTGTACGTTACAATCAAGTATCAAAATATTTTGGGGATCTACAAGTATTGAACAAAATTGATTTTGACATTATGCCAGGTGAGAAGGTGGCATTGATCGGTCCCAGTGGTTCGGGTAAGACTACTTTTGCCCGTTTATTGATGACTTTAGAGAGTTTGTCTTCAGGGACTATCCAAGTTGACGGTCAGTATTTATGGCATGAAGAAAAAGACGGCAAGTTAGTTAAAGCCAGCTCTAAGCATTTGCGTGAAGTGCGTCAAAATATTGGTATGGTATTTCAACATTTCCATTTATTCCCACATATGACGGTCTTAGAAAATGTCATGGAAGCTCAAGTAACGGTTAAAAAAACGCCTGAAAAAGAAGCTGAAAAAATTTCTAAGGACATGTTGGATAAAGTGGGATTGCTGGAAAAAGCTGACGTCTACCCTGCTCAACTTTCCGGTGGACAAAAACAACGTGTCGCAATTGCGCGAGCATTAGTAATGAAACCTAAAGTAATGATTTTTGATGAACCTACTTCTGCATTAGACCCTGAGTTAGTCGGTGAAGTGTTGGAGATTATCAAAGAAATTGCTGATGAAGGTGAAATGGCGATGCTCTTGATTACTCACGAGATGGACTTCGCCTTAGAAGTAGCAGATCGAATTGCTTTCTTCGATGGCGGAAAAATCGTCGAGCAAGGTTCTCCTGAACAAATGATCAATAACCCGGAGACACCACGATTAAACGAGTTCTTGAGTCGCTTTAACGCAACCAATTCCCTCTAACTATTATGCAATAAAAAAGAAGAGTCAGACGCATCATTGAGATGCGCCTGCCCCTTCTTTTTTATTGCCACTGATTATTTCGGGCTTTTATTGGTCGCCTTGAGAAGTTAAAATTCTCGGACCATCTTTTGTGATCGCTAATGTGTGTTCAAACTGGCAGCTGATTCCACCATCTTGAGTACGTGCTGTCCAGCCATTGTCATCCATTTTAGATTTCCATGTTCCTGTATTGATCATCGGTTCAATCGTAATGACCATTCCTTCTTTCAAACGAAGGCCTTTACCTGGATCTCCGTAGTGAGGAACAGATGGAGCTTCATGAAGAGTTGGTCCAACACCATGTCCAATAAACTCACGTACAACTGAAAATCCTTCTGGTTCTACATAAGATTGAATCGCATGCCCAATATCTCCAATACGATTGCCGACTTGTGCTTGTTCGATTCCTTTGTATAAAGCGGTACGAGTTACTTCCATCAATTTGTCCAATTCAGGAGTCGATTTCCCTACTACATAACTCCAGCAAGAGTCGCTCAAAGCGCCTTTTAGGTTGATAACAGTGTCAACTTTGATCAAGTCTCCGTCTTTTAATTTTTCTTTACGAGGGAAACCATGACAAATCTCATCATTGATACTTACACAAGTAGCGTATTCGTACCCTTCAAATCCGATTTGTTCAGGAATCGCTCCATTATCAACAATAAATTTGTGACAGAATTCTTCAATATCCCAGCTTGTAATTCCTGGTTTGATAAAATCACGCAATGCAATATGCATGTTGGCTAATAATGTACCTGACTCGTCCATTGCATCAATTTCGCGTTTTGACTTTAATGTAATCACTCTTATTCCTCTTTTCTATTTTTTACGCTATACCATTCTTATCTATTATAACTCATTTTCGAAGGTTGTGAAGAGAAAGTCTTCTTTCTTATTCTCATACAACAGCATGAAACCCTCATCATTGTTATTCTAAAGCCTAGTAGATCTCTGTATTTAAATTGACAAACGACATCTCCACCATGTCAAATCGATGGCGTACTTTAGAAAATTCCAATGGCGTTCCACTCGAAGTGAACATCACTTTAGTCACTTCCAACACTGGTTCATTCTCACCACACTGCAAAAATTCTTTATCTAATTCATCTGGCTGAGCTGCCCGAATAGTCTGCCGGTTCTCTCCAAATACGATACCCAGCTCGTTTCTGATGTAATCATACATCGATTTTTGCAACACGTCTTTTGTCACTCCTGGTACAAGCGACAAAGGCAATATAGAATGTTCCAATGAATAAGGCTGCTTATTCAAAATGCGTAGCCTCTCGATTTCATAAACTGGGTCTTCTTTTTTCAACAACAACTGTTCACATTCTTCTTCGGTAGGAAAACGCACATCAAATTTAATGGTTTTATTTTCCAGATGCATTCTCTCATCAACTTGAGCTGTTAATCCCACGTTTTGTCCGATGCGAATGCTTGATTCCGCTAATTGAAGAGCGTTTTGTTTAATATATGTTCCAGAACCTTGGATAGTGTACACTAATCCTGCGACAGTCAGCAAGTCTAGAGCTTTTTTTATGGTCACACGACTTGTGTGGAACTCTTTTGCTAACGATGTTTGATCAGGCATTCGTTCTTCAAGGGGATACGACCCGTTTTTGATTCGTTTACGAATTTCATTTGCCACTTCTTTGTATTTGACCATTTCATTCACCTAACTTCATGAGATAACTGCTTCTTTTTATTAGTATAGCATGAATTTGTATATTTTTAAACGACAGTTCTATGATTTGTATAGACAAATAAAAGGAATACATGTAGCAATTAGGCTTGCGTTCCTTTTTACAACTCTTCTTTCTTTTAACGGCACGCAATTTTCATTTCCGTTTCTTTTTTAGCTGAAATGACGTAAAAAAGAGACGAAAAATTATTTTGCGTTCCGCTAAGGTCTTTTTAACAGCTAAAATGGAACGCAAATTGTACAACAGCACTAGATACCTATTCTGAACAAAAAAGCAAGAGTTGAAAGACTGCTTTCAACTCTTGCGGGGGCAAACAATGTTTATTTGTACTCTGGAACGTCTGGTACTTCTAATCGACTACTTGAGATCACGTCTTTATACCAAAAACCTGATTTTTTCAGCGAACGAGCTCGATTGTTTTCCAAATCGATCCGCACTAAACCATAACGATTTTTGAAAGCATTCATTGGCGACACACAGTCGGTAAAGGCCCACAGCATATATCCGCGGCAGTTCGATCCTGCTTCATAAGCATCCAATAAGCAGCTCATGTGTTCGGTAATGTACTCAATACGGTAGTCGTCTTGAACGACACCTTCCTCATTCATGAATAAGTGTTCATTCTCGATCCCCATACCATTTTCTGTCAGTATCCATGGAATGTTTCCATACTCTTCTTTCAAACGCATCCCCATATCGTAAACGATTTGCGGATAAATTTCCCATCCTCTTGATTTGTTCATTCGACGGCCTGGCAGTTCAAATGAATCGAAGTAATAAGCAGGATGGAATGGTGTGTTTTCATTCCATTTGTGCTTAGGCGCTTGGACACGATGCGGGAAATACAAATTGACACCTAAGTAATCTACTGTATTTTCACGGATAATGTCCAATTCTTCTTGTGTGTAATCAAAAGTGATGTCATGTTCGGCCATTTTCAAAAATAGTTCTTCCGGATAAGCTCCTTTTACCAATGGATCTAAGAAAACTCGGTTATAGAATAAATCATACATCTCAGCAGCTTTTTTATCTGCTTGAGAAGAGGAACGCGGATAAGTGACCTCAGGATTCAATACAATACCGATTTCACCGTCGTAGTTTTTTCGATGATATAGTTCTACTACTTTTGTAGTTGCGAGAACTTTATGATGGTTCCATTGCATCCATTTTTTCGTATTTTGTTCATGAGGGTAACGGATCGCATCTAGATAGACGCGGGTTTGGATAACGATCGGCTCATTGAAGGTAAACCACTGTTTGACACGATCAGCATACCGTTCAAACACGATCTCCGCATATCCAACGAATAATTCCACCACTTTTTTAGAGCTCCAGCCATCATATTTTTCCTGCAAGGCAGTCGGCAGCTCGTAGTGTTCCAGACAAAGAATGGGTTCTACACCGGCTTCAATCAGAGCATTGATGACGTTGTCTATATGTTGAGCATACTCTTCATCGACTTCCAATGTTTCATAGTCGGTAAAGAAGCGAGCCCAATTGATCGACGTACGGTAATGTGTAAGCCCGATTTCTTTCATGTAAGCTACATCTTCCCCGTAACGTTCATAAAAATTGGTTGCTACTCCTGGTCCATAACCTTCATGCCAGACATGACGCTCATTTTTATACCATGTATCCAAATAAGAATCTTGTCCTTCTTTTTTCCCTTTCCATCCTTCTGTCTGCCATGCTGAAGATGCAGCTCCAATAATAAAATTCTCTGGTATTGTTTTAAACACAAAATCTCTCCTTTAGTTTTGTTCTTGCGGTACTTCTTCTACTTCATCGACTCTCTTAGTCACATTTGATGCTTTGACGAATGGCAAGTAAACCAATGTAGCAACTGCGATACAAATCAATTGTGTCGCAACAGCTCCAAGGCTTCCAGCTGTTGCCAAGTAAGCACTGATGATTGGCGGTGTTGTCCATGGAATCATAACTACAGCTGGACCGGCAAACCCGATAGCTGTTGCAAAGTAACCAATTACCCCTGTTATTAATGGTGTGATAATAAATGGAATCGCCATGACCGGGTTCAGCATGATCGGCAATCCAAAAATCATTGGTTCATTGATATTAAAAATTCCTGGAGCAAAAGATAATTTAGAGATTGAACGGTAATCTTCCCGTTTGCTGACGATGAAAATAGCGATCAACAGACCAAAAGTTACCCCTGATCCCCCCACGCTCATATAAATATCCCAAAAAGGCATGTTGATGATGTTAGGAATCGCTTCTCCTGCTTCAAATGCTGCAGTATTTTCTGCGATGGCAGCTAATAGAATCGGTTCGCGAATCGGTTTGATGATTTGATTTCCATGAATACCGATTACCCAAAAGACTTGCGATACAAACATCAACAATAATATTCCCGGCAATCCTGATACTAGATTAGATAATGGTTCTTGAACGATCGTGTAAATGATATCGTAAAGGGTCATACCTGTCAGAGACAACACCGCAAAACCTAGTGCAGAAATAATGGTGATTGTTAAAATCGTAGGAACCAATGCTGAAAAACTCGCTGACACATTAGAAGGCACTGAATCAGGCATGTGAATATTCAACTTATCTTGTCTCTGCAACCAGCTAAACAATTCGATAGATAAAATAGCTACAAACATGCCTAAAAATAATCCTGAACTGTTGGTATATTGTTTAGCGATCACATCTACCACTTCTACAGGCGATTCATTGACCAATGTTTCAATCGTTTTCGGGATAATGGTTATGTAACTGATAACCGCCAATAACCCTGGGAAAAATCCTTTTAACTGGTTTAATTTCCCTAACTCCATACCGATCAAAAATACCGCACTAATCGTTAAAAAGTTCAATGTAGCATAACTGATCGAGTCCGTTATCGGTTTTAAATTTTCTAGAAAACCGAACCCATTGATAGCTGCTAAACCACTTGTAGTTCCAAACACCATATTTGAGATCAAGGTTGCAAATGCACCGGTAATGATGACCGGCAATAACATCGTAAAAGCATTCTTGATGGCGATGATGTATTTGTAACTGTTGACTTTTGCTGCGAAATTACCTAACATACTGACCCATTTACTTTCTTCCATTTTGTCTTTCCTCCTTTTTTTTGACACCACTATTGTAACCCCTTCCAAATTAATTGTAAAGCTTTATGTTAAAATTGTATTTACAAATTTATCATAAATAAAAAAAGTCCTTATTAAGAGAGGTTTTCTCCTAATAAGGACTGCTAATTTGACTAGTTTTTATTTTCTCCATACAACCATTCCATACTGTCTTTGATGGTTGTATTCCAAAAATCCCAATCATGTTTCCCGGGTGCTTCTATATATTTATGCTGATAGCCGTGTGTCATCAAAAATTGATGCAAGTCTTTATTTTCTTGGAAAATATCGTCTTCTGTTCCGCATGCCAAATACAAGTCCGGTTTTTTTTCAGGTTGTTCCAATGCATTTAAAACCAGCGACTCAATATCCATTTCATCAGGCATCTTTTCAGCTCTGTCTGTTTGTACTATGGCTTGAAGCCTTTGATAAATAGGATAAGCAGCATCAAAATGCTCCTTTGAACTTTTGGTCAATACTTTATTTGACAAAGCTATGATCGTACCGAATGTATCCAAGTAGCTGAGCCCATTTCTTAAAGCCCCGTATCCTCCCATCGACAGACCTCCTATAGCTGTATCTTCTTTTTTCATCGACAAATGAAACAATTTGCGTGTTTCCTGTACCAACTCTTCTCCTATATAAGTACCATAATTATCCCCATTGGGATGATCAGCGTAAAAACTGTTTTGCCCATCTGGCATAATGACAGCCACATGATACTTGATTGCCAATTCAGCTATACGTGTATTATGCAACCAATCTTCATGATTTCCGTCCCATCCATTCAATAAGTATAACGTCTTTAGAGGTTTGTCTTCCTCCTCATTTTCTATTTTAGCTTCATAAATGGATCGTGTACTAGTTGGAATGACTGCCGTAAAACTAACTTTTCGAAACAATTCACGCGATTGAAATGATCCTGATAGAATGGCCATTCAGCTCTCTCCTTTAACGGTTTGTTTTTCCAATTGTTGTTCTACAAAATAAAAAGCTCCTAAGATGCCCGCATTATTTAAATACTTACAAGGTTCGATCACTGTATAAAAGTCTGTGATCCATCGTTCATCAATCTGAGACATTTGTTGTTCGATCCTCGGCAACAACTCAGGATTCGCACTGACTCCTCCTCCAATCAAGATCTTTTCCGGATTGAAGGTACATGCCAGATTATATGTCCCCACACATAACCACTGTACCCATTTTTGAATCATTTCTTCTACTTCAGGATCCAATTTAGCGGTTTCAAATACTTCTTCACCTGTGACGACCGCCGGTGCAGGTATCTTCATGTACTTTTTATATTCTTCTACTAATATGCGCGTCGAAAAAATATCGTGCATGGTGTGCTGTGGTCTTTTTTGATAATCGATTCTAGAATGTCCAAATTCTCCAGCTTTGAAAGATGCTCCTCGATACAAACTGCCGTTCAAATAAAAAGCAGTTCCGATACCCGTACCGATCGTCATCACAATAAAGTTATTCAATCCTTGAGCATTTCCCGAGTACCGCTCTGCTAACGCTGCACATCTTGCATCATTTTCTATGTAAATCGGGAACGAAATTTTCTCGCTCAGCACATCAATGATATTTTTGTGGTCTAGATAAGCTAACGCACCGGCTCTTTCAGCATATCCCGTTTGGGGATTGATGTAACCTGGCATACTGATACCAACTGCCGTTATTTCATCTGTTGCAGCGTATTCTTCTACGACTTCCGCAATCACTTTTTGAAATGCGGTAAGGTCGTAAGGTGTAGTGATTTTTCCTTGATGGGCAATTCCTTTACTTTGGGAAACCAATGCATACTTGATAGCTGTTCCTCCAATATCAAAACAAACTGCATTCATTTAATCATAACCTCCTTAGTGAAAAAACTATCCGCCCGAGGTTTTCAGGCAGATAGTCCATCATTTATTAAGCTTCTACACTAGTTGCATCTTGTGCATTTTCCATTTCTTCCATTTTCACAGCAGCTTTGTTCGTTGCTAAAACAAATGGCATGTATGTCAAAACAGATACTCCTAAACATAAGAACCCAACAGCTAATGCTCCCCAGCTGCCGCCTGTTCCTAAGAACGGGATCAGCGGACCTGGAGTTGTCCAAGGTACTGAATAACCGATTGGAGGTATGATTTCACTCACAATAAAGAAATATCCTATCAAAATGTTGATGACCGGAGTCAATACAAAAGGAATGATCATGATTGGGTTTAATACGATTGGAAGTCCGAATACTACTGGCTCATTGATGTTGAATAGACCAGGAGCAAAAGATAATTTTGCAATGTTGCGGTAATCTTTACGTTTTGACACTAGGAATACAGCTATCAACAATCCAAGAGTCATTCCGCTACCACCGTAATTCGCAAAACCGTCGTTCATAGAACCCCAGTTAATTGGATATGGAACACCCCATGTTGTTCCTTTTTCAGCAATGTAGTTCAAGTTTTCAATTCCCATCGGTGAGAAGATAGGGTCACGAATTGCTGCGATGGTATTTGGTCCATGAATTCCCAACACCCATAACATGTTAGAAACTAGTGCTAAAATGATAACCGCAAATACGTTTCCACCAATATTTGTTAGTGGTGCTTGAATTAATGAGTAAATCAATTGGTTGATTCCATCTGGGAAGAATAAAGTCACTACATAATTGATCACTGAGAAAAGCATCAAGATCAAAATGATCGGAATCAATACAGAGAACGAACGTGCTACAGCTGGAGGTACTTGCTCCGGCATTTTGATTTTTAAGCGTTTATTTAAAGACAAACGGCTGAAAATTTCCCCAACTAACAATCCGACGATCATAGCAACAAATAATCCTTGAGCGCCTATGTATTGTGTAGCTAAGTAGTTCGCACCTTCAACATTTTGATATGGCGGATACAGAATAAAGAATGTTGAAATCGCTGTCAATCCACCTAATAAAGAATCTTGCTTATATGTTTCAGTTAAGTTTCTTGCGATCATGAAGACGATGAAGATAGATAAGACATCATTCGTTCCACGGACAACGGGTGAAAAAATATTTTGTGCTTCGGCTAAGTTGGGAAAAATACTTTCTAAATTCAATAATGAAGCGATGAATCCGTCTGGGGATAATACAGCAAAATTGAGTAATAGGATCAATGATCCTGCCATTGTTAATGGAAAAGCTAGAATAAATGCATCACGTACAGCTCCGATGTGTCTTTGGCTGTTTAACTTAATTGATAGAGGCACTAAAGTTTTTTCTAATGCACCTTCAAATTTGTCCATAAAGCTCATTTGGTTTCCCTCCAATAAGTAAAATTATACTTCCTGTCCCCTTAAAGAAAATCTTTTCTGCGGTATGTCGAATGAACACTGACTCTAAACTTGTTGCCCCCCTTCGATCAGTGAGGCTAAAAGCCCCACTGAAGTGCGAAGAAATGATTTTTAATCTGTTACTCCATTGTTTTCAATGACTTTTTTATACCAGTGATAGCTGTCTTTTTTGTAGCGTTTCAGTTCTTTTTCGTCGTTCTCTTCTCGATCGACATAAACAAAACCGTAACGTTTTTGATAACCATTCAACCAGCTCAATAAGTCAGTATAGCTCCAAGTACAATACCCTAGAACTTCTACTCCATCGGAGATCGTTTCTTGGATCGCTTTCACATGGGCTTTTAGATAGTCAATTCGATATGTATCATGGATTGAACCATCTTCTTCCAATGTATCGTATTCTCCTAAACCATTTTCCGTGATCAATATAGGCAATTCGTAGCGGCTGTCAATTCGGCGCATACCAATCCGCAATCCAGTTGGATCAATATCCCAATCCCAGTTCGTTTTCTCTACAAAAGGATTATCTGTTCCTTTGTAAAGTCCAGGTACTCCACCCGCTTCAGTCGAACCTTTTTCTCCGGTCGTATTCATTTTACCTTCAGAAACACCATCTAACGGATTGTGTTCTACAGTTGAACTGCGGTAATAGTTTAAGCCCATAAAATCCGGTTTTCCTTCTGCTAATAAAGCGTAATCTCCCTCTTCGATCGTAGGCGCTAAATTATTTTCTTCTAACCATTTCATTGCCAGCTTTGGATATTTCCCAAACACATAAACATCCATCCAAAAATGGGCATTAAAGGTTTCGTTGTTATCTGCAGCTAATTGATTTTCTGGTTTAGAATCTAACGCATAAGTTGGTCCATAAGCAAAGCTTGGTCCGATTTTTCCTTTGATCTCCAGTTCTCTAAACGCTTTGATCACTGAAGCGTTTGCCAAGTTGGCAATGTGATTGGCTTCATAAAACCGTTTCGGATCTTTGACACCTGGTGGATGACTGCCCATCATATAGCCATGTGATGTAAAAACGTTTTGCTCATTCAGGGTTACCCAATAGTTTACTTTCCCATTAAAACGTTCAAATAAAATTGTAGAGTAACGAGTGAAGTCTTCGATCACTTGGCGAGATTCCCAACCTTTGTATTTGTCTTGCAGCGCTTGCGGGATATCCCAGTGATACAATGTAACAATTGGTTCAATGTTATGAGCCAGTAATTCATCAATCAGGTTTTCATAGAATTGAAGTCCTGCTTCGTTTACTTCTCCATGTCCATCCGGAATCACTCGACTCCATGCAACAGAAAAACGGTACGCTTTCAAGCCTTGTTCAGCCATCAACTGAACATCTTCCTTATAGCGATGGTAGTGATCTACTGCTACCTCTCCTGTGGTTTCTTTAAATGTTTTACCTGGGATTTTTACAAATTCATCCCAAACAGACAATCCTTTACCGTCTTCTTCCATCGCACCCTCTACTTGATAGGCTGCAGAAGCAGATCCCCATAGAAAGTCTTCAGGAAAAGGGACTAATTTTTTGTGTTCCATTTCCTCACCTCAATTTTTCATTTATTACACTTTTTATTGTAACCGTTTTTACAAATAAAACAATCTGTTTTTAATTTTATGGATGCGGTTTCATTTAATTGGAACATGTTTCGCATTTGAAACACAGTGTTTCAAATGCGGTTTTGCCTTTTTGCGTAGTTTTTTCGTGCCAAAGTTTCAACTAAATAGGCTACAGGAACTTGAGAAGTAATATTGACCGTTTTATTGATCGTTTCTGGGGTTAAATGATACGCCAGATTTACATCGGAATGTTTTGCTAATGTATTTCCAGAAGTATTTGTGATACTAATGATTTTGCTTCCCCGTTCGATCAATATCTCCGTTTGTTCCAATATTTGTTCTGTTTCTCCAGAGACCGACAAAATAATTGCCACCGAATCTGTAAAGTCTTCTCTAGAGTGTCCTAGCGGATAAAAAGGATCTTTTACAAAGAATGTCCGCTGCCCTAGATTAAAAAACTGTCTGGATCCATATTCCGCTAAAATACCTGAAGTTCCAATCCCTAGAAAAATTACTAGTCCCGCAGTGTGGATCATTTCTACCGCTTTATCTAACTGCTTATTGTAGTCATTGCTCAATGTGCGATTGAAAAACTCATCCACGATTTCTTTCGTGTCAAAAACAGCTTGTTGCTCTACTTGTTTGTGTTGATTTCGAATCTCCAGCTTAAACTCTGCAAAACTTTCGTACCCGCCTTTTTTCATCAAGCGGATAACAGACGCCGGTGAAACGTGTGCTGCTTCCGCCAAGTCTCGAACCCGCATATAATAGACCGTGTCTTTATGCTGCATAATATAGTCGTAAAGCACTCTCTCAGTTTCAGTAAATGAATGGATCATATCCAGATTAAACACGTTCTTTCCCCCTAGCGCTCAAAATTGATTTCCTTTTCATCTTAGCATAATTTTGCTCTTATTATACGTTATTTTTAATGTCTTATTATGAACATTTTTTTACCTATGTAACTACTAGATTATGGTCTTTATCCCTTCATTCATTTCTTCTGAGATTCCTATTGGTACTATAAGATAAAATTTGATATACTAGCTTGAGAAACTATACACAAAGGGATGAAAACAGAATGGTTAAAGCCTTGATCGTATATGCAAGTTTAACAGGAAATACAGCTCAATGCGTGGATATTGTTGAAGAAGCCTTAACAGACTTGGATGTAGATGTTGAAGTTGTAGAAAGCATGCAAGCTGATCCTCATGACTTTCTAGATGTAGATTTGTGCTTGGTCGCTACTTATACTTACGGGACAGATGCCAACTTGCCGGATGAGATCGAGGACTTCTATGAAGAGTTGTCAGAGGTAGATTTAACAGGAAAAATTTTTGGGACGTTTGGTTCAGGAGATACCTTTTATGAAAAATTTTGCCAGTCTGTGGATGATTTTACAGAACAATTCAAATCTGTTGGTGCTGTAGAAGGAGCAGAAAGTGTCAAAGTGGATTTAGATCCCGAAGAAGAAGATATCGAAAAATTAGTAGCTTTCAGCAAATCATTAGTTGAAAAAGCTGCCGCAAACTAAAAAAACTCAACGTCATCAAGACGTTGAGTTTTTTAATATCTAGTCTATTGGACAAGTTTTAAGCTGGTTTGGAATGCTTGGTTTAAATATTGGATCAAATCTTCTTCATGAAGCGGAACTAGTTCTTGAGCAATAAATGAAGCTCCTCCGTGTACACTGGACCAAAATAAACCGAAGACTTTTTCTTTTTCTTTTTCCGTCAACTCTTTTGTTTCAGATACTTCATTAAATGAATCAAGCACTACATCACGTGAAATAGTGTAGACTTTTTTTGCATCTAAGCGGTTCTCCAAGTACAACGCTTTAAAGAAAGTAGATTCCTCTTTTGCAAAATACAAATAGTTGAGTGCGTCATTCAATACTGGATGTTCTGTTCTTTCTTGAGTATAGATCGTTTCTGTCAAATGAGCTTTTATTCTGATAATCAATTCTCTTTTTAGATCATTCATGTTTTTGAATTCCAAGTAAATAGGTTGTGTAGAACAGTTCATTTCTTTTGCAATATTACGAGCAGTAAACCCGTCAAACCCTTCTTTTCTGACAACTTCATATGCAGTGTCTAAAATACTAGACTTCATAATCGTTTTTTTCCTTGCCATCTTCCTCACCTCTAAATTCTTTCTTTTCTCAAGGAATAGTTATAGTCTCAGCTACAGTATTACCTCTTGGTTATAGTATCCATACAAAAAATTCTTAAACGACTTAGAAAGGTACACAAACTTTATGCTGTTCATTTAGCATAAAAATACATTTTGGTTAGTTCTTCTTTCTGAAACGGTTAAGAAATTTACCAACGTTTTTTTCAATTTTTTCCTCTACTCTTTAGCAGACAATCATTATTGTATCACTTGTATAGTAATAAAGACAAGATGCATATTAATATAACGGCAATTTTTATATAAAGCAACCTCTATCTTATGCACAATAATTATACCATAGGTTATTCATGTAATAATATCAGAACGCCTTTAGATTTAGCAACTGTTCCAGCTTCAGATTTTTTATCAGGCAAATTGTTTTTTCTTATTTTCTTATGCTATGATAGAAAGGTGAATTATTGCAGTAAAATCGTGTGTTATCTAAGATGAGGAGGATTTTAAAAATGGTATTACCAAATTTTGAAGAAAATTTACAAAAATATGCTCGTGCAATCGTTGAAGTTGGTGTCAATGTATCAAAGAGTCATACAGTTGTTCTATCTATCGACGTAGACCAAGCACCACTAGCACGTATGATCACTAAAGAAGCTTACGCTCTAGGAGCTACTGAAGTGATTGTCAAATGGGCGGACGACATCATTAATCGCGAGGTTATGAAACACACTCCGGTGGAACGTTTGACAGATATCCCGCAATACAAAATCGACGAGTCATTAGACCATATTGAAAAAGGCGCAAGCCGTATCAGCGTTCGTTCTTCTGATCCGGATGCTCTATCAGGAATCGATGCAGAGAAAATTGCTGCTTACCAATCAGCAGTGGGTAAAGCAATGATTGAACAAAGAAAAGCTACTCAAGCAAACAAAGTAAGCTGGTTAGTAGCTGCAGCTTCAGGTGCTAAATGGGCTGCTAAAGTTTTCCCTGAACTAGAAACAACTGAAGAACAAGTTGACGCTTTATGGGATGCTATCTTTAAAGCTGTTCATATTTATGATGAAGATCCTATCGCAACTTGGAAAGAAAAAGACGTTACGCTGGAAACAAAAGCTGAAGAATTGAACGCGCAACAATTCACTGCTTTACACTATACGGCTCCTGGTACTGACTTAACTGTCGGGTTGCCTGCTGGTCACCGTTGGGAAGGTGCTGGAAGCTTGAACGCTCGCGGCGAACGCTTCATGGCGAACATGCCGACTGAAGAAGTGTTTACTGCTCCAGATGCTAACCGTGTTGATGGTGTAGTGCGCAGTACTAAACCGTTAAGTTACGCAGGAACAACTATCTTAGACATGGAATTCACTTTCAAAGATGGTAAAGTTGTAGAAGTTACTGCAGCTCAAGGAGAAGAAACGTTAAAACGTTTGATCGAAACCGATGAAGGAGCTGCTCGTTTAGGTGAAGTAGCATTAGTTCCTAACCAATCTCCTATTTCTCAATCTGGTTTGACTTTCTTCAATACGCTATTTGACGAAAATGCTTCAAACCACTTAGCTTTAGGTTCAGGTTATGCGTTCAACATCGTTGGCGGAACTGAAATGTCTGAAGAAGAATTAGCAGCAGCCGGATTAAACCGCTCTACTGTTCATGTGGACTTTATGATTGGTTCAAAAGATATGAATATCGACGGAATCAAAGCAGACGGCTCAACAGTTCCTGTTTTCCGTAATGGCGAGTGGGCATAATTTAAAACATAAGATCCAAATAAGTAAAATACCAGTCGAGAAACTATTTTCTCGGCTGGTATTTTTGCTTTTTAGTCGAACTCTTCGTATTCATTTGGGTGTTGTCCTTCGACCAGACCATCTAACCCTTTATCCAAGCTGTCGATCATCTTCATTTCTTCATCACTTAAAGTAAAATCGAAAATATCCATGTTTTCTCTTTGATGTTTGTTGCTGGAAGCTTTAGGAATCGTTAAGATCTGTTCTTGGTAATTCCATCTCAAAATGATTTGCCCAACCGATTTCTTGTGCTTTTCAGCCAACGAAGCTATCATTTCATTCTCTAATAAATCGTTGATTTCCCGGCCAAATGGACTCCAAGCTTCTGTTAAAATCCCGTGTTCTTTGTTGTACTCTATGACACGTTTGTTTGTAAAATATGGATGCCGCTCGATTTGATTGGTCGCCGGAGTCACACCTGTTTCCTCAATGATGCGGTCTAAATGTTCAGGCAGGAAATTGGATACTCCGATGGAACGAATCAAGCCGAATTTTTGTGCATCTACAAGTGCTTGCCAAGCTTCTACATATTGATCTTGTTTAGGCAATGGCCAGTGAATCAAATATTTGTCAAAATAGTCGATGCCTATACGATACAAAGATTCTTGGATCATTTGAATTGCGTCTTCGTATTTATGTTTAGCACCAGGTAATTTTGAACTGACTAAAATTTGATCACGGGGCACGGAACTTCGGCGAATAGCTTCTCCAACCATTCCTTCATTATTGTAATTCGTGGATGTATCGATCAACCGATACCCATTATCCAGAGCATCTAAGACCTCATTTACTCCCTTAGCTCCTTTTATCCCGACCGTTCCCAGTCCAATAACCGGTACTTCTTGACCGTCATTCAGTGTATATGTTGGAATAGATTTATTCATTGTCTTCATTCCCTTCAATGTGTTTACTGCTCTATCTTAGCAGTCATCAAAACACCTTGTAAAACAATATGAATGGCTTACGAACTCATTAACAATCAGTAATTTTCGACCACTCGGCTGAACTGACGATTTAAATTTTCCATGTTGACAAATCGGGCTTCTCGAATCAGTTCTTTGCCATCTGCAAACAATAATAATGCCGGGACACTAAAAACAGTAAAATCTCCAGCCACCTCTGGGATATGATCCGCATCTGCTTGGATAGACTGAATGCGTGGATAATCTTTGAGAATATCTTGTACTTGAGGACGAACTGCATGGCAAACGCTGCAATCTTCTCTTGAAATATACACAAAAGCCAATTGATTCTCTTCAATAAATCGTCTTACTTCTTCAATGGATGTTGCTTGCTTAAAAGCAGTCATTCTATCCCTCTTTTCTATTTTCATCTACTTATTTTATATAGTATAACATGGTTTCAGTCTTGTGATAAAAATTTCCAACATGCTGGTCTATGCTTTAGTTATGCATATGAATACAGAATCTAAGCTTATTTTCGCCTTTTTTACTTTCCTTGATTTAAAAATATCCACTTTATTCATTTTTTTCATTGTGAACCTTCTCTTAAATGGTATAATAAAATTCTGTACAATTATATTTTTTTTTAAGAAGGGAAAGTTATACATATGTCCATTTCATCAAAAGGTAGTTATACTATCACTGTAGACGCAAAAGAGAAAAAGGTCTTTCTTTTTGTATCTGGAAAAGCAGAACCTGAGGCAATTCAAGGATTCTTTAATGACTACAGTCAAACTGTCAGTGATATTAAACCGTCCGAATACGAATTAGTGGTAAATTGCAAAGAAATGCAAGTAGAGACATCTGATATGCTGGAGCAACTAGCAGCTAGTTTTAATTTATACAAAGAAACAGGTTTTAAAGAAATTACATTTGAAGTTAATAGTGCTATTTTAAAAATGCAAATTAATCGCATAGTGCGTCAAGTTAATTTAACCAACGCGAACGTTGTTGAAGTGTAAATAATCGTTTTTTGAAGTAAGGGAGCATTTTTCCCTTACTTTTTTTATGAAAAAGAATTCTATCATTTGAATCGATATATAGAAAGGACTGTCTTTTGTGACACATATCAAACTAACAGAAATTGCATTATACCATCCTGCTCATACCGTGGAAAACGATTATTTTATTGACCACTTTGCTGAAAAAGGAAAAGATATTCAAAATCTATTATTACACCTTGGAAGACAGAACCGTTATCGCATAAAGGATTCTGGAGAAACTGGCGTCACAATGGCTGTTGAATCTAGTAAAGAAGTCTTGCGAAAAGCTGGTTTAACTGGTGAAGATATCGATTTACTGATTTACTCTACTCAAGTTCCTGAACATAGTCTTCCGATGAATGCTTTGTTTGTGCATCAAGCCATCAAAGGAAAAAACCGGATGCTGGCTTATGACTTGAATGCGAACTGTGCCGGAATGACGATGGCTGTGGAACAGGCTTCCAGAACTATGCTCTCCAATCCTCGTATAAAGAGAGCTCTAGTCGTTGGTGCAGACCATTTTTCTCCTATTTTAGATCCAGAAGATGAAGTTGCTTATCCTTTCTTTGGTGATCTGTCTGTTGCGGTCATTTTAGAAAAAACAGATGAAGCAACCGGCTTTATAGATGCCATTCACTATATAGACAGCACTGATCCAACTAATATGATGTTCCCGGCAGAAGGTCTAACTCAATTGGTTGCTGGAAACTCTCATGCTTACATGAAGACTCGTCCGTTTGATGATTCTGAAATGTATCCTCATGTCTATGACTCTATTCGAGAACTTTTGGATCAATACGATTTATCTCCAAGTGATGTGAAATGCTGCTTTTCGCAAAGTAATAAAGCTAATCTGGATATGATTCAAGAAGAAATAGGTTTTTCAAATGACCAAATGATTTTTGTAGGCGATCAGTTCGGCTATCCTGGCACCAGCAGTCCATTTTTGGCTCTACATGAAGGGATTCAAACGGAAAAAATCAAACGCGGTGATCACGTTCTCTTCTGGACGATCGGAACAGGTTATGAATTTATTACCATGTTATACAAATATTGATTTGTTTCTAACAAGCTATTGTCATTAGACCTAGCTTGTTTTTTTGTGAAGGTAAAATGGACTGACATCATAATTCTCTCAAAATCACTAGACAACTTTTTAGAATCATGAGAAAATAATTTTATCCATGTGGTCCTATAGCTCAGTTGGATAGAGCAAACGTTTCCTGTACGCAACGTTTTACTACAAAGTAAACTTGAAAAAGTTTATAAAAAGTAAGAGCCGCTTGGCTTAACTGTTATTACGATATTGTGCAAAATGAAAAAAGCACACTCAAGTCAACCGCTTGAGAAATACCTTGATCTCCGATTGGCAAGACTTAAAAATAGTTGGGTATTGTCAAAAGTTCGGTAAAGTCGGCGAAAAGCATCTGCCCAGTAGTCGGAGGGCTATAAATTAAATAAGGTGAGAATGTGTTTTGACACTGACGAACTTTCGAACGTACGGATGTTTCTTCACTCGATGAATTAAAGCACGGTGGACTGTCTAGGAAAACACAAACTGTTATTAAGGATTTGACCTTAATAGTTTTTGATTGAATGGTTGTGGATCAAAAACGCTGAAACATTTATAGAAAGCACCTAAGTTTAATGGCAAAGCTAGTAATAACGGAACGTTGGAAGCAACTAGGAACTGTCAACTCCTATTTGAGGGTTCTAAACAGCAGGATAATGGCTGTTGAATAGTTGCGGCAGCAGCTGTGTAGTACCGAGGAACCTGGGATAACAACCAGCGGAGGGAAGATGGCTAGTCAGTTGAGTATTTCGTTGAAGCATAATGCATTTATTTCCAGTATCATAGATTCATTTTTCCTTTGCGCAAATGAGATGTGTTTTACATTCATAAGAGTTCTTCTCTCTTCAACGAAATTCTGATTGATGGAACGCCTTGTGCGATGAAAGTCGCCTGCAAGGTGTGGACTGGGGGAAAACAAGTATTCTGAGCAAGTCATGTTGCAGAAGAACGTTACCTATCAGTATAAACGTTAGGTCGGGAGTTCGAACCTCTCTAGGACCGTAGAGCGTGAAACAAAGCGTTTAGTTTACCGAACATAAGAGCCATAAGAAAATTAGGTGCTTTTTACCTACTATTCTTATGGCTCTTATGGCAGTGTAAACTGCTTTGTGCAGCGCGTTTTAAAACCAGAGAGTGGATCGAGGCGTTTAGCTTACCGGATATAAGAAGGATTCGAACAGTTAGGTGCTTTTCCTAACAGGTCGAATTCGGCTTATAGACGTGTAAGCTGCCTCGAGCAACTCGTTTAAAACCAGAGAGTGGAACAGGGCGTCCAGAGTTCCTTCACATTTTAAAAGCACCGCATAAAACTGCCGGTGCTTTTCTCTGTAAAATGAACGATAGCCTTCTCTATTTAAGAGAAGGCTATCTAACTAATCAATATTCAATATTTTAAGGCTGACTAAACTATTACTCATTTTCAATATTTCAATTTATACAATGTATTCCCTAACCTCTAATACATCCTTGTAGCCCCATAGCTACTCCAGTGTGAATAAACTTGCCGCGTAAAACACAAAAATCGTATATCAATATCTTTCGTATTCAATTAGTATAGCACTTATTTTATATAAATGCAAATCCATCAATACTTCTACGATTTACGATTTATTTGTTCTAGACTTGGCCTAAGAATACTTGCACGACAAATGAGACTACTACGACTAGTGTAGAAACGATGAAACCATGCAGCATCGGTCTGAAACCGGATTTTGCGACATCAGCGAAATTAGTCTTTAACCCAATAGAACCTAGTGCCATCACCATTAAAAATTTACTGATTGTAGAAGTTTGGCTGCTCAATGAATCTGAGATGATTCCTGTACTTTTAACAGCTACCATGACTAGAAACAGCAGAATGAAAAATGGAAAAATTTTTTTGATGTTTACTTTTTGCCTTGTGACAGTTTCCCCTGCTGCAAGTTGTTCTTTTTGTTTAACACGCAAATTAATAATCGAGAACATCATGACCATAGGAACGATCGCCAAAGTTCTTGTCAACTTCACAATAACCGCATAAGCCCCTGCTGCGTCAGAAAATGCATAAGCAGCAGCTACTACAGAAGATGTATCATTCACGGCTGTACCTGTCCATAACCCATACCCTAAGTCGCTCATTCCGAAGTAGACCCCTGCTATAGGAAATAAAATGACCATCAATATATCGAAAATAAACGTTGCTGAAATCGCGTAAGCTACATCTTTGTCTTCGGCTTCAATCGTTGGCGCCACTGCTGCAATAGCCGAACCTCCGCAAATCCCTGTACCGGCTGAGATCAAGCTGGATAATTTCCAATTCATATTGAACAATTTTCCAATCAAATATCCCCCGCCAAATGCAGTGAGCAACGTAAACATCATCACGATCAAAGAATATTTGCCTACATTTAATACTTGGGTAAAACTAAGAGTCAATCCCAATAAAATAATCGAAAATTTCAATACGCGCTTCGAAACGAACTGGATACCATCTTTAAAAATAGGGTACTTAGCAATCAATGGGTTTAAGGCCATCCCGATCAATAACGCAAATACACTTCCGCTGATGATGCCGTTTGGCACCCATCCACTGATTTGATTAGCTGTGATCGCCAGTAAAATGGTCAATAAAATACCAGCTAAATAACTTTTAAACTTACTCAAAATTAATCCTCCTTTATTCTTGTTGTTTGATGCTCTTCTTAAAAGGAGAATCTGTATTCATTTTACTCCATTTTATTACATCACTGAATCGATTGTTTTTTGAAAAGCTGCTCGTGGAGTGCCATCATTCACATAAATGATACCACATTTTTGATAGCCATTTTTCATCAATAATTTTTGCATCGGCACATTCGCTTCATGAGTATCTACTCGAATGTTTGGTATTTGCTGGAAACACCAATCTAAACACACAGTGCCTACCCCTTTTTTCGCACTTGAAACTCCTAAACGATGAATCACTCCGTATGTCTTTTCATTCAGCCATTGTCCATCATATATTTTTTTATAGGTTTCATCTTCCCCGATAGAAAAAGTAAATACACCAACGATTTCTCCTTGATCTATACAAACATAACTGATACCTTCTGCTATATCTTTTTTCAATAACTCGTCACTAGGATAGCCATTTACCCATTGGTGTGAATTGCCGTTATCTCTCATGTATTGTCTGGCTTCATCGTAAATCGCTTGGATCAGCTCCAACTCATTAAGGACTGTCTTTCTAATTTGCACTATGTATCACCTCTTTGATTTGATCATTCAGTCTTTAAAAACCATTCTACCATATTCTATTTTAAGTGGTGATAAGTTTTTCGCTTTACTATCCGAACATTTGTTCGTATAATCAATAATGAAGCTAGTATATGGAGGCGAGTTTATGGAGAAAGTTCAATCGGAGGAAAAAAACAAAAGAATCAGTCCTTTTAAAGAAGGGTATCAAGATCGAAAAATGGCTAAATGGCAAGGATTCATTTTATCCGATCATTCAGACTTGATTCATCAAGAAAAAGAACAGCAAATAAAACCTATAGCGAAAGAAAAACAGTCTTTATCTGTCATCAGTGATTATTTACATCGTTCTTTTGCATATGGTCATCAGTTAACTGTTCAATTAGATTTCATTGTAGACGGTTTTTATGAACCAGATATTATAGGAGTCGTGACAGGGTTCGACAATCAACTGATTTACATTCAATCCAACGAAGAATCTGTCGTCATTGATTTATCTTTGATCCGGCACGTTAAGATTCTTCCATCTTCTAGATGGTTCACTCCAGATTAACCAACCTAAAAAAAGACAGGAGCCCTATTTTATTTAGAACTGCTGTCTTTTAGGTTCTTTTTTATTGTTGAAAGCCTAAAATGTGTGTCACTTTTCTTCGGTTAGTTCAGTGAACTTTTCCTCATACACAGGATACCATTCATTGTAACTCAACTGTCGGTCAGGCAATTCCTCATTGGATAGAATGGCTTCGATGACATCCAAGCAAATGTGCCAACCAGTAATATCTTTTGGTGTGTGGTCTGTTACTTCACTGATAGTTTCTTTAAAAATCAAATGTGTACCTATTTTCGATGGAGTCACATCAAAACGCACCAAATCATTTCCCCAAGTATATTCTAAAACATTCGACACACTTAATGAAGTAATAGTCATTTCTTCAAATGTTCCATCTTTCATATCAAATAGAATCTTTCCACCTTCTTCTAGTGTTTGGATTTCTAAATCGGCGAACCATTTTTGCAGATATTGGTTTTCTGCCAACATACGCCACACCAAATCTATTTCGACTGGATATTCTCTTTCAAATTCTGCGATCACTTGGTCGTCCATTTTTCGAATACTTGCTGTCATACTAATCCCTTCTTTCCTTAATAGACTAAAAAGACTCTATAAATAGAGTCTTTTTTATGAATTGCTTTTATTGTTTTTCCTTTTTTTCGACACGATAATACAGAATGAAGCCCACCAGAATAAACACTGTAGCCAAAAGCACTATCCATCCATTGTTTTCGGACAGACTCGTTAAGCCCAGTATAAGGATAATAAATCCTAGGGACATGATGAACATTCCGTTTTTAAGCATTGCCTATCTCCCTCATTCCACAGTAGCTTGGAAATACAATACCGAACCGTAGTCAGTAGATTTGATGATTTTTTTAGCTAATTGTGCTGCTTCTTCTTCATTTTCAGCTGTTGTTTCAAAGTACAATTTCATACCAGCTTTTTTGATGAATTTGTAGCTAACTCCATTTTCACTGTAATTAGATAAAGTGTCAATAATTTTGTCTTGTTGAATCGGTGCATTTAATAAAATCATCTTTTTCCCCCCTCAAATAATTTCATGATAAGAAAAAGCTGCAAAAAGGAATAGACACTTTTTACAGCTTTTCATCGACTTTACTCTTGTTCAGTTGAGACGCCTGCAATAGCTTTGTATACGTCTACAACTTCAGCTGCTAGATCACGGAATGTAATAGCATTCATCAAATGATCTTGTCCATGTACCATTAATAATGATAAAGCTACTGGATCTCCTGAAGCTTCTTTTGTCAGCATTCCTGTTTGAGATCTATGTGCTTCTGTTAATGATGCATCAGCATCTTTTATTTTTTGGTCTGCTTCTTCAAAGTTTCCTTTTTTAGCAGCTTGGATAGCTTCCATGGCATCGCTCTTAGCGTTCCCTCCGTTAATGATGAGGCCCATGATTGTTTCTAAATTTTGTTCATCTACCACAATAAAACTCCCTTTCGGATCTTAAAAATAAGTAATTTTTTATTTTTTAGGTTTAGATTAAAGTTAATACATGATCTAGTACTTTTTCACCGTTCATCATACCGTAATCTTGCATGTTGATGATGTCTACAGGAATATTTTTGTCCGCAACTTTCTTTTCAAATTGTGACTTCATAAAGCGAACTTGTGGGCCTAATAATAAAACGTCTACATTTTTATTCGCTAAGTGAGCATCTGCTTCAGAAGCGGATACTGCAAAAATTTCAGCGTCTAATCCTTTAGCTGCTGCTGCTTTTTCCATTTTACTTACCAATAAACTTGTACTCATACCTGCTGCACATACTAACATGATTGTTTTTTCTGCCATTATTCATTCACTCCAAATAGTTTTTTTGCTTACACTTCTATATAAGCAAGTATCGTGCCAACTTTTTATTTCGAAAGCGTTATCAGAAAGGGCTTTCTTTTCGGAAAAGCAAATACACACTAAAGATAAGTTGTTACACTCTTATTTTTAGTGTGTATTTCAGTAGTTAAAAAGCATTTTCTATAATGATATAGCTGATATATGCAATCTCATCTTCAGGAAATTGAATGCTGTATTGTTGTTCCAATGAAAGCAGTTTTGTTTTCACTACATCCATCAACAAACGATTTTCCTTCAAAAAAGCTTCTTTCTTTGGAAATTTACGTGTAATCGTTCCTGATTTCAAGGCGTCCACTAAAAAAGCCATATGCAGCATCAACCCGACTTTGACTCCTGAATCGATTTGAAGTCGTCTATCAGTCAACACTTGATTTACTACAGTTTGAATTTTAGTTAAAAGTTCTGAAATAGAACCGACAACTCGTAGCGTTCCTGATAAAGAATTTGCCATTTCTTCTATTGAAACATGGACCTCTAGGCGTCTCTTCAACTCATTCAATTTGCTGTCTTCAAAAATATCATATGCAGAATAGTAAGGGATAGAAGCATAATCAAAAGCAACTGTTCCCACAATAGCTTTGATATCATAGTCTGCCATCAAATGATCGATTTGCTGTCTGAATTGCTCTCGCTGTAAAAACTGGAGTGAAATAATTTTGACAGCAGAGGTATCTATTTCGTTTTCCAATTTATCTTCAAGACTTTTTGCTACTCCTTCACCTGTGAAACAAGTGACCACAATAGCATGCGGTTTGTTTTTTTGGACGGAAACGATTTGCTGGAGACTGGTATTCATTGCACTCAAGCAGCTTTGATAAATATCCTCTAAAGGTCTGCCTAAACTGGCCATTCGAACAGCTTCAAGTACAATAGGAGTGCTGGTCATGGATAACGTCTTAATGGGAAGGCTCAATTCTTCTGCTAAAATCCTACCAAAAGAATTCAAAGACCCCATATCGGTCAACAAAAATATCCCTTTGGTGTATTCTTTACTTTTCTGCCTTAAGGTATTCCTCACAACCTCATACATTTCTTTCACTTTCATCGTCAAAGGCATGTCTAAAGCAATGCCTACTTTTGTATCCAATAATTCTTGTACGGTTTCCAGCATACTGGTAGCCGTTGATTTACCGTGCATGATAACCACGATACCTACTTTTTCCTGCGTCTTTTCCGCTTTTTCTGTGAGATCAATCGTTAAAAACATCGTAATAAAGCCAATCTCATCTAAAGGGATTTCAATCGCAAATTGTTCCTCAATCAAAGCAGACAATTCGATAGCCACTTGAAATTCTTTAGAATACTGTTTCCGTGCCCCGTTTAGATTAGGATGAATGATCTGACGGTTTTCACGAATACGATCTAAAGTACTCTGCAAATGCAATGAAAAAGCAAAGCGTGTACTGTTATTAAAAGAACGATTCAACCGTTTTTCTGCAACATCATACACTAAATCAGTAGCTTTTAAGATTTCTTTAGAGATTAATTCTTTTCGAACTTCCCTGCTCGCTAATTGCTCAATGTAATCACTAAAATAATGCCCCATTCCATTTTCAACAAATGTTTCTAAGTCAATTTGTTCCGCACCAGATTTGAGCAACTCATCGACTCGTTCCTCAATTGCGTTATAGACACTCATATCTTCTCCAGAACCTAAAAAATAATCCGGTTGGGGTTGATTGGGTTCAAATGAAAAGTGCTTTTGTTGCGGTTTAACGATTCTATTCAATCTTTCCGGAGCTTCTTTTTTCAACAGCAGCCCTTTTTGAACCGGCAAAGGCAAGTCTTCTTGCGTGATCGTTAAATGGTCTTCATTATTGGTCCGATAATGCAAAAAGGCTTTAGCACAGACCAATTTCAAATCCCGCTCAACTTGTCCAATGTTGGCTTCTGGATGGTACAACATAAAAGCCAAAACGACTTCTCTTTCTGCAACGATCTCTTGATTCAACCGATGAGCTTCTTGCTGCAAAAAGGAAGCTACTAATTGATACCGTTCATCAATCGTTCGTTCTCTTAAAGGAGGCATAGTAATCGACATCGGGATTCGTCTGTTGAAAGTGGATAGTAGAACATCAGAATTCTCTGTCGTAGCTCCAATGATCTGCACACTGGCTTCATACTCTTTGCCGCTTTCTCCTAACGGCTGGTAGACACCTTTGTCAATAAAAGTGAACAGCATTTCTTGCCCTTCAGGCGGCAAACGATGGATTTCATCCAGAAATAAAATCCCTCCATCAGCTTTTTTCAACAATCCTGGACTGTCTTCTGTAGCGCCTGTATAAGAGCCTTTTTTTACACCGAAGATATGCCCAAATAATAATTGCGGGTTTTGGGCATAATCTGCACAGTTGAAGGAAATAAACGGTGCATCTTGTGACATTGCTTTAGACTCCAACGCGAATTCATACATACTTCTTGCAAAAACGGATTTACCCGTACCCGTTTCCCCGAAAATAATGGTGTGCAGTCCTCTAGGTGGATATAAGATAGCTGCTTTAGCTTGCTGGACCATCACTTTTAACGACAAACTGTGTCCAACGATTTTTGAAAATGCTTTGCTTTCTCCTTCTTCTTTTTCTGTACGGGATGGTTTGAATTGAAACAATACTGGTCGGCCAGCATTTTTGTGAACTTTGTTTTCATTGTAAAGTTCGTTTAAGTAACGACTCACATTAGATCGATCAAGCTTTAGTTCTTCCGCAAGCACTTTTGCTGAGAAGGACTCATTTGGTTTTTGTTGTAAAAAAGTTAAAACCAAGTCTTTACGATTGTTCATCTTCAATACATTCTCCTTTGTTGCACAGGATTAATCTGTTTTTTTACGTCTTGCCCCTTTATTTTTCGCTTTTTTCGTCCGATTTTTTTTCTTTTTCTTTACTGGAACTGGTGGAGAATCTTTTACAACACGTGGTTTGTGCTCTTTTTTCGGCATGACTTTCACTTCTTTGGCTCCCTTTTCAGAAGTGTTCTTTACAGATGATTGCGGTGCTTCAACAGCAATTTTTTCCTCAACCAGTTCTCCACCATATAAATACAAGCGAGTTAACGAAAGCTCTAAAGGAGATATTAGTTGTTTGAAATTCCGCAGTTCTCGTTCATTCACTAACGTTAAGACGGTTCCTTTTCTTCTCATTCGACCGGTTCTTCCAGAACGATGCACATAACTCTCTTTAGAAATAGGAATATCATATTGAATAATATAATCCAACTCTTCAATATCCAATCCTCTAGAAGCTATATCTGTGGTCAATAAAAATTGGATCTTTCCATTACGGAAATCTTGCAAGACTTGTTTCCGTTCTGTTTTATTTCGCTCACTATGCAATACTCCTGCTGAAATACCTTCGTAACGCAAACGATCTAAAGCGGCTGTCAAACTAGCTACATCATTGAAAAAAACCAATGCTCTGAATTTTGACAAATGACTCAGTTGTTTTAACATCGCATCTCTTTTACGAATAGGTGTCTCAATAAATGCATGAGTGATCTCGCCTTTAGAATCATCTACTGCTGTCACATCTTTCCAAATCGGATCCACATTGAACCATGTTGATAAATCATCCATCAATGTGTTGCTTGTAGCAGAAAAGAAGCCCATTTGACGATCACTCGGCATTTTTTTGACCAGCTCGCGCACGGTATTCAATTGATCTTGTCCCAACAATTGATCCGCTTCATCTAAAACGACTGTTTGGACTTGATGCAGTTTTAATTTCTTTTTGTCGGCCAATTCTAAAATTCGTCCTGGTGTTCCAATGATGATCTCAGGTTTAGTTTTTAATTTATCAATCTGACGTTGTACATTTGCTCCCCCGATCAGTGTTAGGGTGCTTAATTGGCGAATATCAGCCCACTCTTTTACTACCTGTCCAACTTGAACAGCTAGTTCTTGAGAAGGTTCTAAAATCAATAATTGCATGCGCTTGTCTGGAACAAGAGTTTCCAGTAATGGAAGGGTAAACGCTAATGTCTTCCCGCTTCCTGTAGGAGAAATCCCGACCATATCTTTCTTTTCTTTTAACACTTCATACGCTGTTAACTGAATAGCTGTTGGTGCCTTGAAACCTGATTTCGTCCAATATTCTTGAAATTCAGGACTTAAAAATTCACTCATTTTTTAGTTGCTCCTCTTAAAACATAATTTAATGGACTGAGACAATTCGCTCAGCCCATTATTCATCTCTATTTTATCGTAGTTTATTTTTTATCTGCTAGATAAATGATTCCAGCATCAGCTCTTAGATCATATAACACTTGGTTAACATTTCGGCTTAATTCAAGCCATTCTTGATAATTTTTCAAGGCTTTTTCATCATTAGGATGATTAATGACATCAGCAAAATCTACCGCTTCTTCGATCATTGGTGATTTTTGAGTTGGTTTAGCGATATTGTCTTTCAAACCAGCTTTACGATCAATCACATCGATCGTTGAAATACCTGTTACACCATCTAGGGAGATTGTTTTATTCAATCCATAGATTTCGCTCGGTAAATATGAACTAGCAATTTTACCGGTTTGCATTGTTACATCAAAAGTTGGATAACGGAAGATGATCGTTCCTTTTCCATCTACTCCTGTAGAAATCTTTTGCGCAAAGTAATGTGCAGATTGCGGCACACCAAACCAATCGATTGCAGCATACACCACGTACACGCCTAAATCAGCTAATGCTCCGCCTGAAAACTTCAATGAAAAGATATTTGGCTCTTCTCCGTTTAATACATTGTCGTAGCGAGAAGAGTATTTCATATAAGTCAAATTAGCCCCTTGGATGTGTTCGATGTTTTTGATTTCTTCTTTCACACGCTTGAAGTTCTCTTCATGGATATGACGAGCTGCATCAAACATAAACACATTATTTTCTTTAGCTGTTTCTGCAGCGATTTTCCATTCCGTCGGGTTAGAAAACATAGGCTTTTCAACAATCACATGTTTTCCATTTTTCATGATTTCCACTGCTTGTTCAAAATGCAGGCTGTTTGGAGAAGCAATATAGACCACATCTATTTCAGGATGTTGAGCGAATGCTGTCAGATCCGTTTCAAATACATCTGCACCATAAGGTTCCCCAAATGCTTGAGCTTTCTCTATTGTGCGCGAATAAACCGCTTTTACTGCATATAATTTTGATTCCAATGCTGCATCCACAAACACATTTGTAATTGAATTTGTACCAATAATCCCAAGATTTAAAACCATCTTTATAACCTCCAGTAGGTATATTTTCTTCTTATCTATAGTTCTTTGCGAAATAGGGTCAATCATTCTATAACCAACTACTATCGCACTCACATGCTTATTTTACCAAATCTCATCCAATAGTAAAAGCTTCCATAAAAAGAAACCATTACCCACTGCACAAATGTACGTGCAACGGATAATGGTTTCTCCTTATTTGTAAGAGTTAGCCTATTTATTCTATTAATGTCTCATTCGACCTGAACCTCTTCCGCGTCCTTTTTGGATGTTTTGACGGCGGTGAGTACGGTCTCTCAAGCCCGAAGCGTCATTGCTTTGTCTTTCTCCACGAGGAATATCTAAACTGTTTAAAATTTCCATATCATTATCACTAATCGTAAAATCGAAAATATCGATGTTGTCACGGATATGATCTTTATTGCCAGACTGAGGAATTGGCACGACGTTTCGGTCGATTGACCAGCGTAAAACTAGCTGCTCAGCTGTTTTACCATACGTTTCAGCCATAGAACTTAATTTGCGGTCTTTTTGAACTTTACCTTTTTTCAACGGAGAATACGCCATTGACACGATATTTTCTTCATCACAATAATCATTCGTGTGTCGTGCGCTTGCTCCCGGGAACATTTGATATTGGTTGACTGCTGGTCTGACTTTCGCTTCTTCCAACAGCATCGCTAAGTCTCCGCGGTCAAAGTTGGAAACCCCGATGGAACGTACTCGTCCCGAAGCATAGATTTCTTCCATTGCTCGCCAAGTCTCTAACGTTACTTCATCGTCTTTAGCCGGTTTATGGATCAATAATAAATCAACGTATTGAGTATTCAATCGTTCTAAGCTTTCTTCAAAAGCATCAGTTGTTTTATCAAACCCCATATCTTCAGGTGCAATCTTCGTAACAACAAAGATTTCTTCCCGGCTGATACCTGCATTGATCGCTAAATTGATCCCCCGACCAACTTCTTCTTCATTATCGTATATAGCTGCAGTATCAATCAATCGATAACCATGATTCAGTGCATAAAACACAGCTTCCTCTGCTTCTGCACCCGACAAGCCTGCCGTACCTAACCCAATTCTTGGGATCGTATAACCGTTGTTCAAAGGAATTCTATCATATAAGCCTACTACCATATGCTTCGCCTCCTAATCAAGTTACCTTTAGTTTAGCTAAGACCATCGAAAACATCAAAGGAAACCACTTACATTAAAACTTCTTTTCTATACAAAAAGCACTTTCATCGAAATGAAAAGTGCTTTGCGTGTTACTGCAATTCAATGACAACAATTTCTGGTCGATTGTTGAAACGGAAGGGAAAGGTTGAGTTTCCGATCCCACGACTGACGACCATGCGTTTATCAGGAAGATCCGGATCAAAGTGCACACCTGAAGTGTATTTTGGGAAACGTCCTTGTCCAGGCGCAAACAGTCCACCAAAGAAAGGCAGTCGGATTTGCCCCCCATGAGCATGACCAGATAAAATCAGATCCGGAACTCGCGTCAGGTCCATCAAGTACTCTTCCAAAAACTCTGGATGATGGGCTAGTAAGATACGTTTTTCATCTTTTTGTTCATCCGCCAATTCAATCTCTTTTAAAATAGGTTTCGGAGCCGATTCAAAGTCTTCTTTTTCAGACAACCCCATAAGAACCAGTCCGCTGCCATTAATTGGATGCCAGACCGCTTCATCGATCAACACGGTGACTCCTGATTCGCTTAACATCTGCTCCCAATCTCTCAAATGGCCACCTTTTAAATCGTGGTTTCCTGTTACTGCATAAGTAGGTGCAATTTTTGCCAACCCCGTACTCAATTGGCTTAATTTGCTTGCCGGGAATTTTTCATCTACTTGAATCAAGTCTCCCGTTAACGCAATGAAAGACGGACTTTCATTAGCCACTTTTTTCAACAATCGCTGGATCGATACGCCTTCTTTTGGAAAGTGCACATCTGATACTTGAACGATTTTCGTGCCCTTCAACTCTTCATCTAAAAAAGGAATCCGAATCGAATAATGTGTTGTCTGAAGCCATGTATTGTTTAAGTACAAGTAAAGCAATATAAATACGATCAATAATCCTAGTATAATCCAAATCATAACTTTGCCTCCGGTAGAATTCATTACTTAGTTCTTTCAGTTTCTCCTAGTTTACCATATATTCTTAAGTTTAGAGATAAATTGCTCAGTCAATTTTACACTTTATAAAGCAAATTTAAAGCGTTTCCAAAACGATAATGGTATAGTTAGTTTAAACTATAAAAGAAATGAGGTTTTTATATGGCACAACAACCACCTGGTGATGGACAAAACCCTATCGTCAACCCATTTTTCGTAAAAGAAGGACTTGGTGAGATCGTTTCTCCTGCTGAAGAAGACGAAAAAACAGAAGCAGATAAAGAAAACGAGACAGCCCCAGAAGATTTCCAATCTTTTGGCGATCCAGAAAAACTGAAACAAGTGAAGAAAGAAAACGGCGACTAGTCGTTTAAAGGAGAAAGTTATTCAGTTAACTTTCTCCTTTTTGATGAGTTCCCTTATTTTTCTAGACAGCAAGTGCTATTAATCAAATGAATTCTTGAAGACTACTCACTTGATTAATAGGTGCTTAACCTTTAGATACACGAGCTTCTCCAATGGTATAGAACTGATCAGAATGATACACATACTCTTTTTCTCCTGCAGAAATACGGAATAGCACAGAACTTATTCCACTTTCTTTATTAAGAGCTAGAATTTGTTCAGATAAAGCTTGAGCTTTAGACAAGACCGTTTCTTTAGCTAATCCGTCGTCCATATTGATATTGATAGTCACTTCACCCGTAACTAAATTCAGGACATTATCCTCCAAGTTCCAATTTCCATCAACGGTTCTATCCGGCTGGACATCTTTGTAAACATCGAAGTCTACAGTTTCAATAGAACCGTCATTTACTGTAACTTTGTAAGCAATCTCTTCGTTGAATCGAACTTCTTTTTCTGACGATAGTGGTGCCATACTGACATATACCACGACATCTTGTTTGTTTTCTTTATTTAATTCTTTAGCGATTGCTAATGCATCTTTTTTAGAAACGGTGTCCCTGTAGATAGCTACTTGCAACGTCTCAGGTAGATTTTCGTTTGTCATTTCTACTATTTGATACCCTAATGATTCAGCTGATGAAATACTTTTAGCCTCCGCTTTTGTGAAGTGAAGTCCGCCTAACACTAAAAGTACCAGAGAAAAAATGAGTACAAAAAAAGCCGCACGAATTACGGCGGCTGATAAAGCTTTCTTATTGTTCAATTTAAATGGATGAGATATACTTGGGTTCATTGGGTTTCCTCCGTTCAAATGGATGCAATTATAACCATTGCTTATGTAAATACATACTTTAGAACATCTATACGAGAATTACCTATTTAGTTGTTATTATTCTTATCGGCACTAAAAAAAGAAAGTTAATAGTAAAAAAAAGTTTTTTCATTAAAAATGATAATTTGACGTTTTTTTCCTTAGATAGATTTAAATCCTATTATACTCTTTGATTGTAAAACAGGATATGCTATACTCCAGTTAAATTGAATTTTGCTGAGGTTCTTTTGTCGCCGGACAACGAACCTCTTAAAGCACTCGTTTCTTCTGTCATCAGGTCTTGGACAGTAGAAGTGGTGCTCTTTTATTTTGAAAGGAGGAAAATATGAAATCTACTGAGTTAATAAATCAACCTTTGCATAAATCATTCATCCATTACGTTAGTCTAAGTTTGTTCAGTATGTTGGGGTTATCATTGTATATCTTGGCTGATACTTTCTTTATCGCAAATGGTGTCGGACAAGATGGTTTGACTGCTTTGAATCTTGTCATCCCGGTTTACAACGTATTGAATGGTCTGGGGTTAATGCTGGGGATGGGAGGCGCTACTTTATATGCTATTTCGCAAGGAAAAAATGAGCGAGAAGAAAGCCGTCAAATTTTTACCTCAACTCTTATTATAGGAACAGGCTCAGGAATTATTTTTACTGTATTAGGATTGCTGTTTATCGATCCTTTACTCCAAATGCTAGGGGCTACTGGGAACATTCTTCCTTTGGCGAAAAATTATTTTGGCATCATTTTATTGTTCTCCGTGTTTTTTGTAGTGAATAATATTGTGGTGTGTTTTGTTCGAAATGACGGCAATCCTCAATTAGCCATGACCGGAATGTTAGTAGGCAGCTTAGCAAATATCGTATTAGACTATTTATTCATTTTCCCTTTGGAAATGGGCATGGAAGGAGCTGCTCTAGCTACAGCAACTTCTCCGATCATCAGTTTACTAATCTTGACTTTTCATAAACCGTTCCCTAAAAGACAATTAGCTTTTTCTACAGTTAATTGGAAGATAAATCCCTTTTTATCAACTTTATCTATCGGGTTCCCCTCTTTCATTACTGAATTTTCATCTGGATTAGTCATTTTTATGTTCAACATTGTTATCTTGGAATTATCCGGAAACGTCGGGGTTGCGGCGTATGGTATCATTGCCAATATCTCGTTGGTTTGTGTAGCTATTTTCACAGGCATTGGACAAGGTATTCAACCAATCGTGAGCGTAAACTTCGGTGCAAAAAAACACACTAATATTATTCACTTAATGACGTATGGTTTTTCTACTGCTCTAATCTTAGGAATACTGTTTTATGGAATTGGTCTAGTTTATTCTGATACCATTACTCAATGGTTTAACAGTGAAAACGATGCTGTCTTAGCGGCTATTACGAAAAAAGGCATTGCACTTTATTTTATGGCCTTCTTGTTTATGGGGCTGAACATCGTATCGATTGCGTTCTTTTCAGCAGTAGCTAAACCAAAACAATCATTTATTCTTTCATTATTGAGAGGTTTGATTTTAGTCATTCCATTATTGTTTATCTTGTCTTCTTTCTTTGGCTTAACTGGTGTATGGTTGACCCTCCCATTTACAGAAGGATTGACATTACTGCTGACGATTTACTTTATTCGACGATATTTTAAAAAAGCGAACCGCCTTTTATTGGAATAGACAGTAAAATAACAACTTTTTCCAAAACAAGGTAGCGCCCTCAGAAGTTTAGATTCTTCTTATATTTTGCTCATACGAGTGATTTGAAATTCCGGTGCTTATTTTGTTTCATCCATACAAACATCAAGGTAATGAAAAATGCGTAAACATCAAAAAGAGCCAGAATATCTGGCCCTCAATGGTTTGTTCTATAATCAAGGTATATCTGTTGGTTGTTTCTAGTATAGCAGCGAAATGTGTATCTTTCGTCAATCCCTCACAAATAATTTACTTTTATCTTGTGAATTTAATTTGTAAGATATCTCGCTCTGGTATATCTTCCACTACGATTTCAAAATCCAGTTGTTTTTCTTCTGCTAGTTGATAGATATATTGTTCAATATTATCAATTCCTACAATTTTATCGTATTTTACGTAAAGTGCTTGATTTTCTCCAGTCAGTTGATCAGAAAATTCTTGTATAGTTTTGTATTTCATAATCCAATTAATCTGGTCTTGTGTGAGTCCAATGTAATAACTTTTTTCATTAAATATCAGTTCCATGTACTTAAATTGTTCATCTGTAGGAAGTCTGAATTCATCCAATTCATTGATTTGTTCTTTAGGTTTATCTGTCTGTTTTTCGGGTGATTTTATTTGGTTTTCTGGCGCTCTATTTTCTTCTGATTCAGGAACAGCGACTACTTTAGAATCTGGTTTTACTTTTTCTATTTTTTTATTTTGTTCATCAAAAGAACTCTTATCAGTCTTATACTCATTTTTAGGAGCCACATATCTTTTACTTACTTTATTTTCATTTGATGAATAATTTTTAGAATTATCTATACTTAAGTTAGATGCACCATCAGACTTAACAGATCTCGTTTCACTTACTACTTTATAGGTTAAATATCTAGAAATTATAATATTGTTTTCTTTAGGATGAGAAAGCTTAGCTTCTAACTTATAAATGTTTCCACTGGTAATAGCTTCTATAAGTTTAATAAAACCATTTACATCTAAGCTAATTTTATTATCAAGCACCTCTAGAGGTTCGTCCCACCATAGAGGTCTTTTAATAACAGCACTGAGTAAATAAACTGAATCAAATTTCAAGTCATTTCTTTTAAATCCATCATCGCTTTTAGTCATGTATTGCAATGAAATTCTTTCATTAGCAGAACTTCCAATATTAATTGCAGATTCTTCAATAGAAAGCGCACTAGAGTTAAATAAGTCACTACTTAAAAATATGAGATTTGCACTGTATTCAAATTCTTTCTTAGATCCACCTATATGAATTGAACTCTTATTTGTATAAAATACTTTATTTAAATCAGTAGTAGTTGGTCTATCCAAATAAAAATATATCTTAGCTCTAGTATTGTTAGCATCAGTATCAATCCTACTAATACTAAAATGGGGAGAACTCGAAAAATTTATTACATTTTCCCATTTTTTTACACTATGCTTACTTTCTATATATATAATCCCAACGTTCATTCCTAAATGTTTTTTATCATTTTTTATAAAATAAAAGGTATTTGGTTTTTCTATAGCAATTTTATAATTGCCAACTGTATCTACATCATTATTGTTCCAAAAGGGATCCTCAGTTAGTTTTAAGCTATAAAAAACAGCTTCGTTATCATGAAATAAAGGCTTCTCTATAGTCCCATTGGTTTGGAATAATACAAACTCAATTTGTACTTCAGTATGTTCAATTTGACTTTGTATTGATGTGATATCTACTTCAACAGAAACTACTTTAGATTCATTTGGTTCTATCATCAATGAGTTATTACTAGACCCATCAGTTAACATTTTATATTCACTTTGGAAAGAAACTTTATTACTATTAATATTTTTAAATAGAATTCTATACGCTATTTTGCCAGTAAGAGTTCCTTCATTTTGAATAGTTTCTTCTAATTGAATTTTATTTTGTCCAGTTTCTAAGTTCACTACTCGATTGCTTTTTTCTTTAACTTTTAAATCTATCGAGCCTAACGTCAATTCGATTCCTGAATCTTCAGAAATATCATCAGAAAAATAAGCGTATACCTTAGCATTAGGTACTAACAAAATGCACAAAAGCACCAAAAGAATTGTGAGATATAGTTTAATTTTGATTCTTTTATCCAATTGAAAGTACCCTCCTTTAAGATTCAAACAACCCATAAGATTACCCTCCAGGTAAATAACTAAAGGGTAATCTTATTAGCGCATTTAATTATTTTATAAACTTTGAATATAATTATTATTCAGCAGCTGTAACGTTCGTTTGTTTAGTCTTAACTTCTACAGTTTTTCCAACAAAGTTATTAGAATCAACATGTTTAGCAGTTACTTCATTATATTCTTGTTCAGCATTAGTCAAATCTACAGTAACTGTCATTGTTGCTGTAAATTCTTCTTTTGGAGCTAAAATAATACTTTCACTTTCATCAAGACCAGTTTTTTCCCAGCTCACAACAAAAATGCCGTCAGTTTTATTATCCTTAGAGTCAAAAGTTAAGACTTGATCTAAAGAGCCAGTATTCTCAAAAGTAAATGTTTTTTTAAAGGCATCTCCAGGTCGAGCATTTTTTAAAACAACACCTTTTGCTATATTATCCTCTTTACCAAAATTATTTTTATCTTTAATAGTTTCACCTATTGATGTAGTTCCTGAAGCAGTTAATTGTTCATTTTCTACATCAGGAATATATATCCAGTCTCCTGATCTGGCAGTGATATCTACATTGCCCAAAGTAAGATTAATCCCAGCATCTTCACTAGTTGAATCCGAGAAGTAAGCACGGGTTCCATAAGCAGCTACACTAATTAACAATACTAAACCGACGATCAGCGGATAAAACTTTTTGATATTTTTCATTTCTAATTATTCCTCCATTTTGGTCTATATTTGTTCTCTTTCCATTTTTCAATATATCCATCTTGTTTTTTAAAGTCAAAAAATAACTGAATATTCATTTTATTTAATACTAATTCGAGCAATAAAATTATGTTTAGATATTTATTAAAATACATTACGTTTTATGAGTGATTTTAACTTCGAAATACTTATATATCAAAAGATATTCATCATTAAAAAATAATTGAATATTATTTTCACGATAATCTAAACTTTTGTCCTATTTTTTTATTCAAATTTAGGATTTTAATACAATTTTCGTTAATGACAAATACTTTGAATTCAAAGTGTTTTATCGTCTAGTTAAATAACCGGTATATTTTTATTCGTATAATTACATGATTTATTTTTTTGATTTTAATACTTTTATCATTTTTAAATTTTTTTTAGTTAATTTATGCAAATTTTTACCATAAAAAAGAAGCAATCGCTAGAATAAGTTTCTATTCAAGCATTTGCTTCTTTTTTGCATAATTATTGATTGTGAACAAAATATGACAATTTAAATAAAATTAACAGATATCAGACTTTTTGCTTGTCTTTTTTCGCTACATCAACATAAGTAAGAATGTAATAGATCCCCAACAATACTACTAACCCGCCTAAAACTAATGGTTGTTGCGTTGCAACTACGACATAACCAAAATAAGGTACAATCAACGCCAATTCTCCAATATAAGTATCTGCTGTTACTGCAGCTTGATCAGGGATGTTATTAGCATCTCCTTGAGTGATCAGCCCTTCTTCATTGACCTCTATAGCTCTATGTGTCACGATTTCCTCATCACTGACAAATGTAACAATGTCTTCAGCTTCCACATTTTCAAATGGAGTCATTTTGACAAAGATAAAATCTCCTGTCGAAAAAACAGGCTCCATACTTCCGCTTACGACTGTATACCCTTTATAACCAAATAAACCTTCATCTTTAGGTCCTGAAAAAAAACTGACTGCAGCGGTTACTGCGAAAAGGACAATCACAATAGTTAATAAACTGTTTCCAATGTATTTGATATACTTCATTGCTTTTTCCTCACATTCATTTTTTGTTGACTCAAAGATAACACACGTTTGCAATTTGAACCAGCACTAATGTGAGCAAAACTAAAACTTGATTTCCGTTATAGGAATCCTATTTTCTTCTATATCGTTTTGTAATTTATCATTAGTTAAACTAGGTCGAACGATTTCTAAACATTCTAGCGTTCTAAAGGCATTGACTACACCCGCCAAAACAATGTCTTCACAAAAATCAGGATGGAATTCGGCGTAAAGCATCCCCGCACACATTGCTTCATTTTGCCCCCAATCGTATTTCTGGTTATGAGGATAAGGATTTTCAAATATCCTCATATGATTCTTATTTCCGTATATGATTTTTTCACTATCTTTAGAGATGAGGACTTCTTTAAAACCTCTTTGTAAGAATAACGACACCATTTCTTTCAAATCTGCATTTGTTTGAACCGGACGCTTAAACAAAGCTTCTAATTCATTGTGTTTCGTGATCATAGTAGCTCCATCCAAACGATGAGGTAAGTTTTTCATTTGTTGTACAGAAACGGTCAATAACACTAATTTAATATTATATCGTTTTGTAAATGCTAATAAAAATTCAATAGTTTCTTTAGGACAGTTAGAGTCCACTACAATACATTTAGCTCGTTGAATAACATTCAGGTATTTATTGATCAATTTAGGAGTAAGACATTCATAAATGGACATATCAGCTAAACCCACCAACATTTCTTGCTCTTTATTGATGATTTCAATAAAGTTGCCCGTTGTTTTTTCTTCCAATACAGAAACGCTTGTTAAATCAATGAAATGTTTTGAATGGCTTTTGATTCTTCTCCAGTCATCATCATTACCGACCACCGAAATTAATTTCACATGTTCACTTAGTCGTCCTAAGTTTTCTGCCACGTTTCGTGCGCCTCCGCCTAAAGAAGAAGCAGCTTTTATATTATGCGAAGTATTTGCAATCAAGTCATCTTGTACAATGTACCGATTGTCAATATTCGCTGCACCAATACATACGATAGGACGTTCTTCATTTACGATGTATGCTTTTCCTAACAAATAACCTTTTCTAACTAAGTTTGAAATGATATTTGCAACTGCAGACCGGGATAACTCTACTGCATCTGCAAGATCTTGCTGTGATACGTAAGGATCTTGCCGAATCACATCTAAAACTTTTCGCTCATTTTTATTTAAAGCCATCTAACTTCCTCCCAATCCAACATCTTTCTCTTTAACCCAGTTTATCTTACTTAATTTTAAGGAAGCACTTACAAAAAGTCAAAACAAAAAAACAACAGTTCTGAATAGTTTCTTTGCAAACATTCCAGAACTGTTGTTTTTATACACTATTAAGTAAAAACTGAATTAAAATAATCCTTTAGTATTTTTCACATCAATAGTAAAAATAATACCATTACCAGGTTTTTCAATTTTCGTTGCATGACTAATAGAAGCCACGATTGGATCCACTTTATCTTTGTCTGATAAAATCAACACGATTTCTTTTTCAGGTTCGATATCCATTCCGAACAAACGACTGGTCTCATTTACTCCTGAACCACGTGCACTGATGATGGTTCCTCCTTGAGAACCGGCTTCTACAGCTGCGTCGATAACGTCTTCCGCTTTTCCGCGTTCCACAATAACAAAAATGGCTTGGTGCATTACACTGTCATCCTCTCCGATTTGAGCATTTTGATCATAAGTACTGTTTCGTCTTCCAAGAACATTCAACAGCGAGATTGAAAAAGCTATTCCATGATTTGGGCGATCGAGCTTTAATTTTTCTGAAAGAACTTTCAAAATAGCATCACTTTGATCATCATTAGTAATCATTAGAACAATTTCTTTTCGAATATTGTCTAAACCAAACATTTTTAACCGGGAGTTATTGATGGTACCCGAACCATAAAAAACCGTTCCGCCACTGCTGCCATTCTTCTTAGCAATACGGATGACTTCACTTCCCATACCGTCATTGACAATAAGGCAGAGCAGATCGGTATTTACTTTTACTGACTGATTTTCTGTCATAGATTAACGATCCTCTCTTTTTGATTTCAATTTAAAGATCAAACCGAGCAACTGCAACGTGATGATCGGCATCATAGCGACCATAGCAATCATTCCAAATCCATCACGGATCACGTCGGCTCCTTCTATTGACTGAGCAGCACCTTGCACAAAGGCTAAAATAAAAGTGGCTGTCATTGGACCTGAGGCAACACCACCGGCATCAAATGCCATTCCAATAAACATTTTAGGCACAATATACATCAGCCCTACTGCTATAATATATCCTGGCAACAAATAATGCCACAGCTCTAAACCAGGAACCATAATTCGGATAACCGATAATAATACGGCTAGCCCAACTCCAAGAGATAATGCTCCCAAAACAGCTTTTCTCTTAACATAACCGTTGGTGACTTGTTCTATTTGATGAGTCAAAACATATACAGCCGGTTCAGCCAAAATCGTTACCAATCCTAGCACAAAAGCAATAACTAATAGATAAATGGACATTTCCATTCCTGCTAGACGGTATCCGACCACACTCCCCACATTCATGAAGCCTGCATTAACTCCCACTAAGAAGATGACCAATCCTACAAATACGTATACAATTCCTTTCAGTACTCTTCTTAACGGTCGCTTGTTCAAGCGTAAAGAAAAGAAATTATAGCCTAAGAAAACTAATACTATAGGGAGCAAAGCAATAAAGATTTCTTGTGAAATAATCGGTAATTCATGAATAAAAGGTTCTAAAACCGTTCCAGACGGATTCAAATCAACTGGCAATTCTCCGGTCAATTCATTTTGTCCAGTAATGATATTTAAAAACATCACTGCTATAATAGCTCCCGATGAAGAAATAGCTACTAAACCAAAACTATCTTTTTCTGAAGCTTTTCCATTTTTTTTCAACGAGGATATCCCAGATGATAAAGACAACATAAAAGGCACCGTAAGTGCACCAGTTGTTGCACCCGAAGCATCAAACGAAATGGCTAAAAATTCACTTGAAGTAAAAAGAGACAAAACTAAGATAAAAAGATAAACGCCTGTTAATAATTTAAATAACGGTACGTTATAGACAATCCGTAAAATACCGATCGTCATCATTACGGCTATTCCAATAGAAACAGATACTAGAATAGTAGAACTAGGAACCACGCCGCCGGTAACAGTGTTGATCTGATTGGCTAATATATGCAAATCAGGTTCTGCAATCGAAATAAAAAAACCTAGAAATAATCCAGCTACTATAACGACCCAGACTTTATTGCTTCGCGTAACTCCCTTACCAAGATAGTTTCCTATTGGAGTGATTCCAATGTCGGTTCCTAAAAGGAAAATAGCTAATCCAAGAACGATCAATCCAGCTCCAAGCAAAAAACGCATCAATATCGTTCCTTCTAAAGGTACAATCGTGAAGTTTAGCAACAACACCATAGCTACGATTGGCATCACTGACACTAACACTTCTTTAAGTTTATCTGTTAATGGGTTCAAATAACATCCACTTCCTTTCCTATAAAGTTGTATAGTACAAACAATCTATCTAGTATTGTACCATACCTGAAAGTATAAATAAAATGGAGAAACCTGTATGTATTTGCTTTGTGAATCTTCTTTAAGTCTTTAAAACAAAAGAAGTCTGGCTCAAGAGCCAGACTTCTTTGTTTTATTTTTGATTACATTGTTGGAGGAGTAAAGTCGTTTGAAGAATCGGATGTTTTGTTTGATTCTTTTTCTACTTTATTTCCTGCTTTTTCAAGAGTACGTTTTGCAACATCGCGTCCACCGATACCAAAAGCAATAGCAAAGGCAACTGCAATACCACCCATGATAAACATGAATGCAGTATTAACAATGTTTGTCGCAAACTGTAATTGATCTAAAGCCATGAAGATTGAGAAAACGATTAAGATGTATTTCACTGCTTCTCCAAAGAATTCACTCTTCGTTGACGTTGAGATGAAGTTTCCTAACAACGTTCCTCCGATGATTCCAAGACCTAGAATAACTAACGCACTAATAACTAGCGGCAAGTAAGCAATGATCGCTCCACCGATTGTATTCAGAACTTCTAAGTTCAAAACATTTAAGGCTTCTACTAAGAAGAAAATACCAATGACTACTGAAACCACTTGTCCAGTCAACTTAGCTAAATCTAAGTTCATTTTACCATTTGTATTCAAGTATTTTGTTAAGCTGTTCATTCCTGTTCCGCGTAACAAATCAGCCAATAATTGACCAATGAATTTAGCAAGGAAAATACCGATACCTAATAAAATCACTGCAACTAAGATATTAGGTATAGCTGCAAGAATAGAATTTAACACACCAATTACTGGTCTAGAAATGCTTTCAATACCTAACACATCAAGAGCAGCTGTAGCAATTGGAATCAAAATCACTACAAATACTAAGTTTGCCAATACTTTGGCTAACGTATTTTTTTGAGATGCTGTTGGTGTAGCATCTGGTGTGTCTGATGATCCGCTTAATTTAGACATCCACTTATCTAAGTTAAGAGATAAAGCTAAGTTGTAAACAAGGTTTTTAGCAAACTTCGCTACAAAGTAACCAATTACCAAAATAAAGATAGCTCCAATTAACGTTGGAATGAAGCTTAGTGCAGTGTCAAACATATTTGAAATAGGTTGAGCTACTGCTGTTAAACCTAACATACCTAGAATCGCTGGTAAGAATAATAACCATACAAGATAGTACAAAACATTCCCAATTGATTCTACAGTAGTATTAGCTTGCTCTTCATTTTGAGCTACTCCCCACTTAACTAGGTGTCTATTAAAACCGGCCATTTTAAGACCTTGCTTGACCCCTTTTCTAATTAGTACTGCTAAAACCCATGCCACTATGACTAAAGCAATTGCGCCTAATAACGTAGGCAAGAAATCAACAAACGAGTTGAATCCTGAACTAATCGTATTCGATACATTGTCCATATCTATCTCTCCTCTTTTGTAATATTTTGTACACATCTTAGTATAGCCTACTCTTTCAAAAGTTTGAAATAATATGCCTTATCTAAAAAACGGGGCTTTCGGATTGAATTGACAAGATTGTTTAACACTGCTATTTTTAATAGACATATATTATAGAAAAGAAGGTCAAAAAATGAAGACAGAAAATCGGTTAGGCACTGAGAAAATCCCTAGATTATTGATGGAATTTTCTATACCCGCTATCATTGGAATGATGGTAAACGGCATTTATAACATAGTGGATAGAATCTTTATCGGGAATGCACCTGATCTCGGTTCATTAGGATTAGCTGCAGTATCCATTACTTACCCTGTTACTTTAGTCTTATTAGCTTTTTCTCTTATGGTGGCCGTTGGAGGATCTACCATTTTTTCCATCAGTTTAGGGAAAAATGAAGAACACAAAGCGCAACATTTCTTAGGCAACGCAGTGGCTATAGCTATTATTTTAGGTACTATTTTCATGATTTTTGGAAATCTGTTTATCGAGCCTCTCCTTTCTTTTTTAGGAGCCAGTCCAGATGTCTTGCCTTATGCTGAAGATTATTTGAGAATTATTTTGTTTGGAGCGGTTTTCCAATCAGTGGCTATAACTTTGAATAATTTCGCTCGAGCAGATGGCAGTCCGCGTATTTCCATGATCAGTATGCTGATTGGAGCAGGATTCAACATTGTTTTTGATTACATCTTTATTGTTCAACTCGGCTGGGGAATGGCTGGGGCAGCTTATGCTACTATTGGCGGTCAATTTCTTTCAATGTTATGGCAATTGAATTATTTTTTAAGGGGCAGAAGCAATGTGTCCTTGAAATTAAAAAATATGCTGCCTCAAAAAATCTATGTCACAGCTATTTTATCCATTGGTATTCCGGCTTTTATGCTTCAAATCGCTAATAGTATTTTGAATATCATTCTAAATACTACTTTGGTGAGTTACGGTGGAGACGTCGCCGTGTCCGTAGCAGGAATCATTACCAGTGCAGTAACGTTGATCGTTATGTTCGTTTCAGGATTGATTCAAGGGATGCAGCCGATCACCAGCTTTAATTATGGTGCGAAAAAAGGGGATCGCGTGAAAGAAGTCTTGAAATGGGGAACGATCATCGGAGGAGTGATTACTACTATTGGTTTCTTAGTGATCCAGCTATTCCCTGAAGCAGTAGTTATGTTGTTCAACCAAGAACCTGCTGTTGTCGAATTAGGTGTTCCTGCTATTCGAATTTGGGTATTGGGTTTCCCTCTGGTTGGTATACAAATCGTTTGGGCTAATTACTTCCAAGCTATTGGTGAAATACGTCTGGCCAGCTTTTTGAATCTGATGAGACAAATTATTGTACTGATTCCATTGATTTTTATTTTCTCCCGTTTATTTGGATTATACGGAATTTATTTTGCAGTTCCTACAGCGGACTTGATTGCATTTGGTATCACTAGCTATTTCTTTAGAAATCAATTCAAAAAAGATCGGATGTAAAAAAATAAGCTCCACAAGAGTCGACTCTTGTAGAGCTTATTTTTTTTATTTACCGTGACACTTTTTGTATTTTTTACCGCTGCCGCATGGGCAAGGTTCATTTCTTCCAACTTTGTGAGCAGTCACTGGCTGTTGTTTGCCTAGTTTTACATTCGCAGATTTCACCAATTGACTAGATGCTAATTCTTGAACAGTAAAGCCGTGATTATGCCAAGTTCTAGCGTGTTCTCTTAATTCTTTGAACAATTCGACAAACTTGGTCACTTCTTCTTTATTTTCAAAAGTAAAGTCTTGTTTCGTAATACTCTGGTAAAGTTTTTCACCAGATTTCCCGATTACTGCGCCTTCTGCGATAGTGTACAGCACGCGATTTTTCTTTACTTCATCTAATTCTTTTCCAAAAATATATTGTTTCATATTTAAGTACTGTAGTGAATTTGTATCGATCCAATAATTTTCGTAATAGTCGACATCTTCTTTTGTCGGCATATAGTAGTCTACATGAAGAATACGTTTCAAGCCTTCTTTGTCGATTTCTTCTGCCTCGAATAAAACCGACGTCACTAAATTTTCCTCGAAGGTAAATTGAACATCCCAATCAGCTAAACGAGCAATCACTGCGCTGGCTGTTTCTTCCGTAATCGCCTCAGCATGATGTTCATTCCATACTTTGACATATTGTTCTACAGAATAAATACCATATAAATGAATGAGAGCTGTTAAGTATTTAGAAAATTCTAGGTTTTCAGCCGTTGCTTGCTGGAACTCTTCATTTTCGGCCAGCTCTTTTACAGCTTCTTTTACTTCATCTGCTAAAAACGGATGGAATTTGCCGTCTTCTTCTTCTACATATAAATAACCGTGTTCAGCTAAAGTTGCTAACGGTTTAGCATCTAAAAAGTCAAAAATAGTTTCACTGTCTTTAAAGTTCATGACTTTCTTCAGTGTTTCTTGACTATTGCTGTCCATATAACTCAATAAACCTGGAAGGTTTTGCAATAATGGTTCTTTCATATTTTCAGCCATTTTAGTTTTTGTATGGCTTTTATAAACTTTGATTTCGTGTTTTTCTGCAATACTCATCATTACATCTTTTGTATTTGATTGCAGTAAATTGACTAATCCAGTTTGTGATGGACTAGTTATAGACTCTGTATTATTCATTAAAAATTACTCCTGACATTTTTATCTCTTCATCTAGTCTATCTTATTATTTGCTATAATAGCAACCTTTTTCAGTAAACTTCTTCGTTTTCAAGATATATTTTTTGTTTTGAAAGAATATTTTTCGCTTTTAATAATTGGATAACGTTTTCTTTATTAAGTTGTGATTTATAGTACCGATTCCAAACAGAAATTAAATGATTGATATTTATAAAACCGTATATCCTTTTCATCATATTTGCATGTTGATAAAACACAACAAATCTGTCTAGTTCTTCTGTTAAAGGATTGTTGGTTGTTTTTTGCATTACGTACTTCAGTTCAGTTGGTATGTTCACTTTTAATTGTCCTTTAACTAAGTAGACGAACAGAAATCCTTTTTCAATCCAATGACGAATGTCCTGCAGTTTTACATTTTCCGTACTCTCGATGTCCAGCCATTGCTCTTTTTCTATAGAAGGTGTCTTTTCCCACTCCTCTTGAAACTGTTCCTTTACTACCGACAGCAGCAACTCCATCATTTTTACTTTTGTATACCTTTTTAAGATCTATTCCATAATAGGCAGCTACTTCTAGAAGGTGCTCTTGTTTATAACTTAAGAGACTCTCTTCTAATGATTCTTTTTAGCTTCCTTTAATGACCCATAAATCTATTTTGGAATGCATTCTACCCCCGACTTTCTTTCCATAATATTTCTATTTTACATCATATTTTACTTTTCGTAAAATGCCTATAAAAAGAGAGCTCGACTAAGTCTTGCTCTCTTCGTAACTTTATATGATCGTATAGTCCGTATTATCAAACTGGTTGAATTCCATGAAACTGATTTCCCATAAATGACCGTCTATATCTTTGATCCGTTTGAAGTACATCATTTCTTCTTCTCCAGGGATCGATTTGTCTTCTCCGCCAGCTTCTAGCGCTTTATTGAATATCGTATCTACTTCTTCTTTGGAAGATACATTGAATGCCAAAATACATTCATTTTCTTTACTTGTATCTGCAATGCCCAAGTGAGTGAAACTGCTGAAAAAGTCTTCTTCTAACAACATAGCGTACATATTGGATCCTAAAACCATACAAGCGGCTTTTTCGTCTGTAAACCGTTCATCAAATTCAAACCCTATTTTCTTAAAGAAATCCATTGAAACTTCTAAATCTTTCACCGGTAAGTTAACAAATATTTGTTCTATTTTCAAAACCATTTTACTCACCTCTTTTCTTTCCAATAAGTACAGTTGTTTTTATAGTTCTCCCATTAGCCGTTTATTTTTCAAGTAAAGTATACTCTTTCTAATCTAAGAGTTCGAAAATTACGTCGCCTTCAACCGTCTTTTTATTGATTCCATTTTTGACGACCCGCATATAAATTGACAGCGTTTCATCCACTATGCTAGATTTAGGGCAATAGTAAATGATGGATGAGGGAGTGACACGCATATGGCTAGAGGTGGCGGAAGTCGTGGAGGAGGAGGATCTTTCGGAGGAAGCAGGGGCGGAGCCGGTCGAAGCGGCGGCGGTGGTTTTGGCGGCAATCGAGGCGGAGGTTTCGGTGGTTTTGGAGGTTCTCCTAGAGGAAGAGGAGGAGGATACAATCGTCCTTCCAGACCTGTTTTTATTCCGACTAGACCGTTTTATGGTTCTAGGCCTCGTGGAGGTCGTTATTACGGAACCGGTGGAGGTGGCGGCGGAAATGGGTGTGGAGGCACCGGCTGCAGTTCAATTATTATCATTTTATTGGTTATGGGTGCAATTCTCTATTTCTTTTCAGGTGGATTCTCCGGTTCTAGTTCGGGTTCATCATCAATTACTCGTTCAACTATCGAGCGAGAAGCTTTACCTGAAGGTTCAGTCAATGAGACAGCCTATTTCACCGATCAAACACAAGCTGGCTGGATCGGCAATCAAACAACTATGATTGATGGGCTACGACATTTTTACAACGAAACAGGCGTGCAGCCTCACGTATACATTACAGACAATATCAATGGTTCTACTGCCCCTTCTAGTGCTGAACTTGAAGAGTTTTCGAACAACTTATATGATGAATTATTTACAGATGAGGCTCATCTGTTGCTCGTGTTCTTTGCTCCAGACAATAATTCTTATATGGACTATTATGTGACAGGAACTCAAGCTAAAAGTGTGATCGACGCAGAAGCCGGAGACATTTTACTGGATTATATCGACCGGAATTATTATGATAATAGTCTAAGTAACGAAGAATTCTTCAGCAATTCCTTTAGAGATGCTGCAGATCGCATTATGACAGTGACCCGTTCTCCATGGATTCCTGTTCTGATCGTTCTAGGAGTACTGGCTGTACTTTTCTTACTGTATACTTGGTGGAAACGAAGACAACAACAAAAAGATTTGGAAGCAAAACGTACCGAAGAAATGCTCAGCAAACCTTTGGATACTTTTGGAGACTCTGCAGCTGAAAAGCTCGCAAAAAAATATGAGGACAGCAATAAAAAATAAAAACAGTTTATTAGGAGGAATGCAATATGGCAATATTAAGTCGTTTTCAAGATATCATCAGTGCAAACATCAATGCGGTTATCGATAGAATGGAAGATCCAGAAAAAATGATCGACCAATACCTCCGTGATATGATGGAAGATTTGGCAGAAGTAAAACAAAACACTGCTGGAGTTATGGCAGAAGAAACGAAATCTAAACGTTTAGTTGATGAAAATGAAGCTGAAGTAATGAAATACACCAACTTCGCAAAAAAAGCTATCGAAGCTGGAAATGACGATGACGCTCGTGTCTTCTTGGCTAAAAAACAAGAATTGGAAGACATAGGAACTGGCTTAGCGAATTCTTACGCAAAAGCACATGAAAATGCGACTAAGATGCGCCAGATGCATGATAAACTAGCCTCTGATATTGAGAAGTTAAGAGGCCGCCGTTCAATGATCAAAGCACAATTATCTGTTGCTGACACACAAGAGAAACTGAATGAAGTCAGCGAATCTATTGGAAAAACAGACGGCGCAATGAGTGCTTTCCAACGTATGGAAGAAAAAGCTACTCGCAAATTGGATGAAGCTAATGCTATGGCAGATTTAAATGCTCAACCAGAAGACCCAGCTAAGAGTTTGGAAGAAAAATACTCTTCTCAAGGTTCAGCAGCTGTTGAAGATGAATTGTCTCGCTTGAAAGAAGAACTTGGCAAATAAACATAATGTATATAAAAAGGCGCTTCCCTATTAAAGGGAGCGCCTTTTTATTGTAGTGTTCAGCTTCTAAAACATGTGTAAAGTGTCATTTTGTTCCATGAGCTGTTGGTTTGATTTGTTCATGACCGAAAATACCTTTACAACATCCATCAACCTTGGTTTTTATTTCTTCACGGACGAATATACTTGTAAATCGTCCACGACACTTCTACCTTGGCTCTTGATGGCCAAAAATCATTATCCCGAAGCCGTTCTACATTTCCATTCGTTCAATGTTATAAACTTCAATCGCATAAGTTTCTTCAATTTCGTTTAAAACCTTATCTATTACGGTGTGGCATTGTTGGTACTCATTCCCCACCACGCTGATTCCGATCACTCCTTGATTCAGCATATCTTGCTTATCCAGTTCTGCAATACTGATATTAAATTTGCGGTGCATCTTGTGGATAATACTTTTTATTACACTTCTTTTATCCTTTAAAGAATAAGCTTCATCAATTCGAAAGCTTAATTTCATTCCGACAACAGCTATGGGGATCACCTCATTGATTATTCTTTTTCGATTTCTCTTTTTGCAATGTTCAGTGCTCTTAGTTTCGGTGTTTTCTTATATTCATGTTCATGCATTTGCTTGATGACTTCATCTAAGAAAGCTACACTTTCTGTTAAATATTCGCCTTTATTCAACATGACGCATTCTGAACGACTCCCTTGAGCAGCATCCGTGACTTCTGCTCGAGTTGGAATTCCTGTGGCCACCATATTTTCCAACACTTGCGTTCCCCATACTACAGGAACATCAGCTGCTTCACAGATCCACAAGATTTCTTGCTGCAACTCTGCTAATCTTAAGAACCCAGCTTCAACAGCCAAGTCTCCACGAGCAATCATGACAGAAAACGGATTTTGTCCGGCTGCAGCTACAATGATTTCCGGCAGTTTTCTCACCGCTTCAACGGTTTCGATTTTCGCCATCAAAGGAATCGTCTGAGCTTTTTTCTTCGGCATACGCTTCAGCAACTCTTGTTGGATTTCTTGAACATCGCCAGCATTTTTAACAAATGAAAACCCTATGATATCAGCATGGTCGCAGACAAAATCTAAATCGTTTTTATCCTTATCGGTAATAAATTCCATTTTCACTTCTGATGCAGGGAAATTCAAGCCTTTTTCAGCTTTTAATCGTACCCCTTTTTTAGAATCGACTTTTGTCGTCTCAACGATCGCACCTTCTTCTGTAACTTCTTTTATTACACCTTCTACTATCCCGTCATCGATTTTGATTGGGTCGCCTTGTTTTAAATGAGAGATGATTTCAGGAATGTTGCATCCAATCATCAATTCAATTCCGCTCATTTTTGGAGGTGTGTCAGATCCAGTCAGTAAAAACTGATTCCCCACTTTTACTCTCGGCTTTTTCAAACTAGTAAAGATCCAGCTGATCCTAGCTTTTGGTCCTGCAATATCCATCAATACCTGACATTTTTGATCAAGCTTTTTTTCACATTTTCGGATATTTTTGATAATAGCTTTCCATGTTTCAGGATCATCATGCGCACAATTCAAACGAGCTACATTCATTCCAGCCTTCATCAAATCTTCAATGAATTTACTGTCTTTAGCTGCTTGGCCAGGTATAGTAACCATGATACGCGTAAAGCGATCTGCCGGCTTCTTCCCAAAAATAGTCGCAGTATTTTTTTCCAATTCTTTGCTGCTGGCGAGATAGTAGTCCATAGAAGGGTAGTCGACTTCCGCAACTTCTTTTTCTTTCCCTAAAATGGTCCCTAAACTTAAAATCACCGCATTCAAATTATCTAAAACACGCGACTCTAGTCTTCCTAGTGAAGACAATCCCCATGGAGTCAAAGCTTCTTGAATTTTCCTAATATCGTGATTTCGCAAAGCCAAATAATAAGCCAGATTTTTAGCACTGGATTCTTGATTTTCTTCTTTTAAAAAAGGTTGCCACTTTTGGTATAACCTATCCCCTTCTTCAGTAACTTTTTTTCTTAAAGAAATCAATTTTTCATACAACTTTTCTGGATTGCTTAGATAACTATTTTTTACCACTGATAATCCTCCTTACGAAAATTCATCTTCTGTTTCTTATAGTTTATTCATTTAATTTTTTAGTCGCTTGTTCAATAAACGTTTCAAGAACGTTTATACGAGCGTATTTTTTATCCATTCCTGATACAATGTTCCATGGCGCTTGTGGAGTAGAAGTCCGGTCTAACATCTCATTCATTGCATCGATATACTCATCCCATTTTTCACGGTTGCGCCAGTCTTCATCAGTTAGTTTGTATACTTTATCCGGCTCATTTTCACGATCTTTAAACCGTTTCAATTGTTCCTCTTTATCAATATAAAGGAAAAATTTAATCACCAATGTCCCAAATTTCGTTAACTGAGCTTCCATTTGATTGATTTCTTCATAAGCCCTTTCCCACTCTTTTTCAGTTGCGAATCCCTCTACTCTTTCAACCAGAACTCTTCCGTACCAACTCCGATCAAAAATTTTGATATCGCCTTTCTTAGGGAAATTTCTATAGAACCTCCACAAATAATGGTATTGTTGCTCTAACTCATTTGGTGCGGAGGTTGTAATCACTTCGTATCCCCTAGGGTCCATTTCCCGCGTCAGCCGTTCAATGGCTCCACCTTTACCAGCAGCATCCACTCCCTCAAACACTAAGACAGTAGGGATCCCTTTAGTGTAAAGTTGAAAAGCGATACGCTGAGCTTCCAGTTGGAGAGCGTCTTTTCGTTTGTCGTACTCTTCTTCTGTTAACGTAAGACCCAAATCAATTTTTTCCAGCGGTTTTTGAGAAGGAATATAATTTCTCGCGTAACGGATACCGCCGTTCTTTTGTCCTAAAATTCGATCGATCCCTTCATAAATCAAATCGATCGACATACCGAGAATCTTTTCCGAAGCAGCTTTTTTCTCTTCCGTTGAAACGATATGCCACTTGCTGAAAGGGAAATCCGATTTTTCTAGAATCTCATCAAAATGTTCTAAATAGTCAGCATAATGCTTATATTGCTCTTCGTCCCGCTCCCCAACCATGAAAGCTTTATCGACATCATTTTTTAAAGTGTCGATTCTTCCTTGCTGCGTTTTTTCTTTCTGATGAAGAAAGAACTTGATGATGATCACATTGTCATCCAACAATTGTTTTTCAATGATACTGATGTCCTCTATCCCCTGCTGCAATTCGCCATTCTCAATAGATAAATCATTCAGTAAATTGAAGTAAAAACTGCGGTCAAAGATAGCCATGTTCCCTTTTGACGGAATTTTTTCCCAAAATCGCCACAAAAAAGGTCTAGCTTCTTCTTCTGCAGTAGGAGTTTCAAATACACTGACTTTATACGACTTTGGATTCAGTTCTCGAACAAGGTCTTTAATGACGTAACCTTTCCCTGAAGACTCCCAGCCATCCACAATGATCAAAACTGGAATATTCAAGTTTTTGATCAGTCGTTGTGCTCGTGCTAAGCGTTCTCCCAATTCTTTGCGTTTAAAACCTGCGTAAGGGTTTCTTGTTTCATTAAAATCAAAATCTTTGAGCATGTAACCACCTCCAAGTAGGATCATCTTTATTATAATTTCTTAGAGAGTCATTTACTAAAGAAACGGTCTGGTTCTATTTTGACGTATAAAAAAGCCGCAAGGATATCTCGCAGCTTTTTGTACGTTATTTTATTTATTAGACAGCAATTCATGTTTAACAGAAGTATTCATTTTTTCTGAACAAAGGGTCATCACCACAACACTCAGCAAGATATACACCGGAAATAGTCCAATCGTGCTGAAAGAAACTAATCCGCTAAAAATTAGCGGCATGATTGAACTTCCGATATAAGCAAATGCCACTTGCAGTCCCATAACGGATTGAGAGGCTCCTCTGCCGAACCGATTCGGTGTATCATGAATCATGCTAGGGTAAATCGGTGCGCAACCTAGTCCAATGAACAATAAACCTGCCATTGAAAACAGATTAGAAAACGGCAGCAGCAACAAAACTCCACCAAATGCACAAATCAATTGTCCCAAACGAATCAGTAATTTATTGCTCATCGTATACGTTAAGAATCCGGAAATTAGTCTTCCGATGGTTATGCCAAGAAAAAATAGCGAGGTCCAACGCGCAGCCACTTCTGGAGCTAATGACTTATACTCTACTAAATAAGTACTGCTCCACAAACCTGTCGTAGTTTCAATCGCACTATACAAAAAGAACGCCAACACTGACAACTTAACACTATTCTTCTTCAATACAGACTTCTTCGACTGAAAAACAACTTCAGCTTCTGATGCATCATTGGCATCTTTGTTTTCCACTTGCTTCCATTTAGGCAAAGAGCTGGTTATAAAAGCGACTAAAATCAATTGCAAAATCCCAATCGCCAAATAGCCGTTCTCCCAACTCCCACGTGCAATAAAAAAAGACAAGATCAGTGGACCCATCGTGGCCCCCAGCCCCCAAAAACTATGTAACCAACTCATATGGCTCGCTTTAAAATACAATGCCACAAAATTATTCAAAGCCGCATCCACGGATCCTGCTCCTAAACCTAACGGAATCGCTAGAATACATAACCCTAAAAAACTGCCTGAAAAAGCAAACCCAAATAAAGCTATAGCAGTCAAAAGAATGCTGACTAATGTCACTCTTGCTGTACCAAAACGCTTGATCATTGTTCCGCTCAGTAAACTCGATAGGACTGTCCCGCCAGTGGTGATTACTGAAATCCAGCTTATAGAAGATATGGATACTCCCAGCTCTCCGTACATGGCAGGCCAAGCTGATCCTAGTAGAGAATCGGGCAATCCCAAACTAATAAAAGATAAATAAACAATTATTAAAATCAATGTCATTTAGTTGAATCCTTTCCTTTTAGCTTTTTACTCTTTATAAGTGTACTGTTTTTGCTTGATTTAGTATACGAAAATGAGTGATAAAATAAAAAAATAGTCAGACAGAAAAGCCCCTTTTAAACAGCGGTCAATTTCTCCGTTTAAAAGGGACTCTACCTCTGATTTTAGTAAAAAAGAAATCTCGTTTACTCTTTTTCTATGAGTTTATATAGTTTGCCATTAAAATCTACAATAACCAGCTCCCCATTCTCATCTAGTCCAAAAGAAGAAATTATCAAATCAGTATCCAGCAATTCTTTATTTTTGATTTGCCCATCTTCTGATTTTTTAAGTGCCCATACTCTTCCAGATATAAAATCACCATAAATATAAGCCCCTTTTAAACTAGGGATTTCTGAGCCATTGTAAATATACCCACCCGTAATGGATTGTCCTTGCGAATGGTCATACACCCAGACAGGATCTTCCAAAGTTTGATCGTTTGTTGAATTATCCGGAATGTATTCTTTAGTTCCTTCCTTTAATCGCCATCCATAATTTTTGCCAGACTCTACCAAGTTGATTTCTTCTAAAACATTTTGACCTACATCCGCCAACCACAATTCCTCTTTTTGGGGATCAAAACTAAATTTCCAAGGATTACGAAAACCGTAAGCAAATATCTCTTCTCGATAGTTTTCACTGTTTCCTTCATATGGGTTATCTTCTGGAATACTATACTCTGATTCGTCGGTCTTTTTGTCTACATCAATTCTCAACAGTTTTCCATGGATCTCCGTTATATCTTGAGCGTTGTTCTGCGGATCACCACTTCCTCCACCATCACCTGTTCCAATATATAAGTAACCATCAAACCCAAATGCCAAGTGTCCTCCATTGTGATTAGTATACGGCTGAGGAAATGTCATAAATATTGTTTCGCTGTTCAAGTCCGTTTCATAACTTTTAAGATCTGCTTTGAAACGTGAAATAACTGTCTCTTCTTGAGTAGTATAATTGACATAGTAGTAACCATTTTGTTTAAAATCAGGATGGAAAGCCAATCCTAATAAGCCCATTTCATTACCGTTCGTGCTTATTTTATTGCTTAAATCAACAAATACTTCTTTAGTAGTGACATCAGGTTGATTATCCATCACATAAATTTTCCCTGTTCTTTCCACTATAAAAACCTTATTCGAGTCGTCATAGGCAGAAGTGAAATGTAAAGGCTGGTCAAAAGTAACATTTTCATAAGCTTCTCCTACTTCATAAGTTAAAGAATTAGAAGTTTGGTCTTTTGCAAGGGACTCAGACTCAGATAACTCCATCTCTGAGGTTGGTTCACTGTTTTCATTTGATATTGTACATGAAGTAAGTAGAAACAAAAAGCAAAATGCAGCTAAATTATACTTTCTCATTGCAAGTCTCCTTCCTGCAGAAACCATAGCAATCAAAACGAAAAAGAGAACATTTATAAGACAATTCCTATTCATTATTTATATTACCACCATAGGCAAAAAAAGCATAAAAAAAGGAAGGAACCTTATACGGCTCCTCCCCTCTCATATGTGCAACACGTGTACTCACATTTTTATCTTTTCGATGCCATTTTTTCACGTAAATGGTCTTAATTGAACTAGATAATCTTGTTTACCTTTTTCAAAGTGTTCTGTTGGGACTCTGTTAAACTGCGTTTATCTGAATCGTCAATACATAGAAGCTTTGGATATACAATCTAGATGTGAGATACTCCGTGTTGCTATGATAGTAGATCTTAGATTGGTGTCCCTTTTTAACCAACTAAAACTTGATGAACACCAACTAAGATACTTTGGGTTAATAGCTCTACTTAAACTATTAACCTAAGAACCCTTTTTCAAGGGTTCTTCTAAAGAGCGGCATGCTCTTTCTTTTTTATCTATTGTTTCTAGCATGTCCCTCTTTACAGTTAGAATATATCATGTAAGCGTTTCCTTGTCAATGATTTATTCTATAAAAAACCCATTTCTAATCGAAAATTAATGATTTCAAAATCATCTTTTTTATTCCTGTAGTTCTTTAAACAAAAAAAAACTAACACTAATAATCTTCGCTAATTTTACTTTTCCAACTTTTTTATTGGAGAATTTTTTACAAACTATCTCTACAAATGGAACTGTTTTTTCAAAATAAATTCATTAACCTATTTTGACCATTTTTTTAATTTTAATCAAATTCTTAGAGTCCTGTTCTCATGGTCATAGAAAGCGTTAACAAACGTGTTTTTACGGCAACTCCGTTTTACAGGTCTGTTTTAAGTGTGTTACGGTTATACTTGTGTTCAAGGCGGAAAGAAAATTTAAACATTCGTTCAAAACTCGATGGAATCAATCTTTTCACTACTTTTGTATGAAAAGTGTTCTGACGATTAAAAAAATAAAGGAGTTGAAGCTTTTGCCTAAAGTAACTGTTGAAAACTTGTCAAAAGTATTTGGTAAAAAAGAAGAACAAGCTTTAAAGCTAGCTAATGAAGGTAAGAAAAAATCTGAGATTCTTGAAAGAACTGGTGCAACTGTTGGTGTCAACAATGCTAGTTTTTCTGTTGAACAGGGAGAAATATTTGTCATCATGGGGCTTTCTGGGAGTGGTAAATCAACTTTGGTTCGCTTATTGAACCGATTGATTGAACCTTCTCAAGGAAATATCTTTATTGATGGAAAAAATGTTTCAAAAATGGGAAAAGAAGATTTGCGTAATGTACGAAGAAAAGAAATGAGTATGGTATTCCAAAACTTCGGTTTATTCCCGCAAAAAACAATTTTGGAAAATACAGAGTATGGTTTAGAGATCCAAGGTATGGCGAAAGCTGAACGTCGCGAACGTGCAGAAAAAGCCTTAGATAACGCTGGTCTACTTGCTTATAAAGACCAATATCCAAGTCAACTTTCAGGTGGAATGCAACAACGTGTTGGGCTAGCTCGTGCTTTAGCTAACGATCCTGAAATTCTGTTAATGGATGAAGCATTCTCAGCATTGGACCCATTGATTCGTCGTGAAATGCAGGATGAATTATTAGACATGCAAGAAAAAATGAATAAAACGATTATTTTCATCACACATGATTTAAACGAAGCATTGCGCATCGGGAATCATATCGCTTTGATGAAAGATGGCGAAATCATGCAAATCGGTACTGGGGAAGAAATTTTAACCAACCCAGCCAACGATTACGTTGAGAAATTCGTCGAAGATGTTGATCGTTCTAGAGTATTGACAGCAGAAAACATCATGGACCGCCCTACTACTCTGAAAATAGGGAAAGATGGTCCGAACGTAGCTTTAAGACGTATGGAGCAAGAAGGTTTGTCAAATATGCTTGTCATAGATGACAGCCGAAAACTATATGGATATGTTACAGATAGCGATACTGCTCGTGCAGTTAAGAACCATGAAAAGAACTTTGATAACATTCTACGTACAGATATTCCGACTGTACAAAAAGATACATTGATCAATGACATTTTTGAAGTCATCCACGATGCTTCTACACCAGTAGCCGTTGTCGAAGATGGAAAATTAGTCGGTATCATTGTTCGTAGTTTAGTTCTTGGTGCACTTGCCAAAGATAGTGAGGTGTCTTTATAATATGGATTTTTTAGATAATATACCCAAATTACCAGTAGCAGAAAATATTGAAAACTTTATGGATTGGATCACTGATGTGTTGGAACCGATATTTGATTTTGTTCAGTCATTCAGTGAAATCGTAATGGAAGGTTTAACTGATCTACTATTACTTGTCCCTCCCCTATTATTCATCGTTCTGATAGCTGCAATCTGTTTCTTTGCATCCGGTAAAAAATTCGGATTAGCTGCCTTTTCAATTGTAGGTTTATTTTATGTTCAGAACCAAGGTCTTTGGGATGATTTGATGAGTACGATCACCTTAGTCATTGTATCTAGTTTGGTTTCCGTGATTATCGGTGTGCCACTAGGAATTCTAATGGCTAAAAGCAAGTGGGCAAACACAATCGTTACCCCTATTCTTGACTTTATGCAAACAATGCCGGCCTTTGTATACTTGATTCCCGCAGTAGCATTCTTCGGAATCGGTATGGTGCCCGGAGTTTTCGCTTCAGTCATCTTCGCACTACCACCTACTGTGCGTTTTACAAACCTAGGAATTCGTCAAGTTTCGGAAGAATTAGTGGAAGCTGCTGACTCATTTGGTAGTACAGGGTCACAAAAACTATTTAAAGTTGAATTACCACTTGCTAAATCAACGATTATGGCCGGTATCAACCAAACCGTTATGTTAGCTTTATCAATGGTTGTTATTGCCTCAATGATCGGTGCTCCAGGACTTGGTTCCCAAGTATTATCTTCACTACAAAGAGCACAAGTAGGAACAGGCTTCGTCTCAGGACTAGCTCTAGTTATCCTAGCCATCATCATCGACCGCCTAACACAAAAATTCACTAAGTAAGAGCAGAGAGTGGAGAAAAGCGTTTAGCCTATTGACTATAAGAAAATTTCAGCAGACAGGTGTACTTTACCTGGCAGTTGAAATTGGCTTATAGGCACATAGGCTGCTTTTCGGAACTCGTTTTAAAATAAGAGCGTGGAGCAAGGCGTTTAGGCTACCGCTTATCAGAAGGGGTCGACCAGTTAGGTGTTTTTCCTAACAGGTCGAATCCGGCTTATAAGCGTGTAGTCTGCCTTGCGCAACGCGTTTCAGAAGCAGAGAGTGGAGAAAGGCGTTTAGCCTTTTGCAACTCGTTTAAAATAACAGGACAAACCCGCACAGCGGATAAAACACAAAAAGGAGAGATTGATTTGTCAAAATTCAATTGGAAAAAAACAGGTTTAACAGCTGCATTAGCTACAACTCTTGTATTAGCAGCTTGTTCATCAGATGACGCGTCTAAAGAAGATACTGTAGGAAAAGGTGAAGAAATCGAGTTATCTTATGTTGCATGGGATACTGAGATTGCTTCAACAAACGTTATTGGTAAAGTACTAGAAGATTTAGGTTATGACGTTGAATTAACTCAATTAGATAATGCCATCATGTGGGAAGCAGTAGCAACTGGTGAAGCTGATGGAATGGTAGCAGCATGGTTACCAGGAACTCATGGAGCACAATTTGAAAGATATGGCGACCAAATGGTTGACTTAGGTCCTAACTTAGAAGGCGCAAAAATTGGTTTAGTTGTTCCAACTTATATGGAAGATGTTAATTCAATCGAAGACTTAACAGATGAAGCCGGCCAAACGATCACAGGTATCGAACCTGGTGCTGGTGTTGTAGCAGCTTCTGAACGTACTGTTGAAGAATACCCTAACTTAGAAGGTTGGAACGTACAAACGTCTTCTTCTGGGGCAATGACGACTACATTAGGTCAAGCCTATGAAAATGAAGAAGAAATCGTCGTTACCGGTTGGTCTCCACATTGGAAATTCGAGACATATGACCTTAAATATCTAGAAGATCCTAACGGTACTTTTGGAGAAGCAGAAACCATCAACACAATGGTACGTGAAGGCTTAGAAGAAGAAATGCCAGAAGCTTACCAAGTATTGGATCAATTTGAATGGTCAGTTGAAGACATGGAAAGCATCATGTTAGACATCCAAGAAGGAACTGACCCAGAAGATGCAGCTGAAGCATGGATTGAAGCAAATCCAGAAAAAGTTGCTGAATGGACTGAAGGCGTAACAGCTGAATAATATTGATTGTTAAAAAGCAGCTTAGCACCCATACGTTGGGAGCTAAGCTGCTTTTTTAAAACTTTTTTATTTTATAATTGAGAAGTAAACTCTTGATGTGATTCGGTAAATGATCCAATACACTAAACTAAAGAATAAGACTACTCCGGCAATACACAAGACGACTAAAGTAGTGTCTGTTACACTAAAGAATAACAACATCTTTTGGATGATCGGAAAAGCAAAAGCGACATGCATGACTGCAATGAGTAACGGTAAGAAAAACATCCAGATAATTTGAGAACGTGTTGACTTTTCAATCATCTGATTATCCAGCCCAACTTTTTGCATAATCTGGAATTTGTCTCGGTCATCGTAACCTTCTGAAACTTGTTTGAAATACGTGATCAGAATCGCTCCAAAAGTAAACAATAATCCTAGGAAAACCCCAATAAATAAAAACCCACCGTTAGCACTATACCATTCTTGTCGATTAGCATCTCTGGAATCAAGCATAGTTGAAAATCCTTCTTCATTGAGTATTTTATCCATCGTATGGCTATTCGCAATTTTATCGTCTTCTGTTCCCGTTGTATTCCAACCGATAATAGCCCGCGTACCAAATACAAACAGCTCTGGGTTTTCTTCTACATAATCGGCTATGATCGAGTCCGTTCCTTCTACACTAGGTGTTACTAGTATAATAGTCTCTACAAGATTATTACCTTCGATAACTTTCAACTGTTCCTCCACTTTATTTTTTACAGAAGAATCCGTAAATTGGTGAACTGGATGAACCTGACCTGCTAATTCTATTGTAGATGCTGAATAAGGTCCTTTTGAATGGTAGACCGCCACTTCTCCTTCTTCGATTTGTAAAGGCGCACCAATCATTCGTTCAATATCTTCTTGAGGGATCAGCATCATTTCTCCAGGGACAAGATTTCCGCTAGAAGAACCTGGTACCACAAATGTGTCACTTTCTAAATTACCACTTAAAGTTTCATATCGATAACTAGAGTAATCTGTTAAAGCTAATCCCGCATTTTCTGTTTCAGTACGAACAAGATTTTCAAACTCTGACATCTTCTCTGCATCTTTCAGTTCAAAGACTGTCGCATTGTGGTCATAAGGGAAACGCGATTCTAGTGCTCCTTCCGTTCCTACATAAATAGCTGCAGTCGTTGAAACAGCAACAATAATCATCGTAGCTAATATACAGATATTTGCTAATCCTGCAGCGTTTTGTTTCATTCGGTACAACATTCCCGAAATAGAAATAAAAGCATTTGGACGATAGTAGATTTTTTTGTTCTTTTTCATGGCTTTCAAGATGAAAATAGACCCTGAAATAAACAACAAATACGTACCAGCAATGACCAACAAAACTGCTATAAAGAAATACAGTATGGCACTGACTGGATCTTCAATCGAAAGTGAGATCCCATATCCGCTTCCTAAGAAAATAACAGATAGTAAAAATAAAATGATCGAACTTTTCGGTTCTTTCTCTCCACTCTGTTTCCCTTTTACCAATTCAATAGGGTTGCTGAATGTCACTTGACTGATATTATACAGTAAAGCTACAAAGAAAATGACCGTAAAACCAGCAAATGTGATCAATGCTACTACAAAAGAAAAAGGATAATCCATACTTACTGGGAATTTCAAAAGATAATTCAATGCTAGGAAAACAAATCTTCCCATGATTTGTCCGCTGATGATCCCGATAAGGATACTTCCTAAACTAGTGATCAAGGACTCTAACAATAAAACGAATGCTACATGTTTTTTCTTCATACCTAATATAGCGTACAATCCAATTTCCTTTTTCCGTCGTTTAATCAAAAAACTATTTGTGTACATGATGAAGATAAATGAGAAAACACCGATCACTACAGATCCCAGCATAAACATCATTGGCAGAAGGGATGAACGTTCCATAAGAAAATCATTGTAGACTAATGACGTCATCAGATAGAACATTGCTACAGTTGCAATAGATGCCAAAATATAAGGAACATAGATTTGTTTATTGGAACGAATATTTTTAATGGCTAACTTCGCAAATAATTGCTTAGTCATGCTGCTCACCTCGATTCACTAAAACCATTAACGTTTGAGTGATTTTTTCCATAAACTGATCTACAGTCTGGTTGCCGCGATAAATTTCATTGAATACTATACCATCTTGAATGAACAACACACGATTAGAGTGCGCTGCAGCTCGCGTACTATGCGTGACCATCATAATGGTCTGTCCAGCTTCATTAATGTCTTCAAACGTCTCTAATAAGCTTTGTGAGGCTTTAGAATCCAACGCACCTGTCGGCTCATCAGCTAAAATCAGTTTTGGCTGTGTGATCAACGCTCTGGCAACAGCCGCACGTTGCTTTTGTCCTCCAGATACTTCATATGGATAATGTCCGATCAAGTTGGCAATCCCTAATTTTTCAACGATCGGCAATAAGCGAGCTTCCATTTCTTTGACCGGTGTATTTGACAGCACTAATGGCAAGAGAATGTTGTCTTTGATCGAAAAGTTGTCCAACAAATTAAAATCTTGGAAAACAAATCCTAAATCTTTTCTTCTGAAATCTGACACTTTACTGTCTTTGATGTCAGCTAAATTTTTTCCTTCTAATAAAACTTCCCCAGAGCTTGCTTTATCCAATGTAGATAAAATATTCAACAAAGTCGTTTTTCCTGAACCCGATTCCCCCATGACTGAAACGAATTCTCCTTTTTCAACGGTAAAGTTGACATCTTTCAATGCTTCTACCTGTTGGTTTGAGAAACGAGTTGCATATGTTTTTTTCAAATGATTTACTTCTAATAAAGTCATTTTATTTCCTCCTCTTGTTCTAACTAACCCTATTGTATGCCGTTAGAACAAATGGTGCCTTTATCTATCCTTACAAAATGATAGACAATCTTACACTTTTGTAAGACTGTCTTTTACTAAAAAATTTCTACTATTTCATGATTCAAATCAATACTGACTCGCGTTCCTTTACCTACTTCTGATTGAATCGTTAACTTGTGACCTAAACGCCGGCAGATTTTTTTGCTTAAAAAGAGCCCTAAACCGGTAGATTTTTCTTGAACCTTTCCATTCCATCCCGAATACCCTTTTTCAAATATCTTGGGCAAGTCTTCTGAGCGAATACCTATCCCTGTGTCTTCAATAATCAAATGGTTTTCTTGCTGCGGATCCATGTATATTTTTATCTGTCCTTTTTTAGGCGTGTATTTTAAACTATTAGACAAAATCTGCTCTATTAAAATAAGCAGCCAATTTTCATCTGACAACACTTTTTTTTCAAGGGATTGGTACTCTAGTGTGATCTGATTGTAGATAAATAAAATCGAAAACTTTTTGAGCGCTTTTTTGATGACACGATCTAATTCTACTTCATCTAAATCAAGTTCTTTTTCGGCTTGTTCCAACTTTAAATAATTTAACGCCATATGCGTGTAATTTTCTATGCGAATCAATTCCTGACGAACCTTTTTAGTTAAGTCTGTATTTTCATTATTTTGCTGCATCAATAGACTCATTGCCGCAATCGGGGTTTTAATTTGGTGAAGCCATAAGGTAAAATAATCCATTTGCTCAGTATTTTTTTCTTGCTGACTGTAATGAAATTTCTCTATTTCATCCATCAAATGATTGATCTCTTCAATAAGGTATTGTTCTGAAGGATCAATAGATGGTGCGAGCTCATTCAAAACGGTTAAAGGTTGAGTCTCAATGTATTTCAATATTTTGTACCGTTTATTGTATTGGATAAACTGCACAATCAAAAAAACCAAAAACAAAAATCCAGTCAATAGTATGCCGTAAAAATAAAATTCCAGCGGCAAGCGTCCTAAAATAAATAAAACACCATAAAGAATGACCATGCTCAAATAAATAGCTATCTCATAACGCTTAAAGGATAAAAACCCCCTAAATACTGCGCTTTGCTCTTTTAAATAAGTCATTTTATTCCCCCTTCATCAATCCATACCCATAACCTTTTTTAGTGATGATAAAATTCTCCAGCCCTATCTCGGCTAATTTTTTTCTTAACCGGGCGATATTGACCGCTAACGTATTATCATCGATAAACGCTTCGTTTTCCCATAAGCTGACCATAATGGCTTCACGAGAAACGAATTCGCTTTTGTGCAGAAACAACTGTTCCAGTATTTTCATCTCTGTTTTAGTCAAAGCCATTTCTTTTTCTTCAAATTGCAGCCTCAATTCATTTGCTTTCAAATAAACACCTTGATGGTTCAAAAAAGAATCGTTTTCGTTAAAATCATAGGTTCTTCTTAATAAAGCTTGTATTTTGGCGATCGCAATCGTTAAATCGAAGGGCTTACTGATGAAATCATCTGCTCCCATTTGAATCGCCATAACAATGTCCATTCGCTCATTCTGCGACGATATAAATATAATCGGTACTTGAGACACTTTCCTGATTTCTGTACACCAGTAGTATCCATTAAAATAAGGCAATTTGATATCAATCAACACTAATTGTGGGGCTTGTTCTGTAAACAGCTCCATGATTTGATTGAAATCAGTTGTATAAAATGCTTGGTAACTCCACTTCGTCAGCTCTTCCTGCAAACTTTTGGCAATTGTAAGATCATCTTCTATAATCATAATTTTTTGCATATTCTCACCCCATATATTCCTTAACGTATTTTATTATAATGGAAAAAGTATACGCTTGAACTAAGAATATATTTTTCAATGCGCTTTTTTTATGGATCTTTTTATGTAGAGAAAAAGGACCGGATCTCCGCTCCTTTTTCTAGAATCTTTTTAGCTGCTCTTTTAAAAGAATATTTTGATATAGACAAAACATAAATAAGACGTACATCCAAATAATGATCAATATTAAAAAAGCCGGATTGCTCCTCTCTTTCGAGTAATGCTCTATTTGTATACGAATTGAATTAATCACTATTCACTACATTGACTGGATCTCCGTTTATATACTGTTTGATATTATTCGTAGCGATATCAATTAATCTAGTTCTGCTTTCCTTAGTTGCCCATGCAATGTGCGGTGTGATAAAACAGTTTTGAGCTTTTAATAATGGATTCGAACTTTCAATAGATTCCGTGCTGACCACATCAACTCCAGCAGCATATATTTTCCCGCTATTCAAGGCATCTGCTACAGCTTGCTCATCCAGTAATTCACCACGAGCTGTATTCAAGACAACAACGCCATTTTTCATTTTTGCAATGGCTTCTTCATCAATAAGCGATTTGGTTTCTTCCACCAACGGAATATGCAGTGAAATAACATCCGATTGCTTCAATAATTCATCTAAAGACACATAAACAGCCAATTTTTTTCCTTCTTCACTTTGACTGCGATTATAAGCTATCACATTCATACCAAAAGCATTCGCGATTTTCGCGGTCTCTTGTCCAATACTGCCAAAGCCAATAATGCCGATTGTTTTTCCAACCAATTCAATTAAAGGAAAATCAAAAAAGCTCCAATCTGGACTTTTCTCCCATTTGCCTTCATGTACTGCTTGGCTGTGATGTCCAACGTGCTGACAGATCTCTAGTAGAAGGGCAAAAGTCATTTGCGCTACTGAAGGCGTACTGTAATCTGGAACATTGGTTACCACTATCCCTTTTTCTTTAGCAGCCTTCAAGTCTACAACATTGTATCCTGTGGCTAATACGCCAATATATTTCAAATAAGGACAAGCATCCATGATACTTCCCGTAATAGGTGTTTTATTGGTCAACACGATTTCAGCGTTCCCTATGCGATCAATAATTTCTTTTTCATCAGTTAAAGAGGTCCGGTGATAAACCTCTAAATTCCCTAGCTCATTCAACCCGTCCCAATTCAAATCACCTGGATTTGTCGTATATCCTTCTAAAACAATGATTTTCATAGAATATCTCCTATCTGTGTGCTTTTTATTGATTTCTTTTCTCAGCTTAACTTTACTTGAACTTGCTCGTATTTGCGAATAGTAATTCCTATTTAGTGACAATTTTCCAAACATCTTTAAAATAACTAGTTTTTGTATACCGCTTGTTATATGATTGTCTCATAATGTGAATTGAAAGGAGTCTTTCATGAAAAAGTATGGTCCGATTATTGTATTATTGCTTTTATTTTTCGCCATTGTTTATGTAGGATTAAACCAAACTAAAACGTTCAGCAAAGAAACCGTTCAGACAAAAAGTATTGAAAAAGAAGTTGCGACAAAATCACGCGCAAAAGAACCTCTTTCAGCTGACGGATTGACCGCAATCCAGCGAGTAGAGTCACGAGGCAGTCAATTGACTGATACTATCAGCAGCAGTATTTCTAGCAACTTGTGGGTCGTTGAAGAAGAAACCGAAGAAATAGAAGAAGTTGTTGAAAGCGAAGAAAGTGAATTGGAATTGGAAGAAAGCGAGTTTTATGAGGAAACAGAATACAGTTCTGAATCCAGCTCTCAAAACAATTCAAAAAAATGGTCAAAACCGAAAAGCTCTACCGGTAAAACGACTAAGAAAACAACTAAACCTAAAGCCAAACCAAAAACAGAATCATCCGAATCAGAGTCTTCAAAAGAAGAGAAACCTCAAAAAGACGAAGGTGGATTAGTAAAAGAACCTGTTGAAGAGAAACCTGAAACGCCTGCTACACCGGCTGAAGAAGAAAGTTCAGATGAAACACCTGAGGAATCTGAATCTCCTACACCACCCGCAGAGTCTGACTCAAGCGAAGACCTCGATAGTGAGAATGATTTTTCTGAATAAATGATCTATTACATAAAAACACCTATTCTACTTGTAACGAAAGTAGGATAGGTGTTTTTGGTGTGTCTATATTCTTTTATTCGAGGGCTAATCTGTTCTATTAATCAAATGAACTCTCTTTCTTCACTCACTTGATTAATAGACGACCTCCCATATCTATTTAAAAATAAACTTCATTACTTCGACTCTGCTTTTACTTTCGCTAGGACAAACTTGATTTCATCGTAAGATATCGAGTCCGCTAAAGCTTCTTTAATTGGCTTCAGTGATGCTGTCCCCACTTCTTCTACGGCTTTTCTTATCTCAGATTCAGCTTCTGGAGCAACTAGTCTGGAATACTCCAATTCTGTCCCTTCTTGAATCAAGGTACACAAATGATTCACTATCGTTGTTGGCGACAAATCACGGATTGATGCAATTTCTTCAATGGTTTTGCCCTCTTGGAAAAAACTCAATGTCTCTTCATGTGTTTTGCCTTTCTTACGTGGACTTGTTGAAGAAGGTGCTGCTTTCACGACTGCTTTGGTAGACAAATTTTCTGTGCGCAATTGTTCCACATTCAAATCATTTGTGCTGATATAATCGTTAATAAGAGCTAAGAACTGATCTCCGTAATCAGCTAATTTTGCTTCTCCTACTCCATGAATGGTTAAAAATTCAGCATCTGAAGCAGGAAATTTAGCGGCCATATCAATTAAACTACGATCTGAAAAGACAACAAATGGCGGCTTACCCAGTCCTTGGGCAATCTCTTTCCGCAATTCGCGTAACTGTTCAAATAATCCCGTATCATAATTCTCAATATTTTCGACTGATTTTTTCGTTGTTGTCGGTTCTTCTTTCAATGATTTGGTCATCGACAAACGTACTTTAGCTTGTAATAAGTCATTGGTTTTTGCCGTGAATTGCAAAATCGGATACTGATCCCCACCTAAGTGCAAGTAGTTTTCACTGATCATGATAGAAATCATATCTTTGATATCCCCATCCGTATATTCTTTCATCAATCCATAAGTAGACAATGCGTCAAACCCTTGCTGCTTGATGCGGCTGGTGGATTTTCCGCGTAACACATCGACTATCAATCCAGTTCCATAGGCTTGATTCATGCGGTAAATACATGAGAGAATTTTTTGGCATTCTACAGTGATATCTGTTTTGACCATTTCTCCATCACAATTTGAACAATGCTTGCACTCCGTCCACTCAGGGGTTTCATCAAAATAATTCAAAATCGTTTTTCGCAAACAACTTCCTGTTTTGCAGTACGTGATCATCGTATTCAAATTTGATTTAGCATGCGGGTTATTTCCCTGTTCGATCAAAAACGTATTGGTAATGATATCTTGACCAGAATAAAAGAGGATCGCTTCAGATGGAGCTCCATCTCTTCCTGCACGTCCAGCTTCTTGATAATAACTTTCCATATCCAAAGGCATGTTGTAATGAATGACTCGTCTGACGTTTGATTTATCGATACCCATTCCAAAAGCATTCGTAGCCACCATAATCGGTTTTCGGTCGTATAAAAAGTCATCTTGATTTTGTGTTCTCTCTTGTGGACTGATTCCTGCATGATACATCGTTACCGGGTACCCTTTTTTGACTAACGTATCATAAACCGTATCCACATTCTTTCTCGTATTGCAGTAAATAATGCTGGATTCTTTGTTGTCTAAAATACGCAGCAATTCGTCGGCTTTCTTTTTCGGTTTGACCACTGAAAAATACAGATTAGGACGGTCAAAACTGGAAATATATTGATAAGGCTGTTCTAGCCTTAATTGTGTGATCATATCTGCTCGCACTGGTGTAGTCGCCGTCGCTGTAAAACCAGCAAACGGAGGTCTGTTATTCAAGACATCCATTAATCGAGGAATATTTTGATAACTGGGTCTGAAGTCGTGTCCCCACTGAGAAACACAATGCGCCTCATCTACGGCTACTAAATTAACATTCATTTGTTGGACATAGGATATAAAGGTCTCGTTTTCTAAGCGTTCCGGAGACACATACATTAAGTCTAGTTCCCCATGAACGGCACTGTACAGAATGCTTTCTTGCTCGTAAAAAGACAGTTGGCTGTTGATATACGCTGCTTTGATTCCCATAGTTGCTAAAGCGTCTACCTGATCTTTCATTAAAGAAATCAAAGGAGACACAACGATTGTGACACCTTCCATACAAATAGCCGGAATCTGATAACAAATCGATTTCCCGCCTCCAGTAGGCATAACGCCTAAAACATCGTCTCCTCTTAAAATAGCTTCAATTAGTTGTTCTTGTCCAGGTCGAAAAGACTCATATCCATAATAATGTTTTAATGTTTCTAGAATTGATTTCATAAGGACCTCCATAACTCTTTCATCTGCAATTCTGCTCCTTACTAGCCTATCATATTTTTCTGTGGGGAAAATAAAAAAAGACGAAAAAATGTAAGAACATTTTTCCGTCTTTGATAAGACTATTTTAAACACTGAATTTGCTGACGAGACCGGTTAATTCTTCTGCTAATTGAGCTAAGAAAGTGGCTGATGAAGAAACCTCTTCGGTCGAAGCCAATTGTTCTTCTGTTGCAGCAGCGATTTCACCAGTTGTTGCAGAAGAAGTTTTTGCCGCTGCAGCTACTTCTTCAATCGAAGCATTCACTTGTTGGACACTCGCTGAAATTTGCTCTGAAGCAGCCGATAATTCTTGTGTTTGAATGGTTGTACTTTCAATCGACTGAACGATCCGTTCAAATGACTTTCCAGTTTCTTCCGCTATTGTCATCCCTTGAACAATCTCATCGTTCCCATGATGCATCATTTCAACGGCTTTTGATGTATCGGTTTGAATATGCTGGATCAATTTTGCAATTTGATTAGCTGATTCTCTAGATTGTTCCGCCAATTTCCGTACTTCATCTGCTACTACGGCGAAGCCTTTTCCTTGCTCTCCAGCTCTAGCAGACTCTATGGCCGCATTTAGTGCCAATAGATTTGTTTGATCAGAGATATCTGTTATGACACTAATAATTTTTCCAATTTCAATCGATCTTTTTTCCAAAGCTTGAATCACTTGATTCGTTTCTTCGTTTGCTTGAGAAATCGTATTCATTTGACGAATAACTTCTTGAACATTTTGATTTCCTTTAGCTGCTTGTCTTATCGTTTCTATCGTTGTTTGAGCTACTGTGGAAGTGTTCCCGGTAATTTGCAAAATACCTGTTGCAATTTCATTTGCTCCATGGGCACTTTCATTTGTATTTCTGCTTTGAACTTCAATACTCTCTGCTACGTTACTAATTGAATCCGCTACTTGATTAGTCGCAGCAGTTGTTTCTTCTGCTATAGCCAGTAGTTCTTGTGAAGAAGAGGCTACCTGTTCTGAGGTTTGACTGACTTTTTCAATCATGTCGTGCAAATTGTTCAACATTTTATTAACTGCTAAAGCTAAGTGACTGATTTCATCTTTTCCTTTGACGTTGATTTCGTCTATGGCTAAATTGCCATTCGCAATCTCTTCTGCTACTTCAGTAACGATTTTTGCTCTTTTTGAAATTTTGTTACTGATGCCTAGAGCTACTGCAATCCCAGTTGCAATGGCTACTAAACTAAGTATGACGATCACACGAATTGTATTATTGGTTTGCTGACTGAGTTGTTGACTAGTTGCAGCAAAAGCGTCTTGTTGATAAAACAACAGCTCTTTTCCAATATTTTCGAGTTCCGCAGATATTTCGTCTCCTCTGGTATTCATCAAATCCGTATAACCTTCTACGTTTTCACTTTGTTTATATGTAATAGCTTCCTCTGCCATTTCAGCGAATCTTTCTTCTGTTGCTACTAATTGATCAATCAATCCATTAGCTTCTTTACTATTAGAGTGTGCTGCTAGATTACCTATATTTTCCTTAAATTCATCTCGGTTTAGGTAATAGGCATCAAGCTTTTCTACATCTCCTGTTGTTAAGTAAGCTTGTAAATCTCTTTCTTCTTGATACGTTTCAAATAAAGTATAAGAAGTTAGCTGAATCTTATTTGTTCTGTCTGTTATTGTAGAACTGTATTGATCATTTACCGCGTTAAACTGTACATATGTTATCCCGCTGATAATCATCAATAATGCGATAATACTAAAAAAACCTGTTAATAATTTTTGTTTCAAATTCATGAATCTCTTACCTTCCTTTTATGTATTAACCGTTTACTTTTTAAAACTCCAAACTCTTTCCACTATTTTGTTAATCGGTTAATATGAAAAGAAATGTAATCTTTTTTAATAAAAATACACATTATTTTCATCAAAAGTGAATAGTTTGTTACAGAATTCAATAACTCTTGATTTTTCATGAATTTTTATACGACAAAGCCGAGCCGACAGAAGGAAAACTTTCCTTCTGTCGGCTCGGTCTCTTCTTATACTGGTGCAATTTTTCTATGCTTGCAATTTAAATCACATTTCTTCGTACATCCAATTAGCAACGTTTCTCTTTTGATTACTTCATATTCTAGGCAAATGGGGTATCGTTTGTCTTCACTGAGCTGCAGTTTAGCTTCTATACCGTATAACTCACTCAAACTTTCTCGTGTGATCGCTTCGCAAGGTGAACCTTGACAGATTAGTTTCCCGTGTTTTAAACCGATGATATTATCAGCATATCTGCACGCATTGTTCAACTCATGCAGCACCATCACGATAGTAAAACCAGCTTGTTTATTTAATTTGCTCAATAATTGCAGGATTTCTTGCTGATAAGATAAATCCAAATACGTTGTAGGTTCATCCAGTAAAATAATATCGGTTTCTTGGGCTATAGTCATAGCAATCCATACTCTTTGACGTTGTCCTTGAGATAACGCCTCTACTTTTCGATCCGAAAGGTCCTCTAACTCCGTCTCTTGAATCGCCCAATCAATCATGTGTCTATCGTGTTTAGATAATCCACCAAAACTTTTTTGATACGGAAATCGGCCATAAGCAACCAGTTCTCTGACAGTCAATCCGCTTGGGCAGATTGGTTCTTGCGGCAGAAAGGCGATTTGAGTAGCTAAAACCTTTTCTTTTTGCTTGGCAATATCTTTTCCATTAATAGAAATATGCCCGTTCTGCGGCTTAATGACTCCGACAATACTTTTTAAAAGAGTCGACTTTCCGCATCCATTAGATCCTACGATGATATTGATTTTGCCTTTTAAAATGGACAAATCCAATTTTTCGATCACAGTCTGTTCTTCATATCCTGCTGATAATTCTTTTACGGCTATAGCTTCCATCTAATTCTCCTTTACAATCAAATACATAAAGTAAGGAACACCCAACAATGAAACAGTGATGCCAACAGGTATTTCTACAGGTGAAAACATATTTTTAGAAATAGCGTCTGCACACAACATAATAATGGCACTGATCAACACTGAAACTATCAAGAAATTTTTATGCGATGAACCCACTAATCTTTTAGCGATATTAGGAGAAATTAATCCAATGAATCCAACATTTCCAGCAAATGCTGTCGCTCCGCCAGCTAAAATTACTGCGTAAATCAACATCTTTTTTCGTTCTCGGTTCCGGTTTAACCCTAAAGATAAAATATGTTCATCAGATAATTGTAAGACATCCATTTTTTTATGATTCAATAAGACCAAGGTAAAAACAATCGCGACTACAGGCAAAAGAATGTTTGCGTACTCCCAACCTGTTCCCCACAAACTGCCGGATGTCCAAATCAACACTTTGTTGTATTCTCCTACACCGCCTCTGAAGATGAAAAACGTCATAAAAGCGCTCAGTCCTGCGTTTATTCCTAGACCTATCAACACCATTCTTTTAGGTTTGATCTCTTGTTGATTAGAAAGAAGATAAACGATGCAAGCCGTGATTCCAGCGCCAATAATGGCCATGATCGGCAACAGATAAATAGAAAAAGAACCTAACTTGTTATAATACTGTGTGGTTTGAAACGTTACCACCAAAATTGCTGCCGCTGCTGCTCCAGCATTTATTCCTATCATTCCGGGATCAGCCAATTCATTTTTTGTGATGGTTTGGACGATTCCTCCAGAAGTAGCCAACGCCGCACCGACACAAATCGCTACTATCATTCGAGGAAAACGCAAGTTGAAAAGAGCCGTTTGTTGATATGCGTTTCCTTTTCCGACTAGCGTTAAAAGAAGGTCAGATACTGACATCTGATAGCTTCCCCAACTTAAGTAAAATAATACCGCTACAATAAACAGACTAACCAAAACAATCATTAAAGGTTTCATTTTGTATTTTTTCATCTTAAGCAACCTCCTTGCGAGCGGCTGCTATAAAAAATGGAACTCCTATCAAGGAAGTAAAAATTCCAACAGGCATTTCATATGGAGTATAAACTAATCGGGCAGCCATATCGGAATAAAGGACTAAAATTGCTCCTAATAAAAAAGATAAGGAAATATTCTTAGCATAATTTTCTCCTACAAGCCTTCGATTGATTTGCGGAATGATCACCCCTACAAATCCAATATTTTTTCCCACTGCTACAGCAGCTGCACACATTGGGATCAAAATCAAAAATGCCATTAATCTTGTCTTTCCAGGGTTTACTCCTAATCCAGCTGCTGCTTCATCTCCTAAACCGAGAATAGTAATTTTATTTGACAACAACATACTAAACAGCAATCCAACGGTTCCTACACTAACTACCAATTGAACATCCGACCACGTAGCATTTCTAAAACTGCCGGAGATCCAAAAAGCAATAAACTGAGACTTATTGGATAAAATTCCGATGGTCGTGGTCAAAGAAATAAAAAAAGTACTCATAGAAATTCCAGCAAGCAATAATTTGCTGGTAGAATTATTTTTCTTTGTATTGAATAAAAACATGAGAACTAGAGCCGCACTGAATGCTGTCCCTATCAATGAAGCTAACATACTACTTTGTGTGCTTATGGTGATATTGGCCGCATAAAACAGTGCGATCACTAAAGTGGCGCCTTGGCTCACTCCCAGCAAGGATGGTTCAGCTATAGGATTACGCGTAACTCCTTGTATAAGTGCACCACAAGCCCCCAAAATGCCTCCTGTGAATAAGGCAGACACTACTCGAGGGGTTCGAACGTCCCTGATCAATAATTGATTCAATGAATTTTCTGGCTGCCATAAACTATTCCATAATTCTGTCGGACCGATAGATTCTGCTCCCAGAATAATTGCCAAGTAGATCCCCACAGCTAGAATCAGCAGACAAGCCAGCACAAAAAGGGTGTTTTTAATCTGGTTCATCTAACATCACCGCTATTTCATCTAGCAGCAGTTCTCTGCCTATCGGGCTGTAGCCTTGATTGAAATACGGAGAAGCATCCAGAGTCGTCACCTTCCCTGCTTTTACTGCAGGAAGATTATTCCAGATTTCATTGGCTTGTAATACTTCTAGGTCTTCATCAGTAGCGATCACAAAAATATGATCTGCCTCGATGGCAGCTAATCCTTCATAAGTCACTACCGGCAAACTGATATCTGTCTGTTCCGGCATACCTGTTGGTTTCTTTAATCCCATATCTTCGTAAAGTACTTCGCCAAAACCTGCTCCGTCAAAAACGAAAAATTGACCTCCACTAGCTAAGAAAGACAAATAGGTTGTGTCTTCACCTTGTTTCTTTTTAATCGTATTTCCGATTGAAGCAGCTTTTGTTTCATAGTTTTTCAACCAGTCTTCTGCCTTATCTTTTTGATGGAATACTGTTCCAAGTGTTTTTACGTCTTCTTTCCAGTCCAAAGCCTCTAATTGGATCATGACCGTCGGAGCAATGGTTTTCAATTGCTCATACACTTTTTCCTGCACTGTTGACAGTATGATCAAATCAGGTTCCAAATTCATGACTGCTTCTACATCCACAGTATCTTGCATACTGTACCCCAAAATCTCAGCCCCCTCTAAAACATCTTCTAAATAAGAGGGAAACTTAGTGTAATCGTAAGCATCACTATTGGCTGTTCCAGTTACTTTGTATCCTAAAATCGATAAACTGTCGCTATTCCCGCTTAAGTCCACAATTCTTTTCGGGGCTTTAGGAATTTCTACCTTTCCTTTAGCATCCGTAACAATCGTTGTTGCTTCGGTTCTTTGCGAATCCTTTGCCTGAGCGGCACAGCCCATAAAAAATACCATCGCTATCAACATCACTAGAATGATCCTGCTCTTCTTTTTCACCTTCATCTTTTGTGCTCCTTTAACTTCCATTTTAAAAAGCTCAACAATTCACAATTGTTGAGCTTTACTTATATTATACTCGATCATTTCAAAATGTTAAGCTTTTTCTACTTCAATCTTGTAAGTTTAAGTTCTATTTTCTTTTTGCTCACAATTTTACTTGAAGTTCAATTTAAATGGAACAGCACGCTTCTAAAACAAGCTGTCATTCGACTAATTGTTCTTAAAAACTCTTTTTATATGCTATACTGTATCATTGACGTTAAGAAGTAGAAAGAAGGAAAACAATGAAACTTAAAACACCTGCTATTTCAAAAGCGCTACTAACCACAAAAGATTTTCAAGCTATTTTAGACGATGAAGATTACATGTTGGGAAACTGCGAAATCTCTCAATCTGATTTTTCAAATGAAAATTTAGATAGAGCTCACTTGCACAACGCTGTCATTAAAAACAGCACCTTTACTCATACTAATTTTAGCGGTATTGATATTGTCGATGTCCGATTCATCAATTGCGATTTCTCAAACGCCGACTTGAGCAAAGCTTCTATTCACAGAGTTGAATTTGAAAATTGCAAACTGCTGGGCATCAGTTTTCCCGAATCTAGTTTAGGAAATGTTTTATTCAGCAACTCCATTCTGAATTTTGCCACTTTCCATTCATCTAAGCTGGAAAAAATTATTTTTCAACACTGTTCTTTAGAAAGTACTGATTTTTATGACTGCACTTTAAAAAATGTCGTGTTCGACAACTGTAATTTGAACGAGGCTGCGTTTGAACAAACTCTTTTAAAAGGCATCGACTTAAGCTTGTCTCATTTCAGTTCGCTTAGAGTATCTCAAAATGAATTAAAAGGATGCACCGTTTCACGTGAACAAGCTGTTTATTTATCTACTCTTATGGGGTTGAAGATTACAGATGGTTAAAAACAGCGTCCAACCACACAATGTTCTCTCGTGTGATTGGACGCTGTTTTCCAATTTACTTGTATTGGGCTAATTCTTCTTCAAATGACAATGGTGTAGTTGTAGGCGCAAAGCGTTTGATGATATTGCCTTCTTTATCCACTAAAAATTTAGTGAAATTCCATTTTACAGCTTTTCCTGTAAGACCTTTTGTTTCTTCTGTCAGCAATTTAAACAATGGATGAGCATCTGCTCCATTCACTTTTATCATTTCGTGCATCGGAAAAGTTACCCCATAAGTCATCCGGCACGATTCGGCTGCATCGCTGGCTGAATCGATTTCTTGTTTGAATTGATTAGTTGGGAATCCTAGAACAACAAGATCCTCTTCTTTGTATTTCTCATATAACTTTTGCAAATCATCGAATTGAGATGCTAAACCACATTTGGTAGCTGTATTGACGATCAGCAATGTTTTGCCTTTGTATTTATCCATTTTATACGTTTCTCCGCTTTCAAGCGTCACTTCGATATCGTAAATAGTCATCTGATAAGCCTCCAGTTTTACTAACTTTTTGTACTATCTTACTTATATCACTTATCAGATAGAATTCATACACATTTTGTTTTAAAATAAATTTAAATTTCAAAACTGTGTAATCGCAATTAAAAATTTGAACCGATATACAGAATAAAAGACTTCGCTGATGATCAACGAAGTCCCTCAAATCAATTTTATTTTACTTCTCCAATAGGCATAATGTCCTTGCCGTACAATTCATTCAATACTTGTGCCATAGCTGCATAAATAGCTGAAAAACCACATAAGATTCCTTCATAGCCGGCAATCGTTAAAATCAAACTAAAACCAGTAAAGTTTCCGATAGCTAGTAAGAAGAATAAAATCGTCAGTGAACCAAATACTACTTGTAATGCGCGATTGATCCGTAATGTTCCGATGAACATAAATAATGTAAATACTCCCCACATAAATAAGTACGCTGCCATAGATAAAGATCCAGCTGCTTCTCCATATCCCATCAATGGTAAAATATTCAATGCCACTAATGATAGCCAAAAGAAACCATACGACGTAAAAGCAGTTGTTCCAAATGTATTATTTTTCTTAAATTCCATGATACCTGCGATGACTTGTGCAATACCTCCATAAAAAATACCCATTGCTAAAATCATTGCGTCTAATTCAAAAAATCCTGCATTATGTATATTTAACAAAATAGTTGTCATACCAAATCCCATCAATCCTAGTGGTGCCGGATTTGCTGTTACTTCTTTTACTGAAACAATTTTTTCTTTCTCCAACTTAAAACACTCCTACTTATATAATGAACACACAATTTATAACTATACATCACTGTTTATATTAATGCAAAGTAAATATAGTTTTTTGTCCATTTTAACAACCTTTTCACCTGTTTTCCGAAAACTTCTAACTGTATTCATTTCCTTATCTATATTCATTTGATATGATACTCAGGAGGTGGATGAATTGAAATTAACGATTCGAAAAAGAACTTTAGGAACTATCCCAATGCTGGAAGTTGTTCCAACAAAAAAACGCAATGATTTGCTGCCGCTAATCATTTATTACCATGGTTGGCAGTCCGTAAAAGAATTGAATTTAACTCAAGCTCGTTACTTAGCGCGTCAAGGTTTTAGAGTCATTTTACCGGATGCTATGAATCATGGGGAAAGAAAGCAACCTGTTTCTAAAATTCCTTCTTTGACGTTTTGGCAAAGTATCCATACCAATTTAGTTGAATTTGGTTTTATTGTACATCATTTTCGCACTATCGGTTTCGTAGATGATGTTATTGGAGTAGGCGGTACTTCAATGGGTGGAATAACCACTTGTGCATTATTGACACATCATCCTGAGATCAAAGCCGCTGCTTGTTTAATGGGGTCGCCCAAGTTGTCCGCCTACCGCGAAAGAATAGTCGAACACGCTAAGAGGTCCAACCGTTACTTGCCTCAAGACTACAAGGAACTGCTGAGCTGGATTCCACAGTATGATTTGTCTCTTCGTCCTGAGACTTTAGACGGGCGTCCCTTATTTATCTGGCATGGAAAACAAGACCTGATTGTTCCTTATGAAGATGTGGCTGATTTTGCTGATGAACAAAAAGAACTCCCAAATATTTATTTTACTGATGAAGACGAAGAGCATCTAGTCAAAACGAGTACTATGCGGGAGGTTACGGATTTTTTTGTAAAAGAATTATTGGAAAAATAGAAAAAACTGTTTTCCTCAATCAATCAGGAAAACAGCTTTTTTAAATTAATGTTTATTCACCTAAAATATCTTTATTCTTTTCTTCAAATTCATCCAATAAAGCTCGTACATCATTGGTTGTTTCAGTTTCCATCAATTGAGCTCTTAAATCACTCGCTCCACGGATTCCTTTGACGTATATCTTGAAGAAACGACGAAGCGGTTTAAAAGCACGAGGCTCATCAACAGTATACTTATCAAACAAATCCAAATGGATTCTAAAAAGTTCCAACAATTCTTTGCTAGAATGTTCTCTCGGTTCTTTTTCAAATGCGTAAGGATTGTGGAAAATACCGCGTCCGATCATTACTCCGTCTACACCGTATTTTTCAGCCAATTCTAGACCTGTTTTACGATCTGGGATGTCTCCATTGATCGTAATCAATGTGTGAGGCGCTATCTCGTTACGCAATTCTACGATTTCTGGTATCAATTCCCAGTGAGCGTCTACTTTACTCATTTCTTTTTTAGTGCGCAAATGAATCGATAGATTAGCGATATCTTGCTTCAATAAATGAGTCAACCATTCTTTCCATTCATCGACCTTCAAATAACCCAATCGCGTTTTGACACTTACAGGCAGTCCGCCTGCTTTTGCAGCTTCAATCAGTTCAGCAGCCACTTCTGGACGTTTGATCAGTCCGCTTCCTCTTCCGTTACCGGCTACATTAGGAACTGGACAACCCATGTTGATATCGATTCCGCTGAATCCTTCTTTTGCCATACCAATACTCATTTCTCTGAAGTATTTTGGCTCATCTCCCCATATATGGGCTACCATAGGTTGTTCATCTTCTGTAAAGGTCAACCGTCCACGAACACTGTTGCGTCCTTCTGGATGGCAGTAGCTGACAGAATTCGTAAACTCTGTAAAAAACACATCTGGTCTGCCTGCTTCACTGACTACATGACGAAAAACAACATCTGTCACATCTTCCATTGGGGCCAACACAAAAAACGGTCGCGGTAATTCTTGCCAAAAATTTTCTTTCATTTTTTATACGTATTCCTTTCATAGAGAGGCAATCATTTACCTCAAATTAAATTGTCTTTCCTTGCAACTATTTCATTATAGGTATTTTTCTTCTATACCTGTTAGAATTCTTGTTAACCTTAAAAATTATAGCGGATTTTTTATCTTTTAGCAAATCCGATATCCATCTGTTCATTCTTGAAGATTACAACTGACAACTGTTCTTTACAATAGAAAATGATTAAGACCACGAAATTCGCGACCTTAATCATTTTTTTACTTCTTATTAGGCTTCGTTTCTTGTCAGCAATGTTACTGACTCAACATGGTTTGTTTGCGGGAACAAATCTACTGGTTGGATTTTCTCCACATTGTAGCCGCCCTCTGCCAATAAGGCTAAGTCACGAGCTAATGTAGCCGGGTTGCAGCTGACATAAACCATTTTTGATGGTTTCATTTCTAATACAGCATCGATAAATTGTCCTTCCAGTCCTTTACGAGGCGGATCAACGACTAATAGATCTGCTGTACGTTCTTCCTCAGCCCACTTAAGCATGACTTCTTCAGCAGCTCCAAGTTGGTAAGTGACGTTTTCAACACCGTTTAATGCAGCATTTCTTTTAGCATCTTCAACTGCCATTTCAACGATCTCGATTCCGTAAACTTCTTTCGCTTTTTTCGCCAAAGCAAGAGTAATCGTTCCGATACCACAGTAAGCATCGATAACTGTTTCTTCGCCTGTCATTGCAGCAAAATCTAAAACTGTTTGATACAGTTTTTCCGTTTGTAATGGGTTGACTTGATAGAATGAACGATGTGAAATTTCAAATGTATTTCCCATTAATTCATCTCTATATTTGTCTTCACCATACAATACGATTGCTTCTTCTCCTAAGATAACGTTAGTTCCTCTTGGATTGACATTTTGAACAATGCTGACAACTTCTGGTAAAGCTTCTTGGATAGCAGGGATGATTTTACTTGTTGGGAACAATTTAGCTGTACGTGTAACCAATACAATCATCATTTCCCCAGTATGATATCCTCTGCGCACAACGATATGACGCAAGTTACCAGTATTGTCTTTCTCGTTATATGGTTTTACTCCGTATTCACGCATAATATCTCGAACAGCGATAATCGCTTCGTCGATTTTTGGATCTTGAATATAAAAATCTTCCATAGGAATCAAATCATGGCTGTTTTTACGGAAAAATCCGGTTGTCAACAATCCTTCAACTTTACGCACTGGAACCTGTGCTTTATTGCGGTATCCCCATGGCTCTTCCATTCCCATCGTATCTAGTACTGGAACTTCAGGCATTCTTGCAATACGTTGCATAACATTCGCCACTTGTTTCTTTTTAAAAGCTAACTGAGCAGCATAAGACATATGTTGCAAAGGTGCGATACCTGCACGTGTATAGCTTCTGTTTTTCAAAGGGACCCGGTCTTTACTTGATGTTAGACGATTCATCACTTTTGCGTAACCATAAGTCTTACCTGTTTTGTGGATTTTAACCTCTGCTTTTTCACCTGGTAAAGCGTCTTCTATAAATAATGGATACCCATTTATTTTAGCAACACCCATACCTTCAAATGTTAAATCTTCGATAGTAACCGTATGCTGTTCATTTTTATTTACTGGAATAGTTTGATCTTTTTTCAATTCCTTATTCTCCTTCCACTCAAAAACATGCTGGACATTTTTGGGGCGATTATTCTTTTATGTGCAACGGCCGGTTGATTTCCTGTTTTCTACAATTCGTTTGAATCATTTGTATAAGAATTCTTCAATTCGTTGTTTTCTTGCTCGTTTTCTGGTAATTCTCCTGTTAATTCTTCTACTTGTCTCAAGAAGGCTTCTTCCACATCATCTGCAAACTCATCTTTTTCCTCTACGTCATAAGGGATCAAATCAACGTCTGCATACATTTCAATGTGTTGTTTCAAGTTGATGAATTCAACAGGTGAATCTCCTCCGTACTCTCCATCTAAATTGATCATCAATGGAGTTAAATCCGTTGTTTGTGCTTTGATTTTATTGGTTTTCACATAGACGACATTTGGACTCGAAATGTGTTTAGCCCCGTTTAAAAGCTTAGCGATCAATCGGAAGATCTCCAACAAGTTAGCCGTTTTGACAATGATCAATGTGAACTTTCCATCATCTAACCTTGCGTCTGGAGCCAGCTGCTCAAAACCACCGACTGAATTCGTCAAAGCGACGAAAAACATAGAGGCACTTTCTTCAAAAACTCCATCATCGTATTCGATCCGCATAGGAACCGCTTTGACACGCGGCAACATTTCCGCACCCTTAACAAAGTAAGCTAAGTAGCCAAAAACGGATTTTAATTGAGACGGAACTTCATAGGTTAACTCCGTCAAATAGCCTGCCGCACCAATGTTGATAAAGTAAGACATTTGTTTTTGTGTGATTGATTGTCCAATGTCCATATGGATGGTTTGATTTTTCTCGATGATTTTTGCTGCAGCAATCAAATCATTTCTTGGGATATGCAATGCTCTAGCATAATCATTTGTCGTTCCTGCAGGGATGATCGCCATTTTAGGTCTTTTTTCTAGACCGGCTAATCCGTTCACGACCTCATTGATCGTTCCGTCCCCTCCAGCAGCCACAATCAAATCAAAACCCGCTCTTGCAGCTCTTTCCGCTTCATTCCGAGCTGAAAAGGGCTCAGGCGTTGTAGCAAAAGCACTGGTCTCATAACCAGCACTTTCATACACACTCAAGATGTCTACTAAATTTTTCTTCAGCAATTCGCGCCCAGATGTTGGATTATAAATAATTCTCGCACGCATCTGTTTTACCTTCTTTCCAAAATTACCGTTTGCTCAATTCTTCGTTCAACAATTTATTGACTACACCAGGGTTTGCTTGTCCTTTAGTAGCTTTCATGATTTGACCAACGAGGAACCCGATCGCACGGTCTTTTCCATTTTTGAAATCTTCAATGGATTGCGCATTGTTGTCTAAAATATCATTGATGATTGGCAACAATTTAGATGGATCACTTAATTGTACCCAGCCATTTGCTTCTACAACTTCATTGGCATCTCCGCCATTTTGAATCAATTCACGGAAAACTTTTTTCGCGATTTTTGAACTGATTGTTCCATCTGCGATCAAATTGATCATTCCTGCTAAGTTCTCAGGCGTCAATTTCGTATCGTGTAATTCTAATTTTTCACTGTTCAAGTAAGCTGATACTTCACCCATCAACCAGTTGGCTGCTTGTTTTGCATCCGCTTGATTAGCAATCGTTCCTTCAAAGAAATCGGACATTTCTTTAGTTGCTGTTAATTGCCCAGCATCATAATCAGATAAGCCAAAGTCTTTTACATAACGTAAACGACGCTCTTTAGGCATTTCAGGAATCGTTTCTCTTACCGTTTCGATCCACTCGTCTTCAATGTATATGTTTGGAAGATCTGGTTCTGGGAAATAACGGTAGTCACTAGAACCCTCTTTCACACGCATCAAGATCGTTTCACCTGTTGCTTCATCGTAACGTCTTGTCTCTTGTTGAATAATGCCTCCAGCAAGCAATACTTTTTCTTGGCGTTTTTCTTCAAATGCTAATCCTCTGCGCACAAAGTTGAACGAGTTTAAGTTTTTTAATTCCGTTTTTGTTCCAAATTCATCTTGACCGAATGGACGAATAGAAATGTTTGCGTCACAACGCATTGATCCCTCTTCCATTTTAACATCACTTACACCTGTGTATTGAACGATTTGTTTCAATGCCTCAAGATAAGCATAAGCTTCTTCCGGCGAACGCATATCTGCTTCAGATACAATCTCGATCAAAGGCGTTCCTTGACGGTTCAAGTCAACATAAGAATAACCGTCTGTGCCGTGAGTGTTTTTCCCAGCATCTTCTTCTAAATGAACGCGTTCAATACGGATTTTTTTCTTTTTGCCTTCGACTTCGATCTCGATCCATCCATCGTGTCCAATCGGTTTATCAAATTGAGAAATTTGGTAAGCTTTTGGATTATCTGGATAGAAGTAGTTTTTACGGTCAAATTTTGTATCTTGTGAGATTTCACAATTCAAGGCTAATGCAGCACGGATACCGAAATCTACAGCGCCTTTATTGATTGTTGGTAAAACACCTGGGTATCCCCAGTCGATAACGTTTGTGTTGGTATTCGGTTCAGCTCCAAAATGTGCTGGAGATGGTGAGAACATTTTAGAGTCTGTTTTTAATTCTACGTGGACCTCTAGTCCGATTACTGTTTCAAAATTCATGTTTCGTCTCTCCTCCTACAAATTTGGTCTTGCTTTGTGGAATTCTGTTGCTTGTTCAAATGCATATGCTGCTTGGTAGATTGTTTTTTCATCGAAATGTTTTCCGATCAATTGCAATCCAACAGGCATGCCGTCTGAAAATCCACAAGGAATTGAAATTGCAGGAACTCCAGCTAAGTTTACCGGTACTGTTAGAATATCTGATAGATACATTGCGATTGGATCATCGATTTGTTCACCGATACCATAAGCAGTTGTTGTTGTAGTAGGTCCTAAAATCAAGTCGTACTCTTCGAACACATTTTCAAAGTCTCTACGGATCAACGTACGAGCTTTTGAAGCTTGTTTAAAATGAGCATCATAGAATCCAGAACTTAATGAGAACGTACCTAACATGATACGACGCTTAACTTCTGGTCCAAAACCTTCTGTACGTGTTTTAACATACAATTCCTCTAAAGATTCTACATCTTTAGCTCGGTAACCATAACGTACTCCGTCAAAACGTTGCAAGTTCGAAGAAGCTTCCGAAGAAGAAATGATGTAGTAAGCAGGAATTCCATATTTAGAATGCGGCAAACTAACCGTTTCAACGATTGCACCTAATTTCTTATACGTTTCGATAGCTTCTAAAACAGCTTCTTTTACGCCGTCTTGAAGTCCGCCTTCTTGCATGTACTCTTTCGGCACACCGATTTTCATTCCTTTAACGCCATCTGTAATGCCTTCTGTAAAATCAGGCACTTCTTCAGTATGAGACATAGCATCTTTAGGGTCATGACCACTGATAGCATTCAATACAATCGCGTTGTCTTTTACATTACGTGTAAAAGGTCCAATTTGATCTAAACTTGAACCAAAAGCAATCAAACCAAAACGAGACACTCGTCCATAAGTCGGCTTCATACCTACTACACCGGTAAAGGCTGCAGGTTCGCGGATCGATCCGCCTGTATCTGTTCCTAAAGAAACTGGAACTTGTCCTGCAGCAACTGCTGCTGCGGAACCACCTGAAGATCCACCAGGTACTTTATCTAGATTCCAAGGGTTGCGTGTTAACTTGAAATAAGAGTTCTCTGTACTTCCACCCATGGCAAATTCATCCATGTTCAGTTTACCAACTGAGATCATGCCGGATTCTTTCACTTTTTCAGTAACCGTTGCATCATAGATCGGTACAAAATCTTCTAACATACGGCTGGCTGCAGTTGTCAATGTTCCTTCTGTAACGATGTTGTCTTTAATCCCAATCGGCAATCCAGCTAAGATATTCTCTGGATCAATTCCAGCTTCGTCCATCTCGCGTGCTTTTACTAAAGCTTCCTCTTCAGTTAAGGTAATAAATGAACCCACTTGATCTTCCGTCTCAGAGATGCGGGCATAAACTGCAGTCATGATTTTTTCTGCTGTTGTTTCTTTGTTTACCAGCATGGTATGCAGTTCTTCTAATGTATGATCCAACAAACTCATCTTATGCATCTCCTTCCGAATTATCTATCATTGCAGGTACTTTCACTAATCCATTTTCATGGCGTTTTACATTTTCAAATAATTTGTCGCGGTCTGTTCCAGGTACTGCTTTATCTTCACGCATAACGCTTGAAGTTGCCATACCATGCGTTGTCACAGGCACATCTTCTGTATCCAACTCACTTAATTGCTCAACCATAGCGATAATTTTATCCATTTGTTCAGTAAATTTTCCGAGTTCATCTTCGGTTATCTCCAACTTTGCTAATTTTGCAACGTGTTTGATATCTTCTTCAGTTACAACCATTTGCTATTTCACTCACTTTCTAAAAGTTCACAGATTTAAAACTTCCTTCCTATAATATCACAAACCGGGTACAGACTCTATGAATTCTTTGATTCAGCAAGGAGAATTCTTTAGAAGCGCACATTTAAAGAACACATTCTAGAAGTTTTTTCTTTTAGTCCAAAAATAAAAAAAAGTGAGAACAGTGAACCAGAAGATACTCGGTTCTTGTTCTCACTTTAAATAAATCATTCATCTTGATTCAACGGTAAAGGCTTTAATCAAATACATGACTGTAAAATTGATTTTCTCCCGTCTCTCTTGCTAAGAAAGCTTCCATCCCTTTTATGGAAGAAATACTGATTTCGATTGGGATATTTGGCGGTAAAAATTTCACTGCTTGATCGTAAACGTGTTGTGTGAATGCAATCACTTCTGTTTCTCCATAAAATTGAGTCACTATATCAACTTTCATTTTGACCAATGTATCGTCAATATACGTTGCTTCTGCAGTAACCCCGCTTAAGTTCGGGAAGAAACTTTCCACTTCTGATTTGAAGTTTTGGAAACTGTTCAACTCCGTACTTTCGCCTCCTTGCAATGGAAAGACCAACTTTTTAACAGACAGATTAGTCCATCCGCCGACTGAATTACTGCCGTTTTCGCTGACACCTTCCGCTACATATGAACCTCCAGCTAAACTGTCTTGCGGAGTTTGTTTAAAGATCCCTACAACGATTGGAATTTCTTCCAATCCTTCAATTTGGCGCATACGCTCAATGATTTTATCCGCCATCTCTTTCCCTTGTTGAATCAATTCTTCTTCGCTGATCTTCGTTTCAAACGTTGCATCAAATTGTTTCTTCTGGTAATAATCAACAGTATTCATTGCCAATCCTATACTGATTCCAGACAGTTTGTACCCATTCTCTGTTTCAGTAACGTAATTTTGTTCCAAAATAGACTCTAGAAAAATGGGTGTCCGTTCGTCCGGCTCTTTGCTCCCATTGTGTTGAGGATTCAATCCTTCAAGGTTTTGGCTGCTTTCGTCCACTGTAATAGGATCCCCATACTGATTGAATCCTTTTCCTTCAGGTCTATAACGTTCAAGCCACTTGTTGACTGTGCTGCTGTCCAGATATTGACCTTCTTGTATCAGATGATTATCGGTCGAAAAATGTTCTTGAGAGATTTCCAACAATCCCGTTTCAAATGCTTTTAAGTTGTAATTCGAATTTGTTCCTAATGTGGCGCCTCTGTTTGCACTAGTTTGATATTGACCATCGGTAATCAGCGAACGATAATATTCATCAGATAATTGACGTGAAGTACTCGTAGCCTCTTCTGCCGCCAATTCAGTTTCTGAACCGTCCGTCGTTGTTTCTCCTGCGTTTTCTTCCTCAGGAGCTGCACATGCAGTAAAGAACAATACACTTCCTGCAAGTAACATGAGTAGTTTGCTTTTCAAACTCTTATTCCTCTCCTTCTAATGTTTCCAACAATTGATCCTCGTTCCAAACGGGAATCTCTAAACTTTGCGCTTTTGTCAATTTGCTTCCTGCATCTTCTCCGGCAACTAGAAAGTCCGTTTTTTTAGACACACTTCCAGTTACTTTTCCGCCCAGATTCTCAATTCGTTCTTTAGCTTCTTCACGCGTAAAGTGAGTTAATTTTCCGGTCAAGACAATTGTTTTTCCATTGAAATATGAATCACTTTCTTCTGCCACTTCTTTTTTCTTTCCAAGATACTTCAAGTTGATGTCTTTTGCTCTAAGCTCATTGATCAACTCGGCCACTTCCGGAAGCTCGAAAAATGCTACTACACTCTCCGCAATGATCTTACCAATGCCTTCAATAGCTGTGATATCTTCAGCTTTTGCTTGTTGCAGCTTTTCGATGGTTTCAAATTCTTCTGCTAGTAATTTCGCTGCATTTACACCTACATTGCGAATACCCAATCCGAAAATCAACCGTTCTAATGAATTACTGCGGCTTGCATCAATAGCATTCAACAAATTATTTGCAGACTTGTCTTTGATCTTATCTAAAGTGACTAGTTGATCATACGTTAAACTGTACAAATCCGCTACATCTTTTACCAATTCTTTTTCATACATTTGAATAATGACTTTATTTCCTAATCCATCAATGTTCATGGCATTACGGGATACAAAATGAGTCAACCCTTCAATGATTTGTGCAGGACATTTTGGATTGATGCAGCGCAATGCCACTTCTTCATCTAAATGCACCAACTCGCTGTCGCAGGCCGGACAATGGGTCGGAAATTCATATGGAACGCTGTCTTCAGGACGCAAATCTTCTACCACTCGCGTCACTTCAGGTATGATGTCTCCCGCTTTATGGACCACTACGGTATCAAATAAGCGAATGTCTCGCTCTTTGATCAAATCTACGTTGTGTAAACTCGCTCTTTGCACAGTCGTTCCGGCTAATTGAACAGGATCCATGATAGCAGTAGGAGTGACTACTCCTGTTCTTCCAACAGTCCATTCGATTTTTCGGATGACTGTATGTGCTTCTTCAGCAGGAAACTTATACGCTATCGCCCAACGTGGAGCTTTGATCGTATACCCGATATCTTTTTGAGCTTCAAAATCATTTACTTTGATGACGATACCGTCAATATCATAAGGCAGACCGCTGCGGTGCTCTTGAAACTCTTGAACATACGCCCATACTTCTTCAATAGTTTCGTAAACACGGCGCTCGTGATTTGTTCGGATGCCAATAGTATCTAATTGGTCCAGTGCATCAGACTGGCTGACTGCATCAAGTTCTCCAAAATCAGCAATAGTATACATGAAGGTATTTAAATTACGCTTCGCTGTTTCTTTTGGATTCAAATTTCTTAATCCTCCAGCTGCTGCGTTTCTAGGATTGGCAAAAATGTCTTCCCCATTCTCTTCTCGTTCCATATTCAATGTTACAAAAGCTTCTTTCGGCATATAACACTCACCGCGTACTTCAATCGAATAAGGTTTTTTCAGTTTTAACGGAACGGATTTTATAGTCCGAACATTTTGAGTCACATTCTCGCCCACTACTCCATCACCTCGAGTAGCAGCTTGTACCAATTTTCCTTCTTCATATTTTAAAGAAAGGGCCAGACCATCGATTTTCAGCTCACAAATATACTCCACTTTTTTATCCGTCAATTTTCGTACTCGACGGTCAAAGTCAAATAAGTCTTGCTCTCCAAATGCATTACCAAGACTCAGCATAGGAATGTCATGAGTCACTTTTTCAAATCCGGGAAGAACTGTTCCGCCAACCCGTTGCGTAGGAGAATCGCCACTGATCAATTCAGGATAAGCTGTTTCTAAGCTGACAAGTTCTCTATATAAACTGTCATATTCCGCATCTGTTACTGTGGGTTTATCCAATACATAATATTCATGACTGTAACGATCTAAAGTTTCTCTTAATTCCTCTGCTCTCTTTGTAGCCTCTTCAAAAGATAAACTCGTTGGAGAATAGTTTCCTGTTTTATCCGTCACATAAACCCCTTCTTTCTTATTATTTCGTAACCTCTTGGTTCATGAAACAAAAGCAGCCATCCTCTTTTACTTGCCTTAGTAAGAAGCCTGATGGCTGTAACTTTTGTCGTACCCTTTTTCTTCCGATTAAACCTTTTCGATTGGAGCGAAAGCTGCCAATAGACGTTTAATGCCTGTTGGAGCTGGAAATGCGATATCCAATTGCAAGTTATCAGCATTACCAGTCAGTTTGACTACTGTACCTACGCCCCATTTTTTATGCATAGCTTTATCGCCGACGTTCCATTCAACTTTATCTGCTCCACTGCTGACTTTGCTGGAAACTGGCGCTTGAGTTGGATACGGCGTACTGCTCGCACGTTTTTCTTTATTGATAAATGGTGCGTTGCTTCTAAATGGAACAGACGTCGTTTCTCTGTGCATAAGATCCATTACATCATCGCTGATCTCTTGGATGAAACGTGAAGGTGTATTAGCTTGCGTACGTCCATACAACACTCGAGAGTAGGCATTTGTTAAATACAATTTCCGTTCAGCTCTAGTAATTCCTACATACGCTAAACGACGTTCTTCTTCCAGTTCGTTTTCTTCCATCATGGCACGAGAAAGCGGGAAAATGCCTTCTTCCATTCCTATCAGGAAAACAACCGGAAACTCTAACCCTTTTGCTGCATGAAGCGTCATTAAAGTTACTTCACCATTTTCTGCTTCTAAGTTGTCCAAGTCGGATACAAGAGACAAATCTGTCAAGAAAGTCAATAGATCCGTTTCTCCTCCTGCATTGTCCTTTTCAAACTGTTGTGTAACAGATAAGAATTCTTGGATATTTTCTAAGCGAGATTCTGACTCTAAACTTTTTTCCAGTTCTAATGATTCTTTATATCCGCTGCGTTTCAATAACTCTTCTACCAATTCTGTCACAGGCAAGTACTCTTGCATTTTCTGCAAGTCTTTCAGCATATGACCAAAACCTTCTAACGCTTTAGAAGCTTTTCCTGTAATACTTGTTAAAGCTACGTTTTGAGCAGCTTCCAATAATGACCAATCGTATTGATTCGCAAAAGCTCTCAATTTTTCTACCGTTCCCGGGCCAACCCCACGTTTAGGTACATTTACAACACGCTCAAAACTCATGTTGTCGTCCGGATTCGCCACAAGGCGCAAATAAGCTAAAACATCTTTGATTTCTTTACGATCGTAGAATTTGTGACCGCCAACCATTTTGTACGGGATATTCGATTGCAATAGACTTTCTTCAATTTTACGCGATTGAGCATTTGTTCGGTAAAGTACAGCGAAATGCCCATAACCCAGACCATTTTCTTTCATTTCTTCTTGGATCTTTGAAACAACGTAACGAGACTCATCGCCTTCACTTTGAGCACGGTAGTAAGAAATTTTTTCTCCCTCGTGGTTGTCTGTCCATAACTTCTTGTCTTTTCGATTGGCATTGTTGCCAATAACATCATTTGCGGCTTGCAGAATGTATTTAGTGGAACGATAGTTTTGTTCCAATAATACCACTTTTGCATCCGAATAGTCTTTTTCAAAGTTCAAGATGTTTTCCATATCGGCTCCGCGCCATCCATAAATACTTTGGTCAGCATCCCCTACGACACAAATATTTCTGAATCGGTCTGCTAATAATTGGACCAACGTATATTGAGCATGGTTGGTATCTTGATACTCATCCACATGAATATACTGAAATTTCGCTTGGTAGTACTGAAGCGTTTCAGGACTTTCTTTAAATAAACGAGCTGTCAGCATGATCAAGTCGTCAAAATCGACTGCTTGATTACGGCGCAACTCTCTTTGATAATCATCATAGCAGTCTGCCACGATTCGCTGAAAATAAGAAGTTGCTGTGTCTCTGTATTGTTCTGCTGTCAGCAATTCATTTTTTGCATTACTGATCTCAGCAAGAATAGCTCTAGGATTGAATTTCTTGGGATCAATGTCGCGCTCTTTCAGAATTCGTTTCATTAGCGTTTGTTGTTCTCCTGGATCGCTGATTGTAAAAGAACGCGTATAACCGATACGATCGATGTCACGGCGCAAAATTCGGACACACATCGAGTGAAAAGTTGAAACCCATACTTCACTCCCACCATCACGAATCAAACGACTGACTCGCTCTTTCATCTCTTTAGCTGCTTTATTGGTAAACGTGATCGCTAATATATTCCAAGGATTGACATTTTTTTCCTGAATCAAATAGGCGATACGATGAGTCAGTACTCTGGTCTTTCCACTACCAGCCCCTGCCATAATCAAGAGTGGTCCATCAGTATGGATCACGGCCTCTTTTTGACGCGGATTCATTCCATTTAATAATTCTTCTCGTAATACCACTTATTTACATCCTCTCTAATTCCTAAAGGTACAATTTACTCTTGTCATACCTGTATCCTGACTTCTGCCATTATTTCCTTGTCTATTTTACCATAGTTTGAATCTTCTTAGAGTATGAGATGCAAAACTTCAAAGTAAAATCACAAAAAAAAATACAAAAACCTCCACATTATTTAATGAAGGATTCTGCTTTGTAGTAATTGTATATGAAAAATGATTTAAACGCCTTGTAATAAAGCTAAAGATAGTTGATTCATCAAGATTCGAACTTCTTTTCTAGCATAAGCATACTTGGAATCAGCTACATATTCAGCCAACCGTTTAAGATGACGGATTTTTATTTTTCTGCACTCCAGCAAGACCGCCTGAATTTCTTTATTGTCTTGCTGATTCAACGAACGAAAAGTATCCATAAGTACGGAGACATTATAAGAATTCTTGGCATGTCTGATAAATTCTTGCCAGTAGTAGATTTCTGCCTCATAAAATTCATCCCCTTGATTCCTGCCAGTCAAAGAGGACATTTTTTCCACATAGTCCAATAAATCCTCTTTTGTAAAGGAAACCTCTCTGATCTGCATTTGATGCAAGTAATCGTTCAGCATCAATTCCATAAACCCAAGACGGTCTTGGAAACCTTTATTATCGATAAGAGGTTCTTGAATGGTCGCTCCTTTATGAGGAATGATTCTTAAGATATTTTCTTCTTGGAGACGGATAAAAGCTCTTCTGATTGGGGTTCGACTGATTCCTAGCTCTTTAGACAAATCAAGTTCTGTTATATGTGTTTGGGGCAGCCATTGTCTACTAGTAATTTTATTTTTTATGTACTGATATGCTTGAGTCTCTAAATTTTTTGCTTTTACCAATTCTTTCTTTCCCTTCTTATATTTCTATGTTCCCAACTCATTACTACTATACCATTTGTTTAAAAAACAATTTTGTGCCTAGGTATTACATCTGATTATAAAGATATATCTAAAGATATTCAACCTGTTTTTAGGAAACTGCCTCCAAAAAAAGAGGGCGTTTTCAAAAATTAGTCGTATTTAACCATCAGAAACCTTTTTTTATCATTAAACTAAAGTTTACAAAAAGAAAACCTTTTCCTAACACGTTTTTTATATCGATATGGTATCTTTTAATCAGTGTAATGGAGCACTGTTTTTCACCATATGTTTGTATGGTTTTGCCCCGAGGAAACTGCTTGAGCCCACAAGCAGTTTCTTTTTTACGGACACTTTTGACTTTTAGACAGACTGTTCAAAAGCAGAAACGGCCTTTGTTTCACTGATAAAAGAAGCTCCTAGAACAAGTAAGCCCCCGATAAACTGAAGCAGACTAAATTCTTCTTTGATGAATACAGCTGAAAAGAAAACTGCAGATGCAGGATCAATGTAACTCAACATAGCTGTTGTTTGACTTTTCAAGTGTGGAATGGCAGAAAAGAACAGTGCATAAGCTATTCCTGTGTGCACGACACCTAAAATCAACAAATAGATAAAAGAACTCCTATCAACTTCCATTAAGTGGAATCCTTGAGTCGTTAAGACATACGGCAATAATACAATGGACGCTACAGATAATTGAATAAACGTACTTTGTAATCCTGACAACTCTTTGACAAATCGATTGACGAGAATGACGCTGGCATAGAAAACAGCAGCACTTAATGCTAATCCGATACCTTTGAGATGGCCTGGACCTCCCAGCCCTGATCCGCCTCCATTAACGATTAGAAACATCCCCAACATAGCGGCTGCGGCACAAAGAAATTTTCTAAAGGTCAATTTTTCTTTAAATAGACTTGCTGAAACGACAACAACGATAATGGGGGCAACATAGTAACTCAAAGTTGCATTTGAAATCGTAGTGTAACGATAAGATTCGAACAATAAAATCCAATTGATACCAATGGCTGCTCCAGAAAAAAATAATGCCCACGCATTCTTCTTAAGGACAGATACAGGGATGCTGTCTTTTTTTGTCATTAAGACTCCAAGTAAAAATAAACTCCCAAAGAGTCCTCGATATAGGGCAATTTCACTGGAGGAAAGGGCAATATTTTTTACGAAAATACCGATGGTCCCAAAAGTAATCATCGAAAAAATAATGCTGATTTTTGCTTTTTTCATTTCTGCACCTGCTCTTCTTTTGTATAGTGAAACACACAAAAACTAGAGCAAAAGCTCTATTTTTGTGTGTTGTTTTTGCTATGTGTCTATCCTGATTTTTTTCTTGCAAGAAACAACGAATCAGATCAATCAAGCCCTAATCGTTTGAAAACTTGATCTACATTTTTTAAATGATGCTGATAGTTGAATGCATCATCTAACTCTTCTGTAGAAAGAAGTTTGCTGATTCGTCCATCTTCTTCCAATAATGGTCTGAATTGTATCTGTTCGTCCCATGCCTGAGCAGTTTTAGGTTGAACTAGATCGTAAGCTTCTTCGCGGCTCATCCCTTTATCAACCAATTTCAGTAAAACACGTTGGCTATAAATCAATCCGTAAGTAGCATCCATATTGCGCAACATATTTTCTGGAAAAACAGTTAAATTTTTAACCAAGTTGCTGAATCGATTCAACATATAATCCAGTAAAATAGTCGTATCAGGAATAATGATTCTTTCAGCAGAAGAATGTGAGATGTCTCTTTCATGCCATAACGTAACATTTTCGTAAGCAGTGATCATGTGACCTCTTATGACGCGAGCTAATCCACTCATATTTTCTGAACCGATTGGATTGCGTTTATGAGGCATAGCTGATGATCCTTTTTGCCCTTTTGCAAAGTACTCTTCTACTTCGCGTGTTTCTGATTTTTGAAGACCTCTGATCTCAGTAGCGAAACGCTCAATACTGGTCGCGATAAGCGCCATTGCGGAAATATATTCAGCATGCAGATCACGAGGTAAGACTTGGGTAGAGATTTCTTGAGCTCTGATTCCTAGACGATCACAGACATACTCCTCGACTTCCAGAGGAATATTAGCGAACGTTCCAACAGCTCCGCTGATTTTCCCTGCTTCCACGCCTTTTGCAGCATGTTCAAAACGCTCAATATTCCGTTTCATTTCAGAATACCAAGTACCTAACTTCATGCCAAAAGTAGTCGGTTCAGCATGGACCCCGTGTGTTCTGCCCATCATAACCGTGTACTTGTGTTCTTTTGCTTTTTCACCAATCACAGCAAGGAATCTGTCTAGATCTTGACGTAATATATCATTCGCTTGTTTGAATAAGTATCCATATGCTGTATCTACAACATCTGTACTTGTCAGACCGTAGTGAACCCATTTCCGTTCTTCTCCTAAAGACTCTGATACAGCACGTGTAAAAGCAACCACATCATGACGAGTCTCTTGTTCGATCTCAAGGATACGTTGAACATCAAAAGAAGCATTTTCACGTATCTTTTGAACATCTTCTTTCGGAATCTCTCCTAATTCAGCCCAAGCTTCATCAGCCAATATTTCGATTTCCAACCAAGCATTGTATCGATTCTCATCCGTCCAAATAGCTCCCATTTCAGGTCTGGTGTAGCGTTCAATCATCTTTTTAGTCTCCCTTAAGTAAAAATTTTCTTGCTGAATTATTAAAATTCCCTTTATTACTTTAGCACTATGTCTTTCATCTGTCATGATTTATCTTTATTTTTTTGGACAGGATGAGATAGAAAAAAAGATCAACACAATGTCGTTGATCCTTTTCAAAAAAATATCAGTTCAAAATACCTGTATCTTGCAGCAATTCTATCGTCATATCAATGTCTTCTGTCAAAACCGTTATATGTCCTATACCTTCATCATAGTCTCTTTCAACTCCGTAATAGTAAAAATGCCAATCCGGCTTCAATTGAAGCTGATTTTTCACTTCAGAACGATTATTTTCAAAAGCTTTTACCATCACAGCTTTAGAGTGTAACTTAATTTCCGGCAACGGCCATCCGCAGATAGCACGGATATGAGCATCGAAAAGCGATATAGAACAAGCATCCATCGTGCTTAATCCGCTATCGTGAATCGTTGGCGTAATATCGTCCACATATAAGGCGCCACTAGACGTCAACAATAATTCGACTGTCATTGTGCCTATCAAATGGCTTCTTTGAGCAATATCTAAAGCTATCCGATTCACTTCTTCCGCTACTTCATCATCGATATGTGCTGGAAACAAATTTTGATACAAAACATCATCCCGATACAAGTTTTCAGAGATTGGAAAAATCCGTATTTCTCCTTGAGGATTGCTGACCACTGAAACGGAAAGTTGTCTTTCAAACGGGATCAGCGCTTCTAAGATACAAGTCCCGTGAACAAGCAATGTTGCACTTTTCTCAAAATCTTCTTCACTGTATAATGTAACTTTCTGCTTTTTCTTTTTGTCTCGATGCAATGTCTTTAATACACAAGGAAACCCTAGTTCTCTGCTGGCGATTTCAATGTCTTCTGGTGAAACAATCGTTGCATAAGGAGCGATATTAAAATTCGCTGCTTCTAAATAGGCTTTTTCCAATAATCTGTCTTGAGCAACATCCAATAGTTCAATTCCTTGCGGGAAAGAAACCGTTCTGGAAATTCTTTGAGCTGATTCTGAAAATACATTTTCTGCTTCAATCGTTACGACATCACATTTAAACGCTAATTCTGTTAGAAGCTGAGGGTCATTGATATCCCCTACTAATTGCCAATCAGCTAGTTGAGCGGCTGGACAGTCCAGTACAGGATCAAGAATACCTACTTGATATCCCCTTTTTTTAGCAGACAAAGTCAGCATTCTTCCTAGGTTTCCTCCGCCAATAATACCAATCACTTTGCTAGGAGTTATCACATTTGCCAAGATTTATCCCTACCTTCTAAATATTCAGTTTTTTTCATCGATTTTTTGTTGTTTTTGTTCTAGTTTAATTTCTTTTCTGCGCTTTTTCACACGTTTCGTCCAGAATCCGCCGCTAATGTATTTCGGTTCATATGAAATGACAAACGCTTTTGGTGCTAATTCTTCGATCTGTTGATACAATTTCCGTTCTGTCTTGCGGGGGGTCAGGATTTCTAATACCATCCGGTCGCCTTCTTTACCCAAGGCGTAACTTGTTGTTACCCCATATCCTAACTCACGTAATTTAGAGGGGATGTCATTCTCAATAGACGGTATGATCACTGTAACCATAATATACCCTAATGCTAGATATTCTTCAATTTTAATCCCGGCTAAAATTCCGGCACCGTATCCTAAAGCATATACTAAGATGTTCCAAAAATTATCTAAACGATCCAATACAAGCCCTAATCCTACGATGTAAATCGTCGTTTCTGCCATCGCTACTAACGGTGCAGCTAAACGGTATCCTTTCATCGTCAACATCATTCGAATCGTCATCAAAGTGACATAACCTACGTTGATCACAAATATTGTTGCTAATAGTCCCAAATCTATTTCCATTTTAGCTATACTCTCCTTGTCTGATAAATCTGCCAAATTAGTATCTAACGTTAACCTGACTCTTTACGCATTCAGTAAATCTCTTTAGTTGCTCATTTAGTGTTGTGACAGATTTTCCTCTACAAACTCAACCTGTCTATTCTCTAATGAACGGATACGCGCAAGAGAGTAAATATCTGCTCCTTGTTCCTCTAATAAAGAACGACCTGTTTGAAACGATTTTTCAATAACAATACCGATTCCGGCTACTGCTGCTCCTAGTTGCTGACAAATGCTCATTAAACCTAACGCAGCTTGCCCATTGGCTAAAAAGTCATCAATAATCAGAACAGTATCATTTTTTGACAGCACAGATTTTGAAACAGATATCGTATAATTTTGTTGTTTAGTAAAAGAATACACATCAGCTGCCGCCAATTCATCTGTCATAGTAATCCCGACATTTTTCTTTGCCACAACAACAGGCACATCTAAAGACAGTCCTGTAAAAACAGCCGGAGCGATTCCTGAAGCTTCAATTGTTATAACTTTCGTGATCCCTTTTTGCTCAAAGTAATTTGCAAAATCTTCTCCCATGGCTTGCATCAACGCAGGATCTATTTGATGATTCAAAAATTGATCCACTTTCAACACACCTTCACTTAATACACGCCCGTCTTGTACAATTCTTTCTTCAAGTAATTTCATTCTCTTCCTCCCGTTGATAGGTTCTCTATTTCTCCATAATGACTCGCAGCTAAAAAGATTTAGATAGAACAAAAGGTTAAACCAATTGCTGGCTTAACCCTTATGTTAATTATTTGTCTTCGTCCATAAGATTTATTCCTGTAGTATCTTGGGTTTCATCTATTCTTTCAACAATCAAATTGCTGATTCGTGAAGATTCGATTTCATTTGCTTTCAACAAGAAGTTTTCGTATTCGACAAATGCATCATCACCATCTCTAGGAATATTTCCATATTCTATAATGAAGAATCCGGCAATAGTATCAACGTCTGAAGATTCAAGACTCGTGCCAAAGAACTCATTGAACTTAGATAATTGAGTGGATCCGTCTACTAAATAACGATTATCATTGATTTTTTCAATCAATGCATACACTTCATCGTACTCATCGTCGATATCTCCTACGATTTCTTCCACCACGTCTTCCAAAGTCACGACTCCTACCACACCGCCGTATTCGTCATTCAATACAGCCATCTGATTGCGCGTTTTTCTCAATTCATAAATCAAATCATCAATATAAATTGTTTCTGGAACAAATAACGGTTCATTTAGTATGTCTTTTAAATCGATCTCGTCAATATTGCGGTTTCGGCTTTCTCTCAATAAGTTTTTTACATGGATGATCCCAATAATATTGTCCTTATCTTCAAAGTAAACAGGGACACGTGAATATGGGATATCTAATAGTTTAGGGATGTTTTCCTCATTCCCATCATCGTAATCAATCATGAATGTATCTGTTCTTGGTACCATGACTTCTTTAGCCATTTTAGTATCTAAAGACAAGACACCTTTCAACATTGAAAATTCGCCTATATCAATAGCTTCATCTTTTTGACTTTGCTCTAAGTAAGAACGAAATTCGTCACGCGTCATCTTCTCTTCTTCTTCCGAAAATTCAATTGGTGTAATTTTCTTCAACATATTTGTTGATAATGAAAGAAGTTTTACGAAAGGCATCATCACTTTTTGAACGGCTAATATAATTCCTGCAGTTCCAAGAGCAACACTTTCTGAACGCTGTAAAGCTACTGTTTTTGGAAACAGCTCTCCAAATACCAATGTGATATAGGAAATAATTATTGTCACGATAACAACTGCTATTGTTGAAGCTCCGGGAATATCTCCCAACAACGGCATAAAACGATTTGCTAATGATGTAGCTGCAGAGGCACTGTTTAAGAAACCTGCCAATGTAATTGCTACTTGAATAGTAGATAGAAAGTTGTCTGAATTGCCTAATAACTTCAAGACGTTTTTCGCTTTCTTATCACCATTTATGGCTTTCTCGTTTATTTTGCCTTTGTCTAAGGAAACAAACGCCATCTCTGCTGCGGCAAATAATGCGTTAATTGCGGTCAAGACTACAATTAAGATTATCTGGACACTCAGCGAAGAATCACTTCCGGGGTCTGGGGTCATTTATCATCTTCTCCTTCAATAGTCATAAAAATTTATTTATAAAACATTACCACTGTACCATTATTTAACCTTTATTTCAACAAATGATTCTCATTGGTTTCTAATCAATTTGTCTGTTATTAAAAACCAGTTATTGCAATAACTTCGGCATTTCTTCTAAGACAGGTTTTAATAACTCGATTACTTCTCCACTTGCACTTTCTTCCAACATTCCCAACATCATATAAGAATTATTTTCTGCATCAAATGTCAAAACGAACCCATTGTTCTTGTCTACGTTTTGGAATTCAGCTGTTGCTGTTTTTGCGCCAATTGAGTAAGGCAGATCAGCTAATTCGTGAGCTGTTCCATTTTCATCCGTTACAACTTCAAGCAAATACGAACGAATCAAATCAGCGGACTCTTTAGACACTACTTGTTTAGGTTCAGCTGTTTCTTGATCACTGGTCAATTTCGGATAAATCATTGTTCCACCATTCAAAAATGCACTATACGATACGATTTGTTGAATAGGGCTCATCAACAATTCTCCTTGTCCATAAGCCGTATCGGCTAATAGAATCTCAGAATCCAGTTTGCCAGAGTTGGACAATTGAGCCGGCTGCATAACTAGCGGCAAATCGAACTCTTCTCCAAATACAAAGTTGCTCATGCCTTTTTCAACCGTCTCTTGCCCCATCTCTAAAGCTTCTTGAGCAAAGAAAATATTATCTGAATAAACTAATGCTTCTCTTAAAGAAACGTTATCCACTTCGGTTACACGATGTACGGCATAATTTCCCCATGACTCATTCGCCTGCCAAGTATCTCCATCGATTTCGTGTACTTCTTCAGGAGTTGTCGTCCCTGAATCAAGACCAATTCCTGCTGTGATCAATTTAAACGTTGATCCTGGTGCCAGACGAGCTGTATACCGGGAAAGAAATGGTGTATTTTCATCATCCAGATAAGCTTGGTAAGCTTCATTGGTAATCCCTCTCGTCATCAACCCTGCATCGTATGAAGGAGTACTGACAAGAGCTAACAAGCTCCCGTCTTCAGGGTCCATGGCTACTACAGATCCGTTTTTCTCTTGTAGTGCTTCATAAGCTTTTTGCTGCACATCTGCATCGATCGTTAACTGGATATCTTCCCCATTTTGAACTTCTTGTTCTTTTAAGACGGTTTTCGTCGTTCCTTTCCCATCTTTTAGTACGATTGAACCACCAAATTTGCCGCGTAACCGCTCATTATAAGCAGCTTCCAGCCCAGATTTTCCGACGATTTCCCCAGCAGTCAACGTTGGATTCTTTTCGATCTCTTCAGCATTCACTTCGCCAACATAGCCGATTAAATGAGCTGTAGCTTCATTCAAAGGATAAGTCCGCATGCTGACCTCTTGATACATTACACCTGTCAATTCCTCAGTCTCATCGGAGGCTATTGTTTTAAACGGCACAAAAGTATCTTCCGTAACCCAGCTTTGTTCCAACAATCCTTCAAGGTACTCTACTGAAACTTCAAACGTTTCACTAATTTTTGTGAGATTATCTGTTCGTGCATCTTCTTCGCCTAATGCTCCAGGATAAAGACCAGCTCTCATCCAAACACCAGCTGTTGCCAATGGATCTCCGTCTCGATCCACAATTTTACCCCGTTCGCCTTTTTCAAATTGTGCCTCAACTACATCTCCGGGCTCCATATCAGGCAAGACGAGATTTGGCTGCCAATCCACGAAAAACTCCTCTTCAGCACCTTTTGTTAAAGTAGCCGAATAGGGTAGGTTTTCCATTGTCCCAATTGGTGTCACGAAGTTTAGGACATATGAAAATTCCATCACATCATCCGATTCGTTTTCATTAAACACTACATCCGTTACTTCAACATCATTCACTTGCATTTCATTAAAAGAACTCTGATACAATTCTTCTACTTGCTTTTTTGTAAATCCAGCATCAACCAATGAGGATTCATTTAATACAGTAGGTAACGCAGAGAAATTTTGTTCTTCTAAGTAAGCAATAAATTCTTGAGACTTTTCTTCCGCTGCAGCTGAATCTGAATTTTTCCCGTTAAAATATGACCAAGCCATCCAACCGATTACGCTGATAACAGCTACTAAAAAGACAACAACTGCTATCCACATTGGTTTACTCAACCCTCGTTTTCTTTGTGGTTGATTCGTCGACATTTACCACTCCTCCTTTAAGTTTGTTTCCTTTTTACACTTGAATACACTTATAGTTAGTTTACTCCAAACCCTTTGTTATTCCTAGTATATTCTCTATAGACATCTGTGCTGAGATAAAAGTTCCTGACTGGTTAATCATCGTAATGATGAAGCTGATATTGTTCAATCAAACGAGTCAGCTTTTCTGCATAAGTGGGGTCTGTGGCATAACCATTATCTTGTAAGGCTTGTGCAGCTTCTTGATAATTTTCAGCCGTCAGCACCGTTGTATACTGATCCGCATTCCAGTTGGTCCCATTGACAAATAATAGAGCATGGTCATCCATTGACTCTTGCCAAGTGTCGTACTTTCTAAAAGGAGCTTTTATCTCGATCCACTCTCCGTTTTCAAACTCTTTTGTTTCCATCATAACCGTATTTTCTGGACTGCTGCCTTTTATGCCGTAGAGATTCTTATTCTCAGTTGCCAACTCACTCGTCCCCCAATCTGATTCTAAGATAGCTTGAGCGATACTGATACTAGGCAGCAAATCGTATTGTTCTTGCAATATTTTTGCATGACCAGAAATTTGAACGATAAACTCTTCTTTTTCTCGACTCGAATTCAACGGTTCGATAATGGATTTCCCCAAAAAAGTTAATGCTCCAAAAAAAACAAAAAACAAGACAAATAATACCATTAGTATGCGACTAGGTAACAAGCGTCTTTGTTTAGCACTTTTTTTTCTGTACGTCGTTTTCTTCTTTTTCTTCGCCTGCGCCACCTTGACTGCTCCTTTCACAACTTAGGATAAAAACGAGTTATTCTATCCTTTGTTCTCCTGTTTTTCCAGCTTTTTCAAGAAGCTCAATGTATTCTTCCAAAGACAATCCATACTGCTGGATAAATTGAGCATTTTCTACTCCTACATAACGAAAATGCCAAGACTCGTATTGAATACCCGTCTCTGTTTCTTTATTTTTAGGAAAACGCAGAATAAATCCGTAGTCCGCTGCCGTACTGACCAGCCATTGTTGGGATTCTTGCGTGTCATATTCCGGCACTAACCCTTTTCCTGTACTGAGCCATTCATTATCTACCATATCCAGTGCTAAACCAGTGTGGTGTTCACTGCCTCCAGGAACAGCAATATAGTCTTCCGTTTTTTCAATAGCCTCTTCTTTAGAGTAGCCTTCATTGATGTAACCTTGAATGCTGGCATCATAATTAGCTTGCTGCCTTTCAATTGAGCGGTAAGAGGAAGCTAAGAAAATTGTATAACCTGCTTTTTTGGCAGCTTCCATCCAATTCGTATAAGGCTCTACTATACGAGCATCGACTTCTTTTTGATCAGCTACTGTTTCCAATGGAATCTCAACCGTCTCATCAATCGGATGCCAATTATTGACCAAAACCAAATTCCAATCTGCTGTCGATACATCTGGTAATGCAGCGATCATCTCCTGCTCTTTTTCTTCTTCCGGCGTCAGAGCCGTTGATTCTTCAGATTCCTGACTGACTTCTTCGCTGTTTAAAGATGTGGATTCATTCGTTACATCCGTAGATTCATTTTGGCACCCAGCCAATAACCCTACTGCTAGCATTGTTGCCCATAATTTCAATTTCATTGTTAAGACTCCGTTCATTTCATATCATTAGTTGCACTTATTCTATTTTATAGAAATTTTTTCGCTTTTCAACCTACCTTAGACTGAATTTTACTTCTTTCTTTTTTTATCGACTACTTCAACACAAAAACAAATCAGCAGGAAGAAACTTCCCGCTGATGATTGGTTAAATTTATTATTCATTGTTTTAAATTTCTTTAGACACGAAAAGGTTGTTCTACGTTCTTGCTGAACCATTCCAACAAACCTTGTTTTTCAGTTTCCAATTGCTGCTGTACGATTCCTGGCAAATGCAATTCAATACGGTCCTTATAACTCCAGAAATCATAACTGATCTCTATGCGTACAATGGTTTGATTGATTTTGCGGTGATGAGCTTCTGCGTTCTCTTCTGGCTGATGATGAATCTCTATTGTTGCCATATTGCTTCTCAACCATTTTTTCGCTACGTGATATTTCATGTTCATATACTCTGCGACCGGATTTTCTGCTACCTCTGAAATCAACAAGGAATTGCGGCAAACCTTTTGGACAAGCATCCACTCATAATCCGTAAACAATTGAGCCAACTTATTCATGTTTTCTGTTTTTAAACCTTGTTGGCCTTTTTTCCAACGATCCCAACTTTGGGGAGAGATCCCCAATTGTTCAGAATAAAAAGCCTTTTCTGTTGCATATTGTTCTTTGACTGCCCCTAATACAATGGCTACCAATGCTTCATGCATACTTCATCTCTCCTTATCCTTGAAATGATGAACACCTTTCCTTAAATCAATTTAAACGGTGACGAGAATAATGGCTGCAGCAAAATAACTTTCTTTTTATACTTTTATAATACACTTAATAGGTTAATTTGCCAGTTATTTACTCCTTTCTGTTGCAACTATTTGACCCTAGTTGGCGAAAATTATATGTTAACTATGAGGACTATTGAGATTCAATTTTTCTTAAGAAAGGAGGAAACAATTTATGTTAGACACCATTTTATTTTTTGGTTACTTCGCTGCATATTTATTTTTATTGATTTGGGGTATCAAGCTAGCAGCACGCTACGGGTGGAACGATCTCTCAAATGTACTGCTGCTCGTTATTATCGGATTGGTTTACGACAATGGTGTACTGGCTGTGGGTAAATTCATTGGAGAAGGCAGTTTACTGGAAAACTTAAGTTACCCTCGGTTTTATATGCACGCTTTTTTCACCCCTTTACTGGTGTTGTTTTCTTTGGGCGCGATGAAAAAAGCTGATTTCAAATGGGCGTTTAAAAAATGGTTTCAAGCTATTTTTTATCTATTGACATTGGGTTTAATCGTTTACGAACTATTCAGTGAAGTACTCGGACTGACTTTAGAAGCCAATTGGAAATATGGTGTGTTGAGTTACAGCAACGTTGAACCAGCTTCCGGAGTTCCTTTAATGGTGTTGTTTGTTTCACTGATACTGATTTTCGCCTCTATTATTGTCTGGAGAAAACAAGGTTGGATCTGGTTTTTTGTCGGTACATTAATCATGTTCCTTGGAAATGCATTCCCTATTTCATTACCAAGTGCAGCTATTACAAATGCTTTCGAGTTGATTTTGATCGTCTCTTTGTTCTTTACTAAGAGGTTTCAAGATACTCGTTCATTTAAACAATCGACATAACTTTCACTGTACTTCTTTTGACAAATACGCAATAATGAAAGCGGAACTTTTTTATTGAGAGGAGGATTAGAAGCTCTAGTATCATGAATGATAGAGAGTTTCTAAAATACTATATGACAACTGTTAATTGGGGAATCATCGGTTTAGGAGATATCGCATCCAGTTTTGCTAAAGATTTTAATGTCCAACAAGCTACTTTGCTGGCGGTGGCTTCACGTAATTTGGACAAAGCAAATGCATTTGCGGAAAAGTACGGGATTGAAAAAGCTTATGGAAATTACGAAGAAATGTTGTTTGATCCGGATATTGATGTCGTGTATATCGCTACTCCGCACAGCCATCATGCAAAGTATATTTTAAAAAGCTTGCGAGCTGGTAAACACGTATTGTGCGAGAAGGCAATCACTATGAACAATAAAGAGTTGGACGAAGCTTTAGCTGTAGCTGAAGAAAAAAATCTGATTTTAGCTGAGGCAATGACAATTTACCATATGCCTCTTTACCATAAATTGCAAGACATCATCTCCACTGGAAAACTAGGCAAATTGAAAATGATTCAAGCTTCTTTTGGAAGCTTGAAAGAAGCTGATCCGACTAACCGCTTCTTTAATAAAGAGATTGCAGGCGGAGCTTTATTGGATATTGGAGTGTATGCTTTAGCCTTTACTCGATTCTTCTTATCCAGCCAACCTACTGAGATTTTAACAACTATGAATCCATATGAAACGGGTGTCGATGAGCAATCTGCTGTCATTTTGAAAAACCCAGATAATGAAATGGCTGTCGTCAGTTTGACTTTCCGTGCTAAGATGCCTAAAGTGGGTATCGTTGCTTTTGAAAATGGTTTTATTACTGTTGAAGATTACCCTAGAGCCAATACTGCAACCATTACGTATCCAGATGGTTCTTCTGAAACCGTGACAGCGGGCGACTCTAATCAAGCTTTAAATTATGAAATCGAATTGATGACGAGCAACATTTTACAACAAGCACCGAACAAGCACATTCAATTGACTCATGATGTGATGTCTATCATGGATAACTTGCGGGAACAATGGGGCTTGTGTTACGATTTTGAATAACATTTGAGTTCCTAGTCTAAAACGAATCAATCTGCTTAACACAAAAAACCATTAGGGCAGTGACCCCTAATGGTTTTTCGTTATGACTAGCTATTATTCCTCTTTTAAGTAACCTTCTTTATAAATAGCTGAACTGACAGTATATCCGCTTGTTGTTAGAATTTCTTTTATGTCAGTGGTTTTGTCGCTGTCCATTTGAATCACGATTTGTGTAAATGATTCTTTTCTGTAAACAGCAATTTGGTTGATGCTTACATTAGCTTCCGCCAGAATATTAGTGATATCCTCTAAAATACCCGGATAGTCTTCTGGAATATCGATCACGATACGACTGCCTTTGTTGTTGTATCCCAATAAGTCGATAAAAGCTCGAAAGATGTCTTTATCGGTGATAATCCCGACAACCTGGTCTTCATTTTCTATAACTGGCAAAACAGTGACTTTAGAGTCTCTCATACGAGTAGCTGCTTCTTCCAGTAAATCATCTGGACCAATAGCAGGAACTTCTTTGTTCATGATGTCTCCCACAGTTGTTTTGGTCAGCAAGTAGTTCAACTCATGAATACTTAACGATGTAGCCGTCGACGGAGAATTGTCACTGATGATCTCTTCTGTAACTAATCCAACCATTCGTTCATTTCTTACGACTGGCAAGCGATGGAAGTCATGTTCTTTCATCAAATCTAAAGCTTCCAATACTTTTGTTTCTTCATTTACCGACACTACATCAGCTGTCATATAATCTTTGACCAACATACCTTTAACCTCCCAAATAAGCCTTCTGAATGATGTCGCTCTCTAACAATTCTTCCCCTGTACCGGTTTGAACGACATTTCCGGTCTCTAATACATAGCCTCTATTCGCTATCTTTAAAGCCATTTTAGCATTTTGTTCGATCAAGAGTACAGTCGTACCTGTTCGGTTGATTTCTTCAATAATATGAAAAATCTCTTTGATCAAAATCGGTGCCAACCCCATTGAGGGCTCATCTAAGAGCAATAATCTTGGGCGGCTCATCAGAGCTCTTCCCATGGCTACCATTTGTTGTTCCCCACCAGAAAGAGTTGCTGCATCCTGATTCTTCCGTTCCTTTAAAATAGGAAACCGATCAAAAACGAGTTGCAGATCTTTTTCGACCTCATTTTTGTCTTTTCTTAAAAAGGCTCCCATCTCCAGATTCTCTAAAACGGTCATTCCGCTAAAGATGTGTCTGCCTTCTGGAACTTGAGAAATCCCTTTTTCTACGATTTGTTTCGGAGTAGCTGTTGTAATAGGCGTCCCTTCGTAAACGATTTCCCCTTGGCTCGGACGGATCAATCCGGAAACAGCTTTTAAAATAGTTGATTTTCCGGCACCATTCGCTCCGATCAACGAAACGATTTCCCCTTCTTTTACTTCAAAAGAAACCTCTCGAATGGCTTCAATAACCCCATAGTGCACTGCTAGATTGTTTACAGTTAACATTTACTCACCGCCTAAATATGCTTTGATAACTTGTTTATTGCCTTTTATTTCTTCGGGTGTCCCATGAGCGATCATACGACCATACTCTAATACGTAGATCCGTTCACACACATTCATGACTAACGACATGTCATGTTCGATCAGCAAAATCGTGATCTTAAAGTCTTTTTGGATTTGACGGATCAAAGCGGTCAGATCAGCTGTTTCTTGAGGATTCATTCCCGCAGCCGGCTCATCTAAGAACAATACTTTAGGCTTAGTAGCTAACGCTCGAACGATTTCTAGTCGTCGTTGTTCCCCATAAGGCAAATTTTTTGCTAGTTCGTCTACTTTATTTTCCAAACTAAATATTTTCAATAACTCAATCGCTTCTTTTTTCATTTTCGATTCAGAAGCATAATAACTTGGTAAACGAAGAACACTTTTTAACGTTCCGACTTTACTTTTGGAATGCATCGCGATCAATACGTTGTCCAGAACAGTTAGATTTTTGAATAAGCGGATATTTTGAAACGTTCTGCCGAATCCCATATCCGTTATCGTATAAGTCTTTTTCCCTATAACAGATTCTCTTTGCCCATTCGTTTCAATTTCAATCGAGCCTTCAGTGGGTTGGTAAACCCCTGTCAGTAAGTTGAATAACGTCGTTTTTCCTGCTCCATTGGGACCGATTAATCCAACGAGTTCATTTTCTTTTAATTCTAAATGAACATTGGAAATAGCAGAAAGTCCGCCAAAGTTTTTCGTTAATTTTTTTACTTCCAGCAAACTCATCGTTATCCCTCCCCTTGCGCAGATTTGCGATTGAACAAACGCAGCAGTCCTGATACAGTGAATTCTTTATTGCCCAGCAATCCTGAAGGTTTAAAAATCATGATCCCAATTAACGCTAGTGCATAAATGATCATCCGCAAAGCCCCAAAAGGTTGTAGAAACACGTTCAAGAAACCAAGCAAAATTGCCGCTACAACAGAACCGGTTATGCTTCCGATACCGCCGAAAACCACAATGATCAATACATCTACTGATTTATTAAAGGTAAAGTCTCCTGGACGGATAACGCTAAAGTATGAAGCGTGTAAAGCTCCGCCAATGGCTGCAGTCGCTGCACCTAAGATAAAAGCAATCGTCTTGTACTTAGTCGTATTGACCCCCATAGACTCAGCAGCAATTTCGTCTTCTCTAATAGCAATCGTTGCACGACCTGGGCTGCTTTGTGTGTAATTGGCAACGAGTAAAATCGTCAATACCGTAAATACATAAATCAGTGGCCATTTAGACAGATAAGGAATACCGCTCAACCCGGCAGCTCCATTAGTGACAGATTGCATATTTACGATAACAATTCGAATGATTTCTGCTACCCCTAACGTAGCAATCGCCAAATAGTCTCCTTTTAGTCGTAATGTTGGGATCCCAACAATCAATGCCACTATACTGGTCAAGATAACACCCGCCAAAATACCAAGAAATAAACCGGTATAAGTCGGGAAATATTTCGTGATGATTCCTGCTGTATAAGCTCCAATAGCCATAAAACCAGCATGGCCCAGTGAAAACTGACCAGAGAATCCAATAATCAGGTTCAATCCGACAGCCAGTATAATATTGATTAGAATCGTTACTAAAGTGATTTCATAATAGGCACTGATGATTCCCGTAGTCACCGCTAGTTGCAGCACTAAAAATCCTGCTATAGCCACTACCAACCATCCAATCGTTGTTTTGTTTATTAATTTCATTTTGTCACCTACACTTTCTCTTTAACATGTTTTCCTAAGATGCCGGCAGGACGAATAATTAAAATAAGGATCAAGATCCCATATACTACTGCATCACGAATCATGGAGTTTCCATAAGCACTGACCAAAGTTTCTACTATCCCTATAGTAAAACCGCCAAGTACCGCACCAGGAATGAAGCCTATTCCTCCTAGAACTGCAGCTACAAAGGCTTTAAGACCAGGAGCTACCCCCATCATTGGATCAATCGTGTTGTAGTACAAGCCTACTAATACTCCTGCTGCTCCTGCTAAAGCCGAGCCTAAGAAAAAAGTAAAAGAGATGACGTTGTCGACATTGATCCCCATCAATTGAGCTGCTGATGAATCGGTACTTACCGCTCTCATAGCTTTCCCCATTTTCGTCTTTTGAACGATGAACTGCAACAAGACCATCAAAACAAGTGTTGTCGCAAATATCAACAATTGGATCCGACTCACTTGCAACCCTGCGACTTCAAAAAGTGTATTGTCGACGACTTGTGGGAACGAGCGTACCTCTGCACCATAGAAATAAAGCATCCCGTTTTGCAATAGATAAGAGACGCCGATAGCTGTGATTAAAACGGCTATTCGAGTAGCATGACGTAAGGGTTTATAAGCAATGCGCTCAATTAAAACGCCTAAGAGTGCACTTAATGCCATTGCTGTAAGAAGAGCAGGGAAAAATCCCATTCCAAAAGAATGAATCATGGTGTATCCGATAAACGCTCCAACCATATAAATGTCCCCGTGAGCAAAATTAATCAATTTTATAATTCCATAAACCATTGTATAACCTAGAGCAATCAAAGCATAAATACTACCCAACGATAGTCCATTTATCATTTGTTGAAAAAATGTTTCCATAGGATACCTCTCTTTTTACTTCTATTTTTTTGCCTTATTTTATAAAAAATAAAAAGTGCAAAGTTAGCAACTGCTTTGCACCTTTTATTTATCTTTTGTTAAGGTTGAATTTCTTGTGTACTTGTTTCTTTACCATCTTGCAATTCAATGATCAACGTAGATTTTACAGGGTTGTGATTTTCATCGATAGAGAATGTTCCAGTTACCCCATCAAAATCCGTAATGCTTTCAAGTGCATCAGTGATAGCTTCAGGTGTTGCTTCTCCGCCGTCTTCAATAGCTTGAGCAACCAAGTATACTGCATCATACGCTAGAGCTGAAAAAGCATCAGGTGCTGTATCGTATTCTGCTGTATAGTTGTCAATAAACGTTTGTACTTGTTCGTCTTCATTTTCTAATGAGAAATGAGCAGAGTAGTAAACATCTGATACATTTTCTGTTCCTGCTAAATCCAATAAAGCTTGGTTGCTAAATCCGTCCCCGCCTAGTACTGGCTGATCCAGCCCCATTTCACGAGCTTGTTTCAAAATTAAACCTGCTTGCTCATAATAAGCAGGAAGATAGATAAAATCAAAGTCTTGATTTTGGATTTTTGTCAAAATAGCGCTGAAATCTGTGTCGTCTTGAGTAAAGTACTCTTCTGCAACGATTTCGCCTTCATAAGTATCTTTAAAAGCATTCGTTAATCCCACAGCGTAATCACTTGAACTGTCACCAATAATAACCGCTTTTTTTGCTCCTAGGCTGTCCATAGCAAAGTTCGCTAATGCTACTCCTTGGAAAGAATCTTGGAAAGAAGTTCTAAATACAAATGGCTGTACATCTCCTGATTCTGTTAGTGTCAGGTTATCTGCTGTACCGGATGGCGTGATCAACGGCACTTCTGCTCTAGTAATCGGTTGTGTCGCTGCTTGAACAGCACCAGAAGTAGCAGGTCCAACGATAGCTACAACATTGTCTTCAGTAGCTAACCGCGTTGCAATACTGGTTGCTTCCACGTTATCTGATTTTGTATCGTATTCTGTTAATTCAATTTGTTTGTCTAAGATACCGCCAGCTTCATTGATTTCTTTAATGGCTAACTTTACTCCATTAGATTCGGCTGTTCCATAAGCTGATACAGGACCTGTTTTTTCAAACATCGCGCCAAGCTGGATCGTATCTTCATCTCCTGCTCCACTTCCTGCACCACATCCTGCTGCAAATAAAGATAAAGCTGCTACCCCTAATAGTAATGTCTTTTTCATTTATTCATTCCCCCATTATCCCTTTTATTTCTAACTTCTTATTCAGCAACTTTATCGTTAAGCATAAAATTAAAATCAAATAAGAAAAGTAATGATGTTTCTTAGTATAGAATATTCAGAATATTTAATCAATACATTTTTTCCTTATAACAAAAGGTTTTTATCAAAAGTTGTCAGTTTGGTTAAATACAACAATAAGAATCTTGATTTCGTCATTTCAGCTAGTTGACGAAGTAAAGCAAAAAGACGTTTTTGATTAATAAGAGATTATTAATCAAAAACGTCTATTGTTCATTCGTTTTCTAAATCCATTTATAATGCAAACCATTCTTTACTGTATTCGTCATAAAAATCTTTCTTTATTTGAATGAAACGTTCAAAGTCATTCAATAGTTGAAAGAGGACTGCTCTTTTTTCGAACTCTTCCCTGGTTTCAGGCAAATCGCTTTCTCTGAATACATCTGTTAACTGATCGATTTCTTCCAATAAATTGATTCCCGGGTTGTACTCATGCAAGGTTTCAGCTGTTAAATAGTACATTCCAGCTAAAATTCTGCTTTGTTGAAGCGGAATTGAAATTTGCTTCAAATTCCATTGCATTTGCTCCAAGATTCTTGCTTGACTCTTTCTCATTTCAAAGTAGCGAAAATGATAATACGATTGATCGATAAATCGATTTTCAGCTTCTGCGCGAGACAATCGAATGCCTTGTTCCAACAAATGGTTCAACTGAACCAAGTCTTTGTCTGAGATTTCCTCTTCGATTCCATTTTGTAAAAAGTGATCAAATTGAAATAAAATCACCTTCATTTGTTCTTCGACTTGAGTTCTGATATCTGCGATTTTATTCTCTTGAGAAGGCATATATAAATTCACTATCAAGGCCATACCTGCTCCTATCAGCATCAAGCTTAATCCATTAAACAGCAATCCAAGCGCAGTACTTTCTGCCAGCAGCAAATGAGTCACCAAGACTGAACAAGGCGCAATACCCGACTGAACGTTTAGTTTATACGCACTAGGAACATAGAACAATAAATATAATCCAAATACTGCTGTAGAAAAACCCAGTACATTAAATAATACAGCAGCTATTCCTAAAGCCAATATTGTTGAAACCACACGTTGAACGGCTATTTCCAAAGATGTTTTACGAGTATCTAAAACACTCAAGATAGCAATAATCCCTGCCGAGATGCTTGACTCCAAATGAAATAAGTCCGCAATAAAAATAGCGGCTACTGTTGAAAGTGCTATTTTTAGGGTCCGCAAACTAAGCGACAAACGATCCCCTCCTTTCTGTATATTTCCGCCATTTTCAGCAGTCTCTTCTTAATTTATTATAGCAAAGAAGTGAGCTGTAGTCAGAAGAGTCTAGGGGAGAAATCAAAAAAGCGCTGATCGCAAAATACGATCAACACTTTTTTAGTTCTCAAGAAGCTGATTAATGTCTGTTTTATTCGATTGTTTTTAAAGCTTCCAACATGTCGACGTTTTTCAATTTGACATGCATAAACACCATAACGAGTGTGGAGAAGAGTATGGTCAACAATGCGGAATAAATGTAACTGGAGACTGCAATCACTGGGCTGAACATCATAATGTCCAATTCTGCTGTATTCAATACAAACCCATGTAAAATCAATCCTAAAACGAGTCCTACAACGATTCCCATTAAGGTCAACAAGAAGTTTTCCCGGTAAACATACATTGTGACTTCTTTGTCATAAAAACCAAGCACCTTAATAGTCGACAATTCCCTAATCCTTTCAGATACATTTATGTTGGTCAAATTGTACAACACGACAAAAGCTAGTAAAGCTGCTGAAACGACTAATACAAGTGTTACGATCACTAAACTCTCTAATGTGTCTTTAAAAGAGTTACTAATAACGCTCGTAAACGTTACTCCCAGAACAGCATCCAATTGAGTCAATTCTTGACCAAAATCATTCTCCCAACTTGCAGATTCGTTGAAGTTCACTAACTGTGTAGTAGCTTCCGGTAGTTCTCCTACTACTGTTTCATAATATTCAGGAGTCAGATAAACAAAATGCTGCAAGTAGTTTTCTGTGATCTGGTCAACGGTCACTTCTATTTGTTCATTATCTGCATCTTCCAGTAAAAGGGTATCTCCCACTTGAAGATCAAATAAATCTGCTAATTTTTCACTGATAATGGCTCCATCATTGCTTAATTCATATTCTTCTCCAGAAGAGCGATCATTCAATCGTACGAAATCCGCCAATTGATCAGTAGATTCAGGAACAAACAGAGTGACATCTTGTGGATTCACACCTGATTCTTCTGCTTGGTAAATTTCTTGATACACATTCAATGTCGAAGTGATTTCTGGAGTTTCGGCAATCAATTGAGTGTATTCTTCTTTTTCTATCTCTTCAGCATCTGTGTCTAAAGCGATGATTCCATCGTATTGATTGATTTTTCCGTACTGCAAACCGCCCACATCGGAAATGGAATCTGATAAACCAAACCCAGTCAACAGCAAAGCCGTACATCCTGCGATACCGGCGACCGTCATAAACATTCTTCGCTTGTAGCGGAAAAGGTTTCGTGCAGTAATCTTTTGGGTAAACGCAAATCTGTCCCAAATGAAAGGAACTCGTTCCAATAAGATCCGTTTCCCAACTTTTGGTGCTTTTGGCCGCATCAATTCTGCTGCGTTGCTTTGTAAGGATACTCGAACAGCTACGAACGCCGTTACACTAGTACACAAGAAAGCAATGAGCAAGGAAATCGCCATGTCTTGCGGATAATAACTGATTTGGACCTCTGAAAGGTTATATAGGGATCCATAGGCATTAATGATGATCGTCGGGAACAAATGGAACCCAATAATCAACCCTATCATTGCTCCTGATAAACTAGCCAGTGTAGCGTAAACTAAGAATTTCTTAGAAATATCCCAGTTTGTGTATCCTAAAGCTTTTAAAGTCCCAATTTGTGTACGTTGTTCATCTACCATTCTCGTTAAAGTGGTCAAGGAAACCAGTGCTGCTATCAAGAAGAAAAACACTGGAAATACTTGTGCAATAGAGGCAATACGTTCTGCATTGTCTTTAAATTCAGCGTATCCTGGATTAGTTGTTCGATCTAAAACATAATATTCCGGTAAAGTGATATCTTCCAGTTCAGCTTTTGCTTTATCCAATTCTCTTTGACCCTTAGCGATTTCTGTTTCTGCATCTGCAATTTCTGTTTCTGCATCTGATTTTTCAGTTTCAAACTCTTCCAGGCCGTCTTCGTATTCTTCTTCACCTTGTTCTAGTTCTAAACGAGCTTCCTCTAATTCTGCTTGCCTATTTTCTGTTTCTTGATACAGTTGATTTTGTGCTTCTTCAAGAGCAGCTTGACCATTAGCGATTTCTGTTTCCGCTGCTTCTAGTTCAGCTCTTTGCTGGTTGATTTGATTTTGTCCGGCATTCAACTCAGCTTCGTAAGCATCCAATTGTTGATCAATAGCATTTACACGGGATTCTGCTGAACTTAAAGCTTCAATCGTATTGTTTGGCGGTACTGCTCCATCGTAATACTGACTCATCAAATCGCCTAGTTGCACATCCATCGTTCGCAGTTGTTCGACCACTTGGACTTGTGTATTCAATGACACACTCATACCTGGTATTTGAACAACAGAACGTGCGAGTGTGATCCATTCTGCCAAACTCTCACGATTTTCTGAGGATTCATCTTCAGCAGAAGCTGCTTCTACTTCATTGACAGCATCTAATACAGTCTGGGCAGGAACAGTTCCATCAAAGTATCCTCTTATTAAGCCAGTCATTTCAGGACTGATAGCTTGTGCTCCACTAAGTAAAGTATTTTGCTGCTGTGCAGGAATTGAATTTATCGGAACAACAATGGTTTCTTGAGCATTTTGGATAGCTGCTGTACTGTTGGCTACTTGTGTTTCAGCATTTGCTCTTTCTTGTTCCAACATAGCTCTAGATTCATCTAATTCCTCTTGGGCAACCTCAAGTTCTGCTTTTCCATCGATAATCTCTATACGTGCATTTTCAAGTTCTTGTCTTTTCTGATCAATCGTAGCTTGTCCATCGGCAATTTCTGTTTCAAACGTTTCTATACCATTCTCATACTCTTGCCAACCTTCATCTAATTCAGCTCGAGCATTTGCCAATTCTGCTTCTGCATCCTCTAAAGCTTGTTTTCCTTCTTCTATTTCTTTTAACCCATCATCGATTTCAGCTTGCCCTTTATCAATTTCATCTTGAATCCGCTGGGTAATCTCATCTCTGCGCTCTTCGGGACGATCTTTTAACAGTTCTTCTACTGCTGTTTGATTGTCCTCAATTTGAGATTCGTATTCACTTGAATACGATTGAGAATCTTTGACGTTCGCAAAAGTCAAATAGGCTTCCGTATACACGTCTAACGTGAAATCTTTTTCTGGTATAAACGCAAAGCCATCTAATGTCCCAGCCCCGATAGACGTATTTCCTCTGGCATTATTTTCAATAAACTGAGGCGAATTCACAAATCCCACGACTTCGTATAACAATCCCGTAAAGGAGTCTTCTAAATCAACAGCATTATCATCTGTCTTGAAAGTAACCGTTTCTCCAATCGCGTATTCTTCTGCGTACGCGCTTCTCGCGTCTAAAGCAATCTCACCCGATTTTTCAGGCAGTCTTCCTTCAACGATCAACGGTTTGTTCAAGTCATTTTTTTGATCATTTGGCAAACTGACTACTTTTGTGGTCAAATCTGTTTCTTCTAAAATGACATCTTGTGTATAAGCAGCTTCAACAGAGTTTCCTTCCATTTGTTCCAACAACTGAATATCCTCTTCTGTTAAACCGTACGTCGACAAAACTTTTACGTCCATTAAGTCTTGTTTTCTATAGTAAGTATCTGCTGTATCGATCATGTCAGGACTAGTGGCTTTGATTCCAGAATAAAATGCTACACCAAGTAAAATAATCAAAAAGATGGATAGAAATCTCATCTTTGATTTAGAAATTTCTCGAAATATATCTTTCCACAATGCTTTCTTCTTCAAAGTCTCACCTCTACCATTCTATTTCTGATACAGATTTAGGGTTAGGGTTAAGGGTGACTTTTCGTACTTTTGCATTATTGATTTCAATCGTACGGTCAGCAATCGGGGTGATGGCTTGATTGTGAGTAATCACTATGACTGTTGTTCCGTAGTTTTCACAAGTGTCTTTCAATAACTTCAATACTTGTTTTCCCGTCTCATAATCTAATGCACCAGTCGGCTCATCACAAAGCAGCAATTTCGGTTGTTTCGCTAATGCCCTTGCGATTGCTACCCGTTGTTGTTCTCCACCAGACAATTGAGCAGGGAAATTGTTCATTCTGTGCCCTAGCCCTACTTCTTGGAGAACTTTCTCCGGATCTAAAGCATTGACTGAGATTTCTGAAGCTAACTCGACATTTTCTTTTGCCGTTAAGTTGGGCACTAAGTTATACGACTGAAACACAAAGCCAATTGATTCTCTACGGTAACGAATCAATTGTTTACTGTCGAAATCAGAAATATCGATACCATCAATTTCCACTAAACCTTCATCAGCCGTATCCATTCCGCCTAAAATATTCAAAACGGTTGTCTTCCCCGCACCACTTGGACCTACAATGACAGCGAAATCACCTTCTTCAATTTCAAATGAAACTCCATCGTTCGCAGCGACGATCGTTTCCCCCATTTTATAGCGTTTGTATTCATCTTTTATTTTAACAAATGCCATTTTCTCCACTCTCTCTACATCATAATTTTTTGTGTTTGTTGCATGCTTATTAGTGTATCAAAAAATCAATCATTTAAGAACTATGTTCGCTTATCATTTGAAAGGAATCTTTTAGCGGTTTTTATTATTCATTTTACTATGAGAATAACCATAGACCATGTAAATTCCTAAACCAAGAACTGTCCAAATCACAAATAACAACCAAATCATCCCTGACAATTGGATCATCAAGTAAACACACACCAATATAGATAATATCGGCAATACAGGAACCAATGGTACACGGAATTCACCTTTTTTAGGTTCTCCATGATCTTTTCTCAATTTGATGATACCTGCTGCCATAATCACAAAGACCATTAGCGTTACAATGTTTGTCAACTCAGCTAATTTACCTAAAGGAATGACACCAGATAAAATAGCAGTCACAACGCCCGCTACGATTGTAGCATTTTTAGGTGTATGGCTTTTTTCATCTATCTTACTCAATGGTTTAGGCAACAGACCATCTCTACTGATCGCAAAAATCAAGCGTCCTAATCCATACATCATAGAGATCAACACCGTTAATAACGTTAAGATGGCTCCGATTGAAATGATCCCTGCTACAAAATCTTGTCCAATAAACCGCATTGCAAACGAAACCGGATCACGTACGTCCAAATGTGCTACTGGCACTACTCCTGTCAGCACCAATGTTACTAATATATACAACACCGTAGCAATACCTAAAGAACCAATGATTGCTCTGGGCATGCTTTTCTGTGGATCTTTCGTTTCTTCAGCAGCTGTACTCACTGCATCAAAACCAAGGAAAGCAAAAAATACAATTGCTGCTCCTTCAATGATCCCGCTCATTCCAAATGGAGCAAAAGGCGTCCAATTAGCAGGTTTTACGTAAAAAACACCTACGATCAAGAATAAAGCAATCAGACCAAACTTCACATACACCATAACACTGTTTAAACGTAAAGCTTTTTTAGCTCCTTGCATGACTAAATAGGAAACCAATAATGTGATAACGACAGCGATCAAGTCCACATATGTCCGGTTAGCCAAATCGTAAGACGCACGAAAGGCTTGAGGCAATCCTATTCCAAGACCATCTAAAAATCCGTTCAAATAACCAGACCATCCTGAAGCTACGGACGCACAGGCCAATAAATACTGACACAACATCAACCAGCCTACGATCCAACCAATCACTTCCCCGAAGATCGCGTATCCATAAGAATAAGCTCCTCCTGATACTGGCATTCTTGAAGCAAACTCAGCAAAACACAGCGCACTCAATGCACAAGAAAAAGCTGCAATAATAAAAGATAAGATCAATGCTGGTCCTGCAGTTGTGGCGCTGGCTGTTCCTGTAATTACAAAAATACCAGTCCCTACAATGGCTCCTAATCCTAATAAAATCAAATCCATTGTTTTTAACTCTTTTGCTAACCCTGACTTTCTTTCTTCCCCGATCGTTACAGGAAGTTTTCTAAAATAACTCATTTTCATCCGCCTACTCTATCTTAATTTCTTTATCAAAGTAATACCTTACATATTAACAATAAGAACACAAAAATAAAATCTTTCCTACTGTTTTCTCATGTTTTCTTTAATTTGTTGCCTTTATTCTCACAGATTCAACTGGTTTATTGAATAGGCTAGTTTATATTGAGTAAAATGTGGTAAAGTAATACTACTAAAAAACACTGATAAACCACGAAATTAAGGAGTTAACGAAATAAATGGATGCTAAAGTAATTGTAGTCGGCGGAGGAACCAGCGGTATGATGGCGGCTATTTCTGCTGCCGAGAATGGCGCTGATGTCATTTTAGTCGAAAAAAACAAAACCCTCGGAAGAAAATTGTTGGTTACCGGAAATGGGCGCTGCAACGTGACCAATAACCGAGATAAAGAAGAAATCATTGCTCATATCCCAGGAAATGGACGCTTTTTGTATAGCGCATTTGCTCAATATGACAACTACGACATCATGGATTTCTTCCGTTCAAATGGCGTAGCTTTAAAAGAAGAAGACCATGGAAGAATGTTCCCTACAACCGATAAATCTAGAACGATTTTAGAAACATTGATCACGATTATGGACCGTTTGGAGATAAAAGTGTATACAGATGCTCCTGTAGAAACGGTATTGTATGAAAATGGCGAAGTCAAAGGTGTTCAATTAAAAGACGGACGCACCTTAACTGCGCCTTGTGTCGTTTTATCTGTCGGTGGAAAAGCCATGCCTCGTACCGGTTCAACAGGTGATGGGTACAAATGGGCGAAAAAAGCTGGGCATACGATCAAAGAACTATACCCAACTGAATCTCCGATTACTTCTGACGAAAAGTTTATCCAAGATCGTACCTTACAAGGCCTTTCTTTACGCGATATCAACTTGAGCGTCTTAAACAAAAAAGGTAAAAAAGTCATTTCCCACCAAATGGATATGATTTTCACTCACTTTGGGATATCCGGTCCGGCTGTTCTTCGCTGTTCAATGTTTGTCCATCAAACAATGAAACGGGATAAGACCGACTCTGTTTCGGTCTCAATTGATGCTCTGCCTCAATTCACAGCCCATGACTTAACACAACAGTTGCAGAAATTGCAAAAAGACGATGGTGGTAAAGCCGTGAAAAATGCATTAAAAGGTTTGGTGCCTGAACGCTATTTATTGTTTGGTCTAAACCGTTTAAACATCGATGAAAGTACTCCTATGAAGCAATTGACCGCGCAACAGTTGGAGGATATTTGCTTGTATTTGAAGGATTTCCGCTTAGAAGCAAACGGCACTCTTCCTATTGAGAAGGCTTTTGTTACAGGCGGTGGTGTCAGTACTAAAGAAGTAAATCCTAAAACAATGGAAAGCAAATTAACCAAAGGATTATACTTCAGTGGCGAATTTCTGGATTACAACGGTTATACTGGAGGCTATAACATCACTGGTGCTTTTATTACTGGACGAATCGCGGGTCAGCATGCTGCATTAGCGGCACTTGAGCAGTAAACTGCAGCTAGATTGTTGGAGCAAGTACTATGAAAGGAAGAACTTTTTATGAGAAAACGTATTGCCATTGATATGGATCAAGTACTTGCAGATATGGAAGTTAGTTTTATCGAGTTGTATAAAAAAGAATATCAAGTCGAATTTGATTCTATAGAAGACTACATGGCCGAAAACCCTGATTTTGATATCGTAACGGTCATAAAAGAACTCTATCCCCTAATCAACACCTATGAATTTTTTCGCCGCATTCCTGTTATGAAAGATGCACAGCGTGTTTTACGGGAATTAAATGATCACTATGATTTATACATCGCAACAGCTGCTATGGACGTACCCAATACATTCCAAGCAAAATACGAATGGCTGTTGGAGCATTTTGACTTTTTAGACCCTCAACGGTTTGTTTTTTGCGGTGAAAAAAGCGTCATACATGCTGACTACCTTATTGATGATTCTATTCGTCAATTAAATCGTTTCACAGGTACAGGCTTGTTGTTTACCAACTCGTTGAACCAAGAACAGTGTGCCTATGAACGAGTCTATCATTGGATGGACGTACGAAATTATTTCATGGATGCTGACAGACTTGAAGACCGTTCTGAATCTCAATCTTGATGATTAGGATTCTTTTTCTCAACTAACCTTTTCATCCTCATTCAATCAGGCAGGAGGTTTTAAAAAATGAAAAAATTTCTATGGGGCTTTATCTTTTTATGTCTGATTTTCATTATGCTGCTGGTTCATGGATATAATGAAAACCGCTCATTAGATGTAGACGAATTAACTATCCGGTTGCCTGACCTTCCAGACAATCTAGATCAGTTAAAAATCGTCCATCTATCAGATATCCATTTCCCTAAAAATCGAATCGATCCTGATCACCTTATTAAAGAAACACAAAAAGCAGACCCAGATGTTATTTTTCTTACGGGTGATTTAATCGATCGCACGGCCTCTATTGAAGATGTCCCTCTAGCCGAATTGATCCAGAGTTTATCTCAAATAGCTCCTACGTATTCAGTTTCTGGAAATCATGAAACTTCCAGCCGCCAATTAGACCAATGGAATGATATTATGACGGAAAACGGGGCTGTACTATTGGAAAACGACATACACATCGCCACCCTATCAGGAGAAAAAGTTGCCATTATGGGAGTAAAAGACGGGAACCAGACTTCCATGATCCCTCTTTCAGAAGATATCAGAGAATTACCGGTTCTTTTATTGGCCCATCATCCAGAATTTTTCCCGTCTTATACCACAGACAACCCTGATATTCAGCCTGACGTGACCTTTAGCGGACATGCTCACGGGGGTCAAATTCGACTCCCTTTTATCGGCGGCTTATTTGCTCCAGGACAAGGATTTTTCCCGAAATATACTTCTGGTGTCTATTCCAGCTCTCAAAATGCAGACCAAAAACTGGTCGTCAGCCGCGGGATCGGAAACAGTCTTTTTCCTTTACGTATCAATAATAAACCTCATTTCATCGTCATTACCTTAACCAACCAATAAAGATTAGTTCAGCAAATAAAGCGGCTGCTTTTCTAATCAAAAGACTAAAAAGGCGTTGCTGGACTTTGATCCAGCAACGCCTTTTTGTTTACCCATGACTTTTTTTCTTTGACTCAATCTCTGCAAATTCACCATGCGTCACCAGTTTAAGGTCCAAGGGAGATAGTTCCACTTGCATGCCTCTTTTGCCCGCTGAAACGATTATGCTGTCCATCTTCTCAGCTGTATTTGAAAAATAAGTCGGATACTCTTTTTTCATTCCAATAGGAGAACAACCTCCACGAACATATCCTGTAGCCGCAAACAGCTCAGTTATTGGCAACAGTTCTATGTGCTTATTGCCGCTGACCTTTGCCAAAGCTTTCAAATCCAACTCACCTTCGCCAGGAATAACTGCGATAACGATACCTGTTTTATCCCCCGTAGTGACCAATGTTTTAAAGATGTGTTCTTTTGGAACCGTCAATTTTTCCATCGCTTCTTTCGCTCCTAAGTGATCTTCACTCCAAGGGAACGTATGGACAGCAAAAGAAAGGTTGTTTTTCTCTAGTAATCTGATTGCATTTGTTTTTTGTACTTTTGTTTTTTTAGCCATTTAAAAACTTCTTTCTCTTTTTTAGCCTTTTTGAACGATGTACACTTTTAAGTAATTGCCCTCTTTAAAATTCGGATTGACATGGAAATCTTCTGGTAAAGTGTGGGTTTCCATAATTCTGTAACGCAGTCCTTTGTTTTCAAAAGCTTCTCGAATAAACGTTTCAAAACGCGTCGCAGAAACAGCAGCCGAATTGGTAGACGCAATGATCGTACCGCCGCTTTGCGTAATGTCGATCACATCTTCTAAAAGAGCAGTGTAATTCTTCGCCACGCTGAACGTTCTTTTCTTCGAACGGGCAAAACTTGGTGGATCAACGACCACTGTATCAAACAATAGATTCTTTCGAACAGCGTATTTGAAGTAATCAAAAACATCCATCACGCGAATTTTATGCTGGTCTGTAGGTAACCCGTTTACTGCAAATTGCTCTTCCGTTTTCGGCAAGCTGCGTTTTGCCAGATCCACGCTCACCGTTTCCACTGCGCCGCCCAGTGCAGCTGCAACAGAAAAAGCACCCGTATAACTAAATGTATTCAATACACTTCTGCCTGCTGAGTAATTTTCCATAAGACTTCTGCGTACATGGCGTTGATCTAAAAATATTCCTGTCATCAAGCCATCATCTAGATAAACCGCATATTTCACACCATTTTCTTGGATGATCAACGGTTCTGGTGCAGGCGTTCCGGAAACAAATTCAGAAACGATGTCGTCTGAGCGTTTGTATCGGAATTTTTGGTAGATGCCTTTTGCGTCTGTTACCGTATTTTCAAAGGCTCTAAGAATACTCTTTTGATGCTCGTAAATCCCTTGACTATACCAAGAAAACACATAGTAGTCTTCATATGCATCAATGGTCAATCCGCCAAGTCCATCTCCTTCTCCATTAAAGAAGCGATAAGCCGTAGTTGTTTCATCGGCTTTCAAATGCTCTCTGATGTCTGCTGCTTGCATAAACAAACGTTCATAAAAGGACTCTGTGATCACTTCGTTAGGGTTCAAACTCAATACCCACCCTGCACCTTTATTTTGCTCCGCTAAATAAGCTGTTGCTACAAAGTGGTTTTGTTCATCCGTTAATTCGACCAAAGAACCTTCTTTTTCATTTAATGGCTGGACAAAATCTTCTTTGACTAATAAAGGGTAACCTTTTAGTACACGTTGAGTCGCCTTTTGTTTTAATGGTATTTTTTTCACTTCTAAACCTCATTTCGTTTAATATGCTTCACTTTTTAGTATAGCTCACTATTCTTCTTTTATTCGTTCATGTCTATTCTTTTTTGCTGACTAATTTATCTTGTTTTTTGTTTCTTTTGGCTCTGATCCAGTGGATAAAGTGAAAACACCAGATGCCTAGTATGGTTCCCAGTGTATTAAAAATCAAATCATCAATATCTGGTATACCGGTATCCAACAGATACTGCAGCACCTCGATCGATAACGATACTAAAAAACCGATCGACAACGTGCGTAAAAAGGAATGTTTCTCTTTCAGCAGATAAGCTGAACCGAAACCCATAGGAACAAACCACAAAATGTTTCCATACAGATTATAATAGTAAGAAAACATGGAAATCCCGTTGGTTAATTTGATGGTTTCCACTAGAGGAACCCAATTGATGACGCTCAATGGCTGGATGTGCAACTCAATAGATGATAGTGACGTACCACCCCTGAATACCGTTAGATGAATCAGCAATAGGATATAAAACACAAAACTGTTTAGTATCCATTCACGTCGTTTATTTTTAACAGGCCATCGGTTTTTCCGGATCTTCAGATAGGACCATCTAAAAACCAGCCAGACCAAAAAATACAGTAAGGAACGATCCAAACTAAAAAAAATCAACTCAATCAAGAAGAAGTGATTGAGCCCTTCACCCAATAAGGCTTCTGTCATATTAAATATCTCTTCTAAAAAAATCACTTCGCCAGAAGCCTCCTTTACTCTAAAGATCATTATATCTTAAATCAGAATTTGTATTAAGTCTATTCTAGTCTCTTTAATCTTGTCTTCATTATTAAATTTTTACTGATTCTTAACATTTGCTTTCGATCCTTCACCCTAAAAGATTTATCATACTACTAAAGTCTTAACTTTTCTACTTTTAATTGACTATAATATGTATTAATTGTAAAATGTTTGTTGATACAGGAAGATATACTTATAGAAGATTAAAATGTTAAGTGAATCATTTTTTTTGAAAATGTTTATTTTAATCGCCTGCATTTTCATAGAGGAGGCAACATCGTGTCAAAATTAAAACCATTACTGTCTAAACGACTCGGCTTTTTTTCTTTTGCTGTTATTTTATTTTGGTTAAAAACCTATCTAGTTTATCAAATTGAATTTGAATTAGGTGTAACAGGACTGATGCAGGAGTTCATTTTATTGATTAATCCAATTGCAACTACAGTCCTTTTATTCTCTTTTGCGCTTTATTTTACCAAACCGAAAAAAGCTTACGGAGCATTATTTGTTGTTTACTTTCTGACAAGTGTGCTGCTGTACGCAAACGTCTTATACTACCGTGAATTCAGCGATTTCCTGACCATTACTACTATGTTGGGAGCTGGAAAAGTCTCTAACGGTATAGGCGCCAGCGCATTTGCTCTCTTACGTCCGCAAGATTTACTTTACTGGGCTGACTTCCTCGGGTTGCTTTATCTTGCATTCAGCAAGAAAAACGGCATTACGTTGGATAAGCGTCCTATGATGAAAAGATATGCGGTAGCTATGACGACTCTAGGTGTAACGTTGTTCGCTGGTAACTTAGCCTTAGCAGAAAGCGACCGTCCACAATTGTTATTGCGTACCTTTGACCGGAACTACATTGTCAAATATTTAGGAATCAACTTTTTCACCGCTTTTGACGGTTATCAAACTGCTCAATCCAATCAAATCAAAGCTAGTGCCGATGAATCGGATATGGACACTGTGTTGAACTATGTCAATGAGCATTACGGGGAACCGAATAGTGAAATGTTTGGTATCGCTGAAGACAGAAATGTGATTTATATCCATTTAGAAAGCTTCCAACAATTCTTGATCGATTATCAATTAGAAGATGAAAATGGTGAGCTTCACGAAGTTACCCCATTCATCAACAGCTTGTTCGATAACGAAGACAGCTACAGTTTTGAAAACTTCTTCCATCAAGTAGGACAAGGTAAAACAGCTGATTCCGAAATGATTTTAGAAAATTCATTGTACGGTTCCCCTCAAGGTGGAGCATTTACTCAATATGGATCGACTAATACTTTCCAATCCGCTTCTCAAATTTTACGCTCAGAAGCAGATTATACTTCTGCTATGTTCCATGGGAACGTTGGATCATTCTGGAACCGAGATGATACGTACAAATCAATGGGCATCGATTATTTCTTCGATGATGAATACTATACTTTCACAGAAGAAAACCGACTAGAATACGGCATGAAAGATAAAGTCTTTTTCCAAGAGTCTATTCAATATTTAGAACAATTGCCGCAACCTTTCTATAGTAAATTTATCACAGTTTCTAATCACTTCCCTTATCCGTTGGATGAGCCGAATGTTGATTTCCCAGCAGCTACAACGGGAGATAACACGATTGACAATTATTTCGTAACTGCTCACTATTTGGATGAAGCCGTTGAAGAATTCTTCAACTATTTAAAAGAATCTGGTCTGTATGACAATTCTATTATCGTGTTATATGGAGACCATTATGGCATCTCGAATGCACGGAACAAATCATTAGCTCCTTTACTAGGTGAAAACCCAGAAGAATGGACTGGCTATGATGATTCGATGATGCAGCGCGTTCCTGCTATTTACCACATTCCTGGTACAGGAAAAGGTCAAATATCAGAGACGTACAGCGCACAAATCGATATGTTGCCGACTTTATTGCATTTGTTGGGTATCGATACAAAAGATTATGTATTGATGGGAACTGACATGTTCTCTCCAGAACATGACCAGACTGTCGCATTTAGAAATGGAGACATCGTTACTCCTAAGTATACGGTAGACGGTTCTGTGATTTATGACACTAAAACAGGTGAAGAGATCCTGGAACCTTCACAAGAAGTATTATCAGAAGTGGAAACTCTAAAAGAACAGATTTCCATGCAATTAAGTACTTCAGACAGTATTCTTCAAAGCGACTTGCTTCGTTTCTATACTCCTGAAGGATTGCTGGAAGACGACGTTGCTGATTACAGTTATATGAATCAACTGGAACGTCTTCAAAAATTAAATGAACAATTAGGAGAAGATTCTACTAGTTTGTATCATTTAAACGGCAACGAATCGACTGTTCCTTTGTACAAAACAAACGCTCCAGAGCTTGCACCTGAATCAGAAGATGGTCTGTCAGAAGAACCTGCAGACACTCCTGATACAGAAGAGACAACTGCAGAGTAAAAAACAATTCAAAAAATCCCCGATCAGTATACAGGAATTTCATTCCTCTACTGATCGGGGATTTTTTTGTCATTCGCTCTAATACCTGACATGTATTCATTACTGCTTGAGAAACTAGTTGCTCTTTCCACTCTGTTCTGAAGGGAAAAAGATCGTAAAAGTACTTCCTTCTCCTAATGTGCTCTCCACCGTAATCTTCCCTCCATGTAGTTGAACCAACTGTTGGACGATAGCCAATCCTAAACCAGACTCTCCATATTTGGTGCTCATTCTTGAGACATCGGCTTTATAGTATCGTTCCCAAATGTTTCTTGCTTGCTCTTTTGTCATCCCAATTCCTGTATCCGTCACAATGAACTTGCTTCCTTCAGTCTCTTGTTCCGCTGCAATCGTAATCACACCATCCGTTGTAAATTGAATCGCATTTTGAACCAGATTGTAAAGAATTTGGATAAACCGATCATAATCAGCATATACTTCTAAGTCTTCAGGACATGCGACTTGGATTTGATTATTTGAAGCATCTGCTTTTCCTTTTAAAGGCTCCACGAGAGAGCGAACGGCGTCATGGGCATTGAACGTTCTTTTCGTTAATCGAATCTGGTTAGACCGTATTTTTTCGTAGTCTAGATTTTCATTCACCAAACGAATCAGACGTCTTGTTTCGTCTCTCATCAACTGTACGCTTCTCTTCTTCTGATTCTCAGGAATCATGTCATGTTCCAATCCTTCTAATAAGCCATTTATAGTGGTTAGAGGCGTTCTCATCTCATGAGCAGCATCAGCCATGAATTGTCTTCTTCGCTCTTCTTGACGCTCTATTTCTTCTTGAGAGGCCCTTAGAGACTGAGTCATGCTATTGAAGTCATTAGCCAAATCATCGATCTCATCTCTATCGTCACTGTCCAAATGAATATCAAAGTCCCCTTTAGCTACTTGATGAGTGGCACTCCTTAAACGATTGATTCGTCCAACTTGATACCGAGCAAAAAACAGCCCCATTAAAATGGCACCCAAAGCAGACACTAAAAATGCCGTGAACAAATTGCTCCGCATTTCTCTTAAGTTCTCTTCAATACCGCTGATTGGAGAGCTGATTCCGATAAACCCGGAAAACGTTCCATCACTCTTGGAGAAAAACGGCATGTATACTAATGCAATCTCCAGTTGGTTACCGAAGAAGTCTTTGTCTTGAAAACTTAAAGTGATCTTCTCTCCATTTTTCAATTGGGCAAAATTTTGATTCGAGATTCCGCTTGAATAAGGTATAGAAGTATTCGGATAAACCATTTCATTCCTATTATCAAAAACCGTGATCACTACTTCTTGATTGTGCAGAACAAATTGAGTATTTTCTAATTGTTCTTCATCTAAATCTCCATCTATCAACGCTTCTGCATAGCCAAACAACATTTCTTCCGTATCTCGATAAGTAGAATTACGTGTGAATTCTAGAAACACGATCGTCATAATGATCAACAAAGTAGTCATTACAGCAAAAAAGGCCAGCATTTGTTGGTAAAAATATTTCATTCTCATGAATCAAACTGACCTCCTAAACGGATTCCGTTTTATAGTCCGATTTGTCTTATCTCTCAACTTCTGAATCATCAAATTTGTATCCTACCCCCCAGACGGTTTGGATGACTTGAGGACCATTTCTATCGATTTTTTGGCGCAATTTCTTAATATGGGCATCTACCGTACGTTCATCTCCGAAATACTCGTAATCCCATACAAGCGACAATAATTGTTCTCTTGAAAAGACTTGTTTAGGACTTTTTGCCATTGTGTACAACAGTTCAAATTCTTTAGGTGTAAGCCCTTCAAGCGGTTGTCCGTATAAAAAAGCTTCGCGAGTTTTTTTATTGATTTTTAAGTAAGTCGTCTCAATATCAAACGAAGAATCAATCCTTTTCTTAGGCTCTTCTGCATTCAAATCAGCTCTTCTGTGCAAAGCTTTGATCCGAGCAATCATAGTCAAGGGACTAAATGGTTTTGTTACATAATCATCTGCGCCCATCTCCAGACCGATTACCTGATCACTTTCAGTATCTTTAGCCGTCAGCATGATAATAGGTACCGAAGCAGAAACTGTGCGAATTTCACGGCATATTTGCATCCCATCCATACTGGGTAAATTCAAATCAAGGATGACCAGGTCCCATTGGTCTTGTTCTTTTAAAAACCTTTCGAGACCTTCTTTTCCGTCTTGTATAAAGACCGCTTCCCAATTCTCTTTTTGAAAAAACATATCCATCATTTCTCCGACAGATGGATTGTCTTCAATCATCAAAATTTTCAAAGTACCTACTCTCCTTTTTACTTTTTTTCTCTCTATTATACCCTATTCTCATCTACTTCTAAAGAAGCAACCGTATCATCTAAACTAGCATTTGATCCATTAAAAAAACGACTGGAAAATTTCCAACCGCTTTTTTTAATCATTCAGCTATTTATTGAGCAGGTATTGTACCAGCTGCAGAAGACAACGCTGGAATAGAAGACTGCGTTTCTTCTTTCGGTTTGCTGGATAAAAAGTTTACCGTATTTACGACCATCTCTACCACATAAACCGTTTCATTCTCTTTGTTCACATAAGATCTTGATTGTATTCTGCCGGATAATCCGATCAAGCTGCCTTTCTTACAGTATTGGTGCATTAATGCAGCTGTTTTATTCCAGGCTACAATAGGTATAAAATCTGTATCTTGTCCGCCCTCTTTTTTGAAATTTGTAGAAACAGCTACGGTATTATTCATCACTTGTTTTCCTTCTCCCAAATCTTTTAACTCTATATCCCTAACCAATCGTCCAATTACATTGACTTGATTCATCTTTACCCCTCCTATAATTTTAGTGACAGTATAATATATGTAAAAAAACGCTGCTTTCTTTATTTTCACACAAAAAAAAGACCTCTTACCTCTTCAAATGAAGGCGATAAAAGATCTTTTTCGATCAGCTTTTTTTTATTTTATTACTGGAGTTTTAAAGTAGCTGAAAATATTTTCCCAAATTGCCGGATCAAAAACACCAGCCGGCTCTCCGTCTCCTAATACTCCGTACCCTACCATTGCTCCTACAATAAAGGCAATCAATACCAAAACAATGACAAGCATAATTTTCAAAACAAACCATAACATATCCATCAACACTTTTTTCTTAGTCATTGCTACACCTCTTTGTAATAGTACTATCTGATATCAAAAAATTCTATCCAACATCAGAGCAGGATACAGAACATAATCAACAGGTAAAGAAAGGTCTATATTCTGCGTTTCTTTTTCGTAATATTTTCTAATAAAATTCCAGTTCCTAATGCAACAGAATCTAGAGGATGTTCAGCGGTAAATACAGGAACTTTTAATTGTTCTGTAAATAACTGCTCTATCCCATCTAATAATGCTCCACCACCTGTTAAAATAATTCCGCGATCAATGATATCTGCAGACAATTCTGGAGGAGTTTGTTCTAGTACAACTTTTGCGATTTCAACGATTTGCATCATTGAATCAGCAGTAGCTACTTGAACTTCATTTGAAGTAATTGTGATCGTTCTTGGTAAACCAGTTACCATATCACGTCCACGAACTTCCATTGAATCTTCACGGCGTCCTTTAAATACAGTACCGATATCTTTTTTGATCGTTTCAGCAGTACGCTCACCGATCAATAATTTGTGTGTTTTCTTTACGTATTGGATGATTTCATTATCTAACGTGTCACCAGCTACTTTTAATGAACGGCTTGTTACGATTCCGCCCATAGATAAAACGGCTATATCACTCGTTCCGCCACCAATATCAATAACCATATTACCGCTCGGTTGGAAGATATCCATTCCAGCACCAATAGCAGCTACTTTAGGTTCTTCCTCTAAGTAGACATTTTTTCCGCCGCTTTTTTCAGCTGCTTCAATGATTGCTTTCTGCTCGATAGCAGTGATATTTGTTGGACAGCATATCAAAATATTCGGTTTAGATAAGAAGCCTTTAACGTTCAACTTATCAATAAAATGAGTCAACATCGCTTCAGTTGTGTCAAAATCAGCTATGACTCCACCTTCTAATGGGCGAATTGCTCGGATGTTACCCGGAGTACGTCCCACCATTAAGTATGCTTCTTCCCCAACTGCTAATACTTTTTTAGTTGCTACATCAATAGCAACAACAGAAGGTTCATTTAAAACGATCCCTTTTCCTTTTACGTGAATCAACACGTTGGCCGTACCTAAATCTATTCCAATATCTTTAGCCATTTGTTTCGTTCTCCTCTCAGGCTATTATCAGCTATGCCAAAAATCATAAAATCATAACCATCTTACAAATTATAGCACAAAACAAATCAATAGGAAAAGGCGTTTTAAAATTTATTAAAAATGTAATAAATGTTGCTTTTTTGGGGACACAAAACAAAAATCCCATTATGAGAAACTTGTCTCATAGCGGGATTTTCACTCCTAATCATCATTCAAAATAACAGTTGTTTATTTTTTATTATTCTATCAAAAAACCAATAGATAACAATTGTGTTATAAAATAATAACAAATACTTATTTAGACAGCAAACTAGAAAATTCTTCTTCAATAGCTTCACTTGAACTATCATCATTCACTCGAATAACATCCGCATTAAGTTGTTGAAGTTTTTTATGGAATTCATAGTAACCACGATCTAAATGTTCCAGCTGAGTCACTGTAGTATGACCTTCTGAAACTAGACCAGCTAAAATTAAAGCTGCTGCTGCTCTTAAGTCTGTAGCAGATACTTCTGCTCCTTGTAGTGAAGAAGGTCCTTGAATGATCAAAGTTTGTCCATCGACTTTGAATTCTGCGTTCATACGACGCAATTCTTCCATATGCATGAACCGGTTTTCAAACACGGTTTCTTTCATAATGCTGGTGCCCTGTGCATGAACTTGTGCTACTGTCATTTGAGCTTGCATGTCTGTTGGGAATCCAGGATGAGGCATGGTTTTAACATCTGTAGCTTTTAATTCAGCTGGTCCTAAAACACGCATTCCATTAGAGTGCAATTCAAAATCCACACCCATTTCTCTTAATTTCGAGATCAATGGTTTATTGTGTTCAGGAATCGCATCTTCGATGAATACATCCCCATTTGTTAATGCAGCAGCTACCATGAATGTACCTGCTTCAATACGGTCAGGGATAATACTGTGCGATGTAGCTCGAAGTTTTTTAGTACCTTCTATACGAATCGTTTCTGTACCTGCACCATGCACTTTAGCTCCCATACGATTTAAGAAAATCGCTAAATCAACGATTTCAGGTTCGCGAGCTACGTTTTCGATAGTCGTTTCCCCTTCTGCTAAAGTAGCAGCCATCATAATGTTTTGAGTAGCACCAACACTAGGAAAGTCTAAGTAAATATGAGCTCCATGTAATTGGTCTGCAAAAGCTTCGATATATCCGCTTTCGATATTGATTTTAGCTCCCATAGCTTCAAAACCTTTTAAATGTAAATCAATCGGACGAGTTCCAATTGCGCAGCCACCTGGCAAAGCAACTTTTGCATGTCCTAAACGAGCTAATAATGGTCCCATCACTACAATAGATGCACGCATTTTGCTCATGTATTCAAAAGGAGCTTCAAAGTTTAGCGGGTTAGTAGCGTCTAATAAAATTTCTTTTTTATCTTGATTAAATTCAATATCTAAATTTAAGTGTGTCAATACTTGGTTAAGTGTAAAAATGTCTGATAAGATAGGAACATTGGTTAATTTAGTTTGGCCTTCACTCGCTAAAATAGTAGCGGCTAATATAGGCAACACAGCGTTTTTAGCGCCCTCTACTTTAACTGAACCTTCGAGGCGTTTGCCTCCTCGAACAATAATTTTTTCCATTTTTTTCGTATCCCTCCGAATGTGAGTTGACTCCCGGATTTTTGTAAATGCCGCATACTCTAACGTATGCAATCCGAACAACTTTGTGCATTATAGCATGAGCAGTGATTGTGAAACAATTGAAATAAGCATTTGTCATAAAGTTATCACGAATTTAGCGTTCAAAAAGAAAAATCAAATTTTGAGAAGAAAGAATGAATTCCATGAAGAAAGAACTGACTAAATAGCCAATAGCGATCGAAACAAATAAATACAAAACTTTGGCTTGATTCACATGTTGTTTTCGAATAACTTTTTCTACACGGACAGCTTGCAGCGCCCAAAAGGTTAATAAGATAAAAATAATGTGCGATAGTAATGTTCCTGCCGCTTGGATACCAATAAAGTTCATGTAAACATCTACCTTTCTCTTCCTAATAGATAGTAACACAATTGTAATGTAAAAACACAAATTTTGCTTTTGAGAACGTTATCAAATGAAGGTTTTATCATTTTCCTATTGTTTTTTAATAAAGACATCTGTTTTTTTTGTTTCTGACCTATTTGAAGCGATTTACCTATTATTTACATAAAAAAACATGTTGAGACAGGTTTTTCCTCCTGTCTCAACATGTTCTTGAAATAGTCTTTTAAACTCTTTTATTTTTTGATACATTGATTCGATTAAGCGCTTTGTGTAGAGAAATGGAAGCTCGTTTGTATTCAAGATTTGCCTTAATACCTGACAAACGTTTCATACTTTCTTCTGCGCGATGTTTTTCTTCAAATGCTCTTTCAATATCAATATCACGTGCTCTCTCTGCACTATCCGCCACAATGGAACAGACATTGTTTCGCACTTCTAATACTCCGCCATTTACCGCTACCCAATCTTCAGCATCTATTGAGATACGTTTGATTCGAACAGCATGAATCGTTAAGGGCAAAATGATCGGAGTATGATTCGGCAAAATACTAATGTCACCATCGATTGCTCTAGCACTTACCATAGACGCTCTATGATCATAGATAACGCCTGATGGTGCAACTATTTGTACACGCATCTCCGCCATTCGTCATTCCTCCTCATGGAAAAGTTCAACTTATTTTTAGTCGATCAATATTTTAAATGACCCGCCTTTTCTACAGCTTCTTCTATTCTTCCAACGTTCCTAAAGGCATCTTCTGGTAAATCGTCATAACGTCCATTTAAGATTTCTTTAAATCCTCTGACCGTTTCAGAAACCGGTACATATGATCCTGGAATCCCTGTGAACGCTTCAGCCACATGGAAGTTTTGCGATAGGAAGAGTTGGATTCTGCGTGCCCTCGAAACGATGATTTTTTCATGATCTGAAAGTTCATCCATACCTAAGATAGCAATAATGTCTTGCAATTCTTGATAACGCTGCAGCATATGCTGTACTTCAGTAGCTACTTCATAATGTTCCTCTCCCACAATTTCAGGAGACAATGCACTAGATGAAGAAGCTAATGGGTCTACAGCTGGATAGATACCTTGCTCCGTTAAACGACGCTCTAAGTTTGTTGTCGCATCTAAATGGGCGAAGGTGGTTGCAGGAGCAGGATCCGTATAGTCATCCGCTGGTACATAAATCGCTTGAATAGAAGTGATTGAACCTCTAGTTGTAGAAGTAATCCGTTCTTGCAATTGACCCATTTCCGTAGCTAATGTAGGTTGATATCCAACAGCAGACGGCATACGACCTAACAAAGCAGAGACTTCTGAACCGGCTTGAGTAAATCGATAAATATTGTCGATAAAGAGCAGTACATCTTGACCAGCTTCATCTCTAAAATACTCTGCCATTGTCAGCCCTGTCAAAGCTACCCGCATACGCGCACCAGGCGGCTCGTTCATTTGACCAAACACCATAGCTGTACGTTTGATAACGCCAGAATCAATCATTTCAAAATAAAGATCATTTCCTTCACGAGTTCTTTCTCCTACACCCGCAAAAACAGAAATACCACCATGTTCTTCTGAAATGTTGTGAATCAGTTCTTGAATCAATACGGTTTTACCTACGCCGGCTCCGCCGAATAGACCAATTTTCCCACCTTTTAAATAAGGAGCAAGCAAATCAATTACTTTTATTCCTGTCTCTAATATAGATGTGCTGGCAGCTAGCTCATTAAAAGCAGGTGCCTCGCGATGGATTGGATCACGTCTAATCTCTTCATCAAAGTCGCCTTTTTGGTCAATAGCTTCACCTAAAACATTAAACATACGTCCTAATGTTTCTTCTCCTACCGGAACAGAGATAGGACGCTCTGTGTTTTTCACTCGCATACCTCTTTGTAAACCGTCTGTAGATTCCATGGCGATGGTTCTAACTACTCCATTTCCCAATTGTAAGGAAACTTCTAGCACTACTGTCTCTGCACTTTGAGATGAGTCCGAATTGCTTGTTGAATACTCATTGGTTGCTTTTTCAACGATCAAAGCATGATTGATTTCAGGAAGAACTCCGTTTAATGGGAACTCTACATCGACAACCGGACCAATTACTTGCACAATATGACCAGTACTCATTCATCTTCCTCCCATTCACTTACCTTAATCTTGTTTATTTTAGCCCTTCAGACCCGCCGATAATTTCTGTGATTTCTTCAGTTATCGCGGCTTGTCTAGCTCGGTTGTATTTTATCGACAGATCATCAATGATTTGTTTTGCATTGTCTGTCGCGCCTTGCATAGCCGTCATACGAGCAGCATGTTCAGCTGTTTTTGCATCAAGAATAGCCCCATAGAGCAAACTTTCTGCATATTGAGGCAGCAATATGTCTAATATCTCTTCTTTCGAAGGTTCATAAATATAATCTGTATCAAAATCTAATTTTTCTGCCTCAGAAATATCTAAATCGGTCAACGGCAATACTTTTTCCGCTCGATATTGGAACGTAATAGTATTTATATGATGATTATAACAAAGGTAAACTTCGTCAAACACTTCGTTTTTATACATCTCAACGATTTGGCGAGCTATCCCGCGCACCTCGTCAAATGCTGGTTGATCACTTAAATTATCCAGCTCATAAGCGATATTCATTCCTCGGTTTTTAAAGAAATCAGCTGCTGTGCGGCCAATAGCCATAAAAATATATTCATCCGGAGATTGGTGATCTCGTTGGATCATATCAATCGTCGTTTTGATGACAGAACTGTTGTATGCGCCTGCTAATCCTGTATCCGAGCTGATAATGATATACCCTGTTTTTTTTACGGGGCGTTCAATCAACATATCGTGGAAGTCAATATTTGAAGGTGAATTTGTTCCTATCATATCTGAATCTTCCAATAGTGCTAATTGCGTTTGAGCCAAATGAACAACCATTTCTCTTACTTTGGCTGAATAAACTTGAAAACCTTTATTCAACTGTTCTTGTTTCCCTAGCTTGGCTGCAGAAACCATCTGCATAGCTTTTGTGATATTACTTGTTTTTCTAGTTGATTGGATTCGTTTTTGGATATCTTGTAAAGATTCTGCCAACTTCATTCACCGCCTTCAATTGTTAGCCTCTTTTTAGCGATTGATGTCAGTACGCATAGCACTGAATGTCGTATTGAATTCAGCCAGTACTGCATCGAGTTTATCCTCAGCAGGTAAATTTTTAGTTTCTCTGATTTCTGTCAATACTTCACTGTGTTGATTGTCTAAGAATATATACAATTGTTTCTCATACTCTTTCAGTGAGCCTACTGGTATAGAGTCAAGGAACCCATGTGTCAAAGCATAAAATATCATGACTTGTTTTTCTACAGCTATTGGGCTGTGCAAGTCTTGTTTCAATACTTCAACAGTTCTTTGACCACGATTCAATTTTGCTTGCGTAGCAGCATCCAAATCAGAACCGAATTGCGTAAATGATTCCAATTCTCTATAGCTGGCTAGGTCCAAACGTAATGTCCCTGAAACTTTTTTCATCGCTTTGATTTGAGCAGATCCACCAACACGAGATACAGAAAGTCCAGCAGCTATTGCAGGTCTGACACCAGAGTAAAATAAATCATTTTCTAAGAATATTTGCCCATCTGTAATGGAAATAACGTTCGTTGGAATATAAGCAGAAATATCTCCTGCTTGCGTTTCAACAAATGGTATAGCCGTCATAGAACCGCCGCCAAGATCATCACTCAATTTAGCTGCTCTTTCTAACAAGCGTGAATGCAAGTAAAATACATCCCCTGGATAAGCTTCACGACCTGGAGGACGACGTAATAATAGCGAAAGTTCACGATAAGCAGCTGCTTGTTTGCTTAAGTCATCAAAAATGATCAAGACATGTTTACCGTCATACATAAACTCTTCGCCCATTGCCAATCCTGAATAAGGGGCAATATATAATAAAGGCGCAGGTTGTGATGCACTTGCAGTGACCACGATCGTGTATTCTAATGCATTGTACCGTCTCAGTGTTTCTACCTGCGAGCGGACAGTTGATTCTTTTTGTCCAATCGCTACATAAATACAAATGGTATCTTTGCCTTTTTGGTTTAAGATTGTATCGATCGCCAAGCTGGTTTTACCCGTTTTTCGATCCCCGATAATCAATTCACGCTGACCTCTTCCAATAGGAACAAGCGCATCGATTGCTTTGATACCTGTTTGCAAAGGTTCTTTTACAGATTGACGTTCCATTACTCCAGGTGCTTCGGTTTCAATTTCACGTGTTCGAGAAGTATGAATTTCCCCAAGTCCGTCAACTGGTTGACCTAGAGGATTGACAACACGTCCGATAAGTTCTTCGCCGACCGGAACTTCCATGATACGTCCAGTACGTCTTACTCTATCGCCTTCACGGATTCCATCAAACGCCCCTAAAATAATGATCCCGACATCGTCTATTTCCAAGTTCTGAGCCATACCATAGACACCGTTTGAAAATTCAACTAATTCACCCGACATGACATTTTTCAAACCAAAAGCTCGAGCTATACCATCTCCTACGTAACTAACTGTTCCGACTTCATCAATAGCCAACTCATTACGATAGCCTTCAATTTGACTTTTTATAAGCGTACTAATTTCATCTGCTTTTTTGCCCATTTACTTCTCACCTCTTTAACTTCATTATTACTAAAGAATCTGTTTTTTTAGTTTTTCAAGATTGAACCGTAAACTGCCGTCAAAGACTTGGTCTTCTGTTTCGATGATGACACCGCCTAGAACTTCCGGCTCAACAATTTCATTGAAAATAACTTTTTTTGCTTTCATTTTTTCTGCAAAAACAGCTGACAATCGATCTCTTTGATCTTTTGTCAAAGGCACTGCAGTAATGACTTTAGCGACTACTGTTCGATTGTGATGATCATAGATTTTCTCAAATTCATTCACAATGTGATTTAGCTCTTCCATTAAACGATATTCATAGATTGTATGAATAAAACTTTTTGTCAATTCAGAAAATTCTTTCGTAAAATCTGCCAATACTTGTTCCTTATTAGCTTTCTCAATAGCTCTATTGTTGAAAAACCTGCCTAAATCAGGGTTATTTTGCATAATTTGACGAACGTCCATTAAATCATTGAACACTGCAGCTAATTGCTCTTTTTCAAGAGCATGCTCGTAAAAAGCACGTGCCATTTGTCCATGATCCATATTTCTATTTAGTTTCATTCGAATCAGCTAACCTTTCAATGAATTCATCAACTAGCTTCGCATGTGTTGCAGTATCTAGTTCTTTTCCAATCAATTTTTCCGCTATTTTAAGAGACAATACACTAACTTCATTTTTAATATCATCTAATGCTTGCTGCCTTTCAAAGGCTATATCCATTTTTGCTTGCTTCTTCATTTGAGCTATCGAATCTTTAGCCTCTTCGATCATTTCTTTTTCCATTCGAGTCGCATTGACTTGTGCTTGTTCAATGAGTTTTGCAGACTCTTGCTGCAGAGCAGCCAATTTATTTTGTTGTTCAGCTACTAGTTCATTAGCTTTTTTCTGGGCTTGTTTTGCTCCATCCAAATCATTAGCTATTGTTTCAGAACGTTTCTCCATCATTTCAGTAACTGGTTTCCACGCGAATTTCTTTAATAATAAAAGTAATATTAAAAAAGAAACAAGTACTACTAATGTGTTACCGGCACTAGTAGCAGATCCTATAACGAGCTGGTTGAACATCATTTATTGCCTCCTCCCATTCCCTTGTCTTACATACCAATTAATTTTATTGGTATGAATTTCCAGATAAATCTTTTTGTTTAAATTGTTTTATTGGAATACGAGGATAAATGCAATAACTACACCCATAATAGGAATAGCCTCTACTAAACCAACACCGATGTACATCAATGTTTGTAATTCACCTTTCATTTCTGGTTGACGTGCAATAGACTCAAGGGCTTTTGAAATAACACGACTTGATCCTAGTGCTGCTCCAATAGCTGCTCCTGCAACTGCGATTGCTGCTCCGATTAAATTCATTCTAATTTCCTCCTCGTTCTTCAACGATTTTTTATTTTATTTGAAAACTATTTAACTTGCTTCAACATATTCTTTGTGTTCCACTGTTTCTTCATGACCGATTTTATGAGAAATGTAGACCATACTTAAAGTGGTAAAAACAAACGCTTGAATACTTCCTATAAACACAGAAAAACCTTGCCATGCAATTTGGAGTGGCACTCCCACAAGCCAAGTCACTGCACCAAAACTATTCGCCAAGCTGGCAATTAAACCAATCAGGATTTCTCCTGCAAATATATTTCCATACAAACGTAAAGCGAGTGTCAACGTATTTGTAAATTCTTCAAACAGTTTTATGGGCAGTAAGAACGGTACGGGACGTATATAACTATTTAAGAAATAATTTTTGAACCCTTGCTCTTGAACCCCGAAGAAATGCGACATCAAAATAACCATCATCGCCAACGATAAAGTTACGATTGGATCAGCAGTAGGACTCTTCCACCATTGAATGTCGTCTATCACTAACACTAAAGGCAAGCCCACCATGTTAGAAACAAATACGAATAAGAACAACGTAAAACCAAGGAGTTTAAATCGGTCCCCACGTTTCCCAGGAATTGACGTTGATACAATATTGTTTACGAAATCGATAACCCACTCGATAAAATTTTGCTTTCCTGTCGGCTTTAGTTGTAAATTGCGCGTACAAATAAACACAACCAAAAACACAATGATGCACGATGCAACTGTCACTAATACAGTGGTAAGATCAAATGTCAGGCCCATAAATTCCCTAGTCAGAGTTTCGTGTTCCAATACTTTCACCTTCTTTCTCAAGAATCCATCTTTATAATCAAAAAAATTCCAGCAGAAAAGAAAAACTCTCAAATCAGGCTCTCTTCTCCCAGACAATTGTCATCATACCACCAAGTGATTTTAATTTCAAAGAAATTATGTGAATATGTTTTAATTCTATCAAATTACTTGTACAAAAGGCTTTTTAAGCAACTACTCACTTGCTTTTCACAAACTTTTGAAGCGCTTCCTATTGGTAGAGTCAAAAAACCAGAAATCCTTTTGACGGATTTCTGGTCTTAATTTTCTGATTATAGCGTTCCAAACAAGCGGTCGCCTGCGTCACCTAGACCAGGCAAAATGTATCCATTCTCATTCAATTTTTCATCTAAAGAAGCTGTATAAATATCTACATCAGGATGAGCTTCTTGTAAAGCTTTGATACCTTCTGGGGCAGCTACCAGACACACAAATTTAATAATCGTAGCTCCACGTTTTTTCAACGAATCGATTGCAGCAATCGCTGAACCTCCCGTTGCTAACATTGGATCCACCACTAGTAATTGACGTTCTTTGATATCCGACGGCAATTTCACAAAATATTCTACCGGTTCGAATGTTTCATGATCACGATACATTCCTACATGACCTACTTTAGCTGCTGGGATCAAATCAAGCATCCCGTCTACCATCCCTAGACCAGCTCGTAAAATCGGAATAATGGCTACTTTTTTACCAGCAATTTCTTTTTGAACACTTTTAACTAAAGGTGTTTCAATTTCAACATCTTGTAACGGCATATCTCTCGATACTTCATATGCCATTAAGCGGGCGATTTCATTAACCACTTCTCGAAAAACCTTAGTCCCTGTATTTTTATCTCTGATAATCGTTAACTTATGTTGGATTAAAGGATGATCCATTACTTCAAGTTTTGCCATTTTATTTGCCCCCTTGGTTATTATGTTCAAACATGCCAATTATACATGAACTTTCATCACTTTACAAAGAAATAATTGATTTAGTCTTGCTAATTTTAGATCCCATTCCTCTTTTACAAAACTACTGTACAATAAAACAGCAGCTCACTCAATTAATAAGAGTGAACTGCTGTTTAAACACCTCTATCTCGTCTACAATCTTCTTCAGAGCGTTATAAGAAACAGCTCTAGTTTTCCAAGTACAATGGTCTTTTTGTCGTCAATTGGCGTACTTCTTTTCGAATAGTTTCCAGTTTTTCAGTATGGTCTTTTGCCTCTAGAGTTTCGATGATTAGTCTTGCCACTTTCTTTGCATCTTCTTCGTCGAACTGACGGGTAGTGATTGCTGGCGTTCCGATTCGAATACCGCTTGTTTTAAAAGGACTCAACTCTTCAAATGGAATCGTATTTTTATTAACCGTTATCCCTACTTCATCTAGCAGCTTTTCAGCTTGCATTCCATTCAATGCAAAATTTCTAACATCCAGCAGCAATAGATGGTTATCCGTTCCTCCACTGATCAGTCGCGCTTTAGACGAAAGAAAAACTTCAGCCATAGCTTGAGCATTTTTAACAACGTTCTTTGCGTACACACCAAAGTCAGGCTGCATTGCTTCTTTTAGTGCAATGGCTTTTCCAGCAATGACATGTTCTAAAGGACCGCCTTGAATGCCGGGGAAAATAGCGCTATTCAATTTTTTCGCAAACGCTTCTTTAGCTAAAATCATTCCTCCACGTGGTCCGCGTAGCGTTTTATGCGTCGTTGTCGTTACGACATCTGCATAAAGAATAGGACTTTCGTGAACACCAGCAGCTACTAAACCGGCAATATGTGCCATATCGACCATGAAATACGCGTTTATTTCATCAGCGATTTCACGGAATGCCTTAAAATCAATGGCTCTAGGATAAGCACTGGCACCTGCAATAATCAACTTTGGCTTATGTTCCATCGCTAAACGACGAACTTCTTGGTAATCGATTTGCTCAGTGTCTTTGTCTACTCCATAAGGGACAAAGTTGTACGTTTTTCCACTGAAGTTTACTGGAGAACCGTGTGTAAGATGACCTCCATGTGTCAAATCCATTCCCAAAACTACATCTCCGTGCTCCAATAAAGCATTGTAAGCCGCCATATTTGCACTTGATCCAGAATGAGGCTGAACATTGGCATACTCAGCACCAAATAATTTCTTCGCACGATCAATGGCTAAATTTTCTACTACATCAATGTACTCACAACCGCCATAATATCTTTTTCCCGGATAGCCTTCAGCGTATTTATTCGTTAAGATACTTCCTTGAGCAGCCAGTACAGCTTCGGAAACAAAATTCTCTGATGCAATCAACTCAATATTTTGTTCTTGGCGTTGTTTTTCTTGTCCAATCGCTTGAAACACTTCTTCATCCCATAATTTACCCTTCATCTCAGCCACATCCCTTTAGTTCATTCCTGAATTTCTATGTATGATGAGTCCTCATCATTTTTTTTTGTATTCTTAACTCAACATTATATAAAATAATAACAAAAAAATACATAGGAAAAACGATTCCTATGTATTTTCTTTTAATTATGTTCTTTATAGAATTGATTTCCCGCTGCTTTTTTCAATCGGTTCATATAAGCTGTTCCAATTCCTGCTTCAGGATAAGCTTGCGCTAAAATCAAACTAGCTTCGGTAGTTTCAAAGTATCGTAATCCAGCATACAGTCTGCGCGAAGCTGAATGGATGTCGTCTATTTCGCCAAGAGAAAAAACAGCAGCAACTTTGTCTTTAAGGGCTTCTACCACTTCATCATCCGCTAATAAACCAACTTTTTCTCCAGTCGATCCATACTGCTTGACAGCTTTTTGAAAAAGCTCTTTATTTCCCTCTACGATGATTACCGGTTCGTTAGGAGAATAATGCTTGTATTTCATTCCTGGAGCTTTTGGCGTCTCTTCACTTGATACCAAGTGCTTATCTACAGACACTTGTCCGATGACGTCTTCCAGCTCACCTTTAGAGATTCCTCCTGGACGAAGAATAGTTGGTTGTTGGGGATCTGTGATATCCAACACGGTTGATTCTAAGCCGACTCCTGTTTCTCCATCATCTAATATTCCGGCAATTTTCCCTTTTAAATCATGGTAGACATGCATAGCCGTTGTGGGACTGGGTTTACCAGATGTATTGGCACTTGGACCAACTAAAGGAACTCCAGCTTCTTTGATCAATTCCAATGTTGCTTCATTTTTAGGCATTCGTATAGCTACACTGTTTAAACCTGCCGTGACTGTATCTGCAAAAACGCCTTCTTTCACTTCAAAAATCAGTGTTAACGGACCAGGCCAAAAGTGTTCCATCAACGTTTCGGCTACTTTCGGCACATTTTTCACGTAATCATACACTTCTCCTATAGACGCTACATGAACGATTAACGGATTGTCGCTTGGACGTCCTTTTGCTTGATAAACGTTTTTTACAGCTTGATCGTTCATTGCATCTGCTCCTAATCCATAAACTGTTTCAGTAGGAAAGGATACCAATTCACCTTTTTTGATCAATGCAGCAGCTTCTTTGATTTCTGACTGTTGAAAAACTCTTGTTTCCACACATTTGCCTTCTTTCTTTTCTTTTGCAACTCATTTACTTGTTTTTTACGTCTTTCAAGTTAAAGCGGTTCAAGTTTGGACAGAGATTAACCGATCTAACCCGCTCAAATCTTTCTCTATTTGTACTAGAGCTTCAGGAAAAGCTTTTTGGAATAATTCCTTGACCGCTTCTCCTTGTTGATAGCCGATTTCTAAATAGATTTTCCCGTTCGGATTCAATAATCTTGGCAACTCTTTTGCTAACCGCTGGTAAATAAAAAGTCCGTCGTTTTCAGCAAATAAAGCCATAGGAGGTTCATAATCCAATACGCTTTGATCCATCACGTTTTTTTCATGTTCTCCTATATAAGGTGGATTAGATAGAATCACATCAAATTTTTCGTCCTTCACAGGAGCCGCTAAGTCTCCTTCAAGAAACCGGACCGCTACTCCATTTGCCTCAGCGTTCTCTTTCGCAACAGCTAATGCTTTAGGCGAAAGATCCGTTCCCGTCACATCATCATTTGGTCGCTGTTTCTTCGCTACAATCGCAATGGCTCCTGTGCCTGTTCCGATGTCTAATACTTTTAACGAATCGTCTTGTTTTGTTTGTTGTAAAAACTTGTCTACAATTTCTTCCGTTTCAGGTCGAGGAATCAACGTGTCATGGGTCACTTTTAATTTCAAGTCATAAAACCATTCATATCCCAGTATATGCTGAATAGGTCTTCCTCCGCCATGTTCCGCTACATCTTCGATCAATTGGCGCTTGCTATCGGACGGCATTTCTTCATTCAAATGCAATACAAAATCTGTTCGGTTCCATTGTTGTCGTTCCATCAATAATCGTTCAGCTGCGATACCTTCTTTGCCGCTGGCTTCTAAAAAAGAAGAAGCCCACTTAAGGACTTCTCTATAGGTTGAATTAGTATTCATTATTCTGTAATTGCTCCATTTTTGAAGTTTGGTCGTACAGCACTAATGCATCGACCACTTCATCTAGTTTTCCAGATAAGATTTGATCTAGTTTTTGAATCGTCAATCCAATTCTATGATCTGTGATCCGGTTTTGAGGGAAATTATACGTTCTGATGCGCTCTGAACGGTCTCCCGTTCCAATCGCTAATTTACGCTCAGCATCATATTCATTTTGAGCTTCGCTTTGTAACTGATCGTATACACGCGCACGCAATACTTTCATCGCTTTCTCTCTATTCTTTATCTGAGAACGTTCATCTTGCATCGCAACTGCAATACCTGTTGGAATGTGTGTCAATCGAACAGCAGATGCTGTTTTGTTGACGTGCTGTCCACCAGCACCACTTGCATGATAAATATCTATACGGATATCATTGTCTGCGATATCCAACTCTACTTCTTCCGCTTCCGGCATAACAACAACAGTTGCTGTAGAAGTATGGATACGTCCTTGGGACTCTGTTTGCGGAACACGTTGAACACGGTGTGCACCATTTTCAAATTTTAATTTTGAATAAACGTTTTGTCCTGTAATCATTAAAGTGATTTCTTTATATCCGCCAATACCTGTGATGTTGGCATTCAGAACTTCAGTCTTCCAACCTTGAGATTCAGCATAACGTTGGTACATATTGAATAAATCTCCAGCAAATAATTGAGCTTCATCTCCGCCGGCTGCTCCACGAATTTCCATAATGATGTTTTTGTCATCATTTTCGTCTTTAGGCAGCATCAAGATTTTGATTTTTTCTTCATATTCTTCTCGCTCAGCTTTTAAGCTAGCCAATTCTTCCTTAGCCATTTCAGCCATTTCAGCATCCAATTTTTCTCTCAGCATCTCTTCAGTTTCTTCTATGCCTTGTTGGATCTCTTTGTATTTCAAATAAGTCGTAACGGTCTCACGAAGGTTACCCTCTTCTTTAGAGAGTTTCATAAAACGTTTCGTATCGGAAATTACTTCCGGATCACTTAACATTTCATTTACTTCTTCATAGCGTCCGACCACACTTTCTAACTGATCAAACATGTCAATTCCTCTTTTCTAATTTCTTAAATTATCTTTGGTAATCAGCGGATGATGGTAATGTTTCCGGCATACAGGGTAATATGCTTCGTTTCCGCCGATCTGAATCTGCTCTCCAGTATAAACTGGCTTGCCGTCTACAACACGCATATTCATGATAGCTTTTTTGTGACAATACCAGCAGATAGTTTTCATTTCTTCGATCTTATCTGCGTACAATAATAAGTATTTTGAGCCTTCAAACAGTTCATTTTGGAAATCATTTTTCAACCCGAACGCCATAACAGGAATATTCAGTTCATCCACTATTTTCGTTAATTGAATGATGTGGTCTTTTGTTAAAAATTGCGCTTCATCCAACAGCACACAAGCCGGTTCATAGTCCAACTCATTGACGACTTCTAAAATATTTGTTTCTTCAAAAATGGCTATCCCGTTCCGGCGTAACCCAATACGGCTGGATACTACACCAATAGCGTCTCGATCATCGATACCACTTGTCATAATAATAACAGGTTTATTTTGTTCTTCATAATTATGTGCGACTTTTAAAATTTCAATCGTTTTACCACTGTTCATTGCGCCGTACTTAAAAAATAATTGAGCCATCCGATATATCCTCATTTCTCTCCTAAGAATCCTTTAAAATTATACTGTAAATCAACTTAAAGTACAAGATACGATTCAAAGACCTTGTCCTTTTAACTGCAAGCAACCATTTGTTCAAAGACATCCCATTCCTGCTTGTTCTTTATAGATTCCCCAAATCATTCGGCTTCATTCAATAAAAGAGCAGAGAAATTTATTCTCTGCTCTTTCGTTTGTTCACTTGTTTGTTACAACTTTTCTCCTGGAGTTGAAGCAATCAGTTGTAAAGTTCCATCTATAGACCAAGCTTTTAAATCATTTGGCAAAATAAAATGCATGCCTTTTTTCAACTCATAAGATTGAGTATCATCTATGACTAATTCACCTTCTCCATCCAGTACACTCACTAAAGTATAAGGTGCAGTTTGAGCAAACGTTGCTACGCCATTGACTTTCCATTCATAAACATTGAAAAATTCATTTTCAACGAATGTAGTCATCTGGATATTGCTAGAAGTTTCTGTTTTTACTGATGAATCAGGATTTTGACTAGGGACGGTTGTTACATCGATTGATTGCTGCAAATGCAGTTCTCTTCCTTGTCCGCTGTCGTCTTTACGGTCATAGTCATATACTCGATAAGTGGTATCACTGGATTGTTGTGTTTCCAGTATCATGATTCCCCCGCCGATAGCATGAATCGTTCCGCTGGGCACAAAGAAAAAATCGCCTTTTTTCACTGGAATACGCTGCAGCAGTTCATCCCATTTTCCATTTTGAATCAGTTCAGTCAACTCTTCTTTGGTTTTAGCATGATGACCGTACACGATTTCTGAACCTTCATCAGCATCAATCACATACCAGCATTCCGTTTTTCCAAGTTCTCCTTCATGCTCTAATCCATACGCATCATCAGGATGAACTTGGACAGACAGGTCTTCTGCCGCATCTAATATTTTAGTCAATAAAGGGAAAACGTCGCCCTCCGCATGGCCAAAAACATCACGATGCTGATCCCAAACTTCAGTCAACGTCAGTCCTTTATAAGGTCCGTTGATCACTTTGCTTGGTCCATTTTTATGTGCACTGATGGCCCAACACTCGCCCACTTTATCACTGGGGAGGTCATATCCAAACGCTTCTTTTAATTTAGTTCCGCCCCAAATTTTTTCTTGCATAACGGGTTCTAAGATTAATGGTTCTATCACTGCATTTCCTCCTGCTTCTACTCTATAATAATAAACCTTGTCCTCACTTCTCCAGTTTAGCACATTTGTAAACGTTTCAAAATGATATGTTACTATAAATTTTTAATTTTGTTCTTTTCTCTTTTCTTTCAAATAGATATCGATCAACATATCTCTTTTTTCTAAGTAAGTCGGTGTATGACTTTTTGGGTGAACTCTGTTGGATAAAAAAACGAACGCTTTTTGTTCCAGAACATCGATTAAGATAAATGTCCCAGTGAAACCTGTATGAAACAGAATAGGATGATCTTTATTTCCTTTTAGATTCCAACCTAATGAACGCCATAAATCTCCAGTCGGAGTCCAATCTTTCAACAATCCTTCTACGGTTTTTTCTTTCAACACCCTCACTCCGTTGCTTTCTCCTTTGTTTAACATCATTTGTGCAAAGGTTAGGCAATCTTTTAAAGAAGAAAAAAGACCTGCACTGCCACAGTGACCCTTCAATACAAAAGCTTTCGGGTCATGAACTTCTCCGCGAATCAACCCTCTTTTTGGGTGAAGTTCAGTAGGAGCACATTGATTCACATCTGTTGGTTCAAAGGTTGAGTCCTCCAGTTTTAAAGGTTGGAGGACTCTTTTATTAAATACTTGTTGTAAAGGCAGTTGTTCGATTTTTTCAATTATGAAGCCTAATAAAATCATTCCAGTATCAGTGTAAACCACTTCTTTTCCCCTATTTTCTCCTACTGGAAGCTGCACTAAAGATTGTTTTAATTCTGAAGCAGATAAAGCATCTCGATTTGGAATGTATCCATTGATAGCCGAAGTATGCGTCAGCAAGTGACGAATTGTCACTTCAGAAGAAGAGTATTCAAGCAAATGCTGTTGGACAGGATCATCCACAGCGATTTTTCCCTCCTCAATCAACTGTAAAATGACAGTCGTCGTCATCATGACTTTTGTTAAAGAGGCTACATCGTACAATAAACCTGGTTTGATGGCTTCTTCTTCAGGAAAAATCGCCGCTAAGCCGTCTAAGTAATGTTGTACGTCATTTCCTTCGATGAAGGCATAACTAGCCCCTGGCATAATCCCTTCTTGAATCAACGATTGAATAGCTTTTCTAGTTTTTGGATACATTTTTTCACCTTTTCTTGTTCTTTTAAAAATAGTCGTATAACTGTGGATCTCCTTGTGGTATTCTTTCAGCTAATTCTGCTGCACAAGCCGTTGAGCTGATCAATTTTTCATGAAATTTCAACTCTTCTATAGTTCGATAACCCAAGAACAGCTGTGTCCAAGTTTGAATGGAAGCGGATAAAAAAGCAGCTTCTTTTATTTCTGTTCCCATAGCCAGCTTGGTTACTTTTCGACCTGTATTTCTCAGTTCTACTTTCCAGATTCCATTATTCCAATCAGCTAAGCGATCTTTGACTTGTAAATAAAAAGTTGTTTGTGCTTTTTCTTTAAAAGGATAGCGCATCAAGAAAGATTCGATGTTCACGATCCTCGCCATCATGAAAGGATCAACTTCTTTTTTTATGGTCTGTCTTGGAAACAACTCCATAATGTATTCATTCTCTGCTGTCTTATACTGAACGGTTTTAAACGTGCTCTGATGAGACGCTACAAATTGCCATAACGCAGTGTACGCATCTGCCGTTAAATAAACCATTTCATCTATTATAAAATCAGTTGATGTTTTGTCTCCAAAATGATACGACAAATATCCTTTTGCTTCATCATTGTTGTCTTTATAAATAGCTAATTTTTGTTTATTTGGATTCGAAAATTTTTGCTGCCACATCCATTCCGCTCTTTTTAGCGGTCCAACTGAATGGTGATACTTTTCAAGATAAATATTCGTTATCGTTTCTTTTTCTTGTTCCCATTTTACTCGACTAACCTGTCCTGGGTATTTTTTTGTTTTTGGCATGTAACTTGTATCAATCGTGTAAGAAGCTGTATTGAAGGCTACTTCATAACCGAATTTACGGTAAAAAGGATACGAAAAAGGATCTAAATAAGAAAGTACCATCCCTTCACTGTTCATATAATCTAATGAAGCAGCAAACAACTTTTTGATGTTGCCCATCCCCCTGGTTTCTGGATAGCTAGAAACATATGAAATTCCGCCCATAGACATTGTTTCTCCATGAAACAAGACTTCTAAAGGCAGTACAAGCATTTGACTCTTTAGTTCATTTTGCTGGTAGATCCCAAACGTATTTGAATGGTTAAAAACCGTACGAAAATTTGCTTTCCTTTCTGTCGTATTTGGTACGTTGAAAGCATAAATAGCTAAAGCATAAGCTTCTTCGAAATGATCTTGCGGGACATTCCTTACTTTACTCATCTGACTTCGCCTCTTTCTCTATGCCGTATTCTTTTTCTTTTATGGTAGCACATTTTCTTTGAACCTAGTTAATGAGAAGGACTTATTTCGTTCAGTTATCCTAAAAAAAATATTCTGCAGAAAACCCAGCGTGTTGCTTTTTCTGTTGGTTTATTCTCTTGTCCAGTCAATTTTTTGAGCTTACAAATCGACTTCTTATCTAACAAAAGACTATACTAATGATATATAAATCGGAAAAAATGGAAATCAATAGTCTGGAGGTGAGTATCATGCCAAAAACATTTCGTCCTATTTTGTTTCAAGGGAACACTGAAAAAAAAGTTTATTTTGAGGGTTGGTATTATAAACAAGTGACTAAAGATGAAACAGAAATGATCAGTTTCATTCCAGGTATCAGTTTAAACGAAACGGACAAACATTGTTTTGTTCAATACATTTCAGTGACCAAAGATCATAACCACCTTCCCGTGATCAAAACGGATTATTTTCCTTATCCGATCGATCAATTTATTACGCGAGATGAACCTTTTCAAGTACAGATTGGTCCAAATGTTTTTTCTGAAAAAAAAGTTGCAATTCACTTAACTAAAGAAGGCACTAAAATCAAAGGTTCTTTTTCTTTGCACAATTTGCATCCTATCCAAAAGACATGGTTAAATCCTACCATTATGGGACCATTGAGTTATATTCCCAACATGGAATGCAACCATGGCGTAATCAGCATGAACCACTCTATTAATGGTTATGTGAAAATCAATAATCGTGTGATCGACTTCACAGGCGGAAAAGGCTATTTTGAAAAAGATTGGGGAACTTCTTTTCCAAAAGAATACATGTGGATTCAAAGCAACAACTTTAAGGATCCTACGACAAGCTTGTTCTTTTCTGTGGCAAATGTTCCATTGATGAAGTTAAACCTTGAAGGCTTTATCTGCAATTTGGTGATGCAAGGAAAAGAATATCGGTTTGCAACTTATAATAGAAGCAAGATGACCATTCAACGATTGTCTTCTACTGAAATAAAAATCATTCTGGAGAATAAAAATGCTCGCTTGACCATTGTCGCTCGTCCTGATAAATTTGGTGAATTGACTGCACCCCAAAATGGAGTAATGGGTAAAAAAGTCAAAGAAGGCTTCTCAGATCATTTGCACATTACTTTAGAGAATTTTCAAGCCCCATTTGTTTATAAGGATGACGGAAAAATGGCTGGAATTGAAGTAGTCGGATATCAAATGACAGACTGAAACATAACACCATTCTTTTAGTACTAGAATAAGTTCCATTAAAAAGAAGACCGTTCAGCCTAAAGATGGCTGAACGGTCTTCTTTTTGTTAAGCAGTTTCTGATTGAGCGAATTGAGCGTTGTAAAGATTAGCGTAAAACCCATTTTTCGCCATCAACTCATCATGATTTCCGGTTTCAATCACGTCTCCTTGATCCATAACGATGATCTTATCTGCATCACGAATAGTCGATAATCGATGGGCTACCACAAAGCTGGTTCTGCCTTTCAGCAACTTCGCCATCGCTTTTTGAATCAATACTTCAGTACGCGTATCCACACTGGAAGTAGCTTCATCAAGAATGAGTATCTCTGGATCTGCATAAAATGCGCGGGCAATGGTCAGCAATTGACGCTGTCCTTGAGAAATGTTACTAGCTTCTTCATTCAAAACAGTATCGTATCCATGCGGCAGCTTACGGACAAAGTCATCGACATGAGCAGCTGCTGCTGCTTCAAAAACTTTTTCTTTCGACTCATTTGCTTCTTCGTTGCCGTATTGAATATTTTCTAAAATTGTACCGTTAAACAACCACGTATCTTGCAATACCATAGCAAAATGAGAACGCAATTCTTCTCTCGTGATGTCTCTAGTGTCTACACCGTTCAGCTTGATGCTGCCGCCCTTGACGTCATAGAAACGTTGCAGCAAGTTAATCAACGTCGATTTCCCTGCGCCAGTAGGCCCAACAACAGCAATCATTTCGCCTTCTTTAACATCTAAGTTGAAATCTTTCATCAACAATGGTTCATCAGGTCCACCATAACCAAACTGCACATGTTCAAATTGAATCTTATACGGCGAGTTTTGAAGAGGTTGGATGTTTGATTGCTCCAAATTCATCTCGGGTTCATCCAAGACTTCAAATACACGTTCTGCTGATGCTACTGTAGCTTGAATCGTATTAGACAAGTTAGCAATATCTCTCATTGGCTGAGAGAATTGGTTTACGTATTGTAAGAAAGCTTGTACGTTCCCGAGTGTCATCGTGCCATTTGCTACATTGATCCCACCTAATACCGCTACTGCTAAATACCCGACATTACGTGCAAAAGAAATCAATGGCATCATAAGCCCTGTCAAAAATTGCGCTCTCCACGATGCTTCATAATAAGATTCATTTTGCTTCTCAAATTTTTCAATTTCTGTTTCTTCATGATTGTAGATTTTTACGACCGCATGTCCAGAATAAATTTCTTCTACCTGATCATTCAAGATCCCTAATTCTTTTTGCTGTTTAGCAAACATTTTTTGAGCTCTAGGGGCAATAACTCCTACAAAAATCCCGCTCAAAACGACAATAATCATGGATACCACAGTCAATTGCAGACTGATGCTCAACATCACCGACAAAACGGCAACAAATTGCACGACACTTTGAACGAACTGAGTCAATGACTGTTGCAATGTATTGGCAATTTGGTCCATATCATTCACGGCCCGTGACATGATGTCTCCATTAGAATGCGTATCGTAATAGCTGATCGGCATACGACTCATTTTTGCTTTTAAATCTTTTCTCAAATCATAGACTGTTCGTTGTCCGATACGCGCCATAGTGAACTGTTGAAAGTAATTAAATAGACCAGCTGATATATAGAGGATAAAAACCATTACTAAAATTTCACCAATCAAATCAAAGTTGATCGGCAGCACATCTACTGTCTGTCCGGCTTCTCTCAAGGTCATTCCTTCTTGATATCCTCTAAATATTTCGGTCGTTGCTCTACCCAGCATCTTAGGGGTCAACGTGGTGAAAATTGTTGCGGCAATCGTTAATACCAGTACTAATAGCACTCCCCAGATTCGATTTGCCATGTATGTCATCAATCGTCTTAAAGTGCCCCAGAAATTTTTCGCTTTTCTTGGGCTTAGACCGCCTTTATTCTGCGAACTGTTTTTCATCAGATCTCGTCTCCTTTCATTTGAGATTCCATAATTTCACGGTACGTTTCACTTGTCTCTTTCAGCTCTTCATGAGTTCCTTTACCTACCATTTTCCCTTCATCCAATACAATGATCAAGTCAGCATCCACTACACTACTGATACGCTGTGCAATGATGATCACGATTGACTCCGTCGTTTCTTTTTTCAATGCAGCCCTTAAGACAGCATCGGTTTTAAAGTCCAAAGCAGAAAACGAATCATCAAACAGTAAAATATCCGCTTGAGATACAAGGGCTCGTGCAATACTTAACCGTTGACGTTGTCCACCAGAAAAGTTTCCTCCGCCTTGCTCAACATGAGCATCCAGACCTTTAGGCATTTTTTCCACGAAATCTTTAGCTTGAGCGATTTCGAGTGCATGCCATATTTCTTCATCTGTAGCGTCAACTTTCCCATATCTCATATTTTCGCGAATGGTTCCCGTAAACAAAACAGCTTTTTGAGGAGCATATCCCATAAGCGTTCTTAAATCACGTTGAGTATAATCTCTAATATCCGTTCCGTTGATTTTTATACTCCCAGACTCTACGTCATAAAACCGCGGAATCAAATTCGCTAATGTAGATTTACCTGAACCTGTCCCTCCAATAATAGCGACAGTTTCACCTTTTTGAACTTTAAAATCAATATCCTCTAATGCCAACTTTTCGGCACCTGTATAACGAAAGTCCACATGACTGAATTCAAACGAAACTTCTTTTTCCGTTGTGATGTCTTTTGCCACTTCCGGATCTAAGATTTTACTTCTCAAATCTAATACTTCGTTGATACGAGCAGCTGAAACTTGTCCACGCGGAATAAACATAAATATAAAAGCCACTTGCATAACACTGATCAGAATCTGCATAGCATACGTTAAGAAAGTTACTAAGTTTCCGACTTCCATTTCCCCAGTGCTGATTAAGCTTCCTCCCAGCCAAATGATCAAGATATTCGTGATACTGATCACTACAGTCATGGCCGGCATCAGGAATGCCATGTAAGTAAAAGCCTGAATCGCTGTGTTTGCAAAGTCTTTATTCGCGGTATCAAAGCGTTTTTCTTCATGTTTGTCTTTTCTAAAAGCTCTCACTACCCGGACACCAGTCAGGCCTTCACGAAAAATCAAATTCAATCGATCTGTTTTTCGCTGCATCGATTTAAAGTATGGCACGGCAAATCGCATGATAATAGCGATCATAATAGCTAGTAATGGAATAGAGATCAAAAAGGCTCGTGCCAATTGAGGTTCCCGAGTAAATGCCAAAATTCCAGCACCCACCATCATAATTGGGGCCATGATCATCATACGCAACATCATCAAAACAACTAATTGAACTTGGACAACGTCATTCGTTGTTCTCGTAATCAAAGAAGCCGTCCCCACTTCATCAAGTTCATCATTTGAAAAATGAGTTACTTTGCGGAAAATTTTGTTTCTCAATCGTTTTCCTAATCCTTGGGACTCTCTTGCAGCAATAAAGACATTCGCAATCGCTCCTGCTATTGCTATAAGTGCAACGATCATCATCTTCAATCCGATGTCTAAAATATAATCGACGTCTCCATTTGCTATACCATTATCAATGATATCCGCTGTTAATGTTGGCAATACTAAATCTCCAGTAACTTGTATGATCATGAATACTACGGCTAAAAATATAGCCCACTTATTCATTCTTTTTGTTAATTTCCACACGCTATTTTTCCCCCGCTTCTGATTTGACTTCTTTTCTGGCCCCATGTTCCAGCCAGTTTAATTTTTGACAAAAATAAAAATGAATCTTTTTTCGAGGACGTTCTTTTGCATATCCTTCTACAATTTCCTGCATCATCATAGAGACGATGAAATTCAGTAAACACAACAGTTCTTCATCCGTATTGGCTTTCAAACGGTTCCGATCTACATGAGAAAAAACAGCTTTTCGTGTTGCGTTCCCTTCTTCGCTTTCTCTCAGCTGCTCTGGAGTCACTTCTTTGCTGGTACGGTAATCCAAATGCAAAAATAATTGCTTAAAAAAGTCCGCATTCGGTGTCTCCATGACGGATGACAACAATTTAGGAAAGTAATGCCTGACCCCTAAAAAAAGATCTCCGTCCGCTTTTTTGATTTCTTCGATAAACAGACGCTGCGAATCTGTTTTAACCAGCTTCATGATATAGAAGAATAAATCTTCTTTATTTTCAAAGTACTGGTAAAAACTTCCTCTAGACACACAAGCCTTCTTTATAATGGTATTAATAGACGCTTGATTCAATGACTTTTCTGAAAATTCTTCCATTGCAGCATCTATCAGTCGATTTCTTTTTTCTTCGCTTAAATTAAAAAAAGTTTGTGTAGGCAAACGAAACCTCTCCTTTCACCCTACAATGTTCGTACAATTTCATACAGCATCCAACAATTATATATGACAACCTGTCATGTTGCAACAAAAAGGCACACAACCCTTTAGAGTTGTGTGCCTTCATCTTTTTAATTTTTCATTTAATCAACAGATTCAATCAGAAGTTTCCGTTTCTTGCATTTGCAGTTTTTCCCGTCTTATGATGTCTTCAGGTCGATAACTCTCTTCATTTTCATATAGACCCGAATAGCTTTGGTACCATTGAAAAATATGCACAACAATGATTTTTAAAATTGCATATCCTGGTATTCCAAATAAGACACCTACCACGCCGAAAAGCTTCCCCCCGGTCAATAGAACAAAAATAATCGTGATGGGATGCATCTTCAAATTAGAACCAAGAATCTGAGGTGAAATGACCCGCCCCTCAATGATTTGTTCAATTGAGAATACAATGATCACTTTGATCAGCATACTTGGCGAGTCGACTAAAGCGACTACCAAGGCTGGAATTGTGGCCAATATTGACCCCAGATAAGGAATAATATTCAAAAATCCAGCTAAAATCCCTAAAGTAGCGGCAAACTCCAACCCAATAATTCCAAATCCACTCCAAAATAGAATACTGACGAAAAGAGCTACCAATAATTGTCCACGAACATATTGACTGATTTGCGCATTCATTTCTGTCATCACTCGATACGTTTTAGCTCGTATCTTCGTTGGTACAAAAGATAAGAAAAACAATGGCAGTCTTTTTCCGTCTCTTAGTAAGTAAAATAAAATGAATGGCATTGTGATCAGCGCGATCACGATGCTCGTAATCGTGCCCACAACACTTCCGATACCTGAAAATGTAGAATCCAGTACAACATTTGCTTGATCAGAAACTGTGTTCATCAGATTTTGATTAAACTCTTGAAACTGTTCTTGGATTTGAGAAAAAATATCGCTTCGGGTTAATCCTTCGATTTGAGTGGTGATGTCGCTCCAATAAGTTGGCCAATTCATCACCAGACTCGCTATTTGAGTTTGAACTAAAGGAATCAGTGTAGTGACGCCCCAGACCAGTAGTCCAGCAATGATTAAAAATACTATAGTGATACCATAAATACGAGGGATCTTTTTATTTTCCATCCAGTCAATGACCGGATTTAACAAGTAATACAGAATAACCGAGAAAATAACCGGCAACCCGATAATTTCTAAAAAATCTCTTACAGGATTCAAGACGTAAGAAACTTTGCTAAAAACAAAAATATTGATCAAGATCAATAGAAGCACTAGTAAAATGGCCACTAGTTTGTTGCTTAAAAACCACCTTTTAAACCAATTGACCATGGCTTTATTATTTTCTGCACTCGGCTCATTTTTCAATACCGTTTTTCCCTCCTCAGTCCGTATGGTTAATCTTTATACGCTATTTCCAATCCCACGCTCAATTCCGGCAATTCAAACGGTGTTAAATAAACACCATTTTCAATACGGTCTTCTTTCGCTTCAGGAGGTTGAGCGAAATTCAATGTCACGTGTCCAATGGAATTCAAATTTGTATTGGCTAAACTTCCGACATCCATGATTTTGTATTCTTGTTCTCCAAACGCAATGGTGCCGCCTATTTTCAACTCAATCAGATCATCCTCAGACACTTTTGATTGAATCACAGATACCTTACGCAATTCCTCTGTTGCTTGTTCTCCAAATAAAATGATCAATGGATCTCTTTTACTGATCGCACTATTACCAATGGCAGTTATTTTTGTAATCAACATGTATTTTATCCCTTCACTTTCCTTCTACTTTTATACTCTGATTTTAGCACATTCCTCCCATCTTTACTAAAGAAGCTTCATCTTTTTGGCAAATCTCCTCCCTTTTGTCCACATTCTTCTAACTAAAAAGAGAAATTTAACTGATTCTCTTGGAATCTGTTTGTAACTGTTTCCTCAGACTGGTATGATAAAGTGAATAATAGTCGAGTAACTGGAGGTAAAACAATGGTTCAAGAAAATACAGGATACGATGTAGCACAAAATCCATCGCTTCCTCAAAAAATCAAACACCCATTTTTTTCTGCTCAAAAAGAAGAAGATGCTTACGAGGTTACTGTATCCCTCACTGATGAATTAACTTATGAATTTGTTCAATTTAATATTCATTATAATACTGCCGAGACAAAAACGATTTATAAAGGCAATGAACTGAGACCACATACATATCATTTTCGTCTTCCTTTAGAAGACCTTTTTAATGAAAACGCTGATGTTGTTGCTAAAGAAACTTTCAGCATTTATTTTACGTTACGTGTCAAAGAGAATGATGATTGGATTGAACAAGATTATCCTTTATCACTAGATCTATTTGACCAGTTTGATGCTTTTGGGTTAAGCCAGACAATCTATCAAAAGCAGATTGTGATTCCTTACTTTACTGAAAAAGAAGAAATCTTTAGTCTTGCTTTAAATGTGCCTGTTCCTAATAGCCAGTATTTTTCAGAACACACATTAAATGTATTTAAATTGTCGAATAGTGAATTCTCTTTGAAAGGTAAATTATCTTTAAAAGCATTTACCTTAAATCAAATCGGCATCACACTTGTTGCTAATCGTTCTGGAAAAGAATACTTTTTCTCCACAAACCATACGCTGAACGAGCAAGAAACCGAAACTCATTTAAATCATTACGATTACAACTTCACTTTAGATGTGCAGAGATTTGCCCGCAATATGCTTATTGATAATATAGCTGACGAAGATTACGACGTTTATTTTGAATTGTATTTAAACGGCTTATACAACCCTATCAGTGTTCCTGTCACGACAAACGGCTTGAGTTTGCCAAGAAATTGTTTTAAGGATGTTGTTCTTTCTTATGGGAAATCTTCTTTTGTCTTGGGTTTAAATTTGAAAGGATCACAGCAGGCTATTTCTTTCGCATTTACAAAATATCAAAAAGAGATTTATGCTTACTATAAAGAGGCTGCCCCACTATCTATTTTGCGTTCGCCTCTTAACCAGCGGAAAAACATTTGGGTGATCGGCGAAAATCCAATGGAAGCTAATAATAATGGCTGGGCATTCTTCTGCTACCTTAGAGAACAGCATCCAGAACAACTTGTTTATTACGTTTTGGATACTCACTCTCCAGACTACGCTAAAGCCTATGCATATGATTCAGAGCATTTGTTGGAATTTAAATCTAAACGATACATCGATACGCTCTTAGCTGCTAAAGTGCTGTTTTTTACAGAAACACCTTACGAGTTGTACCCATCCAGAAGCCCAATGCAAATAAATCTTATTCGTGCTAAAAAGATTTTCTTGCAGAATAACGTTTTAGGATTGGAAAATGTCAGCGACACTTTAGGATACACTGCAAAAAACTTCCAAACTGATTTAGTTCTGGCCAGTTCAAAAACTGAAGAACGTTATTTGCAACAAACCTTAGGGTATCCTGAAAAAATGATTCGCTTGACTGGTTTGCCTCGCTTTGACGAACTTTTAAAAGAACCTGATTCTTTAGAAGTAGCTTCAAACTTAGTCATCTATCCTCATGACAGCAGCAATAGTTTGTATTATCAAAAGGATGCGGTCCATGAATTGGCTGAGGCTTTTCTTTCTTTAGTGAAACAACCTGAGTTCACATCCTTAGTAACGGAACATTACTTGACCACCATTGTCGCTCTTCCTCGCTCCATGCAAGATTACGCAGAGAAATTTGAGGAACTAGGCTGTACAGTAGTGGCTCAAAAACAAATCGATCCGTTACCATTATTAAGAACATGCAAAATATTCATTACCGATCACAATCCTCTCGCTTTTGATGCGAGTTTCTTGCAAGTACCGGTTTTATTTTATCAACCGGATTTGCGTTTCCAAAGAAACTCAACAGCTGTGTCCTTACGCAATACGTATTTAAATGAGCTGCCTGGAGAAATCGCAACTTCACAGAATAGTTTACTCTACTTGATGCATCAAGTTGCTGCTCAGCAATTTAAACAATCTCGAAAAAACCGTCAAAAAGCAGATGCCTTAATGCATTATCCAGATACAAAATCTTGTGACCGTGTATTTAAGGCTGTGACCGAATACCTGCAATAAATTTTCTTAAACTCATCAATAAAAACCGCTGAATAGACAACTATTTGGCGGTTTTTCTCTGTCCTTCAACTGCGGCTAAGGGGTGAGCTTATCTCCCTATTAGCTTTTTGATTCCGTTTTCTTCGTTTTATGCTATACTGAATTTGTGTGCAAATAGGAAGTTTATGAGGAGGATCAACAATGAAAGAAACGATTTATTTGGGTACTTATACTAAAGGAGATAGTAAAGGGATTTACAAAATCACTTTAGATACTGAAAATAAAACCTTGGAAGACTTAACACTGGTGGCTGAAGCAGGTCATCCCACTTATCTAACTTTATCTGATGACCGTTCATATTTATACGGCATCTTGAGAGAAGATGGCGGAAACGGGGTCGGGATGTTCAAAACTGCAGATGAAGGAACTTTTGAAAGAGTAGCAACTGCAACTGACGACACTGCATCACCTTGTTACGTTTCATATGATGCAGAACGTTCATTGGTTTACGCTGCACATTACGGCAACGGTACTTTATCTGTTTACAGCACATCCAAAGACGGCTCTATATCTCTTGCAGACAGAGTTCAGCATGAAGGTTCTGGTGTTCACGAAAACCAAGACGGTCCTCATGCTCATTTTATCGATCTAACACCAGATAAAAAATATGCTGTTGCGTGTGATCTAGGAACAGATGAGGTCTACACTTATTCAATCAGCGACCAAGGCACCTTAACAGAAGTCGGCCGCTATCACACAAAACCTGGTACTGGTCCACGTCACCTAGTTTTCTCTAAAGATGGTACTAAAGCTTATGTGCTTGGAGAATTGAGCAGTGAAGTGGTTGTACTGAATTACGACAGTTCAAACGGCTCTTTTGACCATATTCAAACTATTTCCAGCATTCCTGAAGATCGAGAAGAATTCAAATGGGGCGCAGCTATTCGTATGTCTAATGATGGCAAGTTTTTATATGTTTCTAATCGCGGACACGATTCTATAGCTGTTTTCAAAGTCTCTCCTACCGATGGTACACTTGAAGTAGTAGAATACGTTTCTACAGAAGGCAAAACTCCACGCGATTTTGACCTAGATCCAACCAATCAGTTTGTAGTTGTTGGGCATCAAGATTCAGATAACTTGACGTTATTTGAAAGAGACAGTGATAGTGGAAAATTAACGTTACTTGAAAAAGATGTTTACGCTCCTGAAGTTGTTGGCGTGACATTTGCATAATTATTAGTAAAAGCTGGTCCTTTTAGGATCAGCTTTTTACATTTTGTTGACTGTATTATTTTACTTCGAATTAATTTATCTCTATTTAAACTTATTTATTGTAAGTTAAATATTGGTATGTTATACTCGGTTCAGAGTTCAGTTCATTAAACAAATGTTTTTTTTGAAAGGAGACTTGATTTGATCACTGGTATTCATCATATATCTGCTTTTACTAAATCTGCTCAAATCAATCATCATTACTATACTGATGTATTAGGATTACGATTTGTAAAAAACACGGTCAACCAACAAAAGACTTCTATAAGACACTTATTTTACGGAGACTATAAAGCCACTCCTGGCACACAGCTGACTTTTTTCGAACTCAAAAAAGCTGGACAGACTTATTTAAGAGACAATTACTTCTCTACTGTCACAATGAATGTTCCAAAAGGCAGTTTGACGTTCTGGAAAAAGCGGCTAGAGAATAGTGATTTTCAGGTCACAGCTGTTTTTGACGAAGATAAACTTTTATTTACGGATCCAGATGGTCTTTTGCTTGCTTTAAAAGAAGCAGATGATATTCTACCTTTAGAGCGCCGCACTAATCATTCTTCGGTGCCGCAGGATAAACAAATTCTGCGTTTAAGTGAAATTGAATTGTTTGTCAAAGATCCAGAGGCAACATTAACCTTTTTGACAACTTTCTTAGGGCTGCAAAAATCAGAAAACCAAGTAAAAGATCCATTGGGTCGATTTGTGACGACAGTTAAGCAATCTACCAGCGCACATAAAACGCGTTTAGGTCGTGGTGGTATTGATCATATCGCTTATACGGTAGATTCAACAGAAAGTTTAGAGGCTTTGCATCAAAAGGCTTTAGAGATGGATGTACCTGTAGAAATGTATGTCAACAGAGATTATTTCAAGAGTTTATATGTACTAGAACCTAATGGCCTGCGTATTGAAATAGCTACGACAGGGCCCGGTTTCACAATAGATGAATCCCTTGAAGAGTTAGGAACATCCTTAGCTTTACCATCATTTTTAGAAAATAAACGAGCTGAAATAGAAGCTCAATTGGAGGATTTTTAATATGAAAGCATTTGACGGAATACATCACGTTACAGCTATTACAAGTAGTGCAGAAAAAAATTATGACTTCTTTACTAATGTGTTGGGAATGAGATTGGTGAAAAAAACAGTGAATCAAGATGATATTCAGACATATCACTTATTTTTCGCTGATGAAAAAGGAAGCCCTGGAACAGATATGACATTCTTCGATTTTCCTGGTATCCCTAAAGATTCTAAGGGTACAGACAGTATTTCTCGTACTTCACTGCGCGTTCCTAGTGATGAAGCTTTAGATTATTGGGTCAAACGATTCGACCACTACGAGATCAGACATGAAATGATCAAAGAAATGTTCGGAGTAAAAGTATTGTGGTTTGAAGACTTTGACGGTCAACAATACCAATTGATTTCTGATGAACACGATCATGGTGTCCCTTCTGGAACTCCATGGAGAAAAGGACCTGTTCCTAATGAGTACGGAATCACTGGTCTAGGACCTATCTTCTTCAGAGTCTCTAATTTTGACTACATGAAAGAAGTTCTGGAAAAAGTGATGTTTTTTAAAGAAATCGCCAAAGAAGGACAATACCATTTGTTTGAAGTTGGCGAATTCGGCGGTAACGGAGCACAAATCATTGTAGAACCAAGCACTATCCTACCTCGAGCTATCCAAGGATACGGCAGTGTTCATCATGTAGCTTTCCGTGTTAAAGATCGCGATATGTTAGACGAATGGACTGAGCGCATGCAAAGCTTCAATTTGCCAAACTCCGGCTACGTTGACCGCTTTTATTTCGAATCGACTTATACAAACATTTACCCAGGTATCTTATTTGAACTAGCTACTGATGAGCCTGGTTTTGTAGACGACGAAGAATCTTTGGAAATACTAGGTGAAACACTAGCCTTACCTCCAAAATTCAGAAACAACAGAGAAGAAATTGAAAAACTAGTCCGCCCAATCGACACAGTAAGAAGCACAAAAACCTACGAAAAAGAATACTTTAATTAAAGCATGTGGAGGTCGCTGCTCTGACTCGAAAGGAAAATCGATTCTATTTTTAGAGGATGTTCTTTGTCCTCAAAAAATAGAATGATTTTACCAAGAGTCAAGCGACCGTAACTGAACTAAAACATGTGGAGTGCCTCGCTTAGCTCTGACAGAAAATCGATTCTATTTTTAAAACTTAACGTGTATACTGATTGAACAAGGAAGTGATTAAATGATCCATTACAATGCAAATGATTTAACGAAACAACAACAATACAAAATGATCAGCGGGAGTATTGTCCCCCGACCTATTGCTTGGGTAACTACTCTGTCAAAAGACGGTTCTGTAGTCAATGCTGCCCCTTTCAGTTTCTTTAGTGCAGCTTCTAACGAATTGCCTTTGATCACGGTAGCGATTTTGAGAAAGTCTGGTCAAATCAAAGACAGTGCAAGAAACATCTTACATCGAAAAGAAGCCGTGATCCATATCGTGGATATGGAAGTTGTAGAAGACATGAACCAAACTTCTGCTCCTTTGCCTCCTGATAAGAGTGAAATCGATCGGACAAAGTTGACTTTAACAGATAGTAAGACAGTCAGCGTTCCTTCTATCCAAGAAGCAAAGATCCGCTTTGAAGGAAACTTGCATCAATACGTACCTATAACAGACGATGACGGATCAGTCGTATCAGACTTGTTTATTCTTCGTGTTACAGATTTCTATTTCGACGAAACGGTATTTGATAGTACTCAAGAATACATTTTAACGGAACAACTAAATCCTGTGGCTCGTTTAGCTGGAGCTAACTATGCTACTTTAAATGAAGAGTTCCAATTAGAAAGACCAACAGAATAAAAGAGGCGAAGACTTTAGTCTTCACCTCTTTTTTTGTTATTTTATTTGTTATTTTGCCGTTACAGAACCAATATCCCCTGCAGCTGTAACCGTTGATCCAGAGTCGATCATGTCGAATGATCCAACTTTGTCCATGTTCGTGAAGACAACAACCATAGCATTGTCTTTTTCTGCTGCAGCTAAAGCTTCTAGATCTACAGTAGAAATTTTAGTATCTTTAGTCACTTCTTGGCCTTCAGTTACCGTTGTTGTAAATGGTTTTCCTTCAAGTTCTACAGTGTCTAATCCCATGTGAACTAAAACTTCTACTCCATTGTCCATAGCGATTCCTACAGCATGTTTAGTAGGAAAAACACTCATTACTTTTCCGTCAACTGGAGAATAAATATCTCCGTCCGTTGGAATAACAGCAAATCCGTCTCCCATCATTTTTTGTGAGAATACTGGGTCAGCTACTTCGTCAATAGCTACTAATTTACCATTAACTGGTGAGTAAACTTTCCCCTCTTTTGTTTCTTGTGATGAATTCTTATCTTTACCTTTTAAGAAATCGAATAATCCCATCTAAATCCCTACCTTCTTATTTTATGCTGCATTGCTAATGCGCCAATTAACAATTGCTATACCTAATGATAACACAATTAATGCAATCTGGAGAATAATTATGCCTTTTTTATTTTTTGCTTTTATCGGTCTCTCTGTTAATTGCTCTTTTTCTGTCAACAGAGGATTTTCAACCAATTCGTTAAACGCTAAAAAGGAAAATATCGCGCCTACAAAATTCCCTAAAATTAATTGCTGCGCAATCGAAAATTTTAGTACGACATCTGAGATTCCGCCCTTTTTTCGTTCTGAAAACTCTGTTGCATATAAAATATATGCTCCTATCAGATTCATAGACAATACCAGAATATTGATAGTAGCTGTTAGATTTTCACTAAGTATCTCTTGGAAACTTTGATCAGCCCCAGCATTTAAGAGGAAAAACATTAAAAAGTAAAATACCGGCACTACGATCCAATACCCCATTAGTATATTGTAAAAACGTTTTTTTCTTTTCTCTGGAATAATTTCTTTTGTCTCGAACATCTTTACACACACCCGATCTTTCATCAATCGTCCATTGAAGTGCTTTCAACATAGAATAGTATACCAAAAAAACGTTTTCTTATCAATATTCTATTCAATCCAACTGGATAAAATTTCATTATTTCCCTTTCTGTTTGTGACCGTATCTTTATAAACCGAGTTATTTTTCTAAATTTATAGATTCCTTTATCAAAATTCGTTATACTTGTTTTTGTTATGCAAATTTTTGACTGGAAAGGAGTCGATCACTATTATTTTTGAAATTTTAAAAGCTGTATTCCTAGGCATTGTCGAAGGTATTACAGAGTGGCTGCCTATCAGTAGTACAGGCCACATGATCTTAGTAGATGAATTCATCAAATTAGATGTGTCTCCAGCATTTATGGAGATGTTCTTAGTCGTTATTCAATTAGGAGCCATCTTGGCTGTCGTTCTTATTTATTTTAATAAGTTGAATCCTTTTGCTCCTAGTAAGTCAACACAAGAGAAAAAAGATACGATGTCTATTTGGTACAAAGTCGTTATCGGGGTGATCCCGGCTGGGGTTACAGGAGTGCTTTTAGATGATTGGATAAATGAACACTTATTTAATTACCAAACGGTCGCTATCATGCTGATTGTTTATGGGATTTTGTTTATCATCATTGAAAACCGCAATAAGAACCGCAAAGCGACTACTGAAACATTCGCTGACTTGACTTACAAAACAGCCTTCTTGATCGGTGTATTCCAAGTTCTTTCTTTAGTGCCTGGTACTTCTCGTTCAGGAGCTACAATTTTAGGAGCAATCTTGTTAGGAACTTCTCGTTTCGTAGCAGCAGAATTCTCATTTTTTATGTCGATCCCGATCATGTTTGGAGCAAGCTTATTAAAACTTAAAGACTTCGGATTCAATTTTACCGGATCTGAAATTACTATCCTATTAACAGGTATGATCGTAGCTTTTGTAGTTTCCATCATTGCTATCAAATTCCTAATGAAATACATTAAGAACAACGATTTTAAAGCTTTCGGCTGGTATAGAATCGTGTTGGGAATCTTAGTATTAACTTATTTCATCTTTTTTTCCTAATTGAATAATGTAAAAAAACGGACTAAGATTTTTTCTTAGCCCGTTTTTTAATGTTTGTCGCTTTTTAATCGAAAAAAGCACGATACAGCGATTCAACTGCTTTATCTTCATCTTTTTGCTGGATTCCGAACATCACACTATTTTCAGAAGCGCCTTGATTGACCATATCAATATTGATATTTTGATCTTTAAAAGCTTTAGCGGCAGTCGCCATCGTACCGATCTGGTCTCTCATACCTTCCCCTACCAACATAATCAAGGCTACATCGCGTTCAATTTTTACATTTTCTACTTGTAGTTTTTCCTTCAATGTTGTGATCAAAGCTTCTTCTATACTGGGTGACACTTGTTCTTCTCTGAGTACTAAGGTCATGTTATCAATCCCGGATGGTGTGTGTTCATAACTCAAACCATACATTTCTAATAATTGAAGTACTTTACGTCCAAAACCGATTTCTCTGTTCATTAAGTATTTTTCAATATATATATTCATAAATCCGCTGGAACTGGCGATTCCAATAATTGGCGGATGTTCTTTAGTATGCTCTTTAGTAATGGTGGTGCCCGGTGCGTTAGGGTTATTCGTGTTTTTAATGACAACAGGAATCCCCTTTTTAAAAGCCGGCTCCAACGCTTCATCATGCAGTACAGAAAAACCCGCATATGATAATTCACGCATCTCACGGTACGTCAGTTCAGCTATGGCCATCGGGTTTTCGACCACCGATGGATTCGCTGCAAATATCGCATCTACATCTGTAAAGTTTTCGTACAAATCAGCATTTACACCGCTAGCTAAGATAGCTCCGGTAATATCTGAACCGCCTCTTGAAAAAGTACAAATGTCTCCCTCATGGGTATATCCAAAAAATCCTGGAAAAACAACGACTTCTTCCCGTTCACGTAATGTTATGAGTTTTTCATAACTATCGGGCAATAAGCGTGCATTATGAGGCTCGTTAGTGACCAATAGACCCGCTTCTTTAGGACTAACATAACTAGCTGGGATACCTATTTGATTGAAATAAGCAGCCACTAACTTTGCGTTGTTATCTTCACCGCTGGCTTTGAATGCATCTATGTAATAATCCGGATGAGACTTGTCTCCAGCTGCCAATTGATCTAAACGAGATTCGATTGCAACCATCACTTCTTCATTTAGGGAAAGTTCTTCAGCCATTTCTTGGTATCTTTGAACAATTTTGTTCATTTCTAATGAATAATCTTGATCCTGTAAAGATTTTTCAGCAAGGGAGATCAATAAGTCTGTGACTTTCTCGTCCTCTGAATACCTCTTACCTGGAGCCGATACGACGACGATTTTACGCTCGGTATCACTTTTAACGATTTGTCCTACTTTTCTGATTTGTTGGGCTGAAGCCAATGAACTTCCACCGAATTTAACGACCTTCATGTTATCACAACCTTTTTCTATTTTTTAAATTTCACACTGTTTAAGAAACTATTACGATTGTGTTTTTCTCTAAAAATACATCTAAAGTCTCTATATATTCCAGAAAAAAAGGACTATAATAAACAGGTAAATGAGAGAAATGGATTTGTTTATCATAGTACCATGAAACTACAAACCCTTTCTACTATTGAATGAATTATTTATTACAGTTAAAGGGGATTGTGTTGATGAGTCGGCGAAAAGCATTTACTTATTTATTGGGTGTTTCTTTTATTGCAGGAATTGCGCGTGAAACGCTGCGAAAAAAAAATCAAAAATCAACGTCTGTTGAAGATTCTTTGATCACAGGTTTTGTGGGTACCTGGTCTTTTGCTGATTCACTATCTTCTCAAAATAAAACGTTAATCATCGATGATCAAAGTCGATTGTTTATCAATAAAAAACCGGTCAAGGGCTCTGTAGCTCATTTAGACAAACAAAAGCTCGTCTTTATAGACCATTACGGATACGAATTAGTGTTTCGCTTAGTGAATAATGAGACATTAACTTTATTCGATTCTGCAGACGATAAAAAATATACTTTGACATTACTGTCTAATAATCCGCCTTCTTTTTTATAAAAATGCAAATTTTTTATTGCTCTTTTCTTCAAAATCAGTTTTAATTTAAAAGAGCTTATTAGATTAAAGGAGGTAACACACTATGGCCCGTTATAAAAATAATATTCCTTCTGTTATCACAGATTTAAGACATGATACAGTAGACGTTCCATCCGTTATTACTAAATGCAGCGGCATCAATATCAATGGGAGAAAATTAAAATCGTTTATTTTTACAACGGATATTTCTATTATTTGCAATACTGATGCAGATGCTGTTATTGCAGTATATCCTTTTACTCCTCACCCTGCCATTATCCAAGCTATTTCATCGGTAGCTTCTATACCTGTAATTGCTGGTGTAGGCGGAGGCCTCACACATGGAATTCGATCAGCAAATATTAGTTTGTTTGCTGAATCTCTAGGAGCCATTAGTGTTGTCGTGAATGCTCCAACTCCATTAGAGACCATTCAGCAAATCAATGATGTGATTGATATCCCAATCGTCATCACAATCGTCTCTGAATACACGGATATTCAAGAGAAATTAGATGCTGGGGTAGATATTCTTAACGTGAGTGGTGGTCCTAAAACTGCTGCTATCGTAAGAAGTATTCGTAAGACACATCCAAATATTCCTATCATAGCGACAGGCGGTCCTACTGACGAAAGTATTTTAGAAACGATTGAAGCCGGAGCCAATGCCATTACCTACAGTCCTCCTTCTAACGGTGAATTGTTCAAACGAAAAATGGATAAATACCGTAAGCAAGAAGAAAATAACTATATTGAAGAAGAAAACCAATAATCTTATAACATTAGTAAGTTGATTTATCAGCGAAGACTCTTTTATAAAGAGTCTTCGCTTTTTTGCTATTTCACTTAGAATAGTTGAAATGGATACATAATTCCTGTAGGATAAATATACTGCTAAAAAGTAAGTAAAAAGGAGAATTCAAATGAAAATAGATATCTGGTCAGATTTTGTTTGTCCGTTTTGTTATATTGGCAAAAGACACATTGAAGAAGCTACTAAAGGGATGGAAGACATCACTATTGAGTACCATAGTTTCCAGCTAGACCCTACAGCTCCAGAAAAATACGATGGGGCTATGAAAGAATATTTTGCAGAAAATAAAGGCATGAGTGCTGATCAAGCAGAATCCATGATTCAACAAGTTACCAGCATGGCAAACAATGCAGGATTGGATTTTCATTACGAAACCGTTCAACATGGAAATACCGTTAAACCGCATCGACTGTTCCAATACGCTAAAACGTTAAATAAAGGAAACGAATTTATGGAAGCGGCTAAAGAAGCTTACTTTATACGTGGACAATGGTTGAACGACAATGACACTTTATTGGAACTTGCAGAAAAAATCGGCTTGAATAAAGAAAAATCTGCAGAAGTGATCGAGTCGGCAGATTATTTAGACGCTATGAATGAAGATATCGTAACCGCACAACAAATTGGCGTACAAGGAGTTCCTTTCTTTGTCATTGATGGCAAATATGGAATCAGTGGAGCACAACCTGTAGAATCCTTCAAACAAATACTCACTGAAATTAAAACCAAAGCTGAATAATCTTACTAAAAACCCCGCATCCATTTCTCTGATTGAGAGCTGGCGCGGGGTTTTGTGTGTAGTTAAGATAATTCAATTTCAGGCATTTGCGAGTCTATTTTCCATATTTCATCCGCGTAACGCATAATGGTAAAGTCTGCTGAGAATGGTCCGGAATTCGCAATATTCCATAAAGATTTTCGATACCAAGCTTGTTTGTCTTGGTACAATTCATCGACTTCTCTTTGAACAGAAATATACTCTTCGAAATCTTTCAAAACAAAGTATTCATCATTGTATTGGACTAAAGAGTCAAAAATAACTCTTCCTTCTTCTTGGATGTCTGGTATCGTTCCATCAATCAACGTATTTAAAACTTTGATCAGTCTTGGATTGGATTCAAATATCTGGCGGGAAGAATATGTTCCATTTTCATAGTACTCATATACTTCTTGAGAAGTTAGTCCGAATAAGAAAATATTTTCCTCCCCAACGTAATTTCGAATCTCAACATTAGCTCCGTCTAAAGTTGCTACTGTCAGAGCACCGTTTGCCATCAATTTCATATTACTGGTTCCTGATGCTTCTTTACTGGCTAAGGAAATCTGCTCACTGACATCGGCTGCCGGGATGATCAATTCTGCTAATGTCACACCATAGTTTTCTACAAAAACCACTTTCAACTTATCTCCAACATCTGGGTCATTATTGACTAGTTCAGCGATTGCATTGATCAACTTGATGATTTGTTTAGCATACAAATAACTTGGAGCTGCTTTAGCTCCAAAAATAAAGACACGTGGTTGAATAGCTGCATTTGGGTTTTCTTTGATTTCTAAATATCTGGAAATGATATGCAAAGCATTTAGCAACTGGCGTTTATAAGCATGCAACCGTTTGATTTGAACATCAAAAATGGCATTGGGATCAATGGTAATATCCATTTTCTCTTTAACATAACGAGCAAACCGTTTTTTATTTCTTAATTTAACATCTTCCAACTGTTTCAACGTCTCATCCTCATTGACAAAGCCTTTTAATATGGTCAGTTCACTAGGTTTTTTCTTCCATGCTGTTCCAATTTTTTCATCAATTAGCTGTGTCAATTCTTCATTAGCTAGTTGCAGCCAACGACGTTGTGTAATCCCGTTTGTTTTGTTATTAAATCTTGTCGGATACATTTCATAAAAAGGCTTTAAAACTTCATTCTTTAAAATAGTAGTGTGCAATTGAGCAACACCATTTACACTATGGCTTCCAATAATTGCCATATGCGCCATATTGACTACACCTTCTCTGATTATGGCTGTTTGATAAGTCAACTCTTCACCATAGAGAGGTAATTTTTTTTCAATATGTCTTCTATTGATTTCTTCAATAATTTGATAAATACGTGGAACTTCAGCTTTCAGCATCTCAATCGGCCATTTTTCCATCGCTTCTTGCATGATCGTATGGTTCGTATAACTCATAACTTTCTTACAACTTTCCCACGCTTGTTCCCAGGTCAACTGTTCTTCATCAATCAGAATACGAATAAATTCTGGGATACATAATGCAGGATGAGTATCATTGATATGGATTGCTACTTTTTCTGCAATCATCGTCAGAGGCAGCTGTAATTTTTTATAATAGCGAACAATACTTTGGATTCCAGCAGAACATAAGAAGTATTCTTGTCTCAAACGTAAGATGCGCCCCTCATAATTAGAATCATCAGGATACAGCACTTCCGTTAACTGATTAACTTCTTGTTGAGCCGAAATACTTGAGTAATGCACATAGTCTTCTGGCGGAATTTCTGCGGACCACAAACGTAAATTATTAACCAGCTCATTTTGATAACCAATCATCGCCGTATCGTAAGGAACAGCTAAAATTGTTCGCGTATTTTCATAGACCGGTATAAGTCTTCCTTTTTGTTCTGCCATATAAACTTGTCCTCCAAAACGGACATTGACAGCCTTGTTTTCTTTTCGTACTTCCCAAACATTTCCATTTCTCAACCAATTATCTGGAACTTCTACTTGATGACCATCGATAAACCTCTGTTGAAACAGCCCATACCGATAACGAATCCCGCTTCCAGATCCCGGTATACCCAAAGAAGCGATAGAGTCCATAAAGCAAGAAGCCAAACGACCTAAACCGCCATTCCCCAAAGCAGGATCTTCCTCCGCTTGTACGATAGAGTGAAAGTCTAATCCAATATCTTCTATACCTTCTCTGACAACATCTAAAATCCCTAAATTAAGTAAATTGCTTTTCAACATGCGCCCAGGTAAAAATTCCATGGAGAAATAATACAATTGTTTTACTTGTTTTTTTTCGTATTCCGTCTTAGTTCGACTCCAATGTTCACCGGCGAAACTTTTGACATAAGCTCCAAGTGCATTATACAACTGGAACGGAGAAGCTTCTTCCACACTTAAGCCGTACATCCCTTTTACGACTCTTTCATAATCTTTTCTAAATTCTTCTACTTGCAATGTCATTTGATATCCCCCTTAAAAGGTTAAAAGAAACTAGTGTTGCAGTCGTTTATGTTTTTAGCATTGAGGATAAGACAAGAGGCTAAACCATCATTTGGTCTAGCCTGTTATCTTATTATTTCTTTTTAATTAATCGATTATGATTCAGTGATTTGACGATAACAGTCCAAATAGATTCGACTAGACTTTTCCCAGCTGAAATCTTTTTGCATTGCTTGTCGGACTAATTTTTTCCACTGTTTAGGATATTCATAGTAAGTATTTAACGCGCGATCTATCGTCTCCAACATGATCTGGCTGGAATAGCCTGAAAAACTAAATCCAGTTCCCTCACCAGTATACGCATTGTAAGGATCAACAGTATCTTTTAACCCACCAGTTTCATGCACGATCGGCAATGTTCCGTAGCGCAGTGAATTCAATTGCGATAATCCGCATGGTTCAAAGGCAGACGGCATGATAAACATGTCGCTTCCTGCATAAATGAGCTGAGCCAATTCAACATCAAAATCAATGATGGCTTTAAATTTTTCTGGATATGCCCAGTTGTAGTGTTTACAAGCGTCTTCCAGGTGGCTTTCTCCGGTTCCTAATATAATGATTTGAAGCTCACGGTTCATTAACTCTTCCATTTTTTCTATCAGCAAATGAACTCCTTTTTGTTCTGTGAGTCTGCTGACCATAGCCACAACAGGAATTTCCTCGTTCACAGGCAGCCCAACTTTTTCTTGCAAGACTGTTTTATTGATCAGCTTGCCGCTTGGATCCTCGATAGAAAAATGCTCTGCTACATGTTCATCTGCTTCAGGATCAAACACGTCATAGTCGATACCGTTCAAAATCCCTTTGATCTTATAATTGTTGTCTCTTAAAACGCCATCCAAGCCCATTCCAAATTCATCCGTTTGGATTTCATCAGCATAAGTTGGACTGACGGTTGTGACGATATCTGAATAGTAGATTCCGCCCTTTAAGAAATTGACGTTGCCATAAAATTCAAGACCATTCATATGAAAAGCATTGTACCCTATATCAAACCAGTCAGATAACACCAATTGATCAAAGATACCTTGGAACTGCATATTGTGAATCGTCAACATGGTTTTTATGGATTGATACTTTTCGATCCAGCCGTATTTATCTTTTAACAATACAGGAATCATTGCCGTATGGTAATCGTTGACATGCAAGACATCAGGAATAAAATCTATTTTCTCCAGCATTTCAATAACCGCTTGAGAAAAGAACGCAAACCGTTCGCCATCATCGTCAAACCCATAGATCCCAGGTCGATCAAAATAATAGAGATTATCGATGAAATAGTAAACTACACCATCGTTTTCTAATTTTTTGATTCCGCAAAATTGGTTGCGCCAGCCGACTTTCACTTCAAATTGACACACATCTTCCAGTTGATCTTTGTACTTTTGCGGTAAAGAAGTGTAGAAAGGCAGCACGACTCGAATATCTACGCCTTGTTTTTTCAGTACCTTTGGCAATGCGCCTGCTACATCTCCTAAACCGCCTGTTTTATAAAAAGGAGCACATTCTGCTGAAGCAAATAAAACTTTCATTTTTATGCTCCTTTCATTTCATTCACTACACTGCCTTTTTCTACTACTAGTGGTTGTTCAGGAGTACCTATCAATCTTACTCCAGGAGCTATAGTCACGTTCTTGTCTAAAATAACGTATTCCAAATGAGCTCCCTCGCCAATTTTACACCCTTGCATGACAATGGAATCTTTAACTACAGCGTTTTCCGCTACTTTTACTTTTCTAAAAACAATTGTATTGACCACTTCTCCGGCAATAAAACAATCTGTAGCAATTTGAACATTTGATACTTTGCTTTCTGGAGCATAAAATGTAGGAGCCCCATTTCTAGCACGCGTAATAACCGGCAAATTGCGGAAGAATAATGAGTTGTAATTATCTTCATCCAACATATCCATATTAGCTTGATAGTAACTTAAAATACTATCAATATATTTCAAATAGCCTGTATATTCGAACCCAACTACTTTATTTCCTTTTTCTAAAGCCAGACCAACCATTAGACCCCAGCTGTGTCTTTCTTGTCTTTCCTCTAACAAATCTAAATAGTCTAAGAATTTTTCCGATCTTAAAATCGTAATACCGGTTTGGATTGCCAGTTTTTCAGTACCTTTATCCATTTGTTCTGCTACTGGAAACAACCCAGTTATCACAGCTGTATCAGATTCAATTGAATAACATTTCAAGTCTGAATCGACAGGGATTTCTGCTGATGGAATGTTCTTATACACTACTGTAATATCTGCATCATGTTCTTGATGGTAGCGAAGTACAGAATGAAGGTTGATATTGCACAACATCTTGCTTCCGCCAATAACTACATATTCAGCTAAAGATTTCTTTACATAGTTTCTTTGATCTTCATAATAGGTAAGATTATTTCCCTCACGTGCTGCAGTCTCTTTTAAATCTAATTGGGAATGAGTGAATACTCCTCCTCCAATAGTAGAGTCCAGCCCCCATTCGTAACCACTTCGAATGTGATCATATAATGAATGACCGCTTCCTGAAATGAATAAAGATGCGGAAGTTGCTTCAGCATTATGCAAAGCCGTAAACGGAAAATCAATCAATCTATATCTGCTCGCAAAAGGTAAAGCAGCTATCGGTCTCTTTTTTGTTAGGGGATGCAGTTTGCTTCCATCTTCAACTAAATTTAATATGGCACAAAAACTATTTCTCATCATCTTTAAGTCCTCCTATCTCCTCAGAATAACCTAAAACAGCAATATCTTTCTCTTTACCAATCAATTCAGCTCCATCATGCAATTTCGCATTTTCGCCTACAATAGCATGTTCGATCGTTACATTTTCACCAATCGTCACGTTAGACATGATAAAACTGTCTTTGACTACCGAACCTTTTCCTACTTTTACATTATGAGACAGAATGGAATGATTAATTTCGCCTGCGACATAGCAGCCGTCTACAATCATAGAGTTCGTTACTTTAGAATCTTTAGTCAAGAACTGCGGCGGAGAATCTGGGTTTTTAGAATAGATGCGCCAGTTCTCATCCCGAATATTCAAGGCGTGATCCGGATCAAGAAACTCCATGTTTGCTTGCCATAGACTTTCGATCGTTCCTACATCTTTCCAATAATCTCTAAAGGCATAGGCATAAATATCTTCGCTGTTCCGTAAGTAAGCTGGAATAACATGCATACCAAAGTCTTCCATAGTCCGGTTTTTAGCTTGGTTGTCTATTAAATATTGTTTCAAACGCGGCCAGTCAAAGATGTAGATCCCCATTGAAGCTAAATTACTTTTTGGATTTTCTGGTTTTTCTTGAAATTCAATGATTCTTCCAGATTTATCCGTATTCATTAATCCGAAACGAGAAGCTTCTTCCCATTCTACTGGGATAACTCCAACTGTTAGAGCAGCTTTCTTTTCTTTATGGAAATCCAGCATTTTTTGATAATCCATTTTATAAATATGATCTCCGGAAAGTACCAGCAAATATTCTGGTTCGTATCGATCAATAAATCCAATATTTTGGTAAATAGCGTGTGCTGTTCCTTTGAACCATTTTTCTCCATCCACATTAGTGTATGGTTGTAAGATAGTAGCACCGCCATCATGTGTGTTCAGTCCCCAAGAATCACCATTTCCAACATGAGCGTTCAGCTCTAAGGGTTGGTATTGAGTGACAACCCCAACACTTTTGATTCCTGAATTTGCACAGTTACTTAATGCAAAGTCAATAATTCGGTATTTTCCACCGAATGGTACCGCAGGCTTAGCAATTTCTTTGGTTAATTTTCCTAGACGTGACCCTTGGCCTCCAGCTAAGATCATAGCAACGATTTCTTTTTTCATCTGTATACGGAAGTTAAACTACACTTAACTTCCTCTACCCTCCCTCGGTAATATAGTAACTGTAATGTATTCCAAATCAAAATGATTTGCTGTAAAAAATGAATATTTATTCTTTTGGCACTTTAAAGACTCTTTTTGGCTTTAAAATCACTACACTCAATGCAGGAACAATCAAATTCAAAGAGTATTCTTGTTGGTTCCAAGCTTTCTTCTCGGTTTTCAGCACTCCTTGACCTTTTGTCCAAGTGCCGCCTAATGCTTCCATCTCAGTGTTTAAAATTTCTTCATATTGGCCTTCAAATGGAACTCCTACTCGATAATTATGCCGTTCTATTGGAACAAAATTGCATATAACAATCAAAAAATCTCTTGGTTTTTTTCCTTTACGAATGAATGTCATGATCGATTCTTCTGCGTTATCAGCATCTAAGATTTGGATTCCTCTTGGATCATGATCTAATTCCCATAATGCCCTATGCTCTTTATAGAATTGATTTAATGTACGCGTAAAGTCCAAGTGTTTTTGATTCATTGGGTCCGTTAAGTTCTCCCATTCAAGAGAGTCATCAAACTTCCATTCCAAAAATTGTCCAAATTCATTTCCCATAAAGCCTAATTTTTTCCCAGGATGAACCATACGGTATGCTTCTAAAACCCGCAGTCCGGCAAATTGATTGTATCGATCGCCAGGCATTTTATGCATCAACGATTTTTTACCATGAACCACTTCATCATGAGAAAAAGGAAGCAAATAATTTTCATTAAACATATACATAAATGAAAAAGTTAATAAATTGAAGTGATTTTTGCGGTGTATTGGATCCATTTCGAAGAATCTTAAGGTGTCATTCATCCAACCCATATTCCATTTGTAATTAAAACCTAATCCACCTTCATCAATAGAACCTGTTACTTTTTCCCAAGCTGTACTTTCTTCTGCGATCATTAACGTATCTGGGTGTCGTTCAAATACAATGTTGTTTAACTTTTGTATAAAACTTACGCCTTCTCGATTGTGGTTGCTTCCGTCTTCGTTAGGCGTCCACTCTCCTTCGTCGTAATCTAAATAGAGCATATTAGAGACAGCATCTACTCTTAAACCATCTAAATGGAACTGTTCTATCCAGAAAAGAGCATTAGAAATTAAAAAACTGTGTACTTGCGGCTTTCCTAAGTCAAAGTTTAAAGTCCCCCAACGGTAATTTTGAGCTTTATGGTAATCTTTGTATTCGTACTGCGGAGTACCATCAAAATACGCCATACCATAATCGTTCTTGTTGTAATGACTGGGCACCCAGTCCATTACAACACCAATATTGGCTAGATGAGCAGCTTCAACAAAATCCTGCATCTCTTCTATCGTTCCAAATTTAGAAGAAAAAGCAAAATACCCAGTAGCTTGATATCCCCATGAAGCATCTAAAGGATGTTCCATCAACGGTAAAAACTCAATATGTGTGTACCCATTTTCTTTTACATACGGAATCAGCTCAGCTTGCAATTCTGGAATAGTGTACCAGCTTCCATCCGGATGACGATTCCAAGAGCTCATATGTACTTCGTAAATATTCAAAGGACGCTCATGAACAGGAAATCTTTTCTTATTTGCCATCCACAGTCCGTCACGCCATTTTTTTTGCGGCAATTCTTTGATCACAGAGGCTTCTTTGGGTCGCACTTCAAACTCCAATGCTTGAGGATCGATTTTTAATTTTACCGTACCATCTTGTTGTTCAATACGGTATTTGTAAGGTTGACCTTCTTTCGCCGTTTCACAAAAAACAGTCCACATCTCTGTGTCTTCTATTTTTTCCAATGGTTTTCCCATATTCCAATCTGTACAATCACTCACTAAGGAGACTGTCTTAGCATGAGGTGCCCAGACCGTAAACCGATACCCTTCATGCTCCTCATTTATTTCTTTATGACATCCCAATGAATAATAGCAATCATAGTACTTGCCCGTATTGAACAAGTAACTGTCTTTTTTAAACCTCATAAGGTCAAATTGATTTGTTGTATGATTTTCCATATTGACACCTCTTCCTTAATAACATTCGCATTTTAATCATATTATCATTTAAATACTATTTTTACATCTTTATTTTAATAATATGGTTGTTTTTTTCAATCCTGTTGCCTCTTCAACTATACCACTACCTTTTTTAAAATGCTTTTAAAGACACTTTTCAATGACCATAACTAAGTACAAGAATGTCTATCGTTATTTTTTGTTCAAGTGGATTCGATTTTTGTCTAAATAGTGTCTATTAGAATAATTTAATGGTAGAATAAAGGTAAGAACCCGTTTTCTCATAGTTTAATTGGAACCATCCATATTAAGAAAGATTTTCTTATGAAAGGAGGTATTTCTATGTTAGATATTGTACTTCTGTCGATTGGTTTTCTGGGATTAGTCATTGCGGCTTTAACTCCTCGTTCAACAATTGGCGGAGCAGTTTCGTTAGCCAGTTTTTCTGCTTATTTTTTCCTGAATGACCATGCTGAATGGTATACGATTATCATTTTTATTTTAGGCATTTCTTTATTGGTCTTTGAAGTGTTTATCCCTGATTTTGGAATAGCCGGTATTTTTGGTGTTTTGTTGATTCTCTTTGGTTTATATCAAACTGTAGGAGATCTGGCACAAGCCGTTCGCGATTTAAGTATTGCTTTTCTTTTATCCGTCGGTTTAGTGATTATCTTGGCTAAAAAAGGGTATTCTTTTGATAATTTCAGTAAATTAGTATTAACGAATAACTTGGATACCGCCAGAGGATATTCAAGCAACATTGATTATTCAACCTTGCTTGGAAAAAAAGGCAAAACACTTACTGCTTTAAGACCCACTGGAAAAGCGGTATTTGATGAAGTTTCATTAGATGTGTTGAGCCAAAATGAACGAATCGAAGAAAACGTGCTAATAGAAGTTATTAGAGTAGAAGGTTCAAAAATAGTCGTTAGGAGAGTGGTAGAAGATGAATGAAACAAGTAGTTGGATTGGTTTAGCGATAATCGCTATTATCGTTTTAGTAATCATCAGTCTATTCTTAAGATTTGTACCCGTAGGTTTATGGGTTACAGCGTATTTCTCAGGAGTAAAGATTGGTATTGGAACTCTAGTAGGAATGCGTTTGAGAAGAGTTATTCCTTCTCACATCGTGCGTCCTTTAATCAAAGCAACAAAAGCTGGTTTGGTGATCAACATTAACGATTTAGAAGCTCATTACTTAGCAGGTGGAGACATCAACCAAGTTATTGATGCTTTAATCGCCGCTGAGAGAGCAAATATCCCACTTAAATTTGAGCAAGCAGCTGCTATCGATTTAGCAGGTCGTAATGTGTTTGAAGCGGTACAAGTGAGTGTTAATCCTAAAGTTATCGAAACTCCTTTTATCGCCGCTGTTGCTAAAAATGGTATCGAAGTTCGTGTAAAAGCTAAGGTAACAGTTCGTGCAAACATTGAACGGTTAGTCGGTGGTGCCGGAGAAGATACTATTATTGCCCGTGTCGGTGAAGGGATTGTTACCACTGTTGGTAGTTCAATAAACCATAGTGCAGTTCTGGAAAATCCAGACGGCATTTCAAAAGTTATCTTAAATAAAGGCTTAGACTCTGGTACTGCTTTTGAGATTCTATCGATCGATATCGCGGATGTTGATGTCGGACGTAATATCGGTGCTCAATTGCAAACTGAACAAGCACAAGCAGACAAGAATATCGCCCAAGCTAAAGCAGAAGAAAGACGTTCAATGGCGATTGCAGAAGAACAAGAAATGCAAGCTGAAACTCAACGAATGCGTGCTCGTGTTGTAGAAGCCGAGTCTCAAGTTCCACTAGCTTTAGCAGATGCATTAAGATCTGGAAATCTTGGTGCTATGGATTATTACAACATGAAAAATATCAATGCAGATACAGATATGAGAAGTTCAATTTCAGAAAGTTCTAAGAGAGAAAGTGATGAATAATGGATGCTTTATTTTTCATTATTATGCTGGGTTTATTGGCGTATAGCGGTATTTTCATTTTTTTCTTTTTCATTCGTGCCCTATTTCCTAAAAATTCTGGGCAAAAAAGAAATCCCTACTCCTCTCCTAAAGCAAATACGAGCAACAGAAATCAACAACGAGCTGATCGAAGAGACGCTGCTCCACGAAATACGAGCAGATCTGTAACAGCTTCCGGTACTAACCGATCTTCTGGTACAGCTCAAAGCTGGAGAGAGTTGGCAGCTGAATTTAAAGACGCTATGAATGAATTGGACAATACAGGCTCTAAACAAAAAAGTCCTCAAAAAAGAAACACGACTCCTAAAACAGCTTCTCCTTCAAAAAGAAATACTGCTCACCGCAGTTATGAAGGCGGAAGTAGTACCGAGGGGCATATTGGTTATGAGGGTGCAGGCAGCACTGAAGGAAGATCAGGTTATGAAGGTTTAGGCAGTTTAGAGGGAACAGCCAGTTATGAAGGCACAGAGTTCCATACTCAAGGTCATTCGATGAAAAAGACTCCTGTTCCATCAAAAAAATCTTCCAGAGATGTATACTCTGATAAACAGCCGGCTTTAAAAACCAATTTGCAAAGAAATATTGTTCAAGCTGTGATTTATAAAGAAATACTTGATCAACCTAGAAGCAAACGTCCTATTAGATAAGGTTAGTTTGTGTTGATAGACTAAAAAACAGGTCCGGATTTCGGACCTGTTTTTTTTATGGACAACATTATTTAAGCGTAAAAGCTTTTCATCAACTTTTTTATTAATGGTATCAAAATAGGTGCCAATATTAGATAAAACACGCTATTGCCAACTGCGTGCAACGTATCAAATGGAAGTCCGGACAAATAATAAGCCCAAAAATTTTGAATACCGAAAAAGGGCGCTTGTACCGCGGAGATGATGAATCCATAAATGTATCCAGTTAAACCAGCATAAAAAACCATCCCAAAAAACGGCAATCGCTCAAATGATACATAGCGATTGATCAATCCTGTCAGAATGATGATAATTGAAAAAGAAGTTATTTGAGCAAGAGTCCATACTCCTAAACCCAAATTAATATTGGAAATCACTACGCTTAATAAAGAAACAATAAGACCATCTTTCATTCCCAATAACATCGTAATCAATAACAAAATAACTGTTACAGGTTGGACATTCGGCAAAAATTGAAATACTAGCCGACTGACATAACACAATGTTGTCAGCATACCCAGTAAAGCTATATGGTGGACTTTTCGGATTCTAAAAGGTTGATTAGTAGGCATTTAATGACCACTTCACTTCATCACCCTCTTCAAGAACGTAGTCGCTTGCTCCAACAGTCGGCTGCTCGTCATTCACTGTATATAACCAATACTTGCTTTCCTTTTCAACTTGTTCATGTCCTTCTATAGAACTTACTAGACCGCCGTCTTCCACTACCTCGTAGTTATCTTTCAAAGCTTCTAACACAGATTGTCCTTCTTGAACATCAGTTTCTTTAGCTAAATCTGCAAGTTCTTTTTCGTCTTCTTCAAATGAAAATGAAACGGATACCGTAGTTTCCACTACGCTTGATTCCGTCGAAGAAATAGGCTTTGAGTCTGCTTCCTGGCTGCTGCTTCCGCAAGCCGTTACTAAAAGAGCTGATGATGCTAAAAGAATTAATTTGATTGAATGGATCATTTCTATTCCTCCTGATAATAATTTTTTTGATTTTTGACATATAAAAAAGTTCTAATAAGGCAAAATGACGATAGCAGCCTATTAGAACTCAAAAGAATAAAAGAGTACTTTGCCTCGAAGCCTCTTGTTGATAGGAACTATTGAAAAAAAGACCTGACTCGAAGCGATAAACTTCTCACAGTGGCGGGACCGTGTTGGATTTGCACCAACTTCCATTTTTCAATCGTCGTATTTAGTTTTCGGTAAAGCCTCTTTTTTCAAATCTGGATGAAAAACGACTCCTCCACGTTCATAAAAAGGTTCTTCTACTCCATGTCTGTGGTTGATGACTCGGGCTAACGCAAAGAAATAATCCGATAAGCGATTGATGAAAATGGCTACCACAGGATTCACTGTAGTCTCTTTACTCAATGCAACGATTATTCTTTCAGATCTTCTCGTCACCGTCCGAGCCATATGTAACAATCCAGCAACTGGATCTCCGCCAGGGATGATAAATTTTTCAATCGCCAGAGCTTCTTCCGCATACTGATCAATTCTTTCTTCAATCCAATCTACTAAATCTTTTTGGACTTTATATTCCCTCACTCCATGAGGTGTAGATAAATCAGTCCCACAATCAAATAAATCATGCTGTAATTTGACGAGTTCATTTTTGATCATTGCATCTTCAGCGCCGATTTGACTGACAATGTAGCCCACTAGTGAATTCAATTCATCAATCGTGCCGTAGCTGTCTACTCTTGTCGAATCTTTTGAAACTGTTCGACCGCCGATGAGATTCGTGTTTCCGAAATCGCCTCTTTTGGTATACAATTGCATGCTGATCTTCATCCCCTTTCTAGTTTTTATTATGTGCTATTCCAACTATAATGCATCCATAAAAAATTGTAAACCAGATTTTGTTACTTTTATCACAAAACCTAGTTTCCTTAAGAACTTCTAGTTTGCTTAAGCATTCCGCATTTTAATTACTTTTTATAGAATTTCTTCTTTTATGATAGTGATTTTACTTGTTAAATAGAAAGCTCTAATGATATGATAAATTATGTAAAAAACATTAACTTATGAAAGAGGTCGTTGTAGTGAAAACAGTAGCATTAGTAGGTAGTTTAAGAAAAGATTCATACAACTTAAAATTAGTAAATCATCTAGCAACCACATACCCAGAATTAGGTATCGAAGTTGCAGAAATCGGCAATTTACCATTCTTTAATGAAGAAATCGAAGCAAATCCTGGTCAAGAAGTGCGTGATTTCCAAGCTTTAGTAAAAGATGCTGATGCAGTAGTTATCGCTACTCCAGAATACAACGCTTCTATTCCAGCGGTATTAAAAAATGCTTTGGACTGGGTTTCTCGTTCAGGTAGAGAAATGGAAGGCAAAAAAGTGTTAATCATGGGGGCTTCAATGGGGGCTCTAGGAACAGTTAAAGCACAAATCCACTTACGCGATATCTTAGATACATTGGGCGTTGCTGCTTACGTTATGCCTGCAGCTGGCGGTAATGATGTATTCGTAGGCTCTGTTCACGAAAAATTTGACGAAGACGGTACATTAACAGATGAATTGACGGTTCAATTTATCGATGCTATCGTAGGTCGTTTCAAAAACTTCATTAAAATCGATGTTAGTCTATAATCATTTACTTAAGTAACAAAAAAGGAAAGAGACAGAAAATGTCCCTTTCCTTTTTTGTGCTGGCTGATGAGCGTACGGGTATATTTGGTCCTATTAATCAAGTGACTGATTTTTCTAGTCCACTTGATCAATAGCAGCACTCTATTAGTCAAGTGAGCATTTTAATAAGTGCAACTTGACTAATAACCCTCAAACTAAAAAACAGAGACTAACAAATGTCTCTTGTCAGTCTCTGTTTTATTTACATTTAATTAAATAATCCTGTGATAGCTTCCCACACTTGCTTGAAGAAGTTACCGATTTTATCAAATAGCCCGCTAGATTCTGCGCTATCGATGAAGTCGCCGAATTTTGATTGGACAACTTCAGATAAGTTGTTCAATTGTTCTTTTACAGCTTCAGAATCAATAGCCGCTGTTTGTTGATAATTTTCAAACAAACTCATCAAACGATCGATCTGTTCTTGGGTCACAACATTTTCCAGGTTATTGTTTGCTAAAGCTTCATTGATGATACGTTCAATATCTTCTTTAGTGGCCAATTCACCTTGCTGCTCTTTCAACTCTGCTAACGATTGTTTGATCTCAATAATGGCCTGGTCTAATTTAGATGGATCAAACTCTCCATTATCCGCGTTTTCTTGAGCGATATCATTAGTCGTTTCCAACTCGTCTTGAGCTACTTCCATTCGATCTTGATCCAGATCTTCTCCGTTGACATCAAAAGCTTTATAAATACCGGTTAAGGCACTTTCACCTGTTGCCGGACGGATGCTGGCTACTTCGATCGTTGCGTCTGCAACACCAGCTGTGATGGCAGCATTTGCATATTGCTCTTGAGTAATTTGTGTGATGTTTTCCGGCGTTTTGATGTCTACAACTACTCCATGTCCGTCATCTTCTTTTTCTACCAATACCGATGAAATCAGACTAGAAGTGTTCCCAGAACCGGCTCCTAAGTATTTGACTAATTCGTCACCAGTGACATTTACGCTGACGACATTTTCAGGGTTTTCGATGCCGATCAATTCTTCAGTTTCCTCTACTTCTGTATCAGATAATCCACCGCCATAAACGAATGTTGGCTTTCCCCATTTTTCATTCACTACTGTTGTGTCTATTCCGTCTTCAGCTGCATTTGCTGTAAGCGGACTAATAATGAAGCCGCCCACCAATCCTGTAACCATTACTGTTTTTATTCCAAGTTTTTTCAAACGATGTGTCATATGTCTAACCTCCTTAACTTAGTTTACCCAACTCTAGAGGGTTTATCTTCCAACTTTAGACCGATTATTTTGTTTTTGTGTAAAACACCTTTGGAACCGGAGAAGTAAAACGCACCACTTCGCCTGTTGTTGGATGTTCAAAAGCGATCGTCGTCGCATGCAAACCTAAACGTTTCATGTAATTGACCGTTGATCCGTACTTTTTGTCTCCTACTACTGGATGGCCGATATCTGCCATATGCACACGGATCTGATTTTTTCTACCAGTTTCCAGCTGCACTTCCAGCAAGCTGGTAACCCCGTTTGAACGCAGCTTCTTGTAATGACTTACAGCGTGCTGTCCGCCATTGTCTCTAGGACTGGAATGGACTTTGAACGATTTCGTATTCTCTGTCAGCCAAGACTCAATTTTTCCGGCTTCTTCTTTAACGTCTCCTTCGACTAAAGTCGTATAGATTCTTTCTTTCACAATATTCTTCCAATTTTGCTGCATTTTTTGTTTAACTTCTTCACTTTTAGCAAACAACATCACACCAGAAGTGTCTCTGTCTAAACGATGCACCACAAATATGCGGTTATTCGGATTTTCTTGTTTTGCATAAATGTTGAGTTGTCTATGTGCCGTCATTTCTTTTTGATGTCCTGCAGCTATCGATAAAATGCCTGCTTCTTTGTCCACAACGATAATGTGATCATCCTCATGTAAAATAGACATTCCTACCAATTCACTTTGTTTTTGAGCAGCTTTATTGTCTTCGATCTTTACTACTTGTCCGGGTGTCAAAGTATAGTTGAATTGTTTCACTACTTTTCCATCTACAGTTACTTGGCCTCTGCTTAATACAGATTTGATCGAATTTCGACTGCTTTTTACTTTTTGATTCAACAGAAAATCCAATAATTCGGTTTCTTCTTTTACGACTAAGTTTACCTTACCCTCTTTTTTCTTTGCTGTTTTCTTCATAGGCTTTTTCATTTTAAATTCCTCGCTCTCATGATTTATTATACACTATTCTGGCTTTAAACGAGGCATCAAAAAAGAGAAAAGAGTTTCTGCTCTTTTCTCCTGTTGCACCTTACTTGGTTTAACCCTCATAACCTTTCTGAACGGATAATGGAAATGATCAGCCATAACCCTAAAAATCCTGCACCAAGGAAAAAAATGATACCTAGTAAAGACGTCCCTGTTCTTTCTGTAGCAAAAATAATCAATGCTGAAGACATAATCAGTGCAGAAACAATCAATGCAAAAACGACGCGATTGACCATCTTATTTAGTCCAGTCCATTTGTCATCCATATTGACTAGATCCAATTTGATCTTCGTTCGGCCATTATTCAGGTTTTCAAAAAGTTTTGAGACTTGCAGAGGCAATTCAATCATACTTTTGGCAAATTTCACAGAGTTCAGCAACAGTTTTTCGCTGCTGATTGGCTCGAATAGTTTAAAATTATCACTCTCAGATAAGTAGCCTTTTGCAACTTGTACGACGTTCAAATTAGGTGCCAGATCAGTGATCAACCCCTCCAACATCGTTAAAGCTCGGACCAAAACTGTGTATTCGCTAGGCATTGAAATGCTGTGTTTTCGAGTAACATCCAAAACATCCGCAATCAAAGTGCCAAATTGGATTGAACTGAAACTTGCAGTTAAATACGTTTCCACCAAATAATTCAAATCTTCGTAAAAACGTGCTCGATCGATCCGCTTTTTCTGCACACCGATTTTTAATAACGTATTCATCAACTGATCTAGATCTTTCATCACGATCGATTTCAACAATTGATTTAAATGCTCTCTATTTTCACTGGATAACTGACCCATAATTCCAAAATCAATAAAGTAAATCTTTCCTTCTTTGATGATCAGATTCCCTGGATGAGGATCCCCGTGGAAAAAACCGTCTTTAAAGACTTGAGATAAAAAAGCCAACAATAGTTTTTCTCCGATGTCTTCGCGGATATAGCCCGCTTCATTCAACGATTCAATATCTAAAATTTTATACCCTTCAATGTACTCTTCTACAATCACTCGTTTGGAATTAAACGATAAAAACACTTTCGGCACGTCTACACAAGCTACTTCTTTATTCAACTCGCTGAAGCGCAATATAGCATTGGCTTCATTGCGAAAGTCTAATTCTCTTTTTGAGGTTTGGCGAATTTCTTCAAACGCTTCTTTAGGACTCACTAAGAAATCTTTAAAAATATTAGGCGCACGATCCACAATTCGAATAAACAACTCGATATCTTGTAAAAGAGTGGTCTCCATATCCGGACGTTGGACTTTCAGAATGACCTCTTCGCCTGTGTACAATTTGCCGCGATGTACTTGTGAGACAGAAGCACTTGCTAAAGGTTTTTCGTCAATTCTTTCAAAAACATCTTCTATTTTCTGTCCAAATTCTTTTACAAAAATCGCTTTTGCTTCTTCAAATGGGAAAGAGGGCGCTTCGTCTTGCAGCTTAGATAATTCAGTAATGTATTCCAAGGGTAAGATATCTCTTCTAGTAGAAAGAATCTGCCCTATCTTGATGAAGCCAGGACCCAGTTCTTCAAATGCTTGGCGTAGTTTTTTAGGGTCCTGTTCTTTTTTCCGTGAGCGGACACGTGTATTATAAATATGGCCGAAACCATATTTAGCTAAGACCCTCACAATTTCCCGTAATCTTTCTCCACTTGAAGGCACAAAATCACCCCTACTCGTTATTTTCTACCATCTCATCGATTTGAGCGTTTAAAGCTGCAATTTTCAATTCTAATTCTTCAATATCTTTGCGTTGGGCTACGTTCATTTGAAGCAAAATAGCTTGTACTTCATCCTTATCGATTGAATCATCTTTTTGTTTTCCTTTACGCATCAATTCTTCACTTAATTTTTTCCCTTGTTCTACAGTGATTTGCCCTCTTGAAGCTAGTTTTTCAACCATTTCTTCGACTTTATCATACGTCATTGAAACTCCACCAATACTTGCTAAGATCAATTTTTTCAAATCATTCATTGTCATTTCCTCCTTCTATTTTTTGCAGTAGTTATTAAAAATTTCAAGATAAGGATCTGTTGAGTTTATTATAACGAGAAATGTCCTTAAGTAAAAAAATTACACTTTTTTAAGTTGTTTTTTAGTTTCAATGACTATTTTTCTAACGAATTTTTCTAAGCTAAATGATGGGACTATGAGAATCAGAAAATAAAAAAAGTCAAATTTCTTGCTTTTTTTTAATAAAAGGGATATGATAATGACTGAAATCGCTTTATCCCTAATTGCTACATAAGTAAAGGAGAGATAAATATGATTAATCTTTATACTACCCCTAGTTGCACTTCCTGCAGAAAAGCAAAGGCATGGTTAGATGAACAACACTTGCCGTATGTTGAAAAAAACATTATTGCTAACCCCTTATCTATTGATGAATTGAAGAATATTCTTCGTTTGACAGAAGAAGGAACTGAAGAAATTATTTCTTACCGTTCTCACGCTTATCAAAATCTCACCGTCGATATTGAAGAATTGTCCTTGGAAAAGTTGTTGGATTTGATACATAAGAATCCCGAACTCATCAGAAGACCTATTCTTACGGATGAAAGAAGAATCCAAGTAGGTTACAACGCTGATGAAATCCGTTGCTTCTTGCCAAGAGACGTCCGCAAATTAGAATTCCAACGTATTCAAGAAGAACTCGCCTTAGAAGCTAACTGAATAGCAAAAATAAGCTGAGATCACCATTCCCAGCTCTTTTTGCCTTTAATTTTTTATTAAAGTCTCCAGCTTCGTACACCTTTTTATTCATCAGCAGCTACAAACAAATCTTTCAGGATAACCCCATCTGTTTCATGAGTAAATTCATATCCCATTGCGTACAATAAAGTCGGTGCTGCATCTACTAGTCGAGCAAAAGAGAGTTTTGCCTGCTGATTGATTCCAGGACCTGAAATGAACATCATCGTGTCGTAATTTTCTTTCGTCGGCGAAAAACCATGAGCTGCTTTGTGGTAATCTGTGCCTTTTTTTTTTTCGTACAACGGTCCATCTTTATCGGAAAAATAATAGCCTCGTTCAGCCTCAAGTAAAAAGCTGCACATCTTATCGGCTCCTAGTTCTACTGCTTGTTGCTGCGTATAAATAAATTCGATTCCTTCTGGAAGTTTACGAAGTGCTTCAGCTACGGTTTGCAGATCCATCCCTGGTTTAGTATAGATATAGGTTGCCCCATCTGCGCTTTTTGCCACAACTTTCCACTTTTCTATCTGACCTCTTTGATTCTTTTTCAACCATCCTAATGTTTCAAAATAACTGTTTAAGTGAATCACAGTGTGTGTGTCAATTTGGTAATGATCTCCTAAAATAGCCACGATAGTCTCTTCAAAGATTCCTTTTTGTTTCATCATTTTAATGATTTGTCCTAAGTGGCGATCCATATTACGAATAGCTTCTTTTGCTTGAGGAGAATGGACTCCGTATTTGTGTCTCATACTATCTAATTCCACATAATGAATCGCTAATAAATCAGGATTCTTGTTTTCGATCGTATCCAGTATGCCGGCTGTCAAAAATTCATCCAGTTCAGGTTGTTGGATTCCCTTTCTTAGGTGTCCATATTTTCGATTGAGATCCATAATAAACTTGGGACTAGAAGAGTATAACGACACCATAACTTGGTTTTGCCACTGGCGATTAGGGAAGATTTCTGCAAAATTGTAATCGATCGACTGACTCCGACCAGTTACTGGCCACAGGAAACTAGCTGTTTTGTATCCTTTTTCATGTGCTGCGTCAAACAGTGAAGGAACTTTGATGTCCTTCGCGTACCAATGCCAGTCAGGAGAAATTCTTTTTGGTTGAAGATATGTATTGTTCAGGATTCCATGGTTAATTGGATACATTCCAGTCACCACAGAAGTATGAGCCATATAAGTCAATGAAGGATAAACCGTCTCCACTTGTTTAATTACCGCACTTCTGTCCAATAAATACTTGAAATTCGGTAAGGTTCTCGCGTAAGCCAAATCTTGTGAACCGAATGCATCTAACGAGATAATATATAACCGTTGTTTGTCCATTTCCATTCTCCTTTCGTACGTTCAATTGCTCTTATTATGACATAAGTTTGCTTGATTTAGAAAGAAGTTCTCTTTCAATGACGTTACCTTTAAAAGGCATTCCCAGTAAACCAACTGGGTGAAAGCCAAAACGTTTTAACTAGCTCATTGAAACAATGTTGGGAGGAGAATCAATGAGGAAAAATATACTTCGGATTTCTTTAATCAGTCCGGTCTTTTTATTTGGATGTGAAAGATCTTTGAGTGAGGAAGAAGTTGTGAGTGGTGTAAGTGAAAACGAGTCTGCAGTAGAAAACTACCGTGCATTGATCGATCTTTCTATTTCCGTTACTAATCAAGAGTCCGGTGATGTCATCCAAGAAAGCATGAGCAAATCTGATATCGTCATTAATGAACAAACTCTGGATACTTATGGCACTATAAATAAGTCTGCAGCTGGTGAATCCTTGACACAAGAATATTATTCAGTTGATGACAAAGCCTACTTGAATCTTAATGATCAAGGTTGGATGGACATGTCTAATCAGCAAGAAGCTCTTTTTCAGAGTACAGGCACAACTTATCCTAACCTTGTTCCCATTGTTGAATCTATCAGTAAAATAGGTGAATTGACTGAAAATGAGGACGAGTACGTTTATACTTTTCAAGAGATAAATGCCGATTTGTATTCATCCTTTGAATCCCCTTATTCCTTAAATTTTGGGTCGCTTTCTCCTGAAGAAGTAGAACAAAAGGTTATGGTGTCTATAGATAAAGAAACATTGCTGATCCAAGAAGTTACTAACGAGCTGTCTGGTGTTCAAGATGGACATGATCTTGTAATGATGATTCATCATACCTATAAAAACATGAACGAAATGAATGATATTTCCATTCCTCAAGAAATTATTGATTCTGCATCTAGTGCTCAATAACTAAAAGAAGAAGCTGAAATATTCCAGCTTCTTCTTTTAGTTATTTTTGTCAGTTGAAAACAACACATGATCCACATATGAGCGTTGCAGCAAATCAGTTGTTACATATAAGGGAAGAAACGAATAAATTTCTTCGTTTTGTACCAATACAGGAGTCGTTTGAAAATAAAGATTAAACGTAGCTCTTGATGCCATTTGATTATTGCGGAAACTAGTGATCGATAATATCGGAATGTCTTTTAAAGTCAATACATTCATAATTTTATCTACTTCTATAATATCCCCGCTCAACGAGACGAAGATCACTAAATCTTTTGAAGTCACAGAAGTCGTACTGGCCATCTCCAATTCTTTTAATGCAGACAACACTATTGGAAACTTGCCAACTGGAACCATACTCCTTCTAAAGTTGGATAATACGTCTCTTTGCCCCCAACCAGTTCCATAGCAAAAAATACGGTCAGCTTGATGCAAAGCTTCCACTATGGGAGCAATGTCTGTCTGACTGTACAGTTTTTTAGTCGTTTCTATATCTTTACGTTGCAAATCAACAAATTTAACGGTATTCAAGTCTTGAGCTTCTTTTGTTTTTTCATGCCTCAAGCTGTATTTGAATTCACTATAGCCTGAAAAGCCCAGCTTTTTAGTCAGTCTTAAAACCGTAGACTTAGATGTTAAGGTCAATTTCGCTAATTCAGTGATTGTCATTTGATGAACTGATTGTTTGTTGTTCACGATAAAAGACAGAATTTGTAAATCGTTTTCATTTAGTTCGTGGTAATGTGCATTGATCAAGGCTTCTAACTCCAATACCAAAAACACCTCCGTTTATACTAAGACTATTTGTTCATTAAAACTAGTCTTAGTATAACACAGAGGCATACAGAGTTGAGTTAACTTACATTCAAACGAAAGGAATTAAACTAATTCTGGCCAATATTCTTTATTGGCTTCAATTAAGTCATCCAAGATTTGTTTCGCGATTCTGGCATTTGGTACGATTCTTGATAGTGTCAACGCTTGCCATAGTTTTTGGTACGAACCTTCAGCCCAAGCTTCTACGACTAATTTTTCAACCCCTACTTGTTGTTCCATCAAGCCTTTTTGGAAACGAGGGATTTCACCCATAGTCAATGGTTCTGGTCCTTGTGATCCGACAATACATGGAATCTCTACCATAGCTGTCGGATCAAAGTTTACGATAGATCCGTTATTTGGAACGATCAATAGCATTCTTTCTCTTGTGTTGTAAGCAATGGCACGCGCTAAATCAACGATATAAGAAGCATGATCATCTGTCACTAATTTTGCATCTTTAGCGGTTTTGATATTTGCGATGCGATTGCATTCAGAGAAAACTTTTTTCTCACGATTTTCCATAACTTCATTAGCTCTAGTATGCTCAGGATTTGAATGTTCTACTTCGTCTTGTGGGTAGAAATAGTATTTCAAATAAGTATTTGGCAATACTTTTGGATCCAATGCATAAACTTCCTTAGCTTTTCCAAATGTATGCATCCAACTTGGTTCTATTTCTTCTTCAGGACGACCATTTAATTCACCTGGTGTAACATATCCATGTTCTGCTACATGTTCTTTTATTTTAGGCATCAAGTCATTTCCGTCTTTATCTCGAATATCTGTCCACCACCCAAAGTGGTTCAATCCATAGTAACGTATGGTCATATCTTTACGAGACTCTAGACCAAGAATTTCTGCCATTCGTGCCTCGATTCCTACAGGCATATCACAGATATTGATGATTTTACTGTTCGGACGCAATTTACGAGTTGCTTCGGCCACAATAGCAGCCGGGTTAGAGTAATTCAACATCCAAGCATCTGGAGAGTATTTTTCCATGTAATCCACCAATTCCAGAACTCCGCCGATGGAACGCATTCCGTATGCAATTCCTCCTGGGCCACACGTTTCTTGACCAACGACTCCGTATTTCAATGGTATTTTCTCATCTTTTTCACGCATCGCATATTTTCCTACTCGAATGTGTGCCATTACAAAGTCGATATCTGTAAAAGCTTCTTCCGGATCCGTTGTCGCAACGAATTTGATTTGAGGTGCTCTTTCTTTCAAAATGATTTCAGTAGCATCTGCAATTTGTTTTTGACGATCATAATCATTGTCATAAAATTTGATTTGACGAATCGGAAACTTATCTAAGTTTTCTAATAACATCATAATGATCCCTGGAGTAAATGTACTTCCGCCACCTGCAACAACGATTGATTGTTCTTTTAAAGCCATAAATAAAATCCCCTTTTTTTATGATTGTTTTAGTTTGTTCTACTACTTTATGTTAAATTTGTACCTTGATCAGCTTCCAACTCATTACTTGTTTCGGAGCTGTTTTGATTCACCATGTCTTCAAATTTTTCTCTGACTTGAGGAACATCTAACCCTACAATGACTTGTAAAGCATTGCCTTTTCGAACTAAACCATGCGCACCATTTTGCTTAAAGAAACCATCTTCTCTGACTAGAGAATCATCGTGCACACTAACTCTTAATCGAGTTGCACAGTTATTGATACGGCTGATATTATCAGGACCGCCTAAACCGTCAAGGAATGCTGCAGCTCTTACAGCGTAAGGATCGTCCGATTGAGAAGCAGTAACTGTAGCTCCATTTTTATCTTGAGCTTTCTTTTCTTTGTAGTCCGCTTTGCGGTACATTTTTACTTCTTCTGCATCTTCACGGCCAGGTGTCTTGATGTCCCACTTTAAAATAGCGAATCGGAAAACCAAGAAGTAAATTCCGCTAAAGACTAATCCAGTACCAAATAAAATTAAGATAGCGTCTAAATGAGTTGCTGACATCGGTACAATAAATTGAGAAATGACCGCCAGTAATCCACTACCTACATCTCCTGCTACTCCTAATAAGTAGACCGTTGTGCCTAATGTCGCTGCAATTACAGCATGAGCAGCAAACAATTGTGGAGCTAAGAATAAGAATGTGAATTCAAACGGTTCTGTAATACCAGCTAAAACGGCTGTCATAGCAGTAGGAACTACTAAAGCGATCGTTTGTTTTCTTTTTTCTGGTTTTGAAGTAGCTACCAATGCTGCCCCAATTCCAAGAGGAGCAAATAGTTTAGACACGTTGTGCAATGCGAAACCGCCTTGCGGGAACAATTCTCTTAAAGACCCTTCTGTACTTGCAAAGTAATCTAAGTTGTTCAACCAGAAAGCTGTGATTCCATTCTCCACAACAGCTGGTCCGTAAATGAATGGTTGGTAAATGAAATGATGCAATCCAGTTGGGATCAATATTCTTTCCAAGAATACATAAATCCAAACTCCAAATGCTCCAGAAGTTTGTAAGAAGCCCTGCATAGCAGCGATAACGCCTTGAACTGCCGGCCATCCCCAAGATGTCAAAAGCGCTAATGGGAACATCAATATAAACCCGATGATGACAACTAAAGATGATCCTTGGAAAACGCCTAACCAATCAGGTATTTTCTTTTCAAAGAATTTATTGTGGATAAAAACAACGATACCTGCAATAATGATAGCCCCTATAAGGTTGGTATCTAAAGTTTTCACACCGCCAATCAGTTTAAGACCACTAACTCCGCCTACTTCTTGGCTATAGTCGACACCAAAAGATGGTCCCCATAGTTCAAGCATTTTCGCAATAAAGTTATTCCATGTCATATAAATCAAGAAGGCTTCTAAAGAAGCTCGACCACTGGCTTTTTTAGCTAATCCCAGCGGCAATCCGATCACAAATAATAATTCCATATTGTTGAAAATGGTCCATCCGCCGGTCTCAATAATAGACCAGACTTCTGACCATAGACTTCCATCAGCTGCAAGTCCTCCCATGATCAAGTCATTTTGCATTGCAATTGCAAGAGCTAAAATAATACCGTTAAAGGCGAATAATAATACCGGTGTAAACATGGCCCCACCGAATCGTTGCAATTTTTCCATCATTTGCTGACATCTCCTTTACTCTCTAGTTAAAAACTTTTTAACAGTGATTTCCTATAAGCTGTTCAATCTTCTGCTGTCCTCCTCTATATGTAATCGCTTCCTTAATTAGACTATATCATTTAGTATTTTCAGACACAACAGCCCTATACCAATTAGGGAAAACGCTTTCAATTAAATTATTTTTCTCATTTGCTGGGAATTTTCCCAACTTCTACCGATATTTCATTCTCGTATTTGTACTGTTATAATCAAGATGTATGATCTACTATGCAAAAAGTTTCTTACCTATACTATGAAAAAGAGGTTCACTATGATTACTTTTGATATGATTACGTCGAAAACAGAGTTGATTGAAGAAAATGAATTCTATAAACTCTACCATAATCACGATGCACGTTTTATGTACGACTATAATTTTATGCGGTTGAAATACCAACCTACCTTAGAAGAATTTAAACTGATCGAAAAAATATTGCTGGAGTTCCATGAAGATATGGAAATGGACCATGTTAAATTTTATTGGCCAGAGGACTATGGGTTTACTGAACCGATCATCGATTACTTATCAAGTAATGGTTATGGGATTGAGATTTTGGAGCTGTATGCCATTGATCCTAAAGACTTCACCCCCACCAAAAGAAATCCTGCAGTGACGGTAGAATTCGTTACGGAAGAATCGTTAAAGAGTTTTAAACAAATCAATCGAGTACAAGATACTGACATCAGTGAGACTTTTGCAGATCAAAAGCAAGATCTTTACGACCAAGATTTTGATGACTCTGCTATTCAACAAGTGATCGCTTATCTCAATGGTATTCCTGTCGGCAGTGTTGATTTGCTGATACAAGAGAACACAGTTGAGATCGACAATTTTTTTGTACTCGAAGAATACCAAAGACAAGGCGTTGGTACAGAGATCCAACGATTTGTCATGGAAAACGCTGGTTCAAAAACAGTCATCTTGGTTGCTGATGCAGAAGACACTCCTAAAGATATGTATCTTAAACAAAATTATACCTATTTAAGTTACCAAGTTGGCGCATTGAAAGAACTTTCTGCGCCGAAATAAAAAAAGGCTGCAAATGATACCTTCCTAAGAAGGACCATTTGCAGCTTTTTCGACAGTATTCAATTTTCATTCAATAGGTTCCATGAATTCCACAAAACAGAGGGATCCAAACACCTGCATCCTGCAGTGTGCTTACGCACATGTGCCCTGTCTAATTTTGGGCAATCACTATGTCGCCGAAGCGAAATGATAAATCATCTGATTGCCGGTCAACTCATCGCATGTAGATTATATTAGCACGAATACTTCTTTTACACAAGTTTTATTTTACCTTCTTGTAATTTTGCAGCAAAAGAACTGTGTGGATAATACACCTGTCCATTGGTTAAATAGAACAACACTTTACGTTTAATTTGTATTGACAACTTATTTGTAAACGTTTACGCTTATTTTAAAATAGAAGGGAGTTTTACAGTTATGCTATCTCAATTACCGCAAGGATTTTTATGGGGAAATTCTGTTTCCAGCATGCAAACAGAGGGTGCATGGAACGAAGGAGGGAAAGGAAAATCAGTCTACGATATTAGAGAAGCCAGCGAACACGCTTCTGATTGGAAAGTGGCTACAGACAGCTACCATCGATACAAAGAAGATTTTGACTACATGAAAGAATTAGGGATGAATTGCTATCGTTTTCAAATTTCTTGGTCGCGTGTGTTTCCTAATGGAGACGGTGAGGTTAATGAAGAAGGTCTCGCCTTTTACGATCGTTTTATTGATGATTTATTGGAACGCGGAATCGAACCGATGATTTGTTTATATCATTTTGATATGCCTTTACATCTAGCTGAGGAATACCGTGGATTTTTATCTCGTTATGTAGTAGATGCTTTTGTTCGTTATGGAAAACTTATAGTTGATCGTTACAAAGACAAAGTAAAATACTGGATCACTTTTAATGAACAAAACATTTTCGCTATGTCTCATGGTTTTCAAATAGGTGGGTTGTTAGAAGGTGACGGAACAGAGAAGGAATTGTATCAACTTCAGCACAACACTTTAATTGCTCATGCAGAGATTGCTAATTATCTTCACAAATCAGCACCAAATTGCGAAATTGGCGGAATGGTAGCCTATAATAAAGTTTATCCAGCTACTTCTAAACCAGAAGATAGTTTAGCTGCTCAACTCGTAGATGACTTTACTAACCAATTTCATCTGGATATATTTACAAACGGTAAATATCCTGCTTTCATATTAGCTTATTTGAAAGAAAACAATTTAATGCCTGAATTCGAAGAAGGCGATGAAGAAACATTAGCAGAAATGAAAAGCGATTGGCTGTCATTCAGCTACTATGCAAGTTCAGTCATAAGCGCTGATAAGATCACCAAAGATACACCGATTTATCAATACAGAGAAATTGGCGGCCAACCTAATCCTAATCTGGAAGCTACTGAATGGGGATGGCAAATCGATCCTATAGGATTCAGAAGTATTCTTAGAGACATGTATAATCGATATAAATTACCTGTCTTCCCTATCGAAAATGGTATCGGAGTAATCGAAGAACTGCCGGAAAATGAACTGATCCAAGATGATTATCGCATCAATTATCATCGTGATCACTTACAAGCTATGAAAGATGCTATGTTCTTAGATGGCGTAGATTGTATCGGTTATCTTGGTTGGGGATTGATCGATATTTTAAGTTCTCAAGGCGATATGCGAAAACGTTACGGGGTCGTTTACGTTAATCGTGAAAACCACGATTTAAAGGATATGCGCAGAATTCCTAAAAAAAGCTTTGACTGGTTCAAAAAAGTTATTGAAAGCAATGGAAAATACTTAGATTGATGTTTAGGAAACCATCACCCTAAATCAATCATTCGAAAAACAAAAAGAAGAGCCCACTCTATAAGATAAAGAGAACCCTCAATTTAATTACTTTTTAAAAATATTTCTTAAAAAAGTTTATAAGCTAGCCTAGGAAAAAAGCGGCTGAGAGAATTCTCTCGGCCGCTTTTTTGTATCTTCTTATTCTAAAATTTCCAACCATTTTTCAGCAATCAATCCATGTCCTGCCACAGTTGGGTGCACACCATCTTCTCCAGTTAAATATTGGAAGCTGTGTTTGATGCCGTATGCATTTAATGGTCCATCCAGCGCTATAAATTCTGTCTGGAATTCTTTCGCTAATTTGCGGATGATCTGGATACGTTGGTCTAAATCAACTCTCCATTTTGTACGATCTTCCGGATACGGTAAGACATAAGGTTCCATCAAAACGATGCGTGCAGTCGTTTCTTCTTTAATGCGTTTCAGAACCTCACGGTAGTCTTGTTCAAATTGAACCATTACTTCTTTTGACCCTAGTGCTGGAGAATTTTCAATATGCCAAGTATCGTTAATCCCGATTAAAATAGACACTATTGTGGGCTCCAATGCAATACAGTCTTCATCCAATCGGTTCTTCAAATCAGCTATTTTATCTCCACCGATGCCCCGATTTAAACACGTTAAGTTCAACTCAGGATATTTGGCCTGCAGCTTACCAGCGATCATTAGTGCATACCCTTGACCTAAATTACCATATTCATCGCGGTTCCTTCCTACATCTGTGATGCTGTCTCCATAAAACAATATTTTGTCATTTTGCAATAGTTTCATTCTCGGTCCCCCTGATTTTATTACTTTGCTGCATATAATTATAGACAGCCCCAATCAAATTGGCTTCACTTTTAAAATAACATGTTTCTACTTTAGGAACAAATGGAGCAATACCCACTTGTTTCAAAATAAGTTCGAAGCGTTTCTCCAATTGTTCTAAAATATCAGGCTTATTGGATACGCCTCCGCCAAGCAAGATCAAATCCGGATCATAGCTGTATTGTAAATTGTAAATGCCGCGTGCCAAAGACTGATAAAAGACTTCTGCTTCTTCTGCAGCTATGTCATCTCCTGTTTCTGCTAATCGGAAAACCTCTTCCCCGTTCACAGTCCCTATAGGATACCCTTTACGCTCGCAATAACGTTGCGCCATTTTTACGGCCGTTCCCAATTGGCTGAACGTTTGCGTTTCATTTAAGAGCATAAATCCAAACTCACCGCCGAATAAATGAGCTCCGTGCTGCACTTCACCATTGATGATCACAGAACCGCCGATTCCTGTGCCGACAACGACCATCAATACATTGTCCAATCCTTTAGCCGAACCTTTCCATACTTCAGCCAAAGCAGCGCAATTCGCATCATTCTCCAAAGCCACTTTACATCCAAACATTTCTTCCAATTCATCGTAGATTGGAAAATGATGCAGATAAGGCAATGCACTAGCTCCTTCAACCACTCTAGCAGCCTGATTGACCGCACCAGGAGAACTGATTGCTACTCCCTCTACCACATATTGTTCTGCATACTTTTCCTTCACTCTTCTCAACTCTTGTTTCATGCCAACCCATGTTGTTGGAGAAGGGAAACTGCCTTTATCAATCAAATCGTCTTCTTGCCAGAAGGCATATTTCACAGATGTGCCTCCAATATCAAATACTGCTAATCCCATCAGTTTCCCTCCGAATCATTTTTACTGGTCAAATAGAAAATATTGCTCGTAAAATCCCCGTGACGATTAAAAGTCCATTCTTTGCCTCGATCAGTCGTCACATCATCCGCAAAAATCAACCCAGCAGCCATCAAGTCATCTCCGTAACGTTCTTGCTGCATAGGATGAACAGCGTAACGTTTTTCAGGATCTAGTCCAGTTAATACCAACCGTTCATAGGCTGGATTAGGTGTCCCTAAAACTTGATAAAACCCTACAACAGCTTCAGCTTGATCTCTTGAAACGATCATCCAAGCCGTATGGTTTCCTTCAAACGGTGATTTCAAACGATAAAAATCTCCCTGTTGGATCAACTTGCGGTGTTTTTTAAAGAACTGAATATGCTGCTGAATCGATTCTGTTTCTTCGTGGCTGAGCATTGTAATATCCAACTCATAACCAAATGTCCCAAAATAAGCCACATGAGAACGCATATCCATTGAGGTCATACGCCCTACTTGATGATTAGGAACTGCTGAAACATGACTTCCAATACTGGAGATCGGATAAACCATCGACGTTCCATATTGAATCTTCAATCGTTCCACTGCATCTGTATCGTCGCTCGCCCAAGCTTGAGGTGCATAATACAACATTCCAGGGTCATTACGCGCTCCGCCGCCCGCACAAGATTCAAACAGAATCTCTGGATACTTGGCGATCAATCGTTCATATAAATCATAAACACCTAAGATATAGCGGTGATAAAGCTCTTCTTGTCTATCCGCAGGCAAACTGATGGAGAAGGCTTCTGAAATATAGCGGTTCATATCCCACTTGATGTAGTCGATTTGAGAACCTTCAATGATCGTGTCCATTTGCTGGAACAAATTATCTACCACTTCTGGACGAGAAAAATCCAATACAAATTGATTTCGTCCATGAGAAACATTTTTCCCAGGCACTTGGATGATCCAGTCTGGGTGTTGTTCATAAAGTGTTGTGTCTTTATTGACCATCTCAGGCTCAAACCATAACCCGAACTTCAATCCTAATTGATGGATTTTTTCTGACAATCCTTTGATCCCATTAGGCAACTTCGACTCGTCTTCAAACCAATCTCCTAGAGAAGTTGAATCATCATTCCGCTTATTAAACCAGCCGTCATCTAATACAAACAACTCTACTCCTAATTCAGCAGCATTTTCTGCAATTTCCAGGATTTTGTTTTCATTAAAATCAAAATAAGTCGCTTCCCAATTGTTGATCAGTACTGGGCGTTCCTTGTCTCTCCACACACCTCTGGCTAATCGAGTGCGATACAATTCGTGAAAAGCCTGACTCATTCCGTTCAGCCCTTTATCCGAATAGACCATGACAGCTTCAGGAGTTTGGAAAGAAGCGTTGGGATCCAACTGCCAATTGAAGCGGAACGGATTGATTCCAATCATTGCTCTCGTCACATGATACGTATCAACTTCTACTTGTGCAGAAAAGTTTCCGCTGTAAACTAAACTAAAACCATAGACTTCTCCAACCGTTTCTGTGCTGTCTGGACGGACTAACGCCATGAACGGATTATGAGCATGACTGCTTGCTCCTCTGGCACTAGAGACTGATTGCAGACCTGTATGAAGAGCCTTACGTTCCACATGGGTTTCTCTTGCCCAAGCTCCATTCAAATGAAGCAAATCATAGTTGGCATCCGGCAAATCGACACTCGCACTCATGACATTCTCCAACTCAATAGTTTCTGAACCTTGATTCACAAAACAAGTGCTGCGAGTGATTACAGGCAATGCTGCAAAAATCGTGTAGTTTAAATAGACTTCTAACTCAGAATAGGCGTCTTTCAACGTTATTGTCAATGTCTCTGCTTCTGTATCGTTTTCAGTGTATGTAGCTGGCAAGCCTTCTAAAACCGGCTTTCCTTTCCTTACTTTGTGAGAAGAATATTCCAAGTGGGTCACCCGGTCTCCTATTGGCCATTTTACTTGATGAGCCGGATACCTGAAATCTGTGGTCCCAAACCCAGGATATTCTTGTTTAATGTGCTCAAGAGCTGAGGTGTGATCACCTTCATATAAATTATTCGCCGGACGATTTTCCCGTTCGACTAAATAAGAAAACGATTCTCTGTGTTTGATGCTCTTACCAAAAAAAAATTGCTCTAGCTGTTTGATTTTAGGTTCTACTCTAAAAATATAACTCACTTGACCGTTGCTTAAATGAAATTCCTTGGCTTCTTCATTGATGTGGATCAACTGCATTTTTTCCATTAAAAAATACCTCGCTTTTCCTTCATTTGATGATACAACAAGTTTTAAATCGCTTTCATTTTTGTAGTGAATATTAGTAGTGCACAAATTATATTATACATAATTTTTTATTCAAAGATAGGTTTTTCACACCATTTGTATATACTAATTAAACGATTTGTTGTTCTGAAGGAAAAGTTTCTGTTTTCTTCAATATCGTTTCGAACGTTTCAAACAACTGTCTATTAACGTGATAGGCTTGTTCTCGAGCTGGAATTTTTTTATATTCTTTACTCATATTGTAATCCCAGTCCAAATCTCCGCAAATATCGGCACCAATTAACGCATGATCATTTGACAGAATCTTGATGTAATCGATTAGTTCTTCAGTTGACACATTTCCTTGATCCCAATTGGTCTGTACTTCTTTAGGTGTTAAAACATCTCGATCAACACTAAAATAAATGTCTTTTGTCGGAATCATTTTAGACACTTGATACAATTTCAAAGGATTTAGTTCTCTTTCTGGAATAATGATGATTTTTTCTGTTATCTCTTGACTCATTTCCTTGTCGTTTTCTTCCCCGCAGCCTACAAGGAAAACTTTTTTGACTGCAGGAACCAATTTTACCACTTCATTTATCCAGGAACCGCAACTGGTGAACCCTTCATAGTCCAACTTTCCAGCATCATTGTGATGATCAAATACAATGAGCGAAAAAGGGTGTTTATACTTTTGCAGCAGAGGAAGTGTCAAATAGTGAAAATTTCCATTTCCTAAAAAATGAATTGCAGAGCGGCTGATAATATCAAATCGGTTTCGTATCGTCTCCACAGTTTCTTTTGCACAAATCGTATTGATGCCCGGTAAATCACTGATATCTACTAACTGATGATACAATCCTTCATAAAGATTCTGAAGAACATCTTGATGTTTGACATTCACTAACGTAATCCCCATGTTCTAATCACCTGCATTTCGTCATTTTTATTCCTTCCCTTTATTTTAATCAAAAAAGAGCGTCAAAAAAAGAACAATAGAAAAATATTTTTCTATTGTTCTTTCTATTTTACCAGACTGCTATATGTCCATCCGCTCTCGGCTCAGTGCCTCCAACGAGGACTCCGTTTTCCTGCTGCAAAATGATTTGCCCTCTCCCGAAAGACAAAGGACTTGCAGCAATTTGTACCTCATGTCCTCTTTTTATCAAGTCTTGAATGATGGGGTAAGGAAATTGCGGCTCAACAAGAACCTTTTTGCCTTCCAACCATTGCCAGCGAGGAGCATCTAAAGCATCTTGTGGATTCAATTGAAAATCGATCATACTGCTCAAAACTTGAAGGTGCGCTTGAGGCTGCATTCCTCCACCCATAACACCGAATGGTCCGATCGGCTTTCCATTTTGAGTGATAAATCCCGGAATGATCGTATGAAAAGGTCTCTTGCCTGGGACCAATACATTTGGATGGTTTTCATCTAACGAAAATTGATTGCCTCGATTGTGCAGACTGATTCCAAGCCCAGGAACCACTGATCCAGAACCAAATCCAGCATAGTTGCTTTGGATATAGGAGACCATGTTTCCTTCCCCATCCGCAGCAGCCAAATAGACCGTTCCTGGGTTGTCGAATTTTCCAGGTTCAGGTGAAAGAGCTTGCTCCGTGATTAGTCCGGCTCTATTAGCAGCATATTCCTTGGACAGCATGTCTTCTATTTTTGCTTTCATCGAACGTGGATCAGAAATATACTGCAATCCATCACTGAAAGCTAACTTGATGGCTTCGATTTGCTTGTGGTAAGTGTCTGGACTTTCCTTGTCTTTCAATGTCAACTCTTCTAAGATATTCAATGCCATCAACACGATTATCCCTTGTCCGTTTGGCGGCATTTCCCATATATCGTATCCTTTATATGCAGTTGAAAGAGGTGTGATCCATTCGAGTTGGTGTTGCTCTAAATCTTTTTTTCGTATGTAGCCATCATATTTTTTGGAAAAAGCATCGATTTCATCAGCAATCCAGCCCGTGTAAAAAGCTTCTGCATCTGTAGCTCCAATCTCACGCAACGTTTTTGCATGCCCTTTTGAAAACCACATATCTCCTGCTTGAAGAGGTTTTCCGTCTGGACAAAAAGTGTCGAACCACGTTTGAAGCACCGGATAGTCTTTCAATTGCTTGGAAAAAATGTGAAACGTTCTTTCCCAAGCTTCTGCTATCTTACTGGTTACTGGATGTCCTTCTTCTGCAATGACGGCTGCAGGTTCCATCACTTCACTGAGCGCTAGTCGTCCGAACCTATTGACCAGTGATGCCCATCCCTTAGGCACTCCTGGAACAGTTACCGGTTCTAGTCCATATCGCGGAATCTCTGTTCCTTTTTGCTGGAAGGCTTCTCGTTTCATCAGTTCAGGAGCAGCACCGCTTGAATTAAGACCATACATTTCACCTTTGTACCAAATGATCGCAAAGCTGTCGCCCCCGATTCCGTTCGCAGATGGTTCAACAACGGTTAGTGCCGCTGCAGCAGCCACGATCGCATCAATTGCATTGCCGCCTTTTTTCAACACTTCCAGTCCAGCTTGTGAAGCTAGCGGGTGTGTCGTAGAAATCATCCCTTTTTTTCCGTAAACCAATTCTCTTCTAGATGAATAATGGAAAGTCCCAGCATCATATTTCATCAAATTCCCCCTGATAGTTTATGCAGTCGTTAGGTTATTTCGTTAAATAAAAAGATAGATTCATTAAAGACCATTTGTATCAGTCTTTAATGAATCTGGTGTTTAACCATCCCTATTACATAGGGGATGGATTAGTTTTGTACAACTTCGATTTTGTAGCCGTCTGGATCCATGATGAAGAAATAAGTAGCTGCTCCATCAGAAAGACCTTTGATATCTGTAATATCACAGTTTTTGCCTTTGTATTCTTCATGAACTGCATTTAAGTCATCTACACCTATAGCGATGTGTCCATAACCATTTCCTAGGTCATATTTTTCGGCGCTGTAGTTGTAAGTCAATTCCAATTCGTAGCCGCCTTCTTCAAAGGCTAAATAAACTAAAGTAAATTTGAAATCAGGGTAGTCTAAACGACGAACTTCTTTCATCCCTAAAATTTCTGTATAGAACTCAACTGATTTTTCTAAATCTTGTACTCGATAGCACGTATGGATCATTTTTGTACTCATAGCATCCTTCTCCTTCTCGAATAAATTGCCCTTACCTGTTTTATTTTAACCTAACTCATTAAAACTTTCAAAAATGTTCGTTTAACTTTGAAAATTTACTCATGCAATTCCAACGGTAAACCGTCTGGATCTTTAAAAAAGGTATACTTGCCGCCCGTAAATTCATCGATTCGAATCGGTTCGGTTTCGATTCCCTTTTGATTCAATTCTTTTACGGTTTCTTCAATGTCATCTGCGTAAAAACACAAGTGTCTTAATCCGACAGATTCTGGTCCGCTTTGTCTTTTTGGGGGATTTGGAAAAGAAAACAGTTCGATCTCGCTGTCTCCGATTTTCAAATCCAGCTTGTATGAATCTCTTTCTTCACGATAATTCTCACGGATGATTTCCAATCCTAACAGCTCAGTATAAAAATGTTTCGATTTTTCATAATCGGACGCAATAATAGCGACATGGTGAATGTGTTTTAAGTTCATTTGATTTCCTCCTGCAATAAAAAGTCTCTTCATTCAGTATATTGAATGAAGAGACTAATTGGTAGAACTTTATTTTTTCGACTCGTTTAAAATAGCATCAATTTCATTCAACTCTTCAGCTGTGAAATGAATGTTGTCCAAGGCTTTTACGTTGTCTTCCAATTGAGCAACACGACTTGCACCTATTAATACACTGGTAACTTTTTGGTCGCGCAAGATCCAAGCTACAGCCATTTGAGCTAATGATTGTCCACGTCGTTTGGCAATTTCATTTAACGCTCTCGATTTTGCAATATTTTCATGAACTTGGTCTTCTTGTAAAAACGGACTTGAAGAACGTCCAGCTCGTGAATCTTCTGGGATTCCATCTAGATAACGGTCTGTTAACAATCCTTGTGCTAATGGACTGTAAGCAATCGTTCCTGTTCCATTCTCACTCAAGACATCTTGCAATCCGTCTTCAATCCAACGATTGAACATACTGTAAGAAGGTTGGTGGATAATGAATGGTGTTTTCAGTTCTTTAAAGATAGCGCTGATTTCAGCAGTTTGTTCTGCAGAGTAATTAGAGATCCCAATATACAAAGCTTTTCCTTGGCGCACCATCAAATCCAATGCTTGAGCAGTCTCTTCAAATGGTGTATTGACATCTGGTCTATGAGAATAAAAGATATCTACATAATCCAATCCCATACGGTTCAGGCTTTGGTCAATGCTGGCCGTTAAGTTCTTTTTCGATCCGAACTCTCCATAAGGACCTGGCCACATGTAATACCCGGCTTTACTGGAAATAATCAGTTCATCACGATACGGTTTTAAATCTTTTTCAAAAATTCTGCCGAAGTTTTCTTCAGCGCTTCCGGCTGGAGGACCGTAGTTATTTGCCAAGTCAAAATGAGTGATTCCTAAGTCAAATGCTCTCGTGACAATAGCTCGGCTTTTATCAAATAAATCTACGTCTCCAAAGTTGTGCCACATTCCTAGCGAAACAGCCGGCAATTTCAGCCCGCTTTTTCCTACTCGATTATAGATCATTTTATCGTAACGATTTTCTGCTGCTTGGTAACTCATCCTATCTCTCCTTCAATCTTCTTTATTATTTAATAAACAATAACTTATTTATCCAAAAAGAGCTCTTCTATGTTCCGCTAACGCTTCTGCAAACGATTGAATCGTTCCGGCTCTTTTTTGATTGTTCTCTATATTGGGGATCAGCATGACTTCATCAGCCAAATAGTCTTTAGCTAACTCACTGACTCGTTCCACCACTTCTTTCCCAGTCCCAATAATAGCACGATTTGGGTCTCTTTCTCTATCAGATGCCTGCTGCAATTCGTCCCACTGATTGAAATCGCTCTTTAACTGTTCGATTTCTTGCGGTGCACTGCCAATAGCGACAAAAACACCCAGCATAACGTGGGCCTTTTCCAATATATTAGATTGGACAAAATGTTCTTGATAATAGCGGATTGCATCCTTTAATTCTTCGGATGAATTCAAATAATATGGTGCGAAAAAACCTGCCCCTATTTCAGCTGTGATGGAGGTATTCCTTGCATTGCTGTTGATGATAAAAATTTTGGGGTTTCCGTTTTTCATTAAAGAACTGTACGCATTTTCGGCTTTCATATGATTCGTTTTTTCCAGCAAATGCTGTACCTCTTTCATTTCTCTTTCAAACACATGATAGTCAGTTGGATCTTCATTCAGCTTTTTTGAAAACCAATTTTTTCCAGCAGCTTGCCCCACACCTACATCAATTCGATTGTTCCTGACCACATCCATTGTTTTAAAAGTGTCCGCAATCTTTTCTCCACTATAGTAAGGCAGCATGATACCTGCAGATCCAATCCGTATTTCATCTGTGGCTAATGCCAAATGAGCCATGATCAACTCTGGCGTACTTCCAACCAGTACTGAATTGGCTTCATTTTCCGAGATCCAAAAACGATGGTAATTCATAGATTCTGTCAATCTGGCTAATTTGATTCTTTCATTGAGATTTCTCTTTGCTGAAACAGTCGTTTCTTGAGAAGAAAAATCTAATACACTATATTTCATATGAACACCCCATCATACTAGAATTCTTTTTCATTATACCATTAAAGAATCCGTTTACATATTTTTTAAGAAACTTTTCTGTTTTGAGCTGCTTAATACAACTTATCGCCTATGCTTTTAATTTAAAAAAAGAAAGTGAGTGTTTTTGTTGAAGTATTCCGATGAATAAGAGATAATGAAGGTGTAATAAAAGTAAATGGTTTTTACTTTAAGTGCAGCAGGACCGAAGGATTTTTAGGAGAGAGGATGAGAAATATGAACACAGAAACATTGATTTTCAGTTCAGGATTCATGATGTTTGTAACCTCAGCACTTTTCCTGCGTGCTCACTTTTCTATGTTAAAAAGAAAAGCTGTTCGCGTACGCGTACAAGCCCGTGACTCTGTAGACAGACGATACAATAACCTTAGATAAATGAAACAGTCTTTAGCCTTGTGCTAGAGGCTGTTTTTTTATAAACATAGAATAAAGGAGTGGTCAAATGGTCAACCAAGCGCATCCTTTTACTGAACTTATCTCATCTATGTTATTGGATTCATTGGCTAGACGTAATAAACCTCCAAACCCAACTCCATAACCTTTGGCGGATTATTATTCACTCTACTTAATCAAAAGGAGGGGACTGTCATTAATCTTTTGAGTTTCTACTCCAAAAAGAAAGGTTAAGGTGATCCAACTATCTCGTCTGGCTGTACGTTAACAGCTGAAAGATTGGTAACATAGGAAATTGAATTCAATAAACTAACCAGAAGAGCAGATTATTATTCTGCTCTTCTTTTATTTCTTGTACAGTTAGACAGTCTTTTTTAATGCATCAAATAAAATATTTTATGCCTCACAGCTATAAATACTTTTCAAAACCAATACTTGTTCTGTTCTTCTTTTATACTATTTTCTAAGCCAGATAAATAAATGAATTCCCTTTTTTATTTTGCCAATGACCCGTATACTAGTACTAATAGTGTTTTATTTCAGATTAAGAAAGGAATTTTAATTAGATGAATATTTCCGCTATTATTGTTGGACAAATGAGCATTATGTTTCTGCTGATCTTTTTTGGCTATTTTTTAATGAAAAAAAATATTTTAAATGATGATGGTACTCAGCAAATTGCTAATATGCTGACTAAGTACATAACGCCTATCATTTTGATCAATGCATTTACACAAGATTTTGAATCTAACCAAATGGGTTTGTTGATAATGACAATGGGTGTATCTTTCCTGTTGCTCTCTTCAAGAGCTTTTTTAAATCATTTCTTGTTAAAAAAAGAACAACGGATCGATAAATTTGCTGCTACTTTTTCCAATTCAAACTTCATGGGAATTCCTTTGGTGATGTCTGTTTTGGGTTATGAAGGTGTCTTCTTTATGACTGGTTTTATGGTAGTTTCCATTACTTTTCAATGGACTTATGGTATCTATACCGTTACTGGAGATAAACGAATGGTGCAGTTAAAAAATGCTTTGCTTAACCCAGCTTTTATCGGGTTGTATGTCGGCTTATTTTTCTATCTGACTCAAATCCCTTTGCCTTTCGTTTTATCAGAAGCGTTTAATGATTTAAGTTCACTAAATACTCCTTTAGCCATGATTTTATTAGGTAGTTACATCGCTAAGAGCAATCTGATTGATATCTTCAATTCAAAAGCGGCTTATTGGACCACGTTCTTGAGATTGATCCTTTACCCTTTAGTAGGAATGTTTATATTATGGATATTGCCAATCGATAATTATTTGATTTTAATGGTTCTGACGATTGCTTCTGCTGCACCTTCAGCCATCAATACTGCTCTCTTTTCTCAAATTTATGGCGGGAATTATGAGTACGGGGCTAGAATCGTTGTTTTATCCACGCTGCTTTCGATTATCACTCTTCCTATAACATTAACGATTTCGAATATGTTGTTTTCTTGAGTATAGAAAATAGCGTTAAACTGATTCAAATCAGTTTAACGCTATTTTTGTATTTATTTTTACAGTTTCTCGTTATCAAAGTTACCGTCTAAAGCTTTTTGCGCTAAAACGTTCAAGTAGTTCCATGGACGGTTGAATCCTGGTTGGAAGAAGAAATCAGCAAACGCTAATTGCTCTAATGTCCAGCCAGAAGAAATCGCTACAGAAATCACATTGATTGAAGCTGTCACATCGTAAGTCGACATCAATTGTGCCCCTACGATACGGTGACTTTCTTTTTCGAAGTGAATCTTCATCATTACTTTTTCGTCATCGATAAATGTAGGACGAATGTTTTCTACTACGAATGTACTTTCTACTTCAGCGCCAATTGAATCTTGATCAATATCTTTTACACCTGTAGAAGCTAACTTGTAATCAAACAACGTTAATCCTGACGTTCCAGAAACTTCCGGCATTTTAACTTTTTTCTCCATAATGTTCTTAGCTGCAATCACACCTTGGCGACGAGCGTTTGAAGCTAAAGCAATCAATTTGGAACCATGGTTTGGAGCAAATGGAATCTTAGTCGCGTCTCCCATTGCATAGATGTCTTTTGCAGACGTTTCTAAATACTCGTCAACTACTACTGTTCCGTCTTGATTCAATTCAACGATGCCTTGCAACCATTTTGTATTTGGACGAACACCTACAGCCATAATTACTGTATCTGCTTCGTATTCACCTTTATCTGTAATGACTTTAGTAACAGTTCCGTTTTCTCCAATAACTTCTTTAACCATTTCACTTGTACGGACAGTCAATCCATTTTGTTCCATATTTTCGTTTAATACATCTACAAATTCTTTATCTAAATAAGTGTTCAATACTCGATCAAGAGAATCAATGACCGTTGTTTCGATACCTGCTTTAGTAAAGGCTTCAGCAACCTCAATACCAATGTATCCTCCACCTACAACAACAGCTTTTTTCGAGTGATTCATGCGGTTTTTAACTTTTTCAGCCCAGTTACGGCCACGTACGTAGAAAATATTGTCTAAGTCAGTACCAGGAATAGGAATACGAACTGGCATTGCACCTGGAGAGATGATCAATTTGTCATAACTTTCTTCAGTTTCTCCATCGGTTGTTTTTACCGTAATCGTTTTAGCTTCTGGATTGATCCCAACAACATCACTATTCATATGTACGTTAACGTTTTGCTCGATATATGAATCTTCTGTTGCATAGTGTAAGCTATCAAGAGATTCTGCGATCCCTTCTAAATAACTTTGGATTCCACAAGACAAGAACGATGCTGTGTCTCCACGTTCGTACAAATGCAATTCAGCGTCTGGTTGTTCTTTTATCAATGTCTGAATGGCTTCATAACCAGCATGTGATGTTCCTACGACAATAACTTTCATTTAAAATGCCCCCAATAATAATTTTTTATTACAAAGTGTACCATATCACTAATCTGAATTTTTATAAAATGATATGCATATAAAATGATAAAATTATTAGTGGAAAATTAAAAATAAACGAATTAAACCTTGATATATAAACAAAAAAAGCCCCTTTAATTAGCTATTAGACTAATTAATAGGACCTATCAGTTTCGTATATATATGCGGCTGAGAAGAGTCGAACTTCCACGGGAGATTCTCCCACTGGCCCCTCAAGCCAGCGCGTCTACCATTCCGCCACAACCGCATGTCACAACACTGATTATTTTACCAGTGTTGCAAAAAATTGTAAAGGCATCCTGATAAACGTTTTTTAAGCTCTTCCCCATTCAGCTGGATCATCTCGCCATTCGTTCAACAACATTTTGTCTTCAGATTTGATAATCCCTTTTTCAACGGCTGCTTTGATCAAGGCAGAGTAATTCGATAATGTATATATCGGTAAATCAGCTTCTTGGAAATTATCCATTGCTGCATCCAGCTGATAACTAAAGATCGCTGCACATCCTAATACCGCGCCTCCTGCTTGTTGGACAGCAGATGCTGCATCGATCACACTTCCGCCTGTTGAAATCAAATCTTCGATACACACTACTTTTTGCCCCTCGGTTAAACGTCCTTCGATTTGATTTTGTTTACCATGTCCTTTGGCTTTGCTGCGGATATAGATCATAGGCAAATCCAACTCTTCTGCTACCCAAGCTGCATGAGGAATCCCTGCTGTTGCCGTTCCTGCGATGACTTCTGTTTCTGGGTAGAACTTTCGAATGATATCCGCTAATCCCTTAGCAATTTCTTTACGTACAGCTGGATAGCTCATCGTGATTCGGTTATCACAATAGATAGGGCTTTTGATACCGCTGGCCCAAGTGTAAGGCTCTTTCGGATTCAAACTGACAGCCTCGCATTCTAGTAGTAAACCTGCAATTTTTTCGGCTTGTTCCATAGTTATTCCCCTCTCCATTGTTGTGTAATGTTTGTATAAGCTGTTACTGGATCCGTTGCTTTTGTGATTGGACGTCCTATAACGATGTGGGACGCACCTGCTTTATGGGCAAATTCTGGCGTCGCAACTCGTTTTTGATCACCCACTTTGTCTCCTTCAGGTCTGATTCCTGGAGTGACACATAAAAACGACTTTGTGGTAGCTTCATGAATTTTTGGGACTTCAAATGCAGAACAGACTACACCATCCAACCCTGCTTCTTCAGCTAATTTTGCATAGTGAGCTACACTGTCATCCAGCGTTTTTTCAATCAGCTGTTCTTCTTGCATTTGGTGTTCTGTCGTAGAAGTCAATTGCGTCACAGCAATCAATAGCGGTCTGTTTTTCCCTGCTGGAGCTCCTTCTTCCAGCCCTTTTAATGCAGCTGCCATCATTTCTTTTCCGCCAGCCGCATGCACATTGACCATATCTACTTCCAACTTAGCCAGTACTTTCATAGCACTGTAAACCGTATTTGGGATATCATGTAACTTTAAATCCAAAAATAATTGGTGACCTGCTGCTTTCAGTTCTCGAATCAGTTGCGGACCTTCGCTGTAGTAAAGTTCCATCCCGACTTTTAGACACAATGATTCTTGATCAAATTTTTTCAAAAAATCTGTTGCCTCTTCTTTTGAAGAAACATCTAATGCGATAATAGGTTTTGTTGTCAGCACGTTCTAGCCTCCATGGTCAGTTGATTTGTTGGTAAAACTCTTTTGAATGCTTGAAAAATAAAATTATTGGCCATGAAGGACTGAAAGTGGATCCTTATGGCTGAATTCCTGTTCACTTTCCGCCATGAGTCGGTCTGAATTGTCGCTCATGGCTGAGTTATCAAGAAATTACTTCCATGAAGCACCATGCAGGGATGCTGACGGCCGATAAACTCATCTGCTAAGGTTAAAAATACGTTTTTGCAGCAAAAAAAGCGCTCCTGCATGTAAAAAAGGGCATAGGAGCGCTAGGATATTCGTACTTTTCCGCACTTCCTTTCAGCCTCACAGGACTCAATTAAGGAAATCATTTATTTTCATTGTGTCTAATCTTAGCGAATCGATTTGCAGATGTCAATGCAAAAAAAATACTTGCCAGATCAAAAAATAATGGCTATACTGTGTTGGAACTAAAATAAAGGATGACAGAGAGCATCCATTTTAAGGAGAGATGTCGTTATGGCTAGTACAACTATGCCCAAAAATAAACAGAAAGCCCTCTTTGCTGCCTTAGCCGGTTCTGGGATGGACGATTTGAATGTCATGTTTTTGTCATTCGCTTTGTCTTCTATCATCACAGATCTTGGTATTACAGGGACGCAAGGAGGGTTTATTTCTACCATCACCAACCTCGGTATGCTGCTTGGCGGTTTGGTATTCGGAGTTTTAGCCGATCGCAGAGGCAACCTGAAGTTGTTCAAATGGTCCATCATCATTTTTTCACTCGCTACCGCCGCTTTGTTTTTTGCTGATTCGTTCTTCTGGGTTTGTCTTCTTCGCTTCATCGCAGGAATCGGAGCTGGTGGAGAATACGGGATCGCCATTAGTATCATCGCTAAAGTCTCCCCTCCAGAAAAATTAGGCGTGATGTCATCTTGGAACGGAGTCGCTGGGCAAATTGGTTCCATCGCTGCAGCTTTATTAGCAGGTGCCATGATTCCGCTGTTCGGTTGGAGAGCCTTATTCTTATTCGGTTTGATTCCTATCCTACTTGTCATTTGGCTGCACACTTCACTAGACGGAGAGTTTGAACTGATGGCGTCTACTGAAGAGATCAATAAAGAAAAACCTTCTCTAAAAGAATTGTTTAAAACTAAAGAATTAACACGCACCACTCTTTCACTAATGTTTATGACAACCGTCCAAATCGCCGGTTACTTCGGATTAATGAACTGGCTGCCTTCCATTTTGCAGCAGCAAATCGGTTTGACTGTTACCGGATCGTCATTATGGATGGTCGTTACAATCGCCGGAATGTGTGCTGGGATGCTGACGTTCGGCCGTTTGCTGGACAAATTTGGTCCGCGTAATATCTTCGCCGTTTTCCTTTTGATCTCAGCAGCATCGGTATTCTTATTCGTTTATGCAAACAGCCAACTGACCCTTTTATTCGGCGGAGCATTCGTAGGATTCTTCGTGAATGGGATGTTTCCAGGGTATGGCGCTATCGTGAGTCAGCTTTACCCCGCTCGCATCCACTCCATTGCCAACAATGCAGTGCTGAATGTAGGTCGAGCAATCGGCGGATTCTCTTCACTTGTAATTGGTTTTCTGATGGACAATTACAGCTTAGTGATCGTTATGGGATTCCTCTCCGTTTTATATCTCGCAAGCTTCACGATTATGCTGACGATTCCTGGTCTTAAACCTGAAGCCTACAAATCAATTGCCACTAAACCTGTTAAAGCTTAATCTCAATAAAAAAGATTCCCTTCATTCAAAAGGGAATCTTTTTTTATTCGATTTTTATGTTCTCAGTTGTTCTAGCAATTCTGATTGGATTTCCAGCTCGTTCGTATCCTTTTAACTGCACATTCTTCAATCGAACTTGATTAGCTCGATACTGAACTGAAACGGCTATCGGATCTTTTTCAAGGCTGGTTTCTATCGCAACAAAATGATGAACAGCCACTTTTTGATACGCTGAAACAACTAATGCTCGAGGTGCTGACCCAACATACAACTCTGTTTTTTGCGGGGAATCCGCTACTAAATAAGTCGCTCGGATGCTGTAAGCAGATTGCGAATATCGATCTTCATCTCGATGATGACCGATGTGTCGGAAATTATAGGCTCGGTTATCCTGTTTTGAGTAGTGTCCAACGATTTGAGTGTCTGATGCAGCAGAACTGGTAGCATGCGCTTTGATTTCGACTCCACCAAAACAGTAAGCGGTGCGATTATTGGATAAAACCACATGCTGAGATCCGTCATCCACTTCAATCCCATTAGAGTTAGAGTAGCCTTTTTCATGCGCTCTTCCACTCGGGTGGTGCAAATAACTATTAGAGATCCAGACATCATCGCTGTGATGCGTCGTGATACCATCGTCTCCAAATCCGCTAGCTTCGACCTGATCAACCCAGACAAAACGGCTGCCCAAAACAGACCGCCTGCCATCGCCAAAATAGTTGTATCGAATGGAAGTAATATCGACTCCATGCAATCCGGGATTGATGATTTTCACACGTTGAATACACGCAAATTGCACATGAGCTAAGGTTATACCGCTTGAAGACGTTCCACCGGCTGAAGTGTTCTCGTTTTTAGACAGCCTCTCCACATTCCAATCCAGTGTCAGATCAGAAATTTTCAAACATTGATTTCCTTTAACATAGTTCTGATTTGTGATCAGTTTTTCTTTCTTCGGTGCTCCGTCAGCCAGTTTTAATATCGTACGCTCGACTCCGGATCCGATTAACGCCGTATAGGATGGCAGCTTCAACCCGCGTATGCTGTAAACTCCTGCAGGGACGAACACTCTGCGGTTCCCTTTGCCGATGGCTGCTTTGAAAGCTTCTGTACAGTCCGTTTTTCCATCACCGACAGCTCCGTAATCAGCTACTGAAACAAGTTCAAATTCATCCAAAGGTTTTAGCGCCTGGTCCAACAAGCTTTTCCAGTATGGACGAACACGGTTGCTTTTCTCAATCGTGACCGGCACAACTGAATGGTAGTCTGTTTTAGGTTTCGTAAGCAAAGGCATATACAAAAAGTCTTGCCACTTCTTGGAACGTTGAGGCATATCTTCCAATGAGCGAAATATTTTTTCTGTTTCTTGAAGAGCTTGTTTTTTCTTAACTGGATCTATATACTCAGGCAACTTTTCCATAATCAATCGTTCATTTTCCAAACCGATATCCGCCATACTCTTCGCTTCCTTTCTGGGCATTCTCATTGTCCTTATTGTAGCAAAAGAGGCGAGCAGCATCTTTTTATCTGCCTCGCCTCTTTAAACTTTTTATTCTACTGTTGTTTTTTCCGTTGTCATCAACTGGAAACTTCCTTTACATTTTGCACAAATGTAGCGGCTGGTATTAAACCTTCTTTGTCGATACAACTTTTGCTGACACTTCTTGCATTCATAGATCCAATAGGTCTTTTCCGGTTTCGGTTCCCTCAATGACTGCACGAACCGAGACCCGCCGACTTGTTTCAACAACTCTTTGAAGTCACGGTCTCTATGCCGATACCCTTTACCAGACAAATGCAAATGATAATGACACAGCTCATGCTTCACAACACCTAAGAACTCTTCTTCTCCGAAAACTTCTAAGATCTTGGGATTAAAGTCTAAATGGTGCGTGGCAAAATGGTAACGTCCGCCAGTTGTTTTCAATCGCTGATTAAAAATAGCTTGATGTTGAAAAGGTGCGTTAAAATAAGTCAGAGAAACCTCTTCTACTAACTGTTGCAACTCCTCCGCACTCATTTGTTGAACACCTCCTAAATTTAGGCTTTCTGAGGGTCAATCATCGATAAAGAAATACGTCCTTTATTGACATCGATTTGATCTACCCATACTGTTACGATATCTCCTACAGCAACCACATTGGTTGGATGCTTGACAAAACGATTGCTCAATTTGGAAATGTGAACCAATCCGTCTTGTTTGACTCCAATATCCACAAACGCTCCAAAGTCAACTACGTTACGAACTGTACCTTCCATCTTCATCCCAGGTTGGATATCTTCCATAGACAAGACATCTTGACGCAGTAAAGGCGCAGCCATATCGTCACGTAAATCTCGACCTGGTTTTACTAAGGCATCTAGAATATCTTTTAAGGTTTCGTTTCCTAACCCAGTTTTATCTGAAAGTTCAGCGATATCCACTTTAGCTAAAGCTTCTTTAGCAGCCTCTGTTCCCACGTCTTTCAACGTCAATCCAGCGTACTCTAAGACTTGCTCTGCTTCTGCATAAGATTCCGGGTGAATGCCTGTATTATCTAGTACATTCTTTCCACCAATAATCCGCAAGAATCCAATTGCTTGTTCGTAAGCTTTAGGTCCTAAACGAGGGACCTTTTTCAATTGATTTCTCTTTTCAAAGCTGCCGTTCTCTTCACGATAAGCTACAACGTTTTTAGCCGTTGTTTTCGTCAAACCGGCTACACGCTGCAACAATGAAGGACTAGCGGTATTCACATTTACACCAACTTGGTTAACAGCTGTTTCCACAACAAAGTCCAACTGTTCTTCCAAACGTTTTTGAGAAACGTCATGCTGGTATTGTCCAACTCCAACAGATTTAGGATCGATTTTCACCAATTCAGCTAATGGATCTTGCAAACGACGTCCGATGCTGACTGCACTTCTCTTTTCTACTTCCAGATCAGGGAATTCGTTCCGTGCTTCTTCACTGGCTGAATACACAGAAGCTCCAGCTTCATTCACGATGACGTAATACACTTCTCGGTCAACTTGTTTCAAGTTTTCCGCTACGAAGGATTCTGATTCTCTGCTGGCTGTTCCGTTTCCGATAGCCACCATCTCTACACCATATGTCTCAACTAATTTTCTGAAATGCACAGCTGCTTCTTCACGCTGTCTAGCACCAGCTGGTTTATGCGGGTAGATCACATCAATGGATAACACTTTTCCAGTTGCATCCACCACAGCCAATTTGCAGCCCGTACGGTAAGCGGGGTCAAAGCCTAGAACGACTTTCCCTTTCAAAGGCGGTTGCAATAGCAAGTTGCGCAGGTTCTCACCAAAGATGGCAATAGCTTGTTCATCTGCTACTTCCGTCAACGATGAACGAATTTCCCGTTCGATCGCTGGTCCGATAAATCGTTTATAGCTGTCCATATAAGCTTCTTGAAGGTAAGGAGTTGATGTTGCAGATGAATCTTTGACGATTTGCTTCATTAAATAAGCAAATATCTGCTCTTCATCCACTTCTAAAGCGACTTTCAATATTTTCTCTTTTTCTCCACGATTCATTGCTAAAACTCGATGCGATACCACTGATTTAATCGGTTCGCTGTAGTCATAGTACATTTCAAAAACGCCTTTTTCGTCTGCTTCTTCATCTTTGACCGTAGAAACAACCCGTCCATTATTGAACGTGAAATCCCGAATCCATTGACGATAATCAGGTTCATCGCCAAATGTCTCGGCTAAAATTTCGTGTGCACCTGCCAGAGCATCTTCAGCTGTTAAGACTTCTTGTTCTTCATTAATATATGTTTCAGCTTCTGCTGTTACATCTGTTTTTGGAAAAGCTAATAACCAGCCTGCTAACGGACCAAGTCCTTTTTCTTTTGCAATGGTCGCTTTTGTCCGGCGTTTTTGTTTGTACGGACGATACAAATCTTCTACCAATTGCATTTTATCTGCTTGTTTGATTTCTTTTTCAAGTTCAGGCGTTAGTTTGCCTTGTTCTTCAATCGTTTTTAGGACATCTACTTTACGTTTTTCTAAAGTCTCTAAGTAGGCATGTCTCTCTTCAATCTCACGAATTTGTACTTCGTCTAATGTTCCAGTCATTTCTTTACGGTAACGAGCAATAAAAGGAACTGTATTTCCCTCTTTTAACAGGTTCAATACGGTAGTAATTTGTTTTTTTGAGTATGCCGTCAATTCAGCATTCAACAATTCTAATACACGATTTCCATTCATTTCAACCATTACTATCTCCCTCTCTATAAAACACATACACCCTATTTTATCATAAAAGACAAGAGAGTGGAGCAAACCGTTTAGGCTTTAAGTTGTAAGAAAATCCTAACAAGCAGGTGGGCTTTACCCAACAGTTTGAGTTAGGTCATACATCTTTGATCAACAATGTGTTTACGCATTTAAAAAGAAAATGTAAGCCTATGGTTGCGCCATGTAAACTGTTTGTTGCTATTTATAAAGTAGTTTTTGTTATATAATGAATCCAACAATCTAATCTTAAATAAACCACGCACTATACATATCTAAAATCATTCAGATCTAGATCTGAAAAGGAGGATCCATATGCAGTTTCCATCAAATATTATTGTTGCAGTCGTCATTTCTATTGTATGCGTTTCGATCTCTTTCGGCCTTAAATTACCGAACAAATACAAAAAGCCGTTTCATCTTTATTCTGTTGTAGTCAATTTAATCTTTATTGTATTTCTATTAGCCTTTTCTCTATTTTTTAAAACATCTTTGCCTAACCAAGGAATAAGCCTCTACTACAATGGTTTAGCTGCGTTGTATTTTTTGTTGTTTATTCCTCTAGGAGTAACCTTGATACTCCTGTTTAGAAACTTCATAATGAAAGCAGATATCTATTTGGTTTCTCTAAAATATGTGATCAGTATTGGAGCTATCTTTATAATGTCAGGAATAATTGCTTTAGGATATATCCTTTTTATGCTAACTTTTTACGGTTTCGCTCCTTAATGTGTATAAAGAAATTAAATCTTAACATAGAGAATAGAGATAAATTCATATACTTATAAAAGCAGCAAGTCTAAATTAGACTTGCTGCTTTTTGATGGTTGATCTATTCAATTTCAAACGTCACCATGGTCCGCTTGATTTCTGCTTCTAAGTCCTTTTTTCCCCAATGCTTTTTATTGCCTAAACAAGCAGTAATGTAGGTCCGCTCTTCATCACGTACAATTTTCCTAAAATGGACATGCCCCATGATACTGTATTTGATCGGATATTTAGTATACAACCATTCGTAAGATGAGCTGCCTAGAAACGCATTGAAATAATCGTAAATACGATGCGGTAAAGGAATAACAAATTGCGGATGCATGGCAACGTGCGTCATTAGAATTACTTTTCTGTCACCGACCGCTTTCATATCCTCTTCGATCTTATCCATCATCCATTGGGCAACTGCTTGATTTCCTTCATTCCAATGTACATAGTACTTGTCATTCCAAGCTCCCACACGGTATTTCATACGGTCAAAATCTTCTTCTGTATACTGTTCACCATCTGCGTACCCATAATCGTACCACCCGGAGTTCCCTACTACCGCCCACTCATCATTGATGATATAAGGTCTTTCCAGTACACTTTCTGGTTTTGCTTTGAAGAATTGATAGATTTTGTTCGTATCTTCTTCGCCGTTTTTCCTAGACCAGTAATCATGATTACCCGGGACAAATAAAATCCGACACTTCGTTTGGCTTTTCAATTCGTCTATAAACTGTTGAGACAACAGATAGTCGCTGCTGATATCTCCAGCTAATAGCAACAATTCTATTTGCTGTTGGTTAAGTTGATTGCCTAGAATTTCTGCAAATGTGCTGCCTTCAGGAACGACTTTTTTATTTGAATCAATGTGGATATCCGAAATAACGCCTATCTTCATATATTACGTCCTTTACTTCTTTTTATATCACTCGCTTCTATCAGCCTATATCATCCAGACAATAAATGCCAGATGATTTTATTCTTCCAATAAATTCGTTTGAATCAGAAAATCTCTGGCTACTTCATCTTCTGATTTGCCTTCAACATCTACTGCATAATTCATTTTACGCATCTCGTCGTCTGTTATTTTCCCACCTAGCTGATTTAAAATCTCTTCCAACTCTGGATATTCTTCTAGCGTTTCCATCAATAACAGCGGAGCCCCTTGATATGGAGGGAAAAGTCCTTGATCATCTTCTAGCTGGACCAGCCCATATTTCTCGATATCACTGTCTGTGGAATACGCATCTACCAAATTCACATCTCCTGTTTCTACAGCTTGGTAGCGGATATTCGGTTCCATAGTTTCCATATTTTCAAATGTTAATCCATATAATTCTTGTATCCCTAAATAACCATCTTTGCGGTCAGAAAACTCTAATGTAAAACCAGCTTTGATTTCATCAGCAATAGGAATCAAATCAGAAATCGTTTCTAACTCGTATTGTTCTGCCATTTCTTCTGTGACAGCCAATACATACGTATTATTGAATGCCATCGGTTCTAACAATGTCATATCATACTGTTCTTCTAGACCGGTTTTAGCTTGTTCATAAACAGCTTCTCCATCAGATGAATCAAGCGGCTCATTTAAAAAAGTTGCTAACACAGTCCCAGTGTATTCTGTGTAAATATCGATATCTCCAGATTGTAGCGCATTGAAGTTGAACGTTGTTTTTCCTAAATTAGGTTTCAATTCCACAGAGATATCTGTTTGGCTTTCAATTAAATCTTCATACATGTGCATCAAAATCGTCGGTTCTGCACCTAACTTTCCGCCAATCACAATTTTTTCTTCGTTATTTGAAAAGAATGAACTGATAAATACTATCAGAATAAGCAAAACCCCAACACCTAAGATCCATAAAGACTTTTTGAAGGATATTTTTTCTAATACCCCCAGCAAGATATCGAATAAAATAGCCAGTAAAGCAGCTGGAACAGCTCCTAATAAAATTAAAGCATTATCCCCTCTGTCGATTCCCAGCAAAATCAGATCTCCCAATCCTCCGGCACCAATCAGTGAAGCAATCGTTGCTGTTCCAACAATCAGCACCATTGCATTGCGAATCCCGCCCATAATGACCGGTAAAGCCATTGGAATCTGTACTTTGATCAATTTGCGGAAAGCATTCATTCCCATTGCATCGGCTGCTTCGATCAAGGAAGGATCAATCTCTGCAATACCGATGTATGTATTTCTTAAAATCGGAAGCAAGGCGTACATCACCAATGCAATCGTTGCAGGCACCCGACCGATTCCTACTAAGGGAATCAACAGTCCTAGTAAAGCTAATGAAGGAATCGTTTGGAAAATAGCTGTGACTTGAATGACTGGATTTGCGAGTTTTTTGCGATAGGTCAATGCGATTGCTACTGGGATAGCGATAAAAACAGCGATCAATAAGGCTATTAATGAAAGTTGAATGTGTTCAATCACTGTAGATAACAATTGGTCTTTTCGTTCTATTAATGTATCAATAAAAGTCTGCATTATTCATTCTCCCCTTCCTGCATATCTTGAGACAGGTACGAAAGAAATTGTTGTTGCGAAATAGTTCCCAAAACATCGACTTGATCATCGACCACCGCAACTTCAGTTTGCATAGACAAAACGGTCATCAATTTTTCGATTGGATCTGTCACTGTCACAATCGTCTCATTGACTGGCAATGTAAGTTCTTTATTTATGTAACCTCTTTGGATCACATCTGCTACTGTTTTTTGGTATTTAGGCTGTACATTTCCAGCTTTCAAAAATGATCTCACGAAGTCATCTGCAGGTTGTTGGACGATTTCCTTTGGAGTACCAATTTGCACAACTTTCCCTTTATTGAACAGACAGATCCGATCTCCCAATAACAATGCTTCACTAATATCATGGGTCACAAAAACGATCGTCTTATTCAGGTTCTTTTTCATCTCTAATAAATCTTGTTGAAGGCCCGCTCTGCTGATGGGATCAAGAGCACTGAACGGCTCATCCATCAAAATAATATCTGGATCAGCTGCTAACGCCCGAACGATTCCGATCCGCTGCTGTTCTCCTCCTGACAACTCAGAAGGCTTCCTATTGCGGTAAGTATCCGGGTCTAATCCGACACTTTCCAACAACTCTGTCACCCTATCTTTCATTTCATCTTTGGACCATTTTTTCATTTCCGGTACAATTGTAATATTTTCTTCTATCGTCATATGCGGAAATAATGCAATTTGCTGCAAAACGTACCCAATGTTCCATCTCAGTTCATTCAGTTTGTATTCACTGATCATTTTTCCATTGATGCGAATGTAGCCTTTCGTCAACGAAATCAGTCGATTGATCATTTTTAACGTAGTAGTCTTTCCGCTTCCGCTTGGCCCAATAAGGACAAAAAATTCATTATCTTGAATTTCGAAGTTTAATTCTGAAACTACTGGCTTATTTTCTTGATATTCTTTAGATACATTTTCAAATAGAATCATAATGTTCTCCTTTAGTTTCTTCTATAATATTGTTCCATAAACATCTTTTATTATTACTCGTCAAGAACCCCAGAAACTCCAAACGTTTTAAAACAAGAATTTCTGGGGTTTTACACATTTTCCATCATTGCCATAATTTTTTTGCTTGGTTGTCGATTCGATAATCCCGCACGATCCCGCTTCGATCAAAATGTACCCCATGCAACGTTCCTCCGTAAACGGCTCCTCCATCAATACCGATCAAATCCTCTTTGATCCATAAATCAGTCGTTTGGTTGTCTCCATATAACATAGGTGTGATCGTATGTCCGAACACGATTTTTCTACCTGTGTGATTATGTTGGTCATAAAAGCCTTCCCTGATCCATACGAAATCCTCATCAGATGTTTTCTTCCAATCTTTTTTAGACAAATCTACTCCGCCATGAACAAAGATGTAATCGTTCCATTCAAAATAAAGAAAACAATTTTCTAAAAAAGATTCTAACCAAGGATAATGACTTTTGATCATACTAGCCATCTCTGTTGGAGAATATTCTGCTTCAGCGCCTGTATGCAAAAAAGTCTCAATTGTCTTTAGCCCCCCGTTTAGAGCGTAAAGGGAATAATTTTCTTCTGGATCATGCAAAAACCGCAGCAGCATGTCTTCATGGTTTCCTTTTAAACAGACAGCACCCTTTTCATTGACTAATTGATACCCTAACTGAAAGCATTCTTTTGGATTTTCCCCCCGATCTCCCAAGTCACCAATCAATACCAGTTGTTGTGTCTTCTCATCCCAGTACTTCAGCATTTCTTTAAACAAGGTGATTTCTCCATGAATGTCTCCGATGACAAAAACGTCTTGTTTCATAAAGCAACGCCTCTCTTATTTTGATACTCTAATTATACAGAAATTTACGAAATAGGTTAAAAATTAGACTTTAAATTAATTCTTAAGATTAGGCACTACAATAGACGGCACTCTATTTTCACTCTATAATAATGAAGTATGTACATTAATAGATAGTGAAAGGAAGTTTTGAAATGAATTGGAAAAAAATTATCGGTATTCTGGTTGCGATTGCAGCGGTTGCCTTTATTGGATACACGGTCATTTTCGCGAATAACAAAGAAGAGGTGCTGTCTGTCCGTACAGGAAAAGTAACAGAAGAAACCATTAATGAGACATTGAATTTGACCGGAATGGTTGAACCTGGAGAAACACAAGAAGTATATGGTCAAGGAACGGTCTCAGATCTGCCGGTTGCAGTCAACGATACAGTTGAAGAAGGCGATACACTAATCTCATTCAGCGGTGTACCAATTGAAGCCAATTTTTCAGGCACAGTTACAGCTGTCAACGCTACTGAAGGCGAACCTGATACCAGCACACAAACGGGGACTCCAGCAGTCGTTTTAGCTGATTTGTCTCAATTAGAAGTAGCTATTCAACTAACAAAAACGGATGCTCCATTAGTTAAAGCTGATCAAACAGCTACATTGACAAGCGGAGACCAGACTTATTCTGGTAAAGTTTCACAAGTAGACCCTGTAGCTACAAGTACTCCTGGTGCTACTGGAAACACTCAATTATTAAATGCTGTGGTTTCATTTGATGAAAATCCTGAAGACCTGATTGCAGGTTTTGATATCGATGTTGAGATTACAACGAATACATCTGAAAATGCTATGACGATTCCTATCGAAGCGCTAGTATACGATAACAATAATGAGCCTTTCGTATACACTGTAGAAAATGATGTCATCAAATCTAAACCAGTCGAAATCGGCATCCAATCTGCTACAAAAGTGGAAATTTTATCTGGATTAGCAGCCGATGAAACGGTTGTTCTTTCTCCGAGCGAAGATGTCAAAAATGGAATCACTGTCACAACTCAAGAAAAAGAATAGAGGGTAGATAACATTGATTGAAATTAAAGGAATCACTAAAACGTATCATACTGGCGGTGAATCTCTTACTGCCCTAAACAATATTACTTTAACGATAAAAGATGGAGAATTTACTTCAATCATGGGACCAAGTGGTTCAGGGAAATCTACAATGATGAATATTTTGGGTTTGCTGGACCGTTTTGATGGCGGAACGTACTTTTTAAATGGTCAAGATGTCAGCAATTTGTCTGACAATGAAAGTGCTCATGTACGAAACAAAGAAATCGGGTTCGTCTTTCAATCTTTCAACTTGATGCCCCGTATGACTATCCTTGAAAATGTAGAATTGCCGATGGTTTATGCAAACGTTCCTAAAAAAGAACGCCGCGAGCGAGCAATGAAAGCTTTGGAGCGGGTTGGCTTAGGCAATCGAGTAAAACACCGTCCCAATGAAATATCTGGTGGACAAAAACAACGTGTTGCGATTGCTCGTGCCATCGTCAATGAACCTTCCGTGTTGATGGCGGATGAGCCTACGGGTAACTTGGATTCCAAAACAACTTTAGAGATCATGCGTATTTTCCAAGAGATCAATAATGAAGGGACTACTGTCGTTATGGTCACTCATGAACCAGAAGTTGCTGAATACACAAAACGAATCGTTTTATTCAAAGATGGAGAAATTCAAAATGACCATCTGCAAGAACAAAAATTAGTTTAGAAAGGAGCTGTTACGCTTTGAATTTTAGTGAAAATTTTAAAATGGCGATCGATAGTGTTATGGCCAATAAAATGCGCTCCTTTCTAACCATGTTGGGAATCATTATTGGTATAGCTGCTGTTATTGCTATTTTAGGTGTCGGGAATGGAGCCACCGAAGAAATCACCGGGACATTCAACAATCTTGGAGCTTCTACGATTTCGTTGTCAGTAACGGAAGAAGCCACTGATGATGAGGCTATTACAGAAAATGATATTATGGCATTGAAAAATGCTATTCCGGAAATCGAACGTATCTCTCCTGATGCCACAACTTTTACAGGTGTGAGTTCAGATTTTGAAAGCCGGCAATCAGTCGTTTCTTATGGTACGCCTGACCTTCAGTACACAAACCAAGCTATGGAAAGTACGATCGTCCACGGGAGATACTTCAATGAGACTGATTATGCGGACGGTAAAAATGTTGTCGTCATTAGTGAAGATACAGCTTCTGCTTTATTTAACGGACGTACAGATGTTTTAGGCGAACAAATCAGTCTTGATGGAGAGTCTGGAAACCAATTAGATTTAACCGTCATTGGTGTCGTTGAAGGAACTTTTCAAGATCTGCAAGGTTCATTTGATTTAAGCCAAATGCCCGTATATACTGCACTCCCTTTAACAACGATGGAAAAACTGGATCCTAACATCGGCGGTTTAGAAAGTTTGACCGTTCAAGTTTCCAGCAAAGATGCTATCGAATCTGTTTCAACACAGATCGTGCGTATTTTGGAAACTCGTCATGATGCGGTTGGAGAAAATTGGTACTCAGCAACCAACTTCTTACAAGCTTTAGATCAAGTGGATCAAGTATTGAGTTTGTTTATCAACTTTATCGCAGCAGTAGCCGCTATTGCTTTACTGGTAGGCGGTATTGGAGTTATGAATATCATGCTCGTTTCTGTTACGGAACGTACTCGCGAAATCGGTACTCGTAAAGCTTTAGGAGCTACTACAGGAACGATATTGGTTCAATTCCTAATGGAATCTGTTATCCTTTGTTTGATTGGCGGAATCATCGGTCTGATTTTAGGTATCGGATTGGCAACGGGAGTCTCTAATGCTTTAAATATCGTGCCAAATATTACACTCGGTTCAGTCTTATTGGTGCTCTTCTTCTCGAGTGCCGTTGGTATTTTCTTTGGAATCTACCCGGCCCGTAAAGCTGCCAAATTAGATCCAATCGAAGCTTTAAGATACGAATAAGATTTTCTTTTAAAGAGGTGTCTATGACGAGTTCATAGACACCTCTTTTTTATCCTTTAGAATCGGAATTTGAGGTTTACGTACCGATTCTAGCTAAAAATTTGAAAAAAGGGCACGCAAATTTCTTATCCTTTCGGCCCAGCGTTTCCCGATTAAATTTGTACAGATAACGAATTCTAAAACATTTATGAATGATGAGTAAAAACTAAGTTTTTGGTTCAGTTCATTAGAAAATTATCCCTAGAAATTCCCGGAGGAATATGGGGTGGCTTGTAGCCATGAAGAAGGATGCAATGTGAATTACTTAGTGTTAGGCTTCAGCCGTTACACTAAGTTTGTTCTCTGCTGCGCTACGCATACCATATCCGTAAGTCGCTAACACTCCAACGGCTATGGCAAAGCTTGCAAGCACTTGAGACGCTCTTTGGCTCAAGGCGGTCCCATGGCTCTCCGTAAGTCATCCCATAGACCGGAGGACATTTCCTTGCCAACGCTAGAAGATGATAAATAAAACAAAAAAGCTGAGATACCTGTTGGGCATCTCAGCTTGATTTAAATTAGTATTCACTAGTTACGATAGCTTCGTCGTTGTTCAATACGTCTTCATCTAATGTCTTGATGACTCTAGATGAAACTACTCCAGCAATCATGCTGTCATTTACGTTTAACATTGTACGAGCCATATCGATGATTGGTTCAACAGAGATCAACAATCCAACGATTGCGATTGGCAGATCCATAGCTCCTAGAACGATCAAAGCAGCAAATGTTGCTCCTCCACCGACTCCAGCAACTCCAAATGAACTGATCGTCACAACTGCCATCAAAGTTAAAATGTAAGCTGGACTGAAGATGTCGATTCCTACAGTTGGTGCAACAATCGTTGCCAACATTGCAGGGTAGATACCAGCACATCCATTTTGACCAATCGACAATCCGAATGATCCAGAGAAGTTTGCTGATGCACTATCCACACCTAATGCTTTCGTTTGTGTTTCAATATTTAATGGCAAAGCTCCTGCACTTGAACGAGAAGTAAATGCAAAGCTCAATACTGGCAATGCTTTTTTCAAATAAGCAATCGGGCTGACTTTGAATCCAGTCAAAATCAACATGTGGATGATGAACATCACGATGATTGCTGCATAAGAAGCAATTACAAAAACACCTAAGTTTACTAATGCATTGAAATCACTTGTAGCTAACATTTTTGTCATTAAAGCAAAAATACCATAAGGTGACAGACGTAAAACTAATGTTACGATTCGCATAACGATAGTATATAAGCTATCCATGATTTTTTTGAAGAATGATGCATTTTCAGGGTCTTTTCTAGAAATCCCCATGTAAGCAATACCGACAAATGCTGAGAAGATAACCACTGCAATTGTACTTGTATCTCTTGAATCAGCTAAATCTGCGAAAAAGTTGTTTGGAATAAAGTTGACAATTTGTTCCGGAATAGATAAATCAGCAACTTGTGCTGAAGTTTCTGTGATTTGTTCAATACGTTCTGTTTCTGCTGTTCCTTGGACAAATTCAGCTCCGTCTAAGTTGAACAACATTACACTACCCATACCGATCAAAGCAGAGACTGCTGTTGTCGCTAATAATGTAGTCAATACTGAAGTACTGATTTTTCCTAAGTTTTTGTTCGTTTCAATTTTAGTGAACGCTCCGATAATAGAAACAAAGATCAATGGCATAATCAACATTTGCAAGAATCTTACATATCCTTGACCTACGATATTGATCCAGCTGATAGCTTCTGTAGTAACTGCACCGTCAGCTCCAAAAATCAGCTGCAGCAGTCCTCCAAATACTACCCCTGCTCCTAAACCTGTAAAAACACGAGTTGAAAATTTCACATGTTTCGCTTGCATTTTCCATAAACCAAACAAAACAGCGATAAATAATAATAAAACTAAAATAATTGATACTACTGTCATATAAATCCTCCCTTTAATGGCCGCTTCCCTATGACTGGCAAGCAATGTTATATCATAAGATTAAAGGTCCCAGACTGCCTAGCTTTCCGACTGGCAGTCCTGAAATTCAATAGTAAAAATTTCAGTGACTTATAAATAGTAACTGTTTTTGCCTGAAAAAGCAATCGAATCAGACAAATAAGACCAACTTCTTAAAATAGAAGCTGGTCTTTTATACTTTTTACTTGTGAAGCAAAACAGTTATGTCTTTATTTGTTGTTTTTCTTACTGAATTTTCGGATAAAGAACTTAATGATCTCAACGATTGGGATGATTGAAAAAGCTGCTCCCAATACAATTAACCATTGTTCCATGTTCAATGTCGTCACGTTGAACCAACTGTTCAATCCAGGAATCAAAATGACCATTCCCAAAAGAACTCCTGAAGTGACAATTGCCAAGTTGAACATTTTATTTTTAAATAGTCCTACGGTAAACAGCGATTTTTCGATTGATTTCACGTTAAAGGCATGGAAAAGTTGAAGCAGTCCTAACGTGGCAAATGTCATCGTCAATGCATCTAAGTGGATCAATTCTTCGTTTCCAGCATGAACTGGGTTATGCGTTGCCCACCAGTAAACCATCAATGTGATCGTACCTTCTAATATTCCTTGATATACGATGCTTGGTAAGACTCCATTCGAGAAGAACGTGGCTTCTTTTCCACGTGGTTTTTCCTGCATGATATCTTTCTCGCCAGGCTCCAATCCTAGTGCGATTGCAGGGAAAGTGTCCGTCACTAAATTGATCCATAAAATATGCACAGGAGATAATACACTCCATCCTAGTAATGTAGCAATAAACAATGTCAACACTTCTCCTAAGTTGGCTGACAACAGGAATTGGATCGCTTTTTGGATGTTGGTAAATACTTTTCGTCCTTCTTCTACAGCTACTACAATGGTCGCGAAGTTGTCATCGGCTAAAACCATGTCGCTGGCTCCTTTAGAAACCTCAGTCCCTGTGATTCCCATCCCGACACCGATATCGGCCGTATTCAATGCTGGCGCATCATTTACACCATCCCCTGTCATCGCTACGATCTTGCCGGCTTTTTGCCAAGCTTTAACAATTTTTACTTTATGTTCGGGAGATACTCGAGCATAGACAGAATATTTCTTCACAGTCTTCGCAAATGTTGCATCATCGATTTGATCCAATTCTGCACCGGTGATAACCGCATCTGTTTCTCCTTCCTCAATGATGCCTAATCGTTGAGCGATCGCAGAAGCTGTATCTTTGTGGTCTCCCGTGATCATGATCGAACGAATACCGGCCGTTTTAGCAACAGCAATAGAGTCTTTCGCTTCTTCTCTTTCCGGATCGATCATCCCGACCATTCCTGCATACACTAATTCTGTTTCCACAGTGTTCGTGTTTACCTCGTCTGGAACAGCACTGACGATTTTGTAAGCCATAGCCAATACACGCAAGGCTTGCGTCGCCATATCATGGTTGCTGTCCAAAATAGCTTTACGGTCTTCATCAGTCAATGTGTGAAGTTCGCCATTGATGTCGATTTTAGTACATCGTTTCAACAACTCGTCTGGTGCTCCCTTAGTCGCTATAAAGTACATTCCATCAGTCATTTTATGAATGGTAGACATCAATTTCCGTTCTGATTCAAATGGAACTTCTGCTTCACGAGGTTCTTTTGCTAAAGCAGCTTGTACATCGATATCTTTATCTAAAGCATATTGAATCAATGCCGTTTCAGTCGGATCACCAATCAGTTCTCCTTCTCCAGAAATATTCGTATCATTCGCATACATCATGACTTTCATGACAGGCAGATCTTTTACTTCAACGTCAGCTGCATCTTGCAGTTGATTGTTCGCATAGACTTTTTCAACTGTCATTTGATTCATCGTCAACGTACCTGTTTTATCTGAACAAATAATATCTGTACTTCCCAGTGTTTCTACAGCCGGCAAATTACGGACTAAGGCTTTTCTCTTCGCCATCTTTTGTGTTCCTAGTGAAAGAATGATGGTTACGATAGCAGGCAATCCTTCAGGAATAGCTGCTACAGCCAGTGAAATCGAAGTCAGCAGCATTTCTACTACATCTCTGCCGTTTGTTAAACCAACAATAAACATCAAAACTGCGATAACAATGATTGCAATGGTCAAATATTTCCCAAGGCGGTTCAAGTTGCGTTGCAATGGTGTCATCGTTTCTTCGGAAGATGCCAGCATTTCAGCGATTTTCCCTACTTCTGTCGCCATTCCTGTTCCAACAATCACACCTTCTCCGCGTCCGTAAGTGACATTGCTGTTCATGAACGCCATATTCTTCCGATCGCCGACTCCTGCATTTTCGTCAGTAACGACAGCGATATCTTTATCAACCGGTACAGATTCTCCTGTTAATGCCGACTCTTCAATTTTAAGCGATGCATTTTCGAACAAACGCATATCAGCCGGCACTACATCTCCAGCTTCCAGCAACACAATGTCTCCTGGAACCAATTCTTCACTTTTGATATGTACGACAGAACCATCTCGCCGGACACGTGCTTCAGGTGAAGACATTTTCTTCAATGAATCGATTGCTTCTTCCGCCTTTGCTTCTTGAAAGACGCCCAACACAGCATTTAAAATAACTACGGCTAAAATGATTACGGCATCTGCTACATCGCCGAAAAAAGCCGAGATCAAAGCTGCTGCTATCAAGACTAAAATCATAAAGTCCTTAAACTGTTCAAAAAACTTAACCAAGATACTTTTTTTCTTTTCTTCATTTAACTGGTTGTGGCCATAAGATTCGATTCTTTTCTCTGCTTCTGCAGTCGTAAGACCTTTTTCAGACGTTTCGAACGTTTGAAAAACTTTGGAGATATCTTGAGCAAAAAATGGTTTCTTTAGTTGTTCTTTTCTTTCCATACTAACCACCCGCTTTCTCTTTTCTTCATTTCACTTTCATTATATGTTTTTATCTTTTGTAATTCAAAGAATCAGGTGCGTAATACAAAAAAGGAGCCGAGGCAACTTTAAGTTGCCTCGACTCCTAGTGAAATAAGTGTTTTAAATAAATGCCAGAATTAGGAAATTCAAGACAAATAATGCTGTAGATACTCCTAATACAGGATGAACATCTTTTATTTTGCTCTTAGCTAGTTTTACAATGATGTAAAAAATGAAACCAGCTGCTATTCCATAAGAGATGCTGTAAGCCAGACCCATAAAAATAGAAGCGAAGAATGCAGGAATAGCTTCTTCTAAATCATCCCAGTTGATTTCCAATAGAGAAGACATCATCATAATCCCTACCATAATCAACGCCGGTGCAGTAGCTTGTCCTGGAACAATCGCTACCAATGGTGAGAACAAACTAGTCAATAAGAACATACCTGCAACAACTACACTCGTAAAGCCTGTACGTCCGCCAGCTGCAATACCAGCAGCACTTTCAACGTATGTTGTGGTATTAGATGTTCCAAAAACAGCCCCTACAGACGTTGCGATCGCATCTGCAAATAATGCTTTGTCCATTTTTGTTTTGATCCCAGTGCTGTTATCCAAAGCCAACTCATCTTCTTGTGAGAAAATACCAGTTTTCCGTCCAGTACCGATAAATGTCCCAATCGTATCGAACACATCAGATAAACTGAATGCAAAAATCGTCATCAAAACTAACGGCAGACGAGATACATCTCCAAACAAAGAAGCCATACCTTCTGATCCAAAAGCTGCTCCAAAAGTAACACCTAATTCAGAAAAAGCACTGCCTAAAGAATTTGCTGGATTTGAAATACCTGACAAATCTACGATACCCATCGGAATTCCTAGAATAGTCGTTGCTACGATTCCAATCAAAATTGCTCCGCGCACTTTTGATACCAACAAAATAACCGTAATGATCAACCCGAATAAAGCTAAAAGAGACCCTGGATTAGTAAAGTTTACTAATGCTGGAACAATTCCTCCGCCACTCACTATGCTGGTAATACCGCCTTCGTAAGTGGTAGCTGCGGCATCGAATGGAGCATTATTGATACTTTGGATATTTCCTGGTTCTGAAGTAAACTGTAAGAATCCCGCATTTTTGATTCCGATGTAAGCAACGAATACTCCGATTCCTCCGCTGATTGCATGTTGCAAACTCATAGGAATCGAATGGATGATCATTTTACGGACTTTTGTTACTGTGATCAAGATATTAAAGATCCCGCAAATAAAGACCATTGCTAAAGCTTCTTGCCAAGTAAAACCTAGTGCAAAAACAACTGTGTATGTAAAGAATGCATTCAATCCCATTCCAGGTGCTTGAGCATACGGTACATTAGCGAATAACCCCATCACTAAAGTTCCAATTGCGGCTGCGATCAATGTAGATAAAAAGACTGCTTGTGTGGGCATTCCTGTCATAGAAAGAATGGCGGGATTCACAAATATGATATAAGACATCGCAAAAAAAGTTGTCAAACCTGCCATGATTTCTGTTGAGATAGTTGTATTATTTTCTTTAAACTTAAAAAAATTATCCATTGAATAAGTACCCTGCCTTTTTTATAGTTTACAAAAGAAGTATTCGCTCTTTTATAAAGTAAGAAAAAGGGTCATAAAGTCTCTTTAAAGAAACACTGGTGTCTTTGTGGAAAAAAATAAAAAAACAATAAGAACCATAAAACTGATCCACAATTAAAACATCAAGCTGCATATCATCAGCTTGATCACACGCTCTATTTATTTCTCTAATAGTTGAACCTTTTACGGTGTTCAGTAGAAACTTCAAAGCCCATATCGCTTAAATTATATTAGATTTTCCTTTTGCTCCATCATTATAGCCGGTATTTTGGAAAATGACAAGACAAAGTCATATAATTAATAATAAAAAACCGTTTAATGTTCGTGTTTACCTATTGTTTATGTGCACAAAAAAGAACGGCTGAAACTCAACCGTTCTTTTTGCTCTATTATCTCATTGTTACAAATTCTTCTGCTCCGGTAGGATGAATGGCAACTGTATTGTCAAAATCAGCTTTTGTAGCACCCATTTTAATCGCTACTGCAAAACCTTGAAGCATTTCATCCATTCCATTTCCTAAACCATGCAATCCAATAACTTTTTCCTCTTTACCGTAGCAGACTAATTTCATATATGTCCGTTGACGATTTTTCGTGATTGCACTGTGCATCGAAGTGAATTTTGTTTGATAGATTTTGATGTTTTCAGAACCGTATTTTTCGATGGCTTCTTCTTCTGTAAAACCAATCGTTCCGATAGGCGGATGGCTGAAAATCACAGACGGGATGTTCGTATAGTCTAACTTTTCATTCGTTTTTCCGTTGAACAAGCGCTCTGACAAACGTCGTCCAGCTGCAATAGCTACTGGAGTCAACTCAATGCGTCCAGTTACATCTCCAATAGAGTGAATCCCGTCTACGTTAGTATTTTGGTATTCATCTACTTTGATATAGCCTTCTGGGTTCAATTCAACATCTGTAGCTTCTAAATTCAAGTTTGCGGTATTTGGTTTACGGCCAATAGCCCAGATAATCGTATCTGTCGTGTGAGAAGAACCGTCTTCAAAGTAAATTGTTAGACTATCATCTTCATTTTTTTCTACTTTTTTCGGAATAGAATGAGTGTGCAGAGTTGCTCCTTCTCTTTCCATCGTTTCTACAAGTCCTTCACTGATGATTGAATCAAATGTTCTAAGCGGTGCATTTCTGCGCACAAATAAATGAGTATCTGCACCTAGTCCGTGAGTCACACCAGCCAATTCAACAGCAATGTATCCTGCTCCGATAATAGCCACTCGTTTTGGCAATTCTGTTAAAGCGAAGAAACCGTCTGAATCTATACCGTATTCTTGTCCTGGAATGTTCGGTCTTTCAGGATAGCCCCCTGTTGCAATCAAAATGTGATCAGCTGTATACTGTTCGCCGTTCACTTCAATCGTATGGTTATCTACAAACTTAGCAAATCCTTTGATCAAATCGACTCCGTTGCTGTCCAAGCCTTTTTTGTAAACTGTATGCAGACGGTCGATGTATTTTTCTCGGTTCAAGACCAATTTTGAATAGTTTACTTGCATGTCTGAATAGCTGATTCCGTAATCTTCAGCATACAATTTCATTTCATCCATTAATTGAGCACCATGCCACATTACTTTTTTAGGTACACAACCGACGTTGACACACGTTCCACCAAGTTCGTTAGCTTCTACGAGTGCCACTTTGGCTCCATGCATTCCCGCACGATTGATTGAAGCAATTCCTCCACTACCGCCGCCAATAGCAATGTAATCATAATGTTTTGACATTCTAATTTCCTTCTTTCTCTGTTTTCTATAGGTTAACGAGTTTTCTACTATTCTTCAAGGACAAAATCTAACGATTGAGGGAATCCTTGTAGATGTTCTTGTTCATATTGATCATAATAATGACCAAGCTTGTATTTGTAAGCCTCTTTTTTATTCCAAGGCTTTTGTTTGCCGCAATAATGTATGAACACCACTTTTTCTTCTACCCATTCCAAATTGTAATCTTTTGGAAAAACCACATTGGCTTTTGAATAGTACCTTGGGTCTAAATTATAGATTCTCCAATCCGCTTCTAGAATAGAGTCCCAATATAGATGATTGAATACATCTTGATCTGGCAGCAGTAATCGATTCTTATTCAGTTCGATTCCAGAAAAGATGTCTTCTTTTGTTTTGCTCAAGCGAATGGCAGGCAAGTTCATCAATAATATCCCCGTATTGAAATACCCTTTTGATTCCAAAGTATTCAACCGAATATTATTGATTGGCTGTATCCATTTCGTCAAATAATCATGAGTGGTCGCCACAAACAAATTCCCTTTGAAATCTTGATGGTAGAAATCAGAAACAGGGTTTAAGTTGATGATATCTGGATCCAAATAAAGAATCCGATCTACTTCATCTGGCAAAACAAACGGCGCTAATAATCGATAATACATTTCAATCGAATAATAACGATTTACCGTCGTTTCTTCTTCAAATAAGCCACTGCCATCAATTGGATAAAATTCCTGGCCGTTTCTCTTAATGAATAAATCTAATTCTTCCAATCTATTCTCTGCCATATTATTGTGCATAAAATAAATGGTAAACTGTTCCCCTTTATTCGATTTGAATAATGACCACAACATGGTTTTAAGGGGCGGAATATAATTTTCATTACACGTCACTAATACATTCATTTTTGATCTCCTACTTATATGATCGAAGCTCCTCCAGACAGGCATTGCTTCTTTTCTATCTCATCATACTTTTATTGATCTATTGATATCTTTCTCCTCATTAAGCATATCATATTTGCAATGAAAGGGAGCCCTTTTTGTTTTCATTTGTATAAAATAAAGAATATTCACCTTCCATGAAATGAAACCTCTTCTCATTTACGGTATAATAAACAAAGTACACATTGTCATTATTTATATAGGAGGTTCAAATGGAAAAAGATATTAAATTTTATTGGACATTATTTCTTTCTACTTTTACATTAAGTGCTTTTACATTTGGCGGGGGTTATGTTATTGTGCCCCTCATGCAAAAACGGTTCGTTAAAGAATTGCGATGGATCGATGAAGAGGAAATGCTGGATCTGGTCGCAATAGGTCAATCTGCTCCCGGCCCTATAGCCGTAAACACCTCTATTATTGTGGGGTACAGAATGGCTGGGATCTTAGGTTCTTTGATAGCAGTCGTAGGTACTATCTTCCCTCCTCTGATCATCATTACGATTATTTCTTATTTTTATCAAGCTTTTAGAGATAATCCAGTGGTCAGTGCTCTCCTTTTAGGAATGCAGGCTGGAGTTGCAGCCGTTATTGTGAGCGTTGTAATCGATATGGCTGCAAAAATCATTAAAGCCAAGCAAGTTTTGCCCATCGTCATGATGATTTTAGCTTTTATAGCCGCTATCTTATTAAACATCAACATCGTTATTATTTTATTGATATGCGGTGCTGTAGGTGCTTATACGTCCCTACGCGGATCTCGTAATCAAAAGGGGGACTCATAAATCATGGTTTACTTACAATTATTTTGGAGTTTCTTCCAAGTTGGTTTATTCAGTTTTGGCGGCGGATATGCTGCTTTGCCTTTGATCGAAGAACAAGTTATCCACCAAAACAATTGGTTGTCGAGTACAGAGTTCGTTGACATCATTACGATTTCTCAAATGACTCCTGGTCCGATAGCCATTAATACTTCTACTTTTGTCGGTACAAAAGTGGCCGGACTTCCAGGTTCAATTGTTGCTACTCTTGGATGTATCGCCCCATCTTGCATCATAGTGATCATACTAGCTACAGTATATTACAAATATAAAGGAATCCCTCTTATGGATGGTATCCTTCAAGGGTTGCGTCCAGCTGTAGTGGCACTGATTGCTTCTGCTGGATTGACGATTTTCTTGACGGCTATGTTTGGTGCAGAAAGCTTCCCTATTGCTTTCAGCGACTTAAACTGGATCTCAGTAATCCTGTTTAGTATCGGTTTGGCCATTTTGCGCAAAACCAAGCTTGGTCCGATTCACGTTATGATCCTTTCAGGTTTCGCCGGAATCTTGATCTATTACGTTATTCTTTAAAGCAGATCAGCACATTATCAGCCATGAACCAGTAAATATGATGCGTCATGACCGAAAAAAATGATTGTTCAGCCATGAGACGGTACTAAATCGTCCTCATGACCTTTTTAAATTATTTTTCAGCCATGAGCAGTTGTTTCTAGGAGCTGATGGCCGATTTCCGCCTTCACACCAAACTGGAAAACACCTAAAAAAGTTGCCCCCTATGAAGATCAACTCTTCATGCGGGAGCAACTTTTTTTAGTTGATTATTTTAGTTCTAATCCTGAATCATTGCTTTCAACTGGTTTTCTCCATAGTCCCAAGATAACAGCCCCTACAACCATCCCGATTAAGATTGCTAGAAGGAACAATCCAACATGATTAGAAAGACCAGCTACGAATACTCCACCGTGTGGTGCTGGTACAGTGACATTCCATAATTGAGTCAATCCACCTGCAATAGCAGACCCGACTACTGAAGAACCAATGACGCGCAATGGATCAGCTGCGGCAAATGGAATCGCACCTTCAGTGATGAATGAAATTCCCATAACGTAATTAGACAAAGCAGATTTTCTTTCGTCTGCATTGAATTTGTTTTTGAACAATGTGCTTGCTAATGCGATAGCTAACGGCGGAACCATTCCTCCGGCCATAACAGCAGCCATCAAGCTTCCGTCACCTGTATCCGTAAAGATACCGATAGAAAATGCGTATGCAGCTTTATTGAATGGACCACCCATATCGATGGACATCATTCCACCTAATAGAGCTCCCAGAATAACTGCATTTCCAGTTCCAAGGTTTTCTAAGAATGTAATCATTGCTTCATTGATCGTACCAAAAATTGGTCCAACAACGAAATACATTATTAATCCAATCAGCAATAAACCAAGTACTGGGAACAACAAGATTGATTTGATACCTTCTAGCGATTTAGGCAAGTTGCGCAAACCTTTTTGCAAGCCGATCATTAAGTAACCTGCTAAGAAACCAGCTACTAAACCACCCAAGAATCCAGCGTTGCTGGCAACAGCCATCGCTCCACCAACCATACCAGGCATCAATGCAGGGCGGTCAGCAATACTAAGTGCAATGTAACCTGCTAGAATAGGAATCAAGAAATTAAACGCTTGGCTTCCGATTGAGTTCAAGAATAAGAAGATTTCACTCTCTTTACCTAACCAGCTTTCAAATAAGAATGAAAGACCCATTAAGATTCCGCCGCCGACTACAAATGGCAGCATGTGAGAAATTCCGTTCATCAAATCTTTATAAACTTTGTTCCATACAGAACCTTTTTCTTCATTGTCATTACTTGCTTCAGCTTTACGATCACCAGCTGAATAAATTGGTGCTTGTTGGTTGATCGCTTTTGTGATCAATTCTTCTGTTTTGCGGATTCCATCACTTACTGGACGTTGCAATACAGGTTTGCCATCAAAACGAGCCATTTCAACTTGTTTATCCGCAGCTACGATAACACCAACAGAACGTTCGATATCCTGAGCTGTCAGACGGTTTTTGATTCCGCCGCTTCCGTTTGTTTCTACTTTGATGTCTACGCCCATTTCAGCTGCTTTCTTTTTCAAAGCATCTTCAGCCATAAAGGTATGCGCAATACCTGTAGGACAAGCTGTTACAGCTACGACATAAGGTCTTTCTTCTGCAGCAGGTGCTGTAGTTTCTTCTACAGTATTTGATTCTTCTTCCACTTCTTCTGCTGCTGTAAACAATTCTTGAACTTCATCAGCAGTAGAAGCATTTTTTAATGATGCTACAAAATCCGGACGGATCAATAAGCGAGATAGGTTCGCCAATGCGTCCAAATGAACATCGTTAGCCCCTTCTGGAGCTGCAATCATAAAGAACAAGAAAGCTGGTTGACCATCTAAAGAATTGTAATCAATACCTGAGTTGCTTCTAGCAAATAAAACTGTTGCTTCCTTAACCGCTTTGTTTTTCGCATGCGGCATTGCGATTCCGTCTCCAAGACCTGTTGAAGAAAGGCTCTCACGATTCAAGATACCTTCTTTAAACGTTTCTACGTCACTAATACGGTTGTTTTCTTTTAAGCTGGCGATCATTTCGTCGATAGCAGTTTCTTTAGTTTGAGCTTTTAGATCCATGATCATAACATCTTTGATTAAAATGTCTTTCATTTTCATCTTTTTTTATCCTCCTGTAAGTTTTGGTTAATCAATCTTTTTGATTTCTACTTGTTCTACTAATGCCTCGATAGCTTCTTTAGTAGCTAAGTCGTCTGAAAATGCTGTGGCGCTTCCTGTTGCCACACTTTTTTTGAAAGCTTCTAATGGATCTTTAGTGCTGACTAATGCGCCGATAAATCCAGCGATCATAGAGTCTCCAGCACCAACTGAATTCTTCACTTGTCCTTTAGGTACCGTAGCTCGGTAAGCCGCTGATTCAGTAAAGAACAATGCTCCGTCACCTGCCATAGAGATAACCGCATATTTTGCACCTAATTCAATCAACTTCTTGCCGTATGGAATGATGTCTTCCACAGAGTCAAAAGTTGTTTCAAACAAATCTGCCAACTCGTGATGGTTTGGTTTAACCAACAACGGACGAGAACCGATTGCATTCATCAATTCTTTCCCAGTAGTATCAATCACGAAATCTGCTCCAGCCGCTGAGATTTTTTTAACCATTTGCTGGTAAAAATCTTCTGGCAATGTTGGCGGTTTATTTCCTGATAAAACAACGATATCGTCTGCAGTTAAAGCATCCATTTGCTGCAATAATTGTTCAGACTCTTTTTCGGAGACTGCTGGTCCTGCTGCATTGATTTCTGTTTCGATATCTGCTTTTACTTTTACATTGATTCGCGTATCTTGTTCGATCTCAACAAAGTCTGTCCCAACAGCTTCTTTTTTCAGCCAATCCGTAATGAATCGTCCTGTAAAGCCTCCGATGAAACCTAACGCTGTGGATTCTTGCCCGATATTGTTTAATACACGCGAAACATTGATACCTTTTCCGCCTGGCAACTTGATGTCGCCTGTCATGCGATTCAGTTCCCCCAGTTGAACGGTGGGAAGTTGCACAATGTAATCAATCGATGGATTAAGTGTTACTGTGTAAATCATGTTTTACCTCCATTATCGTAGTTGCTTCGAAATAAGCAGAAAATTCTTTTTTGTTCAGTGAGTTTGTCAAAATCGTTGCCCCGTCGATATCCTCTACTTTTACAAAAGTGACCGTATTGAATTTGCTGTTATCCGTTAAAATAAATACTTTTGCACTATTTTTGATGGCTTGCTGCTTGATAGCTGCTTCTTCTGGATCAGGAGTCGTGAAACCATATTCAAGATCTACACCATTTATCCCTAGAAACGCTTTATTAAAATTGTATTGGCTCAACTGAGCACAACCTACAGCTCCTACAACAGCTTTAGTGGTATTCTTTAATACTCCGCCGATTAAAACCACTTCATTTTCTTGATCTGCTAATAAGTGAGCATGCTGCACTGCGTTTGTCACAATACGAATTTTTTTCTGTTTCAAAAATGGAATCATATACAATGTAGTTGTTCCGGCATCTAAGAAAATCGTGTCTCCATCTTGTACAAGAGATGATGCATATTCAGCTATTTCTTTTTTTTCTTGAGTGTTTTTGGACGTTTTTTCGGTAATAGGAATTTCTCGCTCTATCTCATAGAGACGTTTGGCTCCCCCGTGAACTCGAACCAGCATCCCTTTTTCTTCAAGAGCATCCAAATCTCGACGCAACGTAGATTCAGAACAATTCATTTCTTTGATCAATTCTTGAGACTTCACCAACCCATGTTGTGTTAGTTGATCCAAAATATATTGGTAACGTTCTTCAGTTAACATAAGCCACCTCCTGCGCTCTTCATTTTACCATCAAATTCATTCAAAAACAATCAAATTTATGAGTGTTTCTTAGCGTTTAAGCCTTATTCTTACTCGGTTTCTTTCTTTGACAATTTTTACCCTCAAAGGTATATTTAAAATGAAAAACAAGTCGAAATCACAACAATTGATAATTTCGCACGTATCCTTACTTACGAAAGGGTTTTGTTATGTATGAATTGAGCAATATAGAAATTTTGATTCGAATTGGTATGGCTATTATTTGCGGCAGTGCTATTGGTTTTGAACGTGAAGCTAAAGGGCACAATGCCGGTCTGAGAACTCACATGCTCGTTGCTGTAGGCTCAGCTATCATCGCTATGGTACAAGTAGAAGCCAGTTATGACATTATTAGAATGGTCATTGAGAATCCTGATTTAGAAGGTGTATTGACAACTGATTTCATTCGATTAACTGCTCAAATCGTCAGCGGGATCGGTTTTTTAGGTGCTGGAACGATCATTGTCACTAAGCGCAATGTTTCAGGTCTGACTACGGCCGCTTCGATTTGGGCGATCGCCGGTATTGGTATCGCAGTAGGGATGGGGTATTATTTTCTAGCTATCATCAGTACGTTAGCTGTTCTCATCGTACTGAGAATCATTAAAGGATTATTTGGAGCACCTAATGTTCGGTTAGTGAATATCAAATACACTGGCAAAGAAACACAAAATGAATTGAACCGTTATTTTTCGGATCATGATATAAAAGTTTTTAGTGAAGAACATAGCTTAGATTACAGCAAAGACTCTGAAATTCATTACTCAAATTATTACAGTATCGGTTTACCTGAGGAAATGGAGATGACTCAATTAATTGATGAAGTGATCGCTATCAATGACGTACATCACATCAGCACGCTCAAGGAAAAATAATGCCTACGCAAAAAGAAGCAGAATCTTAATAGATTCTGCTTCTTTTTATGAATATTGATCTCGTGAAGTGGACGTCGAGGCTAAACGCCTTTTTTTCCACTCTTCTTTTTATGTCTAACATATTCAACTGTAAACAGTCCAATACCAATCAAGGTGATAATGAAGCCGATTTTTAAGAACGGCGTTTCGTAAGAAAATGCTACTTGAGAAGTTCCTGCTTTTAAAGGAATCCCGATAAATCCATAATTGACTTTTATGGTCTCTACTTCTTCCCCGTTCACCTCAGCTGACCACCCTACAGAATAAGGAATGCTTGTCACTAAAACAGCGTCCTCTTCTTGAGTGATCGTCCCTTCTATAGATTCGTTCTCAAATGTCGTCACATCTAATTGATGCGCTGATTTCTCAGCTACTTTTTCATTGTAGCTCTCTTCATCTACCGGCAAAGCATAAATCGTGATGTCTTCTAAATCATAGGCTCCAGGCTTTTCAAATTGGACCGTGATGGTATTAGATTCAGATTCTGCTTGATAACCTAAGTTAAACAACATCTTTTTACGATGAATGTATGAACTGAAACTCTGCTTGTCTGATTGATGAATTGTTTTAGTTCGTCCATTAAAGGCTACTTTAGTATTAAAGCCGGTATTCACTCGATGATACGTTTTACTTGGATTAGGTTCAAAATCCATTCCTTTTAAGTGTACGTATACTTCTGACTGTTGAATATCCTTTACATCCTCTAATTCGATCAGTAATTTGCCATCACTGTCTTGAACGAGCACTTGGTCATTTTCAATAGTGAGTTTATTTTCGTCCTCACTGCGAACCGTGTGCGCAATTTCTTTTGTCGAAAGTGATGAATCAAACGGATCTAACTGATTGATGTCAGCTTCATCTGCTGCTGCAGTAAAACCTATAGATAAAAACTCCTCTTTTTCTACAGGATTCAGTTTTTCAAACTCCTCGTTATCCATCACAACAGAATTTGCATATGCAAAAGGATAAGATTGATCTGTCTCTGCGATCAAATGAGCGTTCTCTCCCTCAGAACGTGAAATCACTTCGTAGCCGTACGGCAAATATTTTTCATTCGAAACCTCTGTCACGATATACCGCACGCCTAACATATGATTTGCTATTCTTCGGTCATCCATTCCATTTCGTACCGGTTGGATCAATTGAAACGAGCCCAGTTCCAGTTGACGAGCAAACTGCGCCACCGACCCATTGGTGATAGAAAGATAGGAGTTCATCCCCATCCGTTCTAAATAAACCATATCATTGCGGATGTGATTGTCTTTAGCTGTAAGCCCAATACGGAAAATGTCGTCTTTTGAAACAGGAGGAATCTCTTTTTCAATTTCATCAAATACTTGCTCATACTGGTCATTTGCTGTTCCATAAGGCAGTAAGGCAGCTACTTTGTTTTGTCCCATAGGATAATAATATTCTTGAGCATTGAAAATCACATTACCGATCACTGACAAGAAAATAACAGCTGAAACAACTTTTTCCCAACCATTTGTCAGTTTGCCTTTTTCTTTCCTACGAGCTGTTAGTTCTAATAATGCCCATACTAGAAAAGCGGCTATCACCGGTACTGTCCTAGCCCATGAAAAATCGCTAAGGATTTGCTGACCAAGTGCTATCCCACCAAAAAACAGCCACCCCACAAACATTGCTAAGCGGTCTTTTTTGTTCCAGTCAAATCGGTACTGATACAACCGCGCTACCGCTATTCCCAACAGCAAAGGGATAACGAATGTCCAACGATTATATGGACCAGATAATCCATTCATAACGGAGCCGAATGCCGGGAATAGAAGCATAACCAAGAATAACACCATCATATAAGGAATAGCTCCAAAAACTTTCCGTCTAACAAAGAACAATGGAATCACTAACATCACGATTCCGGCAAATCCCAAAACTGTCCACAAGTAACTTTCTGAAATAAAGATATTTGCTAAAAGGTTAACGTAATACTGTAATGGGTACACTGTCATTCCGCTGGCAAACGTTCCTGGTTCTCTGGAAGATTGTAGAAATCCCCAGATCACAGGAAACAATACCACTGCTGACATACACACTCCAATTAAATAGTGAGACAAGGCTTTCCAGAAATACTTCCAGATTTTTTTCAGCGGTATGCCCAACTCGAAATAACGGAAAATGGCATAAATAAAAATCAAGACGGTCAATTTATAAAAAAAGTAAAAGTTGCTTGTGGCACTGACGCACACTACGGCAGCGAACAACAACGCAGACTCTTTGCGCAATATTTTTTCTACTCCTAAACAAAGCAGCGGAAAGAAAATCATCGGCATTAAAAAGAATGGGTGCCTTGTAGCATTCAGTGTCACGTAATGAGAGAACGTGTAAACAAAAGTCCCTACCAATAATCCTGCTCCGCTGACATTCATTTTACGTGCGTAAAACATAAATGCCAAACCAATACAGTAGATTCTTAAAACAATCAAAAAGTGAAAGGCAAACTCCATCATCGACTGCGGAAACAATAACCCTAAATAAACGAACGGATCTCCTACTACATAATATCCGTAAGAACTGATCACATCAGCGCCCAGACCTATTGTCCAATCCCAATTTTGGAACCCGCCAGACGGGTGTTGGATAAATTCTTGCCACATGCCTACATAATCTTTAAACAATAAATAATGTTGAGTAAATCCGTCACTTTCCCATATAAAGGAAGTTCCGCTAACCATGAAGTATCCATAGATGGATGCCATTGTAATCAAAAATAAAAGAGAATACCACAAAATTTCTTTTGAGGTATTCTTTTTCGTGCTTCGTTGAATTTGTTCCATAACGCTAACCACCAATCTCTTTTCTCTTCATTATTTTTCAGTAAATACTATCTTTTGAATACAAAGAATTTACTGAAAAAGTAATTCAGCACAACCACAATAAATTGGGTAGCTATCTTAGCTATATTTGTATCGAGAGTAAGGAAATCTACCAATATCCACATGCTCAACATATCAAATACACCTGAAAGAGCTCTAAAACTGCAGAACAAAATAAATTCTTTCATCCAACTCTGGAAACTCTCTGATTTTGATTTGAACACATATTTCTTATTCGTAAAAAAGGCAAAAAGAATCGATACGATGATCGATACTAAATTCGCGATCAAATATTGTACACCTAGCACCGTGTCTAATAAATAAAACGACACGATATTGACGACTGTCGTTAACACACCAAACACTAAATAAATAATGGCTTCTTCGTATTTAACATACATTTTTTTTATGAATTCCATTTGTCATGACCAACGCTTTCTGTTTTTTCTTGTTCGTTCAAAGTATGAGAAACTTCTCTCTTCTCCCGTTGTTTCTTTTCTTCTGAGGTCTCTTGAACAAAATAAAGCGGACGGTCTTTCGTTTCAACAAACACTCGCCCTAAATACTCTCCGATTACCCCAAGAGAAATCAATTGGATTCCACCAAGGAATAGAATACCTGCAATTAAAGAAGGATATCCCGCCACTGAATTGCCCATAAAAATCGTGCGCATGATTTCGACAAACAAATAAATAAATCCTAATAACGAAATAATAACCCCTACTATAGACCACACTTTCAACGGCAGCGTACTGTAAGACGTCACCCCATTGATTGCCAGAGTCAGTAACGCACTGAACTTCCACTTCGTTTCACCACCAGCTCTTGGGTCTGCATCATAACTGATTTCTTTTTTCTTAAAACCAATCCAATTGTACATTCCTTTGGTATAACGAGCATGTTCTCTCAACTGAGATAAGGCTTCGATACATTTTTTGTCTAACAAGCGGAAGTCCCCTGCATCTGGAATGATCTCTTCTTTAGACACTTTCTGCAACAGTTTGTAATACGTTTTAGAGGTCAGCTTTTTCAACTTGCTTTCCCCTTCACGTTTTCTGCGAATCGCATAAACATCGTCGTATCCCTGTTCCCACCAGTAAATCATCTCTTCAATGACTTCTGGAGGATGCTGCAGATCAGCGTCCATAATAATCAAGCCGTCTCCGCTGGCATAATCAAACCCAGCCGACATGGCTATTTCTTTTCCGAAATTGCGTGAAAGATCTACGTATTCTACACGGGCATCTCTTTCTTTCAGTTGTTTAACAATTTCTAACGTTCGATCTTTACTACCGTCGTTCACAAAAAGAAACTCAAATTTGTAGTTGGTCAATTGATTGCAAACAGAGACCAACACACTATACATCTGTTCAAGTACCTCTTCTTCATTGTATGCTGGAACTAAAATTGTAATAGTTTTCATTGATAACTACCTTTCAGTCTTTGTCTTTCACATTTTATTTCATCCCTCAGATTATACCCCAGTCAGATTGGAACGTCTATTAATGTGCTATGAACTTGTTATATAAACCGAAAAAGAACCTGGCTATTTTCATCAAAATAGTCAGATTCTCACTATGGATTGGTATTTAAATGCTATCTATTTCTAAATAGTTGTTCTAAACTGTATTTATGACTCTGGAGGTGTTAACCATTTTTAGAAAAATGAGGATCTTATTTAGATTGTTTTTTATATCACTTACTTGTCCAATATTCAGCTCGATTTTCTAACTGGTTACACGTTGCACTTGTTTAATCTAGTTGTTTATTTGCTGGTTGTCTTAGATATCTTTGAATCTTATAAAGAGCTGAAAACTGAAAAACGAACCAGAAAAAAAGCTGAATCAGTAGTGCGTTGTCCTTAAAAATTCCATTGATGGAAAACTTCTTTTATTGATGGAATGTATTGCCCCGCTTCAGGAGTATAACTTTTCTGTCTATTTTTTTCATTTACTTCGATGGCACGGAACATTGTGTTTAAATCATTATTGAACCCGATTTCCATATATCTAGGATCTTTTAATGTAAATTCACTTCCTACTATTTGCGCATCCGAAACATCATCCGTATAGAGGATTCTGCTTGAAGTATGGAAGATCTTTCCTTCGTATTCAAAATAGTGCAAAAATTGACTTTCTCCAAGATAATGGATTGGTATAGAATTGTCTTTTTCTTCATACAGACTAAGTTCTTGTAAACTTTCTAAATCATTCAAGCGCGCGTAAACTTTTTTTTCGCGCTCCGAATAAAAAACAGGAACAATCGCATCAGCTTGTCGGTCTCTGATTAGTGGACTGATCAAACTGTATTCCTTTATATAAGAAGCATACTTTTGATGTTGTTCGTACGTCCAAAATCCTAACACTGCTAGAAAGATAGTCAAAACCCCAATGTAACGTACAGCCTTTTTTCTCTCCGCATAAAAAACAATAAACAACCCGATAAAGATAATAACTATACTGCCTAAAGCTATCCACATCACTGTACGATTATAAAATTGCTCTGCTTGAATCCATGTCGAAAATGCCATTCCATCTCCTCCTCTGCTACGCACGCTCTAATATACTTCCATCATACTCTATCTTGAATAGGATTAGAAAAACCTTGTCATATAAGACAATTCTTAAAGGTTGTAACAGAAGCCAATAACATTTCCTGTCAGTTTACAACAATCTTGTCCATATCAGGTCGGCAGGTGAATAAATAGTGAAACTATCTTCTGGAATCGCTAGTTCTTGGATAATAAACTGTTTGAATTCTTCTGGCGAAATACTAGCCCATATGCGGTAACTGTTTTTTCCATAATTTTCCCAGTCCCCTATTATTTCTAAATTTGGATAGTCTTCAATCCTTGGCTTTGGAATGGCTACAAAGGTAACAATATAATCGATTTCTTCTCCTTCTGTTTTTGATAAATGTGTCACACGAAACTTTTCCAGAGGCATGTCTAATACTTCACAAATAAGCCTAATAAGTTCTTCTTTTGACAAATTTACGTTCCCCTTGAACGATGTAGAGCCGCTTTTCTCCCATTTCGCTAATTCTCTAAATACTTCATAAAACCGGATATCCACATAAACTTCAGGATCAAAAGTAAGGACTGTATTAAAAGATGGTTTTGCAGGTGAATACTTCTTTGATTGCTTAAAGGAATACACAAACATTGCTATTACAGCAATAATAATCAATAATCTCAGCATCAATGATTCTCCTTTTGAATTTATTTATTTTCCTTTTGTTCTGTAAAAGATACATAAAGTGCAAAAACGCCTAATCCAAACATCATTATGGCATACACATAAAAAGACCCATTAAATTTAGCCGAAGAAGTTTCTTGTAAACCAAAAAGATATACGTGCAGCCACAATGAGCTGCAAATGGCAATGGTCCCGCCTAAGAACTTCATTTTTCGTCCTCCTTATTTTCTTGACGATTCGTCAATTTCTTAAAATTAGCCCAGCTGATACTCTCCGCAATGGATGCAATCATGTCTATCAAAAAGTACATCATTTTATTTCCTCCTCTTATCTGACAAACACTTTTGTTCCGCAACTTTTATTTACTCTCATTATATAGAAGGCGCTTTCAAATAGAAAGACAATCTTTATTTAATGTTCAAAAAATCTGAATACAAAAAGAAACACTTCCCTTAAGCAGGAAGTGTTTCTTTTACTCGGTTTACATTTCACCAGTTTTTTCTTGGTACGTTTGCAGTTGATACATATCGTAATAAGTTTCTTTATTCTCAATCAACTGATCATGTGTCCCGTGTTCGATGATTTGTCCATTTTTCATTACTAAAATCAAATCTGCATCTTTGATGGTCGATAATCTATGAGCAATAATTAACGAGGTGCGACCTTTACGCATGTTCGCTAATCCTTTTTGAATTTTCTCTTCTGTTTCGGTATCGATGTTAGCTGTTGCTTCATCAAGAATCAAGATACGAGGTGAGCGTAAAATCGTTCGGGCAAAACTGATCAATTGTTTTTCTCCCGCAGATAAACTCGCTCCACGTTCAATCACTTTTGAATGATATCCTTGATCCATGTCTTTAATGAAGTCATCAGCATAAACAAACTCGGCTGCATTCTTTACTTCTTCCTCCGTATAGTCTCTACTGTACATGCGAATGTTGTCCAAAATTGTTCCGTAAAATAAGAAACTGTCTTGCAAAACCAACCCCATTTTACTGCGCAGTTCTTCTACTGGAATATCTTTTAAAGAATGCCCATCAATCGTAATGTCCCCATCAAAGTAATCGTAGAAACGCATCAATACGTTGATAATGGAACTTTTACCTGATCCAGTCTGACCGACTAATGCAACCGTTCCGCCTGGCTTCACTTCAAAATTGATGTCGCGCAAGACTTGTTTTTTTACATCATAAGAAAAACTCAAGTTGCTGACACGAATGTGGCCATCTGTGATTTTAGCCTCACTATTAGCGTTAGTTGTTGGAGCTAATTCATTATTGTTCAATAATTCTTTCACTCGGTGTCCGGAAACAATTCCGTCTTGTAATGAGCTCAAGCTGTTCATCATATGGCTGATAGGCTGGAAAAATGAACGCGAATAAGAGGTAAAAGCATAAACCAACCCGATATCTACAGCACTCTGGTTCCAATCTTGGTAACCAAAAATAATTAAGACTGCCACTAAAGCAAGAGACTCAATGACGTTGATAGCCGGAGCCAATAGCAGAGCGTTCATACTGTACATGGATCGACGTGAAACAACATAAGCTTGATTGACTTCATCAAATTCATCAATCAATCTTTTTTCTTGATTGTATTTTTGAATGATGCTCATCCCACTGATCGATTCACTCAATTTGGCATTCAATTGACTCAATACTCTTCTCATTTGCCCATATACTAATGTACTTTTCTTGCGGTAAACTCCTGCAATCCAAATAATAAATGGAATAAACAAGACAAATACCAAAGCCATCCGCCAGTTCAAAGCAAACATTGCGATCCCGATCGAAACAACGTTGAATAATCCAGTCGCAATCGTTAAAAAGACTGTCCAGAATTCTTTAATGGTCTCGGTATCGTTAGTTACTCGTGAAACCACTGTACCAGCAGGCGTTTGATCAAAGTAGCGCATCCCAAGGGTCACTACCTTTTTGTATAATTGGTTCCGAATGTTTCCAACCGTTCTTTCAGATGCTGTATTGAATAGAAAATCTTTAGCATAATCTGAAACTGCCTTCAACAATGTCAAAATTCCATAGAAAATAACAATTCGTACAGTGACCTCCATAGTAGCCGTTCCGTCTGCCAAATACGTATCAATATAGCGTTGGATAATGATCGGCAAGTAAGCAGCAATAGCTGATCCAGCAGCTAAAAAGATAAATGAAACAATGTAAAACCACTTAAACGGTTTAGCGAAATGGAATAACGTTTTTAAAATACTAAAAGATTCTTTGAGAGAGAAAGAAGTTTGTTTTTGTGCTTCCATATTATACTCCCTCCTTATCTAGCTTCATTTCCAGTTGTTGTTTGTGGTACATATCGTTGTACCATCCTTGTGTGTGGATCAATTCTTGATGCGTTCCTCGTTCACTGATACTGCCATTTTCCATCACGATGATTTCATCTGCATGCATAATAGAACTGATTCGGTGAGCAGAAATAATAGTGGTTTTATGGCTTCTTTCTTGTTTCAATGAATTCAAGATCGCTTCTTCTGTGTGAGCATCTACTGCTGATAGAGAGTCATCTAAAATCAGACACTCCGGTTCTACAGCTAAAGCACGAGCAATAGCGATCCGTTGTTTTTGCCCTCCAGATAAAGAAACGCCCCGTTCACCGACTTCTGTATCGTATCCATTCGGAAATTGAAGAATATCCTCATGAATATTAGCGATCTTAGCATACTTCTCTACCTCTTCTTGTGAAAGACGCGGATTCCCAAAACGAATATTTTCTCGAATCGTTGTAGAGAACAAGAAATTTTCTTGGGGAACTATAGCGATTCCTTTTTTTAGAGACTCCAAGCTATAGTCTTTGATATCAATATTGTTGTAAGCTACTCTGCCTTCAAATTGATCATAATCGCGCATCAACAACTTATAGATTGTACTTTTCCCAGCTCCTGTTCTTCCAACAATCCCCAACAAGTTTCCTTGATTTACTGTGAAAGAAACATCCGTTAATGCCGAATGAGTATCCTCTGGGTAAGTAAATGATTGAATATCAAATATGATGTCGCCATCTAGAGCGCCTTGATAAGCATCTTCTTTTTCAACAATAGCTGGTGTATAGCTCAATAAAGCATTTACTCTGTCATAAGCCGCACTTCCGCGCTCCAATGTGTTGATTAGACCACCCACTGCCAATAGCGGCCAGCGCATCATTCCAATGTAACTCATGAAAGCAACTAGATCTCCAATCGAGATTCGTCCGATTTGCACAAAGTTTCCCCCAACTAATAAAGCAATGACGTACGTCAAACCCATCACGATTTCAATACTGGGATTCAAAGCAGCTTTTAATTTGTACACACTTTGGTTTTCAGTTATTACATGATGTGTTTCATTTTTGAAAGCAGAAAAATCTTCCTCTTCTTCTCCAAGAGTTTTCAAGACCTTCATTCCTGTAACACTCTCTTGAACGTGATCGTTCATCGAAGAAAACGCCTGTAGAGCACCGCGATAACGAGAATGAATCATTTTCCCTAGTCGAGTAGAAACAACGATCAAAATCGGAAACGGCAAAACAGCAGCCAGCGTTAATTGCCAGTCAATAAAGAAGAACATTGAAAACAACGTTACTCCACCTAAAGACAAGGCATCCGTTAATGTCAGTACTCCATCAGCAGCTACGAAACGAATCGCCGCCAAGTCGTTAGTCGCATGCGCCATCAAATCTCCGGTACGGTATTTGTGGAAAAATTCTGCATCCATCCGTGTGAAAAATGAAAATAATCGATTACGAAGAATCGACTCGATCAATGTTGAATTACCGAATAAAGCCATTCTCCATCCATAACGTAGTGCGTACATAATCAATGCAAACAAGACGATCAGTCCGACCCATGACAGTAAAATCGGCCAAGTCAAGGTTCCTTCTACAAAGTGGTCAATAACCGTCCCAATAATTTTAGGATTCATAACTTGCAATATGGCACAGATAATCAATGCCACAACACCAAATGTGTAGCTCTTCCAGCGCAGCTTGAAGAACCATCCATATTTTTTAAACGTAGAAACCATTTTTTTAATCCTTTCCTTTCTATTTCCTTGTGTATTTTTATCTTTGCCCACAAAAAAGAACAACTAGAAATCTTTCCTATTTGTTCTCAATAGCAGCAGCTTTTCTATTTGGCTAAAATAAATATTAAGCTCGTTAAAAACGTCCAGCTCCAGAATAGCATAAGCATAACGCTTACCACAAGTAAGCTTGATTAATTTGTTTTAAAGTGCACATAAAAAGAAGCTGGCTTCTTATAACAAAGCCGCTTCTTTTCTGAACTGTTTTTTGTAAAAAATACTTACAGCATGACTTGGTCTCGACCATTAGCTTTAGCCTTATAAAGTGCCCGATCAGCGCCAACAATAATATCACTGACTTCACTTGGGTACGAAACCATATTTACACCTAAACTAATCGTCACAGAAACTCCGTGCCAAGACTGGAGTTTCACTCTCTCTCGAAATTGATCGGCAATTTCATAAGCTTCCTTCTCATTTTTGTCAGGTAAGAGAATGATAAATTCTTCCCCGCCAAAGCGTGCCAGTGTACAGGAAGAATCAAAGTAGTTCCGCATCTCTTCAGCCAATCCCATTAATACTTCATCGCCCATATGGTGTCCGTATTGATCGTTGACTTGTTTGAAAAAATCAACATCAAGTATACAGAAAGAAAACAAACGATTACTTTGTTGAAATTTTTCATAGGTTTGTTCCGCTTTTTTCATAAAAATCCTGCGGTTATACAGTTTGGTCAAAAAATCTCTCTCTGCATAAAATTTTAATTCGCGGTTCACTATTACGAGTTCCTCATGCAGTCGTGTTTTTTCTTCCGCTGTTTCTTTCAGGACCTTATTAATTGCTCTGATTTCTTTCACATATTCCATTCGTTGAGACATCGGCACAACAAAACAATGAATGATGTGCTCAGGCTCAATAACTTGTGCATTGAATATCACATATATTGGCTCTCGATTTTTATGCTGAAGAGTGAGATAAATTTCCTGAATTTTTTTTTCCATTCTTAATTTGGGATAAAGAATGGAGTTGAAAACAAACTTGGCTCCGTTATCCATCACTTTCTCAATGTGTTGCTGGGTCAGTTCGTCAGTAGAGTATCCCAGCATTTCTGCAAAGGCATGATTTACACCTATGATGTCTCCTTCATAACTCAAAGCGACAAGAGGTGCGATCGCTTCTTCCCAATGTTTACTTATCATTTTAAAAACCCCTATTTTAAATTACGCTTAATAGCTTCTATCGTTTCTACTGGATTGCTTACATGCGGGTAATGTCCTTTAGAAGATAGTGAGTGTAATGAACTGTTTTTTAGTTCTTTAGCCATATATTCCGCTGCTTCTATCGGAACGAAACTATCGTCTGAGCATTGAATAATCACTGTGTTCGTTTCAACTGCCTTAAGAGTATCACGATAATCTACCATTAAAGTCATCTCAAGGAATTGACAAGCGATTTTAGGGTCACTGGATAAAAAGCTGGCTTCTACATACTTTCTTTCCTTTTCCCCTTCAGACTCAGGTAAAGCTACTGATGACAGATAGCTTGCCCATCCTGCATAATTCAATTCCATCATTTCGAGAATTTGGTCGACGCTTTCGCGATCAAATCCGCCGTAGTATCCTGGCAAATCGTTCAAGTAACGCGGGGATGTGCCCATCATCACCAACTGATCTACTAAATCTGGTCGTTTCACCGCTAATAATAACCCTATCATTCCTCCGAGAGAGTGACCAAAGAAAATTCCTTTTTCTAACTCAAGAGCATCACACAACTCAATAATATCGTCTACATGTCCCATCAAGGTTTGGTGACGGTTTTCGTCATATGCTTGTCGATCAGATTGTCCTGAACCGACTAAATCCAATAAAACCAGTTTATATGTAGTTTCAAATGCGGGCGTGATCCATTGCCATGCTTGTTGGCTGGAAGCAAATCCATGGATAAATAAAATCGTTTTTTCACCTGATCCGATAATGTTTAAACTATGTCGTTTTTTAAAGTCAATATTCATTAGAATCGACCTCTTTCCTGTTCTTCAATCTCGAGTCAATCATACTATATTCGAATGACGATTTGTATACTTATAAAATATAATCCATTATTTTATCGGTGATAAAGAACATTTTAGACATAAATAATGATTAATATACAAATTTAGTTAGAGTATTTTTGAAAGGTGTATTATTTGAGTAAACAAAAAGTACCGCCCATTTGATGAATGAGCGATACTTTCTTAATTAAATTAGATTTAACCATCTATTCGATAAGTTCTATTTAAAACATCATCATTCGTTACGATATAAAAGCCTTTTTCTTCTGACCATTCAGCGTAAAGAATATCTTCTAAGGAATGGTATCCTTTTCTTTCCAATTGTTCCATCAACCAAGCTCGCTCTAAATCATGCGTTTGAAGAACTCTATCTTGTATCATGCCTTCGTCTACAACCATAATGGACATAACTTTATCCTCATCTGATTCCTTGACCAAGCTGATTTGTCCGGCATTTTCCAATACTACATGTCTGGCATTTTCTACTGAGAAACATTGTTGTTGTCTCAACATTGTTCTTAATTGTTCCATTTCAATATGATTTCTAGACAATTCTTTTAGGTTTAAGGTTCCATTTTTAATCAATATTGAAGGCTCTCCTTTCAATAATTGATTGATTCGATCATTTTTTTGAACAACTCTTTCTATGAAATAAATCATTGAAGCCCATAAAGTTAAAGCAAATAGTAAATGACCTATATTTACTTTGTCATCGTAAATAGATTCCTCTAAAATACCGCCTAATACCAGCGTATACACCAAATCGAATGGCGTTATATTGGATAATGATTTTTTTCCTATCAGTCGAACAACGATCAAGAGACCTAACAGTCCAAATATTAGTTTTAAAGAGATTGATATGAGCATGCTCTTCACCACCTTAATAAACACTTCATTTTTTCATAAAGAATTAAAGAAGCAACAACCTATCCGCCTTATCCTATTTATATCACGTTTCTCTTGATGAGCCTTCTTTTTTGCTCACAACTTGAAGATAGTTTCTTATAGGAATAGTCTACTTATTTCATATCTTTTCTGGCGTAGCGTTTATATCGATAGAAATTTCCTAGAGTTGTACTCACTAAGAATATGACTGTTACCATAAAGATTTGGGTCCAATCCATATGTTGATCTTTTACATATTGCACAACCATCATTGTTATTATCACAATACCCGTAAGCCCTAAAATTTCTTTGATTTTCCCCTGCATTTTGCATCTCCTAATTTCAGTATTTGATATAGATTAAAAAGTCTATTGTAATTGTACAATTCATAATATAAAACAGTGTCTAAAGTTATCTTAAATTTCACCTGCTTAAATCTGTACTTAATGATTGAAAAAAGCACAAAAAAACCTCAAGATTTTCCCTTGAGGTTTACGCTTCATTTAAGTAATTTTTTATTTGACCGTACAAATTCTCAGCAGATTCTTTTTCTGGTGAATTGTTATATTCAGACGAATGGAAACATATCATTTCTATCTCATTCAGGAAGTTTTGAAACAACTCTCTTTTTCTTTCACAGCTGATTTTTTTAGAGCCTTGGATCATTTCAAAATTTAGTTCAAAGTCTTTGATTCCCATATTCACTTCTCCTTTGTTTCCATCCACCGATTCAATAAATTGCCTCAAGGATTTCAATAGTAGTTCTTGATGAACAAATTCAATAATAAGGGACTTTACTCTTATAGCTTACGTTATTTCCTAGTGGAAAGATAGGGAATTAGGATAAAAAAAACAAAAAAATAAAGCCGATGTCACAGAAACCACATAAAGTGAATTCTGCATCATCGACCTTACTACCTACATTTGATTCTATTCCTGAAACCTAGTGAATAGCTCCTCCAACTTGTTTCAAGTCTTCCTTGCCATCAAATTCTACAACAGCTTCAATAGCAGCTGTTAAGCCATTTGTCATGTCTGACAGACTCATAGCGGGTTGACCAGGTTTATTAACAACTTGTTCTGGAATGTAAGGAACATGGATAAATCCACCTTTTATTTTAGGGAAGTTGGTGTGAATCATGTATTGTACTTGGTACATAATATGATTGCACACAAACGTTCCAGCTGTATTTGAAACTGCTCCAGGAATCCCAGCATTCTTAATCGCTGTTACCATAGCTTTAACAGGCAATTGAGTGAAGTAAGCTGCATCTCCGTCTTCTTTGATAGGAGCATCAATTGGCTGGTTTCCTTCATTATCCGCAATACGTGCGTCATCAACGTTTATGGCTACACGCTCAGGAGAAATCTCGTACCTTCCTCCAGCTTGTCCAATATTCAATACATAATCTGGTTGAAATTCTTCGATAGCTTTTTGAACTACCTCTGCTGATTTATTGAAAACTGTTGGAATCTCTAACTTTTTAATTTCGGCACCTTTAATAGTATCAGCCAATCCTTTTACAGCTTCTAAAGCAGGATTGATTTTTTCTCCGCCAAACGGATCGAACCCAGTAACTAAAATTTTCATGTTTAAAATCCCTTTCTTCAAATCGTTTAATATTGGTTGAAATTATACCATTAATCTTACATTCTAGCCAGAACAGCAATCTTCACATCCTGGAGTTGAGCTGCAAGGCCTCTTCGCATCCTTATCAGTTGAGCTGCAGTCGCTTGGCTCTTGGGTAAAATCAGAAAAATTATTGGGATTGAAAAACATCCCAACTAATTTTCCTGGATTTTCCCTTCAAGCCAAAGCAGCGATCTCCGCATCCTCCTTTTAGAATGCCCAGAAGTACATTAGGGCTATGTGTACGATGATCATGATCAAGGCTAGTGGGGTTTGTTCTTTGATGACGCCTGTTTCACTTTTCATTTCCAATAATGCTGCTGGCAAGGCGTTGAAGTTCGCAGCCATTGGGGTCAATAGCGTGCCACAGAATCCTACTGTCATAGCTAGAGCTCCTGCAATAACAGGATCTCCTCCTTGGGCGATGACAAATGGAACACCAATACCTGCAGTAATGACCGTGAATGCTGCAAATGCATTTCCCATGATCATAGTAAAAATGACCATTCCTAAACAATAAGCCACGACTCCTAAGAAGCGATTCCCTTCAGGAAGTACTGTTGAGATTCCTCCTGCGATGACTTCTCCAACACCAGCCGCTGTGAAAATCACTCCTAAAGCTGCTAACAATTGAGGCAGAATACCTGTTGTTCCAACTTGCTGGATCATTCGATTACTGTCATCCATAACGGTTTTCGGAGTTGCTCTAGTAACTAATATTCCAGTCATTAAAGAAACAACCGCTCCAATACCGATTCCGACTTGTCCGCCAAGTTCAGTAAATTGTGCCACACCTACCGCAACTGCAGCTAACACGACAACCGGTAAAAAGACCCAATTTCCGATACGGTCACTAGCTTTTTCAGCTTCAGCTTCTTCAACTGGACGAACATGTCCCAGTTTAACTTGCTTCAGTAAAGTCAATGCACCGATCACTAACAGCATAATGCCGCTTAAAGTATAAGGAATGAAATTTCCTATAGCAAATATCACACCTAGCAACAACCAAAATAAAGTAGTGCCTAATCTAGTTGGATGAGTTTTGTCTACAAATACTGAACCAGCAGTGTAGATCAATAAAAATCCTGTTAAAATAAAGAAAAATTCCAATAAATTATTGATCGTTGATTCCATAGACTACTCAGCTCCTTTTTCAGTCGGCTTTTTACCATATTTATTTTTTAATTTTCTATCAAACAATATATTCGAAATGGCTACAAAAGCCAATGCAATCAAAGCTACTGGAATAGAAGCTTGCGCGACTGCTACAGCAGAGATATCATAGCCCAGTGATTTCATCGTTCCTGCAATCAATAACACTCCTGAAGCTGCAATAAAAGTGTTTTGAGCAAAGAAATTTCCAAAATTTTCTGTGGCAGCTGAACGAGCTTTGATACGCTCAACATCCTGTTCATCCATCTCTCCATATTTAGCTTCTGCAGATGCTTGAGTCATCGGCTCGATAAGTGGACGAATAAATTGAGTATGTCCTTGCATGCGGATAGAAAATAACCCGGCCATTTCACGGATAACCATATAAAGAGACAACATACGTCCAGGAGTCAATCCTTTGATTCTTTCAATCAGCTTTACAGCTTGTTGACGCAAACCGAAACGCTCAGATATTCCAATCATCGGCAATGTCAATAAGAACAACGTAACTAAACGATTATCTACGAAAGCTTCTCCGAGTAAAGATAAAAATTCTACAAATGATATTCCCGAAACCAAAGCTGTTGCTAGAGCTGCTATTAAAACAACCGCAATAGTATCGAATTTAAATATAAAACCAACAACGATAATGGCGATTCCAATTAACTTAATAATTTCCACTGCTTCTCACTTCTTTCCTCTTTATTATTATGTATGCTTTATTCATCTTTATGAATAAGTGTTAACAAATAGATTAAAGCTATCTTAGAAGCATTGCAACTCTTTTTTCGACTGAAAACGTCTCCAGTTGCATATTTTTTTTCCATTTCAAATTTTGGTATAGGTGAAAGATTATGCAAAAAAGAAACCCTGAATGAAAAATATACTTTTCATTCAGGGTTTCTTTTTTGAAATTCAGGATTGAGTTCTCGATTCTAATAATTGGGCTTTCAACACTAAACAAATCTTTGCCATACCTGTAGATGAGTATTTAAAGAGTAGATGGTCTTATTTGTTTACTTTATAGGTGAACCAGTCAAAACGGGCTTCATTCTGTCTCTTTTCTCCATTACCAGTTGCATACAATCCAAACACGTTTCCAGTGAAGCCGCCTGAGACTTCTGTAGCCAACAATCCGCATTCTCCGCTGCCTAAATAAACCACCTCACCGTTAGGAGAAACAATTTCGAATTTATACCATTCTGGGTCAGCTAAGATACGCAACTCAATAGTGCTTTCTTCATAATCAAAACTTTTTTCGACTACGCTTATTGACCCGACATTCTTTCTGAAGAAAACTTCTGTTTTCCCATTCACATACCTTAGATCTATTTCATAATGGTAATTTTCATTAGCAAATATCGTCAATCCAGCCTCTTCTGCATTCTGTGGATCAAAACGCATCAATGTGGATACTTCACAATCAAAATGTTCTTGGCGACGTCCAACAAAGGTATGTGTTGCGGTATCCCGCAACATTGCTGATGAACCAAGTAGACTCAAGGAACCTTCTTGCTCATTCAAGACATAATTTTCTTCTATCGGATTTCTTCTATAAATCCATTTGTGATCTAATACAGATTGATCGAAGTCTTCTCTTTCTTTCCAATCAAAACGTTGCTCTGACGTAATCGATTCGTGTTCGATTTCTTCCCCTACCACACCCATTTCTCCGACTATAGGCCAACCGTCTTCTGTCCAAGTAACAGGTGCTAAAAATGTCTCTCGTCCTAAATGATGTTTCTTTGGATATCCAATTGGTCTAAAAGCCAAGAATACAGCCCACCAAGAACCATCTGTGTGCTGCACTAAATCAGCATGACCAGTTGCTTGTATAGGATGATTTAAACTCCGATGTGTCAAAATTGGATTTCCTTCGTAACTTTCAAATGGACCATACGGATGTTTGCTTCTGGAAATCGTCAGCATGTGCCTATATTCTGTTCCACCTTCTGAAATCATTAAGTAATAGTACTCTCCTATTTTATAAAGATGAGGCCCCTCTGGATATGCTCCACCAGTTCCTCCCCAAATAAATTTGCTTTCAGAAAGATATTTCCCTGTCTGCACATCAATTTCTACTTGATAGATACCCGGCTTCTCATGATCGCCGCCAGTTCCAGTCAAGTAGCATTTCCCGTCTTCATCAAAGAAGAATGAAGGATCGATTCCTTGGCTGTCTTCAAACCAAATCGGTTCTGACCATGGTCCAGCCGGATCTGTAGCCGTAACATAGAAATTCCCACCTTCTAAGACATTGGTGGTTACCATATAGAATACCCCTTCGTGAAAACGTATCGTAGGCGCATAAATACCACAAGAACTCGGCGTCTCGTTCAAAGGCAGCTGCTTTGGTGTAGTTAAGCAATGACCTATTTGTTTCCAGTTCACAAGATCCGTGCTGTGAAAAATGGGGACACCTGGAAAATATTCAAAACTGCTGGTAACTAAATAAAAGTCGTCTTCAACTCTGCAAATACTAGGATCTGGATAAAAGCCGCTGATAATCGGGTTTTTGAATTTCATTTCATATCTCCTTTATGATTTTGTACCTTGATTATCAAAGAAAACGCTTTCTGTTTATACTGTTAAAATAAGCTCTTTTACAGTAAAAAATAGCTTGCTGACTCAAGCCAACAAGCTATTCAATCAATTTAATTCTGTACCATTTGATGCAATCACATCTTTATACCAATAGAACGAATCTTTCTTCAGACGATTCAATGAACCTGATCCATCATTCTGACGATCTACGTAAATGAATCCATATCTTTTTGCCATTTCTCCAGTTCCTGCACTGACTAAGTCAATACAGCCCCAAGAAGTATATGCAATCAAATCCACTCCGTCTTTAACAATAGCATCCCGCATAGCTTCTATGTGTTCTCTTAAGTAAGCGATCCGATAATCATCATGAATTTTGCCGTCTACAACTTCGTCAACAGCTCCCAATCCGTTCTCTACGACCATTAAAGGAACTTGGTAACGATTGTATAGAGTATTTAATGATGTCCGTAACCCTAGCGGATCAATTGCCCATCCCCATTCAGACTCTTTCAAATAAGGATTTTTTTCGCTTATCATTGCATTTCCATTATTCTTTTTACCTGTTTCTTCAAAACTTGCAGCCCCTGAGGAATAGTAACTGAATGAAATAAAATCAACTGGATAAGCCGCTAATATTTCTTCGTCTCCTTGCTCTGCCTCAATATGAATATCCTTTTCTGCAAAATAAGCCAACTTATTATCAGGATAATATCCTTTAACTTGAACATCCGTGAAGAAGTGCTTTTCCTCTTCTTTTTGCATTGCCGTAAAAATGTCTTCTGGTTTCGGCGATAAAGGATAAACTGGAGCATAAGCAATCATACAGCCTATCTGGTTTGTCGGATCAATTAATTTAGCTTCCTTAGTTGCCAACGCACTCGCAACAAATTGATGGTGAAGTGCTTGGTACATCACTTCTTCAGGATTTTCTCCTTCATCAGCCACTGAACCAATCGAGATTTGCGGAATAAACGTCGCCATGTTGATTTCATTAAATGTCAGCCAATACTTTACTTTTCCTTTGTATCGTTCAAATAAAGTTGTTGCAAAACGAACATAGAAATCAACTAATTGCCGGTTTTTCCATCCTCCATAATGATCCACTAAATACTGAGGCATTTCAAAATGAGAGATGGTTACTAAAGGCTCTATGCCGTATTTGCCTAATTCATCGAAAACTTTATCATAAAAAGCTAAACCTGCTTCATTCGGTTCAGTTTCATCTCCATTTGGAAAAATCCGTGTCCAAGCAATAGATAAACGGAAGATGGAGAAACCCATTTCTGCAAATAACGCAATGTCTTCTTTATAACGATGATAAAAGTCTATTCCGACATGCGAAGGATAATAATCTCCTGTCCCACTAAAACGCTCTTTCATGTCCCGAGAGCACGTCAGCCCATCAATTACTGATGGACCTTTTCCGTCAACGTCCCAGGCCCCTTCAAATTGATTCGCAGCAGTTGCACCGCCCCACAGAAAATCTTCAGGAAACACATTTGGTCGATTCATTGATTACATCCCCCTCTCTTCTATTTTAAAGTTGCTCCGTTGGATGCGATGACATCTTTGTACCAGTAGAAACTTTTCTTTTTATAACGTTCTAATGTTCCTGTTCCATCATTATTGCGGTCTACGTAAATGAATCCATAACGTTTCTTCATTTCAGCAGTTGAAGCACTCACTAAGTCGATACATCCCCAAGAAGTGTACCCCATGACTTCTACACCATCTTTGATGGCTTCTCCTACTTGGACTAAATGATCATTCATGTACTCAATCCGGTAATCATCATGGACCGTTTTATTGCCGTTTTCATCAGTGATCAACTCATCTACTGCACCCAGACCGTTTTCCACAATAAACAATGGTTTTTGGTAACGATCGTAGAAATCATTCAACGCAATATATAAACCTTTCGGATCGATTTGCCATCCCCACTCTGATGCTTTTAAATGTGGGTTAGCGATTCCTCCCATAATATTTCCTTTTCCTTTATTGTATTTCTCAGGGTGTGCCGCTTGAGCAACACTCATATAGTAACTGAATGAGATAAAGTCGACCGTGTTTTCAGCTAATAGTTCTTCATCACCTGATTCAAAATGAATCGAAATGTCATTGTCGCGGAAGAAACGCTTGATGTAATTAGGGTACTTACCTCGTACATGAATATCAGAGAACAAGTAGTTTTGTCGTTCTGCATGCATTGCTGCCACAACATCATCTGGATCTGGTGTCATTGGATACGTCGGCATAGCGATGACCATACAGCCGATTTGGAAATCCGGATTGATTTCTTTCGCGATTTTTGTTGCAGACGCACTAGCTACCAATTCATGATGAACGGCTTGGTATAAATCTTGTTTAGACAGTTCTTCAGGTGGAGTCAGGATTCCTCCACTCATGAATGGAGCGTGCAAGACTGAATTGACTTCATTAAATGTCAGCCAATACTTCACTTTATCTTTGTAACGAGTAAATACAGTGCGTACATAGTTTTCGTAAAAACCAATTAATTTTCTATTAGTCCAACCATTGTACTCTTTCGACAAATGCAAGGGTGTTTCATAGTGAGACAATGTTACTAAAGGTTCGATTCCATATTTGTGCAACTCATCGAAGACTTTATCATAGAAAGCTAATCCTGCTTCATTCGGTTCACTCTCGTCTCCGTTTGGAAAAATACGCGACCAGGCAATAGATGTGCGATAAACTTTGAAACCCATCTCTGCAAAAAGTGCGATGTCTTCTTTGTAACGGTGATAAAAATCAATACCTTCTAATTTCAAATTGTCTTCTGTCGGACCATCTGTAATCGGCCCAAAACCTCCTTGTGGGGTAACGTCTTGTACAGATAATCCTTTTCCGTCTACATTATATGCCCCTTCATATTGATTGGCGGCTGTTGCGCCGCCCCATAAAAAGTCTTTTGGAAATTCTGTTGTCATCTATTTTTCTTCCTCTCTCATTCTTTTTGATTGTTTTTTAAATCAGTTTCTACCTAGCCTACAATGGACAATAAATAATCTCCATTTGTTAAGTCTCTATCTTTAGTAGACAAAATGTCTGTATAGTCGTTTGTGTTTGTTACTATGACTGGAGTAATCGTTTCATAACCTTTACCACGAACGACATCTAAGTCAACACTTAACAACAATTGACCAGCAACAACTTTGTCGCCTTGTTTAATATGAGCTGTAAATCCTTCACCTTCTAGTTGAACGGTGTCCATTCCAACATGAATCAAAATCTCTGTTCCATTTTCTGTTGTGAGTCCTACAGCATGAAGAGTTGGAAACAATATCGTAATGGTTCCATTTGCAGGAGCATAAACTTTTCCGTCTATGGGTTGAATCGCAATACCTTTACCTAAAGCTCCTGTAGAAAATGCTTCATCTTTGACTTGAGACAATTCAACCGTTTCTCCAGTCATCGGGCTAGCAATCAAATCTTTTTCAGCAACGTTTTGACTGTTTTTAGTTGCTGATACTGAAACAGTTGATTCAGTGGTCATACCATTTGTTGATGTGCCAGTTGCTTCAGTTGCTGTATCTTCATATAAAGTAGGAACTTTTGTAAAGTACATCAATACGAATCCTAAAACTAACCCCACTAAACTTACAATCACTGCTGCCCAGAAATTAAAGGTATTGACTCCTGATGGATCAATAGCCGCTGGTAGAGCAAACAATCCTAATCCCCCTATGTTGTATCCAGTTAATTGGAATACTCCTGCAAGAACACCCGTTACAGCCCCAGCAATACAGCTTAAGATAAATGGTTTTTTCATTGGTAAAGAGATACCGTAAATAGCTGGCTCTGTTACCCCAAAGAAACCAGAGATGATTGCCGGGATACTCAATTGTCTCACTTTTGCTTCTTTTGTCTTCAACGCAATAGCGATGATGACACCTGTTTGAGCAAATGAAACTCCTAATACCGTTTGAAGCAAAGTATCAAATCCCATAGTGGATAAGTTGTTGATGGCAATTGGAATAAAACCCCAATGTAAACCAAACATTACAAATACTTGCCAGAAACCACCCATAATTGCTCCAGCAATTGCTGGGCTAAAATTGTATACAGCTGATACTCCTGATCCAATCAAGGTTGCTGCCCAGGTAGCAATTGGTCCGATTGCTAAAATCGTTACCGGTACAACAATCAATAGAGTAAGGAAAGGTACTAAGAATAGTTTTACTACATCTGGAATGATTTTTTTCATTGCTTTTTCAACTTTTGCTCCAAAGTAAGTAGCCAAAATGATCGGCACTACTGAAGAAGCATAGCTCATCAAGATGACTGGCAACCCTAGGAAAGTCATATAGATTGGTGACTCAAAGATCGTTCCCGCAAATAATGTATACAAAGGTTCAACATCTGCTGGGTTCACTAAGCTTGGATAAAGCATCGCTGCAGCAATCGCCATCCCAGTAAAAGGGGTCAATCCAAATCGTTTACTTGCTGTGAAAGCTAAGAAGATAGGTAAGAAGTTAAATAATCCATCCCCTGCAGCTTGAATCAATAAGTAAGTTCCGCTAGTTTGTGCTACACCAAAAGCCACTAGTACTGCAGCTAAACCTTTCAACATCCCAGTAGCAGCTAACGGACCTAAAATCGGTTGGAAAATTTTAGAGATCATATCAATGAACTGATTAAAGACACTTCCTTTTTCTCCTTCATCAACTGGAACTTCTCCCTCAGTGTTCAAATTACCCACTTTAGCAACAGCGTTGTAAACATCGGGTACATGATTCCCAATGACCACTTGATATTGTCCGCCGCTTTGGATAACAGTTACGACCCCTTCTCTTTTCTTCAAGTAAGCTGTATCCGCTTTACTTTCATCTTTTAATTTGAAGCGAAGTCTTGTAATACAATGTGCTAAACTGCTGACATTCTCTTTTCCGCCGACATGATCTAATATATCTTTTGCTAATTCTTCATATTTCATTTTAATCCCTCTTTTTAAGTTTATTTGGTAAAAATAAAAACCTAAACGGATAGCATACTAAGAGCGCAATTCTGCTTTGCTCTTACTTACTATCTGCTTAGGTTTTGCCTGATTGAACAGTAACAATCCTTTAAGATCAGATTTAATTAGTTATATATGATTTACTACTCGATGGATGTGAATGGTTAAGTAAATTTTTTCATCTGGAGAAACTTGAAATTGATAGCTCTCTGAAATATACACAGCTATTTTTTCTGTACATTTTAGCGCATCCGGGTAATTAGATTTGACCTGTTCAAGTAAAAAGGTATCTTGGGAAGTTGGATAAGTTTCTTTAGAGACTACTCGTTGACTAAAGTACTGCAAATGAGTCATAAATCGATTATAAGAAATCGATTCTTCTTCAAAAACAATTCCGAAATGCAACCGAACGATATTTAAAATATCTTGTACTATTCTGGTTACTTTGATTGTTTCTTCGATCAGTTGACCTTCTTTTTGAGCATTTACAAAATGCAATGCAATTGAAGCTGCTTCGTCTGCATCAAGTGCTGTACCCGTATATTTTTCAATAATAGCTAAACTTTCTTTCCCTAATTCATACTCTCTTCGATAAAACCGTCTAACTTCCCAAGCTAATGGGTTTTTCAAATTAATTCCTTCAGCTGTTCTTTGGATAGCGTAGTGTATATGATCTGCTAAAGTAAGGTAAACATTTGAATCAAAAGTCTGTTGTAGATCTTGTTCGGCTTTAACAACAATAGCAAAAACGGCATCTGATTCTTCAACTGGAAGAGTTTGGTATACAGCTTTTAAATATTCTGCTGGTTCATCTTCTTGAATAACAAATTTCTTTTCAATGAACTCTTCTTCGATGGCATCTCCAGATTTTTTTTGAAAACCGATTCCTTTACCCATTACAATCATTTCGGATTGTCCTTTTGTTTCGGCAAGCACGACATTATTGTTAAATACTTTTTTTACTCGCATGCAGCAAACATTCCCCCTTTCAATAAAAAAAACCTAAACTGATACCAAATGACAAAAAATTATCATTTCGTAACAATTTAGGTTTTGCCTGCACAACCAGTAACAATCCTTAAAAAGATAATACCATGCAACTTTTTGTTATGCAAGCCCTTTCTTTTTTATTTTTTAGTCTTTACACTGTAATCTCTAACCAATTCCCTTCAGGATCTTCGATCACACTTTCATAATAACCATCACCTGTTGTGCGTGGCTGTCCTTGACAGTGGTAGCCGTCTTGGATCAATTGTTCTGTCAGTTGATCTACTTTTTCTTTACTGCCTACTGAAATCGCCAGATGTGCCCATCCTAACATTGCTGGTTCATGAGCTTCTGTCACATCTGTACGCGTCATCAATTCCAATCGAGCACCTTCCGCAAATGTTAGAAAATAAGATTTAAATCCTTTTGTAGGGTTGTGGTAAACATCATTTGAAACAGCTCCAAAATAATTGCAGTAGAAATCTTTTGTTACTTCTAAATCTTTTACCCATAGTGCTGTATGTTCGATGTGCATGCCGACACCTCTCCTTTATCCTGATTTTTAATTTCATATAAGAAAGCGCTCCAAAAAAATTATCGCTGATTTTTGTTAGAAAACAACGACAATCTTCTTTGATGATTAGAGCGGACCATTTTTTCTTGTTGCTTAACCTCATATCTATCTAGCCATTTTATTCCCTTTCAGCTGTTTGTGCTACCCAATGATGAGCAGCAACTTCTTTAAAGACACTATTTTTCGGATAAAAGTCAGCTTTTTCATCGGTCACTAAACTCGTCATTTTTTTAGAAGTCTCATAAACTGGATCTGGAACTGGAATAGCCGACAACAATTTTTTCGTATACGGATGAATAGGGTTAGAAAATAATTCTTCCGCATCCGCCAGCTCTACGATTTGGCCATTGTACATCACAGCTACTCGATCTGATATCTGCTTGACCATGGCTAAATCATGGGCAATAAACAAATAGGTCAATCCTAATTTTTCTTGTAACTCTTCTAAAAGTTCCACAATTTGAGTTTGAATAGAAGCATCTAAAGCAGACAATGGCTCATCGAGCACAATAAATGCAGGATCTACTGCTAAAGCGCGCGCAATACCAACCCGCTGCCTCTGCCCTCCTGAGAATTCATGTGGGTAACGTTGTGCAAATATTTCATCCAACCCAACTAAACGCAGCAATTCTGCTACTTTTTCATTTCGTTTTTTCTTATTTTTTGCTAAGTGGTGAATATCCAAAGCTTCTCCAATAATATCTTGAATTTTCATTCGTGGATTTAAGGAAGCGTAAGGATCTTGAAAAATAATCTGCATGTGTTTGCGCATGGTTTTTAATTCTTTTGGAGACAGATGGTTCAAGTCAAAGCCTTTATACAAAGTTTCTCCGCCAGTCGCTTCATGTAAACGAAGAATCGTTCGCCCAGTAGTAGACTTTCCAGAACCCGACTCTCCAACTAAGCCTAGAGTTTCTCCTTCGTAAATGGCAAAGCTGATATCATCCACAGCTTTCAACAGACCTGTTTTGCCTAATGGGAAATGTTTTTCTAAATGAGATATTTCAAGGAGTTTTTCTCGTTTTCCTGAATGGATTTCTGCAAGTTTTTTCTTCTGTTGTGCTGTCTTTTCTTTATGCAAATTTGGAATGGCTGCTAGAAGCATTTTAGTATACGTTTCTTTTGGGTGCTGAAAAACGTCTTTTGTTTCGCCCGTTTCTACTACTTGCCCGTTTTTCATAACAAGGACTTGGTCGCACATATTTGCCACAACGCCAAAATCATGAGTGATCAAAATAATCGCTGTCCCAAATTTCTCTTGAACCTCTTTCAGTAAATCTAAAATTTGTGCTTGAATGGTCACATCCAACGCTGTTGTCGGTTCATCTGCAATCAATAATGCCGGCTTGCAGACTAACGCTAAAGCAATCATCATCCTTTGACGCATACCGCCTGAAAATTCATGGGCGTATTGTTTGTACCGCACATCTACATCAGTTATTCCAACATGACGCATAATATCTTTTGCTTGGGCTTCTGCTTCTTTTTTTGATAGTTTTTCATGAAAAAGAAGAGTCTCCGTAATTTGGCTGCCAACTGTCATCGTTGGGTTCAATGAAGTCATCGGATCTTGAAAGATCATCCCGATATCTTTCCCACGTATTTCCTGCATTTTTCGTTCAGTCATGTTAAGTAAGTTCTTTCCCATAAATACAATATTGCTCTCAGGATGAACATATGCGTTTGGGGCTAACAGCCCCATAATAGAGCGAGCCGTTACACTTTTTCCACTGCCAGATTCGCCAACAATTCCAATCGTTTCTCCTTTTTGAACTGAGAAAGAAACTTCAGATGTGACTTGCTGTGTGTTGCTGCCTGTCGTAAAAGAGACAGACAAATTAGTTACATTCAATAGAGTTTCCATAATTGACTCCTTTACTATTTTTAACCGAAACCAATCTTAATTATACCATTAAGATTGATCTTGGTAGTGAACGGCAGTCCTTTTGCTTAGCAATGTAACACGATTCATTTTAAAAATAAACCCCTGTCGCTTACTAAATAAAAGTTTTTTTTATATTCGCTTGACGAATATAAGAGCGTTTGCTATATTTATGGCTAGTTAGACAATTGAACACATCTGAAAAACTATGAAAAGAAAAGTACAAGTTGGATGATAGTATAGAGAGTCCCGTCTGGTGGAAAGGGATCTAGAAGAAAACTTGGAAGTGCATCTTGGAGTTGTATGGTTGAGGGAATGATTCTTTAGATCATATCGGGGTTGCCCGTTACAGCAAATCGGTATACCCGTCTGAATGATATGGCGCCGTACCGAATCAAGCATACAAAGAAAACAAGAATGGCAGTTCTTTTTTCTTCGTACCCATTAAGGTGGAACCGTAAAATAGTGCATTTTACCCTTAAATAGCTCTTCATTCGATGAAGAGTCATTTAAGGGCTTTTTTTGTATATTTTTCAGAAAACATGTCTAACGAATCTTTGACAACTAAAATAACTGGAAGGAGGAAATAGCATGCACACCAAATCAAACTGGCTGCAAAAAGTCAGTCAATCTTATAAGGAAGCTTCACAGCAACCCTTTATCGCTTTAGGATTATGTTTACTCAGCTTCCCCTTTCAGCTTCTTGTGCTCATCCGCTACTTACTAAAAAGCCAACCTTTTGAAAAACGCACTGTGGAGCATGAAATCAAATCTGAATTTGAAGAAAGCGGTGCGGCAACATCTTTAAAAGACAAGCTTCGGGCCCAAGAAAAACGGAAGGTTGCTTTTCTGAAACAACAGAGCTCACAAGCACAGATGGAAAAAAAGGGCAACGAACTTTATCGAGTGGGTTACCAGAAAGAAATACAGGAACGCATGGAAGCTTATTACAAAGAGTCAAACCGCGAGCAGCCGAGTTTCTTGAATGAAACCGCACACTGGTTAGAACAACCTCTTGGGTTTGTACTATCTTTACTTCTAGGTTTTCCTATGTATTTTCTATTATTGGTCGTATCCATTCCTACTTTGCGCTACATCGTTAATCGTTTAGTTATGATGGTGTTCGTTATTATCGGAGTCACCATTATTGTCTTTACATTATTGTATTTGTCGCCTTCCGATTCAGCGACGAATATTTTAGGGGAACAAGCAACACCTGAACAAATCGTTAATTTTAATGCTGTTCATGGGTTGGATGACCCTTATCTCACTCAATTAGGCAGAACCATCAAAGGCATTTTTACTTTTGATCTAGGCAATGCTTTTGAAGGAAATGAGCGTGTCGTAACAACTATCATGCGCCGCTTTCCTGTCACTTTACAATTGACCTTATTTGCTTTGATACTTTCCATTGCAGTTGCTTTCCCTGCTGGAATTTATGCTGCGGTTAAAGCCAATACAACTTTCGATCATCTTTTCATGTTAATCGCTTTGATCGGAATATCCATTCCTAGTTTCTGGCAAGGATTGATTTTTATTTTAACCTTTTCCATTAACTTGGGTTGGCTGCCGGCTACTTACAATGCAGACAACATCGCTTCTCTTATTATGCCAGCCGTTGTTCTTGGAACGGGCTTGATGGCTTCCGTCGCTCGTATGACTCGTTCATCGACACTGGAGGTCATCAATGAGGATTACATTTTGACAGCCCGAGCAAAAGGACTCTCAAATAGAAGAGTCATTCTTCGACATGCTGTACCGAATGCCTTGATTCCTATCGTGACAATCATTGGTTTACAATTTGGCGGCATGCTTGGCGGCTCCTCTGTTACGGAAAAAGTATTTAACATCAATGGTGTGGGAAGCTACATCGTTGACAAACAATTTGTCCCAGATATTCCAAGTGTTATGGGTGGGGTCGTTTATATCGCGATTATCTTATCCATCGTCAACGTATTTATTGACTTACTTTACAGTTTTATTGATCCAAGAATTCGTTCCCGAATCAAAAGCGGACGATGAAAGCAGGTGACTTTTAAGTGAGATCCTATCAAACAAATTTAATTTACCAACAAATCCGTTTCAACAACGGATTGACTTGGGGCTATGCTGCATTATGGATACTGCTAAGTATTCAATTTCAACCATTAGGGTTCAAACCGGTGATTCTGGGAATAGGTATCTTGAATTTATTCATCAGCCTAGTGCATCAAAAATTGCTCCAAACAGTTAAAAAAGATGATTTTCATGTTGAAATAAACCTTTCTTCCATTAAAGTCAGCTCGTTGATTTTGATGGCTAGTCTTTTAGTAGGGAATATCTTTGCTTTTATTTCAGGAATCACCACGTTTAAAAAAACACTAACGACTGGTCTGATTTATTCAATTTATATGGTATTAGTTGATGTACTGGTCATTGCTGTAACGGCTTTGAACCTATTTAAGCCGTTTGTATCGAACACTTTTCTACCGTTATTTTACCTCATGATAGTTATCTTGCTCTTTCACAGCTTCGTTTTAGCTTTTGGGCAGAAATGGTTTGAATGGAAACCAACAACTCAAAAAATAACCTTATTCATTCTTGCATTGACTGGTCTTACAGGAAATATACTCGTCTTTTTTGTAGCAGCTTCTTTTTATCAAAACAACAAACCCGATCATATGGGAAAACGTCAGACAAGTATTCGTGAAAAGCTGATTAAAAACCAAGCTGCTTTGCTCGGACTGCTGTTCATTGCTTTCTTAATTATGTTAGCTGTTACTTGTAATTGGACGTTTAGTTATTCTTTTGCTGTTCAAAATGATTACAGTTCTATTTTACAAACCCCTTCTTTACGTTATCCATTTGGGACGGATAATTATGGGCGCGATGTTTTTACAAGAATTGTTTATGGTACTCAAATTTCACTATCGGTTGGGTTGATTGCAACAGCTATTCCTTTAGTAGTTGGCGGAATTTTAGGCGCAGTATCGGGCTTTTACGGCCGTAAGACTGATAACGTGATCATGCGATTGTTGGATGTGCTGTACGCCATTCCCGGCATGCTGTTAGCCATTACGATCATAGCCTCATTTGGAGCTTCAACAACGAACTTGATCATTGCATTAAGTTTAGGGTCGATTCCCTCTTACGCTAGAACGATGCGCGCAAATGTGATGCAAGTCAGCAACTTGGAATACATTGAATCTGCTCGAGCTTTAGGGCAGACAAACAGCCGAATCATCTCCAGGCATGTTATTCCAAATGCTATCGCTCCAATGATCGTGCGTTCAACGTTAACTATTGGGACTGCTGTTATCTCGACAAGTAGCTTAAGTTATCTTGGACTCGGTGTGGAAGCACACATCCCAGAATGGGGAAATATTTTAAGAATCGGCAGCCAATATTTAGAAACCAATCCCTATTTGGCTATTTATCCAGGCTTAGCTATTATCTTACTTGTTTTATCCTTTAATTTCTTAGGAGACGGTATTCGAGATGCAACTGATCCAAAATTAAACTAACCGGTATTCTTTATCTTTATTTTCTCACAACAAAAAAATTTGGAGGTTAAGTACAATGAAAAAACGATTATTATCTTTCCTAACTCTTACCACTAGTGTGATTTTATTAGCGGCTTGTAATGTTCAAACAGAAGAACAAGCAAACAATGACAATTCTGATGTTTCCACGGGTGAAACAACGGAAAAAACGACCATTGAATTACTAGGGTCTTCAAGCAATGAAACCGACATGAATATTGTTAGAGATCAATTGATCAAAAATGGTTTCGATGTTACCTTGAACACGCAGCCAGATTACGCTAGTTTCCAAACACAAAAAGAAGCTGGTAATTATGACCTAGCTATTTCAAGTTGGACAACGGTAACCGGAAACCCGGATTATGCTGTTCGTTCTTTATTTACCACAGACGGTGACAATAGCGATCTGTCTAATAGTGAAGTAGATGCTTTGATCAATGAAGCAGCTTTGCAAACTTCTGACGAATATACCGAAACATATAAAGAATTAGAAGATGTTTTAGTTACCGAAAATGCTTATATCGTCCCGCTTTATACTTCTTTAAAAGCTCAAGCATTTAATCAAGACCTTTTAAACCCAGATTCTATTCGCCTAGCAAAATCACGTGCTTTCCCTTGGGAAACGGTACAATTTAATGAAACTGCTTCAAACGACACAGAACCATTAATATTGACGCAACAAATAGGTGATTTGACTTCATTAGACCCTATCAAAGGCAATGATGGATCAATCAACCAATTGAATACTAATATGTATGTCCGATTAGTAAATTTAACAGATGATGACCAAGTGGTTTCTGATGGTTCTTTGAGTTACAACCATGCGATTGCAGAAGGTAATTCAGATTACTATTTCATTTTACGCGACGATATTAATTTCGCAGCCGTTGAAGATGACCAAGCCGTTGATACTGGCAAAATGGTCAGTGGACAAGATGCTGTTTTCTCACTGAATCGTGCTAAAGATCCCAACTCTGTTCCAGATCACCGGACATACAGTTTACATGAGCACATTGATTCAGTTAGTTTAGTTACCGATCTTGCGGAACTTGAAAATGCTTCTTTATCTGATGGAAACGGAACTGTCAAAGAAGCTTTAGAGGCTAATTTAGAGTCTCCTATTGCTAGTGTTGTAGAAGATGCAGCGCAAGTCGATAATGCTTCAGGTCAATACCAAGTTGTTAAAGTGACCACTACAGAACCATTTCCACAAGTCTTGAATTATCTTGCACACCAATCTGCTGGAATCGTCTCACAAGAGCAAGTTGAAAGCATCAACACATATGATGTGGAAAACTTTGACATCTCTACTGACATTCCTTATGGTGATCAAAGAGCCGTAACAGAAGGCGAAACATACGACAATCATTTGTACGCTAGTGGACCTTATATCATGACTCAGAAAAATGATTATGAAGCTACATTCCAAAAAAATCCTGCTTACATGGCTGGCACAGAACATGCCGCTCAAATCGCTAACGTAACGGTTCGTTTCATCGGAGATGCAGATAGTGCTTTGTCTGCCTTACGTTCTGGCGAGATTCACTTGTTAGCTGGGTTAGATGAAACAAAATATGACGTTGTTGAAGGAGAAGACAGTTTATCGTTACAAAGTATGCCAAGCAACGGTGTAACTTATATGCTGTTTAATGCCAACGGACGTGAGGTTTCTGTCAGTGCTGATTTGCGCAAATCGATTCTTTACTCCATCAACCAAGATGAACTCAGCGCTGCTTATGATGGGTTAAAATTGAAAGCTTATTCTACGGTTAGCCCATTAGTAGACACTGGAAATGAACTAGTAGCTGATCCAGCTAAAGTAGAAGAGTTTTATCAAAATTATTTAGACTCAATAAAATAAGCTGAAATACTTTATCAGTAGTAAGGATCCTGTAAAACACAGGATCCTTACTACTGATTTTTATTTGTTTCAACCTATAGATTATAGCTGCAACTACTTTCCTCGATCTTCATCTTAAAAACATTATATATCCAGAATAATTCAGGATAACAGCACTGTATTAAAGCGCTGTTAACACTAAAGCATAAGGGCTTACTATTTCTATTTTGTGATCTCTATCCAATTCCCTTCAGGATCTTCGATCACACTTTCATAATAACCATCACCTGTTGTGCGTGGCTGTCCTTGACAGCGGTAGCCGTCTTGGATCAATTGTTCTGTTAGTTGATCTACTTTTTCTTTACTGCCTACTGAAATCGTCAGATGTGCCCATCCTAACATTGCTGGTTCATGAGCTTCTGTCACATCTGTACGCGACATCAATTCCAATCGAGCTCCTTTTTCAAATGTTAAAAAGTAAGATTTGAAGCCTTTAGTAGGGTTGTGGTATACATCATTTGAAACAGCGCCAAAATAATCGCAGTAAAAATCTCTTGCTGCTTCCAAGTCCTTTACCCATAATGCGATATGTTCAATATACATAGTGTACTCTCCTATTTTATTCTCGTATTTTTTATTGCTATACTCATTGCAATCGTTACCAATAGTATAATGAAAAAAAGACTCATTGTCATGGTTAATTCTGTCAGTAATAAGGAGCATGTTTATTATGATCAAAAATTATACCTTTAATTTGAATGTAGACAGTATATAGCTGACTGTTTTTCTACTGCTACCAACTGTTGTCTGGTCTTTATTTCCTGCTCCTAATGATGTATTAAGAACAGAATCCGTCACTCCTATTTTCAATCTGGCAGCTTCTATTAGTCAAGTTATCTTTATCGGATTATTATACTTCACAGCAAATGCGGCTGCCCCAAAACATAATGTTAAATCTACACTAATGATTTCGACTATTCTTTCTTGTTCCGTTTATTATCTTTCTTGGATCGTTTATTACATTGGAATGATAAATTTCGCATTGATTCTTATTTTAACCCTTGCTCCTTGCGCCGCTTTTCTTTTCTATGCCTTGGAGAAAAGAAATCACATCGCACTTTTTCCGATAGGCATTTTTACGCTTTGCCACTTGATATATGCCATAATCAACTTTTCATAGACGCAAATCAAAAAACAACCTTTGCTTTTGCAGCAAAGGTTGTTTCCTACTTAGTCTTCTTTTTCTTGAATAGCGCCTTTCAATTGAGATGGATCAGAAGGTGGGTTGTCTAAAATACTTCTGACCTCGTCTAAGTCGGCTTCTACATTCCATAACAAGATGCCTGCCGGTTTATTGTCTTTCAGGTAATAAACCACTTTTCCTTCACCCACTTCGTCGATCATTGTCTCCAGCCCTGAATCCAATGTACCGATCGCTTTCCATGAAATGTCAAACACCACGGAATAAAAGTATGGAGTATACGTATATGGCTCATCCGATCCAGCCATCACTTTACCTACTGTTTCTCCAGAGTTTCGGGCATGATCCACATGCTCGATGCGGTTGCTGCCTAAAATCTCATCTGGATAAGTAGCAATATCTCCGGCCGCATAGATATTCGGATCACTGGTGCGCAAATACTGATCTACAATGACTCCATCGTCTACTTTTAAGCCACTTTCTTCAGCAAGATCTGTTCGCGGCGAAACTCCTAGACCACTCACAAGAGCGTCTCCTTCGATTTCCTGTCCATCATCCAGAGTCACGATGATCTTGTCGCCGTCTTTTCGGTAAGATTCGGCACGCTTGCCATTCATCATTTGAACGCCAGCTTCTCTAAAGGGTTGTTCATATTCTTTCGTGATTTCTTCAGGGAATTGTTTTTCTCCTAACACCTCTTCAGGATAGACAAAAGTTACTCTCGTTTCGTTTTGAATCAATCCAGCCGCTAGTTCTGTTCCAATGTAACCTCCGCCTACAACAATGATATGATTGTTGTTGCCTGAGTAAGCACGCAACTTGCGGTAATCTTCCCAGCTTCTAAAGAAAATCGCACGATCATCATCTGGTCCTTCGATTTCGATAGGCTCGCTACCCGTAGCTAAAAGCAATTTATCGTAACTTAAAATGGAACCATCATCCAATCGAACCGTTTTTTGGTCTCGATTGATCTCAGTGACAGCTGTTTCTAATTTTAATTCTACCCCATTTTCTTCTGTATCCAGAGGAACCTGGTCTTGAGTAAACTCATCATCTGTCCACAATTTTTTTGTCAATGCCGGACGTGTATAAGGAACGTCCATGTCGGTAGAAACGACTCCTATGCTGCCCATCTTATCGTATTCGCGAATACCCTGAACGGCATAAGCTGCCACCATTCCCCCTCCGACGATCAAATAATCATACGGCTGGTTTACTTGTTGTAAATTTTGAATTTCATTTCTTTCTTCGTTTTTCATGTAAATGTTCCCCTTTCTTTTATCAACTATTTCATACATATCTTTAAATCGTTGCTACTGAACCGGAATCTACACGGTAATTTGATCCATTCACAAAGGAAGCTTTATCTGAACATAGAAAAGCAATGACGCTGGCCACTTCTTCTACTCGACCTCGGCGTTTTAATTCCATAAATGGTCTCTTCACATCTAGGAAAGATTCTACCGCTTCTTCTATAGATACATTTAACTCTTTAGCACGATTTTCCATCATGGTATCTGTCATCGGAGTCTCAATAAAGGCTGGCGACACAGTATTGACCAGCAACCCTTCACGCGCATAAGTCCGTGACAACCCTTTTGAAAATGCAATAATTCCAGCTTTAGCACTATCATACGGTAATTCATCGTCATAAGGTTGAACTCCATTTTCAGATGAGATAAAGACAATTCTACCCCAACCGCCGTCTCTTAAATCAGGTAAGAATTCTTTTGTTACACGAACTGGTCCGATCAAATTCACGTCCAGAGTATGTTGCCAATCCTCAACAGACAATTCGTGGAACAATCCTTGATTGCCTGTTATTCCAGCAGAGTGAACAAGAATATCGATTTTGCCGACATCTTTTGCAATCTTATCGCGGAGCTGCTTGATTTCTTCTTCATCAGTAATGTCTGCGGCATAAGCAAAAAGTCTTTCATTTTCTCCCAGTTCATTGACCGCTTCTTTCACTTCATCATCTTCTTTTCCAGTCAAAATAACGGTAGCTCCTTCTTCCAAAAGAACTTTTGCTGTTGCTAGTCCGATTCCTGAACTCGACCCTGTAATCAGTGCTGCTTTTCCTGTAATCCCTAAATCCATCGTGATTGCCTCCTCAATGAAGTATCCATTTGATTTTATTGGACTGACTCAATACTCTCAGCCGCTTACTATCTAAAATGGTACTATTCTCTAGAAAGAAAGACAATTTTTACGCTTTTGTGTTTTTTCTCTCTTCTGTACCGGTCAAGTAGAAAAGTTTGCATAATTTAGAAACAGCAGTTACAACATATGAATGACAACTTACTTATTGTAAGCCGTCGTTCAATTTGAAAGGATGGTTAAAATTGACTAAATTAGGCAAATCGATAGAGTTAAAACGTGGAGCAACACTTAAAAACCGTGCAGTAATGGCACCTATGACAAATATGATGAGTTTTTTCGATGGGACTGTTACAAAAGATGAAATCGAATATTATGCACTAAGAAGTGGCGAAGTAGGCGCTGTTATAACGGCTGCTGCTAACGTTCAAGAGATTGGAAAAGGTTGGGACGGCGAAATTGGCGTTTTTGATGACCGACATATAGAAGGTCTCGCCAAACTTTCCGCTGCAATAAAAAAATCTGGTACAAAGTCAATCTTACAAATTTTTCATGGCGGCAGAATGACACATTCTTCTATTCTAAAAGGGAAACAACCTGTGTCTGCCAGCGCAATAAAAGCTGAGCGTCCAGATGCAGAAGAACCAAGAGCATTGACTGAAGCAGAAGTTTTAGAAGTTATCGAAGATTTTAAATCTGCAGCAGTACGTGCTGTAAAAGCTGGATTCGACGGTATTGAAATCCATGGGGCAAATACCTATTTGATTCAACAATTCTTTTCTCCACACTCTAATCGCAGAGAAGATCAATGAGGCGGAAGCTTAGAAAAGAGATATTCTTTTGTTGACCGCTTAGTGAATGAGATCATTGAAGTCGTAGAGAAAGAAACCAGTGAGCCATTCATTATCGGGTATCGTTTTTCACCAGAGGAATATGAAAATCCAGGAATTCGTTTTGAGGATACGTTATACCTTGTGGATAAGCTTGCCGATAAAGACCTGGATTATTTACACATTTCTATTGGAAACTACAAGCAAGTTTCCAGATCAGAAAATTATCAAGACAAATCAATGATTGAATACATCAATGACAAGATCAATGGAAGAGTTCCTTTGATCAGTGTTGGAGATATCAGAACTAGTGCTGATGCTGAAGAAGCTCTACAAAACAGTGAAATGGTCGCATTAGGACGAGTATTGCTTGCTGATCCTCACTGGGTAAGTAAAGTATTAAGCGGCAGAGAAGATATAGTTCGAGAGTCTGTCAGTGTAGAAGAGCGTGACGCATTGCGATTAAACACGGGTGTTTGGGGCTTCATGGAAGCCATGATGCCTGACAGAATCAAGTAACCCACTTCTACCAGTTAGCTGCACCAATTTGTGTGGTTTAAAATGTCTATAGGCTGTCAAAAACAACTCAGCGGTTGGGTCAAGATCCCAACCGCTGAGTTGTTTTTTGATTTTATTTTACTTATTGGATTAAAAATTTTCAGCCAATTTGTAAGTGTCCATTCCAATCAGCTTAGACTCTAACACTTGATTGATTTTTTCATGATCTACTGTAGGGTAAAGCTCTTTTATCAATTCCAATGTCTTTCGAGCACCTTGATCCATCGAATGCGCTCCTGATAGTAAAAGAATATCTTCTTGTTCCAACTGGGCAACTCCGAACTCCAATGCATCGTCTAATTCCTCAAACATAGCAACTTCAATGTTGTTTTGTTCCATGACTTTCAAGAAAGCTGCTAGCTCTTCTGGAGTAACTTCATCTTTTTTCTCCACATGTGAAGAAGCTGTTGTCAAAATGATTTTTGCGACATTCATTTGATCAAAACAGGCTGCCAAAGTTTCCGCGATTTCTGTACTGTGTTCGGGTCCGTTGCTTCCTCTGAGGGCGTGTACAAGGTGCAGTTTGTTGTAAGTTAAATGACTGATGGTTTCCATACAAGAGTGGATGTTGTTCTGGTTGAGTAATAAGTCGTCGATCACTTTAAATTCATTGTCATAAAGAATCTGGAATCGTCTCTCGACTCCGCAAAAGTTTTTGATCCCTTGTTGAACTACTTCAATTGGAATGTCGTTGACCAATCCTGTAACCACGGTTGTAAGTGCGTTGTAAATCGAATGGTACCCTGGAACCGACATTTCCAACCCGAAACTTACCGGTTCAATGAGGTTTCCGCTCAATGTTTTAAAAGGTTTTTGAATATGAACGGTGAAGGACGGCATCCCAGACGAGAATTGGATGTCTGAAACGCTTATAGTGCCGGAACTGTTTTCAATTCCAAATGTAACCACTTGAGCTTTTGTCTGATTCGCTAAAGGAATGAGCAGCAGTTCATCAATATTTAAAATAGCTGTACTTGTTTTAGGAGCATTTCTTACCAAAGAAGCTTTAGCATCAAAGTAAGCTTCAAACGATTCGTGCAATCGGATGTGTTCGGGACTGATATTCATAAAGGCTACAACATCAAATTCCGTATTGCGGACTCGTTTCAATTCTAGTGCCGAAGAAGAAACTTCCATAGAGACATGCGTGATTTCATGCTCTCTCATCTTTGCCAAATACTGTTGTAAGTCATAGGACTCTGGAGTCGTTAACCGGCTCATTTCGATTTCTTTGTCATACTTGACTAGAATCGTACCTATTAAACCGGTTTTCAATTGATAGGCTTTAAATATCTCTTCCGTCATGTAGGTAATTGTCGTTTTACCATTGGTCGCGGTCACTCCGAACAGGCTCATTGACTGAGAAGGATGACCAAAAAAATTACTTGATAACTGAGCTAATGCTTCTCGGCTATCAGAGACCTTGAGTTGGAGAACGTCTATCCCTTCAATAAATTTTTCAACAACAATAACGGACGCTCCATTGATAACTGCTTGATTGGCATACTTATGCCCATCTGTTTTGTGTCCATTGATACAGACGAATAGCGTATCTGCGCCAACTTCTTTCGTGTGATATGCAATTTTTTTGATATCGATTTCATTTAATTTCGCTTTAAGCTGTTCAGGGCAGCTAGAGTCGATCTTTACCGATTTCAATAAGTCCTTTAGTTTCATAATGATCGTGACTCCCTCAGTGAAAGTATGCGTAATCTCTAAACTAATTTTAGACAGATTACGTCTATTGTTAAATTTTAGTTTACAATCTTCCCCACTGAATGTCATATAATCTGCTCACAGAAAATAAGTAAACGCTAAAAAACGGATCAACTTTAGTTACATTGGCATACAGTAATCCGTATACCAATCTGATCTCTATTGATATAATAAATTCATCAAATACAAGTGGAGGCAAAAATGGATTCTAAACTCATTATCATCAGAGGGAACTCTGGAAGCGGGAAAACGACCACTGCTCAATTGCTCCAAAAACAATTTGATTACGAACAAGCTATGTTGATCTCACAAGACACTGTTCGAATCGATATTTTAAATGCTAAAGACCGACCAGGAAATCCTACGGTAGACCTTGTAAAACTGCTGGCTGAATTCGGCAAAGACAAGTATCAATATGTGATTATTGAAGGGATTTTCGCTTCTGTACGATATAAAGAACTGTTTGATGAGTTGATGGATTTGTTTGCTCCGCATGCCTATGTGTACTATTATGAGATCCCATTTGAAGAGACTGTTATACGTCACCAAACGAGAGATAAAGTGAATGATTTTGGTCCTGACAGAATGAAAAAATGGTGGTTGGAAAAGGACTACTTAAATACTGTGAATGAGACCATCATTGATGAAACATTCAGCCAAGAAGAAGTATTGGAATTGATACTAAATGATTTAACGAAAGACTAGGTAAACATCTTCGCTTCTTTCAGCTTTTAAAATGCAGCTATGTTAAACTTGTAGTAAGAAACTTTCTAAGGGGGATAAAAATGATAGAGAAAACATTGGTACTACTTAAACCCGATGCGGTGGAACGGAATCTGATTGGTCATATTTTAGTTGAATATGAAAGAAATGGACTAAGCGTTTTAGAGTTGAAACTAATGAAAGCCTCTTCAACTTTAGCGGAGCAACATTACATAGAGCATAAAGGTAAACCTTTTTTTGACCGCCTGGTTGCTTATCTGACAAGAAGCCCTTTAGTTGCCTTAGTATTAGAAGGAGAAAATGCTATTAGTCGAGTACGAGCATTGAACGGAACTACTGACCCTGCAGATTCTCAAGATAATACGATTCGTGCCCTTTACGGAAAAAGTATGTCTGAAAATACTGTTCACGCTTCCGATTCAACAGAAAGTGCAGAACGTGAAAGAGAGATATGGTTTGGTTGATTAATTATGGATAGTTAAAAAAAGCTGTGCCAACAATAAATGTTGGCGCAGCTTTTTTTGCAGAATTCAACCTTAACTTTAATCAGTGGTGTATTCCCACCCATGTTCTTCATGATAAATCATTTGTTTCGACATCCCGCCGTCTACTACAAATTCTTGTCCTGTGATGAAACCTGATTTGCTTTCATCTAATAGGAATTCCACCATGTGGAAAATATCTGCTGGATAACCTACCCTACCTACTAAGTGTTGGGAGTGATCGTTTGTAGACAGCTCCATTTCTTGTTTTTCGAATTGGAAATCATTGGTCTCAATCCATCCTGGACTGATGACGTTTACTCTGGCTTTGCTGCGAAGACTGTTCGCCATAGCAAGAGCTAGAGAAAGCAAGGCTCCTTTCGAGCTGCTGTAACTTTCGTTGTTTTCCATACTTTGGCGATTACGAGTAGAAGACATCAAAATAATGCTGGCAACATCAGAAAGATGTTCTTCAAATTGCTGCGTCAAATAGTAGGCCGTTCCCACATTGACTTTCAATACTTCCATAAAGTCGCCGTACGTTGCTCCGGAAACTAATCCACCATTATTGATAGCTGCATTGTGGATAAATCCATCAATTTGGTTTGTTCGTTCTTTTACGAAACGGGCGAACTCTTCTAAAACAGTCTCACTTGCTAAATCTCCGTAAAAGAAATGAATATGAGAAGAAGACAACTTTTTCTCTAAAGCCTCTCCTGCTTGTTGGTCGCAATCAATCACATACAGTTCTACTTTGTCCGTTAAACTTTCCACAATCGCTCGTCCGATTCCATTCGCTCCGCCGGTAAGTACGATTTTTTTCATCATTATCCCCCCTGTTTACTATTTGCTTTTTTCAATCTTTAATTTTTTCGTTCTCCTGATTTATTTTCTCTTTTCTGACTTCATGCTACTCAAAGATGTTATAGATATACAAAACAGCCCGAAGTGAAATTAACTTACTCCGTGCTGTTTTAGGTCTTACCTTTTAAATATTCAATTATTTTAAGAGTTTCCAGTCTACCAGTATCTGTAATAATGAAAGCTTTCTTTTTCTTTATAGTTAGCTAGTTATTATTTCTAACTAATTTAATCATAGAGGAAGAAATAGTTTAACAACTTTCGATTTAAAAATAAAAAATTCATTTATGAAATTTTTTTAGAACAAAATATTATATTACACAGTAGATGCAAAAAAACATTTCTTATTTTGTGATTAACCAATTGTCTTATAAGATACCTTTTAATTTTAATAAATTCAAATGATGATTATATATCCGTAAAGCAAAATCGTTTAACCTCATTATTAGTAATAATTTAGTAATTTCAATAGATAATACAATTAGTTATATTCATAGGTTCATGCTGTCAAAAAATACTTATTTTATCGAAAACTAATCAATCCTTTTAATAACTCAGTTTAATTTAAACTTTTTGGACACTGTGTTAGTTATTTATTTTTTAACTACCAAAATTATTTTATTTTTACTATACTTCTTTTATTGGCATCTTATAAGTTTCATTTATGGAGATGTCCATAATATAATTACTTAATGTATCCATATAATCCAAAATAAAACTTTTAACTTCTTCAAATTCATCGATTGAAACTTTAACATTTTCTCCGTGAGCGATTTTATTACGGACATTTAAAATACTACGATCTATAAATTCTTGTTTAGTTGATAGGTTAGACTGTTTATCGCTCAGTAAAATGAATTTTTCTGTAGTGATTCCTAAGTAAAAAAGTAGATCCTCAATAACATCAAATTTTAAGTTACTTTCTGCTGAAACAATACTTTTATCTTTCTCTTCAACTTTAAAAATGGTGTTTTTTTCTAATAAAATAGCTGTAGTTAATTCATTAAATTTTCTTTTTTTTGTGGATTTTTTTACATCTATAATTTTCTTTGTATGGTGCAGTGTCTGTAAATGATAATCTAAACTTTTCACAGGAATTTCTTTAAAGTTAATATGTTGTAAAAACAATCTTATTGCTTCAACTGAAAAACCTTCAAAGTGTGCATATATTATAGTAAATGCAGCTCTTAATAAGGAGTCCTTAATTTCTCCATCAGTAGCCTGAATTTGTATGCTTAAATTACTTATTTCTCTTTTTCGATAACTTGTATTTTTATCTAATTTTCTCTGTAATTTTTCACAATCCACTAAAATATTCCTCACTATAAGTTACTAGTTCTTTAGTTCTTGATATTGGTCTTGATTGATTCTTTTTTTCCAGGAACTCTTCTGTATTTGATAAATTTTCAATTAATTTTTTAAGTTTTTCTTTTCTTTCATTCTGGGAAGGTTCATAAGGTTTTTCTATAATAGAATTAGTCAGACCAGGTACTATTGCTTCAAAAAAAGCCATAGAAACAGCTCCAGTAAATTTCGATTTATCAGGATCAAATTTTTTAAAGCTATCTTCTCCTAATGTATCTGATAAAATAGAAAATACTTGTTCAAATACTATCTTCTTTTCGTCATAATTAAAATTGTCAATTTTAATCAATTCGTGCATTTTTTCAGTTATATAAGGACTCATGTCTTCTTTCCCAGTTATATCAGTGATTTTAAGAGATGTAAATATAAAATATCTCAACAAATAGTCCATATCATCTTTTTCATTTGTTTGTTTTTTACTCAAAGGTAAACAATTTTGAAAATTTATATTGTTATTCAATTCTTCAAACCATGCATAGAATTCCCTGTTTCCCATAATCATCAAGCTATTTCTTATTTCTTGTTCAGATAGTGATGAGCCTCCTGTATTTAATCTTTGAAAAAGTTCATATTGTGAATCCACATCACTTGTATACTTAATAATTTTTACATCCAATCGAGATCTTTTAAAAAAAAGTTTAATCTCTTTAGATATAGCATTATCGCCATTCTCCCATTTTTTCCCTTCTAAAGATGGTAAAAATTTGGTGCCATGTAATTCTAATGCAGGAACTTCGTGTCTACTTGTAGAATCAATATTTAATATTTCCATAAATTGAAAAATAGTCGATAACCTTTGTAACCCATCAATTACTGTCCAAACCCCGTCTTTTCTTTGATACACAAAAATTGGTGGAATAGGTATGCCTAATAAAATAGACTCTATAAACTTAGTTTTTTGAGAATTAGACCATCTGAAAAACCTCTGGTATTCAGGTTGTAATTCTAACTCATCTTCACTGTACATACTAGCAATTTCACCTATAGACATTGTATATGAATCAGTGAATATTTCTTTAGCTTTTTCCTTTACTTCTTGATCTAGCATCAGTTAAACTCCTTTAAATTAAATTCTCATTTATAAAGTAATTATTGATATCTTTTGCAGTTATTCTTACAGAACTGCTATTAACATTAGTTCCAACCGAAGTTACATATTCAAAAAATTCTTTGGTCTGTAATATATCCTTAGCTATTGCTAAACTCATATTTTGTTTCGGTACTATATATATTCCAGAGTAAGGAATTGTATTTTGATTTAATTCATATATTTTAACTTTTTTTGTAATTATAGTTGAAATCAATAGTTTAGGCTGGTTTAGATGCTTCAAAGCTTGGGTTCTTCCATACTCAAACCAAAAAACATTTGAGCTAGAATTCCTCGAAGATAATTTATGGGAAAACATTTGCAAATATTCACTAGCAGAAGGAAACAAATTTGCAAACTCTGTAGGTGTATATCTATTTAACCCTTGACTATTATAGAAATATGGAAAAATTATTTTTTCTTTTCTTTGTAGGTACATATTTTTAGGACTGGCAGCATCTCTGACCAAACATTTTTCGATTTTTTTTTGATTTACTTTATAGTAATCTCCACTCTCTTCAAAATCTCTAAGAATAAAAGCTTCATTCAATAGAGTAGCCACAGGCATTGAAGCCTCAAAATAATTTCCAAATCTTAATGTATTTTCATTATGATTAATATGAGACCTAAACACCCATTTTTCTTTTAATAAGTTTTTAGAGATTATTATTGTGCTCTTTTTCTTAATATCATGATAATTGATATGATTAACACACACTGATTTATCGATAATAATGATTGAGGAAGAAGTAAGTATATTTTGAAATATTTTTTCATTCGTGTAGTCATAAACAGCTATTAATTTATCTTTTATAAGTTCTCTAATTATATTACCATGCACATTTTTAAACATATTACTTGGAACCAAATAAGATATTTTTCCAGTTTCATTCAAACTATCTAAATCTTCTTCAAGAAAAGCATAGTAATAATCAAAATTTCCCTTGGAACATGATTTATATTTACTCTTTAAAAATCCCCTATTTGTTTTTTCAATGTCATGGTATTTTATATAAGGCGGATTTCCAATAATAAAATCGAATTTAATTTTGAACTTTTTATCTAATCTATCACAGTTAAATAAATTCCATTGTACTTTATTTATACCATATCCATGAGCTAATTCGTTTAATTTCTTTATACACTCTTTATAATAGAAGGTATCAATCTCAACAGCATATATATCTTGTTCTAAACCAACTTTTATTTCATCCAGAGAATAATTATCTTTTATTGAAGAAATTATATATCTCTCTACAATATTAAGTAGTATACTACCATCTCCAGAAGAGCTTTCTAATATTTTTTTCCCATATAAATTTTTACAATAATTGACACTATTTAACATTTTTTCCACTATTTTTTTAGGAGTAAAAATTTGATGTTTTAAATTCATTGTTCTGACCTTTCACCGAATGTATTACTATAGTTTTACTTTATTATATCATAGGATAAAGATACTATGTAAATTCTTAATAATAAAGAAAGTTATAACCATGATTACATTTTTCTTAATAAACTAGAGTTATGAGAAGCATTTAAATTGTATTTGTTACTCATTTAATAAAGACAAAGCTTTTTCCTATTAACTAAGTTTGAATTCATTTAATTTTATAGGAGAAATAGCCTGTTTTTTACTTCTATAGAAATTCAAAAAGCCATTAGTAAGTTTCCACATACTAACGGCAAGCATTGTATATTAAATTAGTAATTTTGCTTTAGATAAACAATAACGAATAAATAAGTATACAAACTTCAACAAATTTCTTGCTAATTATTCCCACTCAACAGTTGCTGGTGGCTTACTCGTCACATCATACACGATACGGTTAACGTGTTTCACTTCGTTTACGATGCGGACAGAGATTTTTTGCAATACGTCCCAAGGGATACGTGCAAAGTCTGCTGTCATTCCGTCGATAGACGTTACAGCACGAATTCCAACTGTGTAGTCATACGTACGGCCGTCTCCCATTACTCCGACACTGCGGAAACCTGGAAGAACTGTGAAGTATTGCCAGATATCGCGGTCAAGACCGGCTTTAGCAATTTCTTCTCTTAAGATGTAGTCGCTGTCGCGAACGATCTCTAATTTTTCTTCTGTTAATTCACCGATGACACGAATTCCTAGACCTGGGCCTGGGAACGGTTGGCGCCAAACTAAGCTTTCTGGCATGCCTAATTCCATTCCTAATTCACGAACCTCGTCTTTGAATAAAGCATTCAATGGTTCGATCAATTTGAATTGCATGTCTTCAGGAAGTCCACCTACGTTGTGGTGAGATTTGATTGTTTGAGCAGTAGCTGTTCCGCTTTCGATGATGTCTGTATACAGTGTTCCTTGAGCTAAAAACTCAACACCTTCAAGTTTTGTTGCTTCATCATCAAATAAGTACACAAATTCGTTTCCGATAATTTTACGTTTTTGTTCGGGATCGCTGACGCCTTTTAATTTGGCCATGAAACGTTCTTTAGCGTCCACACGGATAATGTTCAAGCCGAATTTGCCGACTAAACTTTCCATAACTTGTTCGCTCTCGCCTTTACGCAATAAACCATGATCCACAAAAATACACGTCAACTGGTCGCCGATCGCTCTTTGCAATAGAACTCCTACTACACTTGAGTCCACCCCGCCTGATAAACCAAGCAAGACTTTTTTGTCTCCTACAGTTTCGCGGATTTTAGCGATCTCTAAATCGATAAAGTTGCTGATGCTCCAGTTTCCTTCAAAACCACAGACATTAAACGTAAAGTTTCTTAACATGTCGTTTCCATGTACAGAGTGACGAACTTCTGGATGGAATTGAACGGCATGGAAGTTCTTTTGCTCGTTAAACATAGAAGCAATCGGGCAGTGTGCGCTAGTCGCACTGACAACGAAACCTTCTGGAGCTTGAGTAACCAAGTCACCATGACTCATCCAAACCGTTTCTTCTTCATCTAAAGTAGTGAAAAGAGGTGCTGTACGGTCTTCAATATGAATCTCAGCTTTCCCGTATTCGCGGTTTGTACTTGGGCTAACTTCTCCACCCATCATTTTCGTCATCAATTGCATTCCATAACAAATACCAAAAATTGGAATACCTAAATTAAAAATTTCTGGATCTACTGAAAATGATCCTTCATCGTAAACACTCATTGGTCCACCTGAAAAGATGATTCCTTTAACGTTTAATTCTTTCAACTCTTCAGCTGTTGTTGTATGAGGCATCAACTCTGAATAAACTCCAAATTCTCTAATACGGCGCGTGATCAATTGGTTATATTGACTACCAAAATCAAGTACGATCATTTTTTCCAATTCTTTTGTATCTGTTATAGTTGTCAAAACTTTACACCTCTTCTATATTTTTCTTACCATAGTATCATGAATGATATAGATTTGTTAGCTCAAAAAAAATGACAGCGCTTTTTCTAATGAAAAGTTTATTTTCCTTATTCTTGTCTATTTGAGTACCCGTTCATTCAGTACTTTTTCAGCATGATTTTGTCAATGTAATGCCTTTCACTTTTGTGCAAAATTAAATCCGCCCGTTTACGCGTCGGAAGAATGAAGTTTTTCAAGTTTTCTAAATTGATCGTTCTCCATACGTCATGAGCATGTGCAAATGCTGCTTCTGGACCTTTTTGCGCTAACTCATAATAATAGTTGTTCGGATCCGTAAACGCTGTTTCCAGCAATACTCCGAATCGTTCGATGTACCATTTTTCGATTTGTTCCGGTTCTGCATCCACGTAGATTGAAAAATCGAAAAAATCGCTTATGTAAATCTGTTCGTTCGCTGGTGATTGCAGCACGTTGATGCCTTCCACAACCAAAATATCCGGTCGGTGCAAAACGTTTGTTTTCCCCTCTATAATGTCATACACTTCATGAGAATAGACTGGAGAAGTAATATTGGTTTCACCGATTTTTACTTTGCTCAAAAATGTGATCAATTTTTTCATATCGTAACTTTCAGGAAACCCTTTTCGATTCATGATGCCTTTTTCTTTTAAGACCTTATTTGGATACAAAAACCCGTCTGTGGTGATCATTTCTACACTCAGATCAGTGAAGTAGCTGGCCAGCATTTGAGTCAACAAACGTGCTGTCGTGCTTTTCCCAACAGCAACACTTCCTGCGATCCCAATCACGAACGGTTTTGTTTCAGTTTGGTGCTCTAAGAAAAAGGTCTTTTCTTTTTGCAGTTTTTCGTATTGTTGGATAAATAAATTGATTAATTGAACTAGAGGTACATAGATTTCTTTTACGTCTGCTAAAGAAATCGGATCGTTCAGTCCTCTAATATTTTCCAATTCTTCAAATGTCATTTTGATGGATGTATCATGACCTAATTCTTTCCAGTCATCACGAGAAATAATGTGATGAGTTTCCGTTTCATTCATGGGTATTTGTCCCTCCTGATTTTGAAAGTTTCGCATAATTGTAACAGATATTCAGTCTTAATTATAGTTTTTCCTTTTGTGTAAGATGAAAATCCGGCTAAATCTTTAAAAAAATTTAATGTGTTTTAGCGAAGCTTAACTACCACAAGTTATTCATCTACTGTACTATTGTAAGTGAGAATGCGTTTTAATGGAGTTATCGAATCATTAAAGGAACTATAAGAAATTTGTATAGGAAGGAGTTCGACAATGAAAGAAGAAAAAAACTATATTGAAATATGGGGCGACGTAGTAGAATTACGTGATCTTGTGCGTTCCATATTCATCTCTGCCGTCTCCACTATGGGCTTGTATTTTTTAGCGCCAGATGGAAGCAGAACATTACAATTATTTTTCGGTCTAGGAGGAGCTCTTCTTGGTTTTATTATTTCAGGATTACTGACAAAACCAAAACGCATCATCAGCTCGTCCCAAGAAGAAGACCAACACATTAGTTAGGAGATTAAGAAATGGATGTTTTATTGCTTGTTCAAATGTTTTTCGCCGCATTGAGTGCGGTAGTTTTATACACGTTTATCGGATTTATTCCAGGGACAGATGAAACTTCTGTTTTAATGCCGGTATCATTGGCATTGATTCTCTCAGGAGCTGACCCGATGATCATTTTAACATTTTTTGTAGCCTCTTTTATTACACTGAATTTAACCAACTTGATGCCAACAGCTCTCGTCGGTTTGCCTGGGGGCGTTTTGTCTGCTCCAATGATCGACCATGCTATTTACTTAAAGAACGAAGGAAAGTCCAGTGTCGTGGTTAAAAAAATGGCTGCTGGAGCTCTGATCGGCACGTTAATTTCGATTCCAGTATCGTTTTTACTGGCGAACTTATTAGTTCCATTTGCAGAAGCTATTCAGCCGTATGCATCGTTGCTGTTCGTCATAGGAGCTGTCTTTCTGTCTTTGATCAGTAAGCAAAAAATGCTTTCTTTATTAAGCATCATCCCTTTAGCCATCTTGTTTCAAAGTTTGCGTCATTTGTATTGGAGCACTGGAGTTGTTCCAGAAGATGCCAACATCACTACTTCCTTTTTCCTAGGGATCACGATTGGACCATTGATCGTATCATTGATGCAATTATTGAATAAAGAAACGCGCAAAACAATGTTGACTGATAGTTACAAAAAAATCACGATCCCAAGCGATTTAGATAAAGAAAAAAGATTGAATCCTTTCAAGATCTTATCTAAAAAAGAATTAAAAGCTGCATCATTTTCAGCCCTTCTTTCTAATATTTTCTTTGTCTTAAGTCCAGTAGGATTGATTTTGTTATTCGGAGAAACAGTGTCCAATAAGATCAAAGACCCTGAAGAAAAGGCGACTACAACAATCACTACCATGAGTGCATTATCCCAGTCGACTTACATATCAGGAATCATTATTCCTTTAGTGGCTCTGGGAATTCCTTTATCTCCTACTGCTATCGGACCAGGAAGTGCCTTGTTCAATGCTCCTCCTGTTTATACGGTTGAAAATAACTTGTTCCACATTTTGTCTACAGGAGAAAAGGCGATCGCCATCGTTCTAGGTGCAGCTATAGCTTCCATCTTAAGTTATGTTATTATTAACAAGTATGCTGGAAGAATTTCTACCTTCGTTCTAGAAAAAATTCCCCATGAAGCCATTTTAGGATTATTTATTTCTTTCATCCTTCTGCTTTCCTATATGGATGCAGGCTTGATCAATATCTTTGGAGTGTTATTGATTGGGATCACTAGTGGAACGTTAAATAAAATGGGAGTGAACTATGGTATACAGTTCATGACCTTATACGCGGCGCCGTTTATCGTTCAATATTTGGCGCTCATCTAATACAAATCAACCTTTAAGGAGTACGTACCAATGCAGACAGTAAACAACCAAGCTATTGGGAGAGCAACAGGAAAAATCATTTTAATGGGAGAACACGCAGTTGTTTACGGAGAACCTTCTCTAGCAATCCCCTTCCCAAAAGCGACTATCCAAACGACTGTTACACCATCAACAGGTCCGATTACGGTAGATTGCATTTATCACAAAGGTTTATTGACAGACGTTCCTGAACGTTTATCCAATTTACTGACTGTGGTGGAAATCAGTTTGAAGGCTTTAAAAAAAGAGTTGAAAGATTTTAGTTTAAAAATCGACAGTTCCATTCCTGCTGAAAGAGGAATGGGATCCAGTGCAGCTGTAGCTGTAGCAACCGTTCGTGCGTTATTCAATTACTTTGAGCAAGAATTGACGCATGACCAATTGCTCGAACTGGTCAATGTATCTGAAGTCATCGCTCATGGAAATCCAAGCGGCTTAGATGCAGCTATGACCAGCGGCGAGCAGCCGTTGTATTACATCAAAGGGAAGCCGTTTGTTCCTTTCAAAATGTCTGTAGATGCTTACTTAGTTGTCGCAGATACTGGGATCAAAGGACAAACCAGAGAAGCAGTCGGCAGTATCGCTGCTTTAATGAAAGAACATCCTGAAGAAACAATGAATGACATTCACCAATTGGGAGAGTTAGCTGACAAAGCAAAAACAGCGATCGAAGAAAACAGTCCGATTGATTTAGGTTCTTACATGCATCAAGCGCACCTTCTTCTGGATAAACTAGGCGTCAGCAACGAGCAGTTGAATCAATTAGTGGATGCTGCTTTAGCAAATGGAGCTTTAGGCGCCAAGTTGACCGGCGGCGGCAGAGGCGGCTGTATGATCGCTTTAGCAGACAGCGAAACGACTGCACAACAAATTTCAGATGCCTTACGTGAAACGGGCACTTCTAACACGTGGATCTATCAATTGGGGGATGACTCTTTTGAGTAACGAAAAAAAAGTACGCGCATATACAAATATTGCTTTGATAAAATACTGGGGCAAACGAGATGAAAAACTCTTCTTGCCGATGAACAGCAGTCTTTCTTTGACACTAGACTCTTTCTACACCGAAACGTCTGTGTCCTTTGAAGACTCTACTGAAGGCGATGTTTTCTATTTAAATGATGCATTGCAAGACGCTAAAGCTACACAAAAAGTGAGCCGTTTTTTAGATTTGTTCCGTCAAGAAGCTGGGATTACTTCAGCTGCTGTCGTTAAAAGCACCAACTTTGTTCCTACTGCTGCAGGATTAGCTTCTTCTGCTTCCGGGATGGCTGCTTTAGCTGGAGCTGCTAATTTAGCAAGCGGTTTGAATTTGGACAAAACGACTTTATCTACTTATGCTAGACGCGGTTCAGGATCTGCAACGCGCAGTATGTTCGGCGGATTCGTAGAGTGGGAAAAAGGGACGAATAATGAAGACTCTCGTGCCATCAAGATCGATGAAGCTTCATGGGACATCGGTATGGTAACGATTATCGTCAATGACAAGCAAAAATCCATTTCCAGTCGTGAAGGCATGAAAAATACTGTTGCTACTTCTCCTTTCTACCCGAGCTGGTTGGAATCCACATCGGTCGACTTAGCGAACATCAAAGAGGCTATATTAGCAAAAGACTTTGAACAAGTCGGCATGATCACTGAAAGCAACGGTATGAAAATGCATGCGACTATGCTGGGGGCTAATCCTCCCCTATCTTACTGGGAACCGGACAGCGTTCGCGCCATGCAAGCTGTCAGAAATTTGCGTCAATCGGGTATTCCATGTTACTTTACGATGGATGCGGGTCCGAACGTCAAAGTTCTGTGCCGCTTGTCTGATAGTCAAAAAATCAAAGACTACTTAGTACAAACGTTCAACCCAGAACAAATCGTGATTTCTGGACCTGGAAAAGATTTAGAAGAAATCAGCATTTAAAACATTAAAGCAGCATTGTTTCTTATTTCTGAAAACATTTTTAAGGAGTGTCATACATGATTAGTGCTTCTGCACCCGGAAAATTATATATCGCAGGGGAATACGCTGTGGTAGAACCTGGTCATCCAGCTATTTTAGTGGCTGTTGATCAATTCATCACGGTTTCCCTTGAGCGAACGACGGATATGGGGACCATTCAGTCTACACAATACGGAAACTTGCCGGTCACATGGAAACGAGAAAACGACCGTTTAGTCTTGGATAAGCGAGAAAACCCGTTCCATTATATTCTGGCGGCTATCGAAGTGACGGAAAGCTACGTAAAATCATTTGGTAAAGAACTATCTTTCTACCACTTATCTGTCGACAGCGAATTAGACAGCTCCAATGGACGAAAATATGGTTTAGGATCCAGTGCTGCTGTAACTGTAGCTACTGTTAAAGGCGTGCTGCGTTTTTACGGTCTGCAAAATGAATCCAATGAAACGATTTTCAAATTGGCGGCTTTAGCTCATTTGTCCGTTAAGAGCAATGGTTCTTGCGGCGATGTAGCGGCGAGTGTATTCGGCGGCTGGCTGGCATTTACGACATTTGATCGCAAATGGGTACTGCAACAGCAGCAAGACTTATCTGTACGAGAAGTCATCGAGTTGGAGTGGCCTCACTTGTCTTTCAAACAGCTCACTCCCCCAGCAGAAATGCGTTTATTGATTGGTTGGACGGGTTCTCCCGCTTCTACTTCTCATTTAGTTGATGAAGTAACCAGCAAACGAACACAAGATGCTTTAGCTTATGATGAATTCCTAGCTGCTAGTTCAGCGTGTGTACAAGAGATGATTCGCGGATTTGAACAAGGCGATATCAAAAAAATTCAAGAAGAAATACGTCACAGCCGAGTGCTGTTGAAAAAAATGAGTCAAACAACCGGAGTCGTGATCGAAACGCCCGCATTAACTCATTTATGCAAGTTAGCAGAGGACTTTAATGGAGCTGCTAAATCATCAGGAGCTGGCGGCGGAGATTGCGGTATCGTGATATTTGACCGCAAAGACGGCGTATTATCTTTGATCACAGCGTGGGAAGAACAAGGCATCACCAACTTGCCCTTGCATGTTTACGTAAAAAATAATTAATTATCGGGTTACACTTATCCAGCAGGAGGATTATTATGGAGAAAAAAAACAATAGGAAGAACGAACATGTTTCGTTGGCCGAACATTTTTATCAAGATACGCACCAAACAGACTTTGACCACCTTCGTTTCGTTCATCATTCATTGCCTGAAACAGGTACGCAAAAAATCGACATTTCTACTTCTTTTGCTGGACTATCTATGAATCAGCCGATTTATATCAATGCCATCACTGGCGGCAGCACGTGGACTAAAAAAGTGAACGAAAAACTGGCCACTGTTGCTAGAGAAACGGGTATGTTGATGGCATCCGGTTCATTGAGTGCTGGATTGAAAGATCCTTCTGTAGCCGACAGCTTTACGATCATTCGTGAAACGAATCCGACTGGTCTTGTCTTAGCCAACTTAGGCGGCGGACAAACGCTGGAAAATGCTAAAAAAGCAATCGATCTGATCCAAGCAGACGGATTGCAGATCCATTTGAATACCCCTCAAGAAATCGTCATGCCAGAAGGTGACCGGGATTTTTCAACGTGGATGTCTGAATTAGAACGCATCGTGAATGGTGTTGATGTACCTGTCATTGTGAAAGAAGTTGGCTTCGGAATGAGTCATGAAACGATTCAGCAACTGACTTCCATCGGTGTCAAAACCATTGATGTCAGCGGTATGGGCGGAACAAATTTTGCTCAAATCGAAAACTACCGACGCAAAGAAAATAAATTGGACTTTTTAGAAGGTTGGGGTCAGTCTACTGCGATCTCTCTTCTAGAAGCTCAATCTTTTATCCACTCGTCAGAAATCTTGGCTTCTGGAGGTATCCGTACTTCAATGGATATCGTGAAAAGTCTGTCACTTGGCGCGCGAGCAGTGGGTGTTTCTGGTCATTTCTTACATTCCGTATTGAAAAACGGCGTAGAAGAAACGATTGTTGAGATTGAACAATTGAAAGAACACATTGTTGCAATCATGACTTTACTAGGAGCCGAAACGATTGCTGAGCTGCAATATGCCGACGTGATCATTTCTGGAGCTGTAAAAGACTGGTGCGAGGCTAGAGGCATCGATTACCGCTCTTACGCACGCAGAAACCAACTGAGATCGTAATTTTAGTTAAAAAAGGTGAGACTACTCGAATTTTTGAGTGGTCTCACCTTTTTGTGTATCTAAAGGTATGAGAATTAGGCGCTATTAATCAAGTGAATACAAATTGAACGTTCACTTGACTAATAGGAGATGTTCATCCGTCAATCTACGCTCTCTCCTCTATCTTTTCATAACCAGCTTTCTGCATATCTTGAATAATTATACTATTTTCTTATCAAATTGACTCCTCTATGATATAGTATATAATTGTACCGCTTACAAATTGGTTTTTACACTATATATTAATCATTTATCACTAAATCGAAAAGAGGAAAATGTATGCAAAACTTTAAGAGTTTAATTGTGGATTCAAAAGATTCAGAGGTTTACACAGAATTGCGTTCTATTGGAATAGATGACTTGTCTCAAGGAGATGTCGTCATCGAAGTGCATTATTCATGTGTGAACTACAAAGATGCTCTAGCTTCTAAAGCCGGTACTGGCGTTATTCGCAACTATCCGATGGTTTTAGGAATTGATTTGAGCGGAGTGGTGGTTTCTTCAGAGTCATCTGATTTTAATCCTGGAGACGAAGTTTTGGTAACAGGTTACAACTTGGGTGTCAACCATTCTGGCGGCTTTAGTGAATACGCACGCGTCCCGAGCGAATGGGTAGTGTCTCTGCCGGAAGGGCTATCGTTGAAGGAAGCAATGATCATAGGTACGGCTGGTTTTACTGCGGCTCAATCGGTGTATTATTTGGAAGAATCGGGAATGTTTCCAGAAAAAGGACCTGTATTGGTTCAAGGCGCAACGGGAGGCGTAGGCAGTTTCGCGATAGCGATTTTGAGAAACTTGAACTACACCATCGAGGCCGTGAGCCGCAAGAAAGAGACTTCTACAGCTTATTTAACTGATCTAGGAGCAGACACCATTTTGCATCCTGATGAAGTTCGCTTGGATCCTTTAAAACCTTTGGCTAAACAGCGTTGGTCAGGCGTGGTGGATCCTGTAGGCGGAGAACAACTGCCTCACTTATTTGCTCAAATCAAGAGCTTTGGTGCTATCGCTTTGAGCGGTAACGCTGGCGGTATCAAATTCGATTCTACTGTTTTGCCGTTTATTTTACGCGGCATCCGTTTGATTGGAGTAGATTCTGTTAACTGTCCATTAGACCTTCGACGTCGTTTGTGGGAATTGTTGAGTTCTGAATGGAAACCTGGTGATCTAGAACGACTGATCGATCAAGAAGTGACTCTTTTAGAATTACCGAGTGCATTTGAAAAGATTCTTGCTGGAAAAATGACTGGACGCACATTGGTTAAAGTAAAATAAAGGTAAAGCCCTCCACGGAATCATCCGCAAAGGGCTTCGTTTATTTTATTCTGACCATGGTAATTTATTTTCAATTGTCTTGGCAAATTCTTCGTGAAATGAGCGGCTGGACATGCGTTTAGCTTTTCGGCTTTCATACCCACTGCAGATAAACTGTTCTTCTTTACTTGTCGGAACTACTAAGGGAACCATTCGTTTTTCGCCTGGAACTTTCGATACGGCCACAAAAGTAATAAAACTTGTCGCTGCCAAATACCGCTCACCAGAGGATAGTTCTTCTCCCATTATCTTACAGAACACTTCCATGGAAGTGTTTCCTGCACCTGTTACATAGCTTTCGATACAAACAGAATGGTTTTCATGGATGGGATGTAAAAAATCCAGTGTGTCCATTGATGCCGTAACCACATCGCTGCGACTGTGACGAGAAGCAGAAATCGATGCTGTATCATCAATATAGCTCATTAATCTCCCTCCAAATAACGTCCGATGGGAATTTACGTCACCAGGAAAGACACGGTGCGTCTGTACCACTTTTGATTCCCAGCATTTTTTTACTTCTCGAGATTGATTTGTCATTCTAAAAGCCTCCATATTTATTACTGTGCTTATTATAACACGATTCGAGTTCCATACCTTTTTCTGCTTTTTTTCTTATTAATGTTTGTAGTTTTTTTATTTGTAACCGATTTATTTCAATATCTATTATGGTATGATTGACTCGACAGAAATGTTCATCATACCTGAGAATAGAGGGATTCTATGAATTTTTATTTAGTCATTTTCACGATTATTTTGTGTATACTGTTTCTTTCACTTCGAATCATAACTATCTTAAAAGTCCGTAAAGGAGACTATTCTTCTCGTTTCGTTCGACACCTGTCTTTTTTCCCTGCCGAATCCATAAACACAGATTATGTAACGGAATCAACTCGTTTAAAAATCACTCAGTTAGTTATCGTTAGCGAAGTTATAGACATCATTGGTTTCGCTTTCCTCCTATGGCCTTCTGATAACTTTCTTTTAAAATATTTTTTAGTATCCATTATTTTCTGGCTACTTCCTTATTTCTTCTTCAAGAAACGCTTATACCACTACTTAGAACTATAAATATCAATAAAGAGAACCTGTCTATGATTACAGGTCCTCTTTGTTTGCAGCTATCTATATACTTGTAAATAAAACCATTACACTGATTCCTAAAATCCCAAATGCCATTGACCACAATAAATTTTGTGTTTTATAAGCTATGTAAAAAACCAGAAAGGTCGGCAGCAACTTCACATTTTCCAGTGGATGCACATTCACTTCACTGTTCCAAAAAAAGACATCTGAAAACACCAACGCTGAAAAAATAGATACTGGAATAAAAGACATCCATTTGACAAGCTTTTCAGGAACTTTTCGGTTGCTCAGTACCAACATCGGTACAAATCTCGGCAAATAAGTCACCACAGCCATTCCTAAAATCAATATCACTATGCTACTATTCATTTTGAACCGATTCTCCTTCCGCTGCTTGTTTCTTTTCTCTTCGCTCATCTAATAGATACCCTACGAATGAGGCAATGACCGCTGCGATCACTAAAGCAATATTGTGATTCAGCAATACCATCAATAGAACCGATAAAATCCCCGCTACCAATCCTACAATAACAAAGATGCGTGATACGAATTGACTCACCAACATGCAAATAAACATGGCGATCAATACGTAATTCATGATCGTCGCATTGAAGGCAAATGCACTGCCTATGTATCCGCCAAGAATCGTACTAAATACCCAGCTAGAGTAAGCTAACAAATTCGTCGTCAACGCGCTATCTGGAGTCCATTCTTTGTCTGTTCTGAATTGAGTGTAGTTCAATGCATACGATTCATCTGCCAATGTATGACTGTACAACATCAAAAAAGGCATAGATTTCTTTTTGAAAAATGGCGCTATACTAGAACTCATCAATAAATGCCGTAAATTTAGAAAGAACGTCATGATGATAATTGATGGCACAGTTGCTCCTGCAGTCAGCATAGATGCAGCCATAAATTGGCCTGCTCCAGCAAAAACCAAAATACTCATCAAACCAATTCCAAAGACACTTATTCCTGCTTCATACAGCAGCATCCCGCAAGCCATTCCCAACGGAACATAACTCAACATGACCGGAAAAACGACTTTAAAACCTTTTGACCAAACTTCTTTTTCCACTCCTTCACCCCGCTTATAAAGATTAAGAATTATTATAGCATAACAGACTCCTCTTTCAGTTAAAGAAAATGGTTTTCTCTAGTATAATAGGGAAAAGTCCTTAGTTGCTTATTTCTGGTTTTATCCACAAAGCTATGGGGACAATCCATTTCATCAAAAAGGAGCGAAGCAATGGAAACTTATCCACAAAAAACATATGACGAAAAAACCAATTTTATCAAATGGCTGGCGATTTTGACCATGACGATCGATCATATAGGGGCATATCTCTTTCCTCAATATATTATTCTTCGAATCATCGGCAGAATTTCTTTTCCACTATTTTTATACACAACTGTCCTTGGGACCCAAAGAACACGGAACTTTAAAAAGTACCTTTTTCAATTGGTCGTATTTGGAATTATTTCTATCCCTGTCACTTTAGGCAGGATCAATATCTTATTCGCTCTTTCTTTATTAGCTTTATCTATAAAAGACAAACGCTTTTTTATTCCCTGCTTGATTGCCAGTTATTTTGTGGAATACGGAATTTACGGTTTTCTTTTAGGATGGGCGATTTATTGGCTGGTTTCAAAAGATCGTACTCTTGGAATCATCGCTTATCTTGTGATACATTTGGCTGTTTTCCCCTCTATTCAAATGTATGCCCTACTATCGTTAGCGCTGATACTATTCCATAGTTATCCCCATGTAGTTCGTTTCCCTAAATATTTAGGTTATACCTACTACCCGCTTCACTTGGCAGTGATTCATTTGATCGCTTCACTGTGAAGGAGAAAATGAAAGAACCTTCCACAGTTTTCATAACTGTGGAAGGTTTTTAATTGATTGTTTTATTTGCCAGCTAAAATGTCGTAAATCAACGGCAATGGTTTAGCTTCGTCTGCAATTGTGATGCATTCCCAGATTTTTTCTTCTACATCAGGGATTTCTTGTTGGTTGCTGTGGATAGTCAACAATGCTTCGCCTTTAGACACTTTGTCCCCAACTTTTTTGTGTAAAACTAATCCGACAGCTAGATCAATCTCGCTCTCTTTTGTTGCACGTCCGGCACCTAACATCATAGACGCTACACCAAGTTGATCCGCCACTAATTCAGCTACGTAACCGTCTTTATGTGCTAAAACTTCTGTTTGATAAGCAGCTTTAGGCATTAAGTCTGGATCATCTGCTACATCAGGATTTCCGCCTTGTGCTGCAACAAATGTTTTGAAAACTTCTAAAGCTTTTCCATTGTGCAAATTAGCTTCTAACAAGTCTCTTGCTTCATCAAGATCTTTACCAACACCTGCAAGGTGAGCCATTTGGCTTCCTAATGTCAAACATAGATCCACAACGTCAGCTGGTCCATGACCTTTCAACGTATCGATCGCTTCTTGGACTTCTAGAGCATTTCCGATAGCAAATCCTAAAGGTTGGCTCATATCAGAAATAACCGCCATTGTATTACGGCCTACATGGTTACCGATTTTTACCATTGCATCAGCTAAATTACGTGCATCTTCAGGAGTTTTCATAAATGCTCCGGCACCAGTTTTCACATCTAAAACGATGGCATCTGCTCCGGCAGCGATTTTCTTACTCATGATTGAACTAGCAATCAATGGAATAGAATCTACTGTACTAGTTACATCTCTTAAAGCATATAATTTTTTATCAGCTGGAGTTAAATTCCCAGATTGTCCGATGACAGCTACTTTATGTTCATTTACTTGTTTTACGAATTCTTCTTGGCTCAATTCCACATGGAAACCTGGAATGGCTTCTAATTTATCAATTGTTCCGCCTGTGTGGCCTAATCCTCTACCGCTCATTTTAGCGATCGGTACGCCAACACTGGCTACTAATGGAGCTAAGATCAAAGTTGTTGTATCACCCACTCCACCTGTGGAATGTTTGTCTACTTTTACTCCTTTAATTTGGGACAAATCGATCTCGTCGCCTGATTTGACCATACTCATGGTTAATGCACCACGTTCAGCATCTGTCATATCTTCAAAATAAATCGCCATCAACATAGCGCTCATTTGATAATCAGGAATCTCATTGTTTGTGTATTGCTCAATCATCCATTGAATTTCTTCCGTACTCAATTCTTTTTGATGTTGTTTTTTGTGAATCAAATCTACCATTCTCACTCAATATCATCTCCCTATCATTAGTACAAGAATAGTGTAACACACTTCAATAAGATAGCGTTTTCTTTCTTATGATTATGAGAAATTTCTAGTAAAATAACCGGTTGTTCTTAATACAAAAAAGACCGAAAAGTTTCCTTTTCGATCCTTTTGCGTTTTTTACAGGTAATAACCTCGTCCAACAGAATTCACTGAAGAATATTTCTTTTTACGAATCAACGTAAATAGAAAATATCCTGTGTGGACGATGAATACAATAGATGCATAACCCATTAAAAATAAAATGAGATTATCAGTCGGTATGTTTAATTCATCGTATAAAATGCCTGAAAAATAAGAAGCAAAAATCACTGTGATGAATGAACTGAAAGAAGTTCCCCAGAGTGCTAGAGCAATCACTTTATTCTCTTTCACTTTCTTAATAAACGCAGAAGCTAACACGATGGTTAACGTGATGGCTAGAAATACAAAAACAAGCCGAAATGATGACCAGTATAGTGTGTATATAGGACTCATCTTATCCCCCCTGATAGTTTGTTATTTATGTAAGCATCTTTTTTGGAAACGATTACTTAAGTTATTATAGCATATTTAGCTTATCCTAGAAGGAATTTTTCTACTTTTACATCATCTTTAACAAATGCAAAAACAAGTCCAAACTGATTGACCAGTTTGGACCTGTTTCACTTTTTTAAGATTATCTGGCTTCTAAAATTTCTACGCCGTTTTCGCCTCCGACAATCACTGTATTCACACTGTCTAAAAACAGACCATGCTCTACAACACCTGTCAAACTATCCAACCATGTTGCTAATGAATGAGGCTCTTCAATCACTTCCATATGTAAGTCGATGATGTAATGACCGGCATCTGTCACCAATTTTTCATTGCTTTCCGTTTTTCTGAACGCAGGTTTATACCCTTTTTGTTCAAATGTACGGAACAACTGTTGGCTTCCATAAGGAATCACTTCTACTGGCAATGGGAAAGCTCCTAATGTTTCAACCATTTTACTGTCATCAACGATCCAGATGACTTTATCTGAGTTGTCGGCCACTATTTTTTCGAACAAATGAGCAGCTCCGCCACCTTTGATGCCTTGAAAGTCTTTGCTGATTTCATCTGCTCCGTCTATTGTCAGATCAATACGGTCGACTTCATCCACACTTTTCAATGGGATGCCTAGTCCTTCAGCTTGTTCTTTTGTACGGTTAGAAGTAGTTACTCCAACGATGTCTAATCCTTCTTTCACACGTCTTCCAATGGCTTCTACCATATAATAAGCTGTTGAGCCTGTGCCCAACCCTACTACCATTCCATCTTTTACATATTCAGCAGCTTTTTCTCCAACCAATTCTTTCAAGTTCATCAGATAACTTCTCCTCATCTCTCGTATTCTTGTTGCTGATTAAGCAGCGTACACCAATTCAAAGCGTTCAAACACAATTTCCATTTTAGTAGAAAAAGATTCGCCGATCGATTGACATTCTTTTTTGAAAAAGTCCTTATGAATGTCTGACCAATATTCCACTGAACGATCTCCTTCACCTTCAGCTATAGCAATTTCCTCTGTTACTTCATCAAATGGAAAAACTTTCACTTCCAAGTTTTGGATGATCCCTACTGCTTGATCGTCTCCATCGAGAATCACCGAATAGGTTCCAACTTGCGGCAAATCTGCACCGTCGATTTCATACATTCTTTTTAGGCTGCAAGTAGCCGTTTTTAATCCTGCCAAAACCAAAGCTGCCAATTCATCTGCTGATTCTTTCGTATCTCCAAAAGACCAAACATCGTATTTCTCCGGCAAATTTGTAATTTGCTGTTGAAAACTCTCCCACAAATCTTTTGCTGACTCATTCTCCATGTTTACACCTTAACCTTATCTATAAATCTATCTGCTGCACCTAAGCAACTCATAGTTTCTTTAAACCCTCACCGTCTACTATCATACTCTTTTTTAGGCGATTTGAAAACTTATTAAGCATGTGATTCCGTTAAAGTTTCTCTCATCCAAAAAAGAGCGAGAGCGGGAAAAAAGGCGCTTAGCCTCATGTCCATCCACGAATCACACTCGGATGGTCATAGACCACCCGAGCGTGATTCGTGAATGGATGTAGAGGCTGCCTTTTTGAGCGCGTTTCCAAACCAAAGATTTGTAAACAAGAAAAAGCTGGGAGTTATTCTCCCAGCTCCACTCTATAAAACTATCAATTACGGTGCATTTTGAATTTCAAGAAGTAATCATTATAGATCCCAATGTATTCTTGTCCTAAGTTTTCATATACTTCTAAATGTTCCATCGTATCTTTTGAAGGATAAAATTGTTCATCTTCAGTGATCTCAGCCGGCATAATGTCTAATGCCGACAAATTTGGTGTGGAATAACCAACGTACTCAGCATTTTGAGCAGCATTTTCCGGATCTAACATAAAGCTGATAAACGCGTAAGCAGCTTCCGTATTTTGAGCTGTTTTAGGGATGACAAAGTTATCAAACCAAAGATTCGAACCTTCTGGTGGAATAACATACTGTAAATCTTCATTTTCCCACATCATGTCCGCAACTTCTCCAGAAAAGGTTACCGCGATCGAGCTTTCTTCTTGGATCATATACATTTTAATTTCATCAGCAACGACTGCTTTTACATTTGGTGTCAATGTATCCAATTTTTCAGCAGCTTCAGCTAACTCTGCATCGTTTTTAGAATTGACGGAGTACCCTAAACTGTTTAACGATAATCCGATCACTTCTCTAGCGCCGTCAATCAACATCAAGTTGTCTTGAAATTCAGGTTTCCACAAATCATCCCAATGTTCAATAGAACCTTCTTCAATAAACTTGATGTTATAAACGATTCCTAACGTTCCCCAGAAATAAGGCATTGAATATTGGTTGCCTGGATCAAATGCCATATCCAACAAATCAGGATCTAAATGCTCCATTCCTTCGATTTTAGAATGGTCCAATTCGATCAGCATATCCTCTTCAATCATCCGTTCAATCATGTATTCACTAGGAACAGCCAGATCGTAAGCTGTACCACCTTGGCTGATTTTAGTGTACATTGCTTCATTCGAATCAAACGTCTCATAGGAAACCACATAACCTGTTTCTTCTTCAAATTTAGTGATCAGCTCTGGATCGATGTAATCTCCCCAGTTGTACAAATTCAATGTGTTTTCACCGGTAATCCCTTGCGCTTGGTCCAACTTATTGGAAGAGTAATACAAAACTCCGCAAGCTGCTAGAATAATGGCTGCCAACGTTACCAATCGTTTCATAGTAAAGTCACCGCCTTAGTATTCTTTTTGCCGTTCTGTTTGTGTTTTTTGCTCATGTTGTATTGTTGGATAAAATAGTATCCGATCACTAGAATCAATGCGAATAGGAACATTAATGTACTCAAGGCATTGATCTCCAACGATACACCTTGACGTGCACGAGAATAGATTTCTACCGCAAGCGTACTGAATCCATTTCCAGTAACGAAAAAGGTTACCGCGAAATCATCTAACGAATACGTAAATGCCATAAAGTAACCAGCTAATATCCCAGGCGTGATCGCCGGCAAAACGATTTTTGTCAGTACTTGCAGATTCGTTGCCCCTAAATCTTGAGCTGCTTTCAACATCGTCGGATTCATTTCTTGCAACTTCGGCAATACCATCAACACAACGATAGGAATACTGAACGCTACGTGAGACAACAATACTGAAGTGAACCCTAATCTAAAGCCAATAAACGTAAAAAGTATCAAGAAGCTGGCTCCGATGATAACATCTGGAGAAACCAATAAGATATTGTTCATGCTTAACAAAGTATTGCGTGTGTTGCGCTTTTTAACGTAATAGATGCCGATGGCTCCAAAAGTACCTATCACAGTTGCCAACAATGAGGCCAACAATGCTACAAGAAAGGTGTCCAGAACGATTCCCATCAACCTGGTATCTTCGAATACAGCCGCATAATTGTCCCATGTAAAGCCAGTAAACGACGTCATCGTTCCGCCCTCATTGAAAGAGTAAAAAATCAAATACATGATCGGAGCATATAAGACCACAAAAACCAACAACAGGTATAAATTTGACCATTTGAAATTTTTCTTTGTCATTTTTTATGAACTGCTCCTTTCTTTTTCTTTTCTCCTGTCACCAACATCATTAAGAACATCGCTATGATTAAAATGACCCCAATCGTCGAACCCATTCCCCAGTTTTCTGTCACTAAGAAATGCTGCTCAATAGCTGTTCCCAGCGTAATCACTCGGTTCCCACCAATTAAGCGTGTCAGCATGAATAAGGATAGTGACGGGATAAATACGGCTTGAACACCGCTTTTTACGCCGTTTAAAGACAACGGGAAAATCACTCGTCTGAATGTTTCCCAACTATTTGCCCCTAAATCATTGCTGGCTTTTAAATAAGACGGATTCATTTCTTCCAAAGCATTGTAGATCGGTAAAATCATAAACGGGATCTCAATGTAAGAAGCTACCAATAAGAAACTCATATCTGTAAACAAAATTTGTTGGCGGCCGATTCCAGTAAAACTCAAGAAATCATTGACCGTTCCATTCATACTGAAAATGCCGATAAATGCGTAAGCTTTTAACAATAAATTGATCCAAGTCGGCAAAATAATCAACAACAGCCATAATTGCTTATGTTTCGTTCTCACCAGCAAATATGCTGTCGGATAGCTGATCAACAAAGTGAACAACGTAATCAAAAACGCATAAAAGATGGAATTGAATGTCATCGTCAAATACGTACCTGACTGAAAGTACGTTGCGTAATTAGCAAAAGTAAAGTTTCCTTGGATGTCAAAAAATGATTGATACAAAATCAACATCAACGGTGCTACTACGAATAGGAGCAGCCAAATCGAATAAGGTACAAAATAAAAAGTTTTTGTTTGTTTCATTTTTTCCCTCCTACTCCTCTTCGTAACTTTCTAAACGTGCATCGAACTCTTTTTCTGTCTCCCCAATACGCATTACATGAATATCTTCAGGATTGAAGAACAAGCCGACCATTTCGCCTACTGTTGCTTTCTTCGTTGAATGAACCATCCATTCATTTCCTTCACTGTCGTAGCCGATGATCTCATAATGCACACCTCGGAATAGTTGTGTATCTACTTTGACAGTCAATTTTCCTTTTTCAGGCGTCGTAAGTACTAGATCTTCTGGACGAATAACCACTTCTACTCGTTCATTTGCTGCTATTCCAGCATCCACACATTCAAATGTGCGACCGACAAACGAAATCTCGTAGTCTTGGATCATCGTTGCTTCAACGATATTGCTTTCACCAATAAAGTCCGCTACATAGCGATTGATCGGCTCATCATAAATATCCACAGGAGTTCCGCTTTGAACGATTTTTCCATCCTTCATAACGAAAATCTCATCACTCATCGCCAAGGCTTCTTCTTGGTCATGAGTAACGAAAACAAAAGTGATGCCTAATCGTTGCTGCAATTCGCGCAATTCGTATTGCATGTCTGTTCTCAATTTCAAATCCAGAGCTGATAAAGGTTCGTCCAGTAATAATACATCTGGTTCATTGACTAACGCTCGAGCGATGGCTACACGTTGGCGCTGACCACCTGACATCTCACTGATTGCACGGTTTTCGTATCCTGACAATCGCATCATTTTTAAGACAGAAGCTACTTTTTCTTCAATCGTTTTAGTGTCCATCTTTTTGATTCGCAATCCAAAAGCAATGTTTTCAAAAACATTCATATGCGGGAATAACGCATAGTCTTGAAAAACAGTATTGACTGTTCGCTTGTTCGGCGGCACATCGTTGACTTTTTCTCCATTGATCGTCACAGTACCTTCTGTTACTTCAGTAAAGCCTGCGATCAAGTTTAAAATGGTCGTTTTTCCACAACCAGAAGGTCCCAATAGGGTATAAAACTTGCCACGTTCAAGTTTTAGATTGATGTTTTTTAATACAACATCTTCTTCATATTGTTTCTTTACATTTTCAAACGTAATAATTGGATTTTCTGGCATTTTTCTGGACTCCTTTTTGTCTCAATCTATTGGTTATACTTCTTAATGACAAGTGAAATGCTTTCAAGTACTTTTTATAAATAGGATTCTGTTACAACCATCAGCAAATGACTCTCTCCATCCGCTTGGTTGAAAATTTGATGAGTCTCATTCGCGTGATAATAAATCGCGTCCCCTTTTTTGGCGTAGTACCGATTCAAACCGATTTCAATACAAACAGCCCCTTTGGTCACGTAGGCAAATGTTTCTGCCATCGATGGTGGGAACTCTTTAAACGTTCCATTTTTTTCCAGTGTCAGTTCAATGGGTTCCATCTCGTTCTCGTTCGATTCTGGTACCAGCCATTGAATAGTGTATTGGCTGTCCACTGATTCAAAATGGGTCCGGTCACTCTTTTTATACACTACTTTTTGTTCTTCTTGTTCTTCATCAAAAAAATCTTTCGGACTACAACCCAACACTTCCAACATATCAAAAAACACATCCATCGAAGGCATACTCAAGTCTCTTTCTACTTGAGAGATATACCCTTTACTCAAATCTGTACGCTCTGCAAGCTCTTCTTGTGTCAAATTTTTCTGAATACGTAAATTCTTGATTCGATTTCCGATTTCCATAGTTATACAACCTCTTTTTTTGTTTACTCTCATTAAACTAAAAAGCACAAAAGTTTTCTGTGACTAATTATTTTGTTTAGTAAAACCTCTTTTTATTATAGGGATTTCTATTCAAATTGCAATACTTTATGGATGAAAAATTTGTGACTATAACATTGCTTTTATACAAATTTGCGTGCTCTTTTTCTCCCTATTTTTGAACTTCAGGGAACGCAAGCCATCTTCCTCATAAAAATTGTCCTTGTATACACAAAAAAAACCATTTCATTAAGTTGAAATGGTTTTTGTTTGTCTGTTCAATTTGCGAAGCGGATTTTAGGAAAACTCTCTCACTAAGTCTTCGCCGATGATACGGACTTCTGTTTCCAATTGTACTTGATTGACCTCTAAGATCACTTCTTTAATATGTTCGATCAATTCAATGTAATCCGTCGCTGTAGCATAATCGATATTCACGATAAATCCAGCATGTTTCTCAGAGATTTGCGCTCCGCCCCAAACTAACCCTTGCAGTCCAGCTTCTTGGATCAATTTTCCGGTGAAATATCCAGTAGGTCTTTTGAAGACACTGCCGCATGAAGGAAACTCTAGAGGTTGTTTCGACTCTCTTAAAAACGTCAATTCATCCATACGTTCTTTGATCTCTTTTTTCTTGCCATGATCTAACGCAAAAACGACTTCCAAAACGATATCGTGACTCTCTTGAATAGCACTGTGACGATACCTGAAGTCCAAGTCTTTATTTTTTAAGACTTTCAACTCGCCGGCAAGTGTTAAAACAGTCACTGATTCAATTGTTTCGCTGACTTCGCCTTCGTAGGCTCCAGCGTTCATATAGACTGCTCCACCAATACTTCCAGGGATACCGCAAGCAAATTCCAACCCTGTCAATTCAGCTTCATAAGCAGCATAAGACGTATCGATTAGACGTGCCCCACTTTGTGCGATCACTTTTTTCTTCTCGATTTGAATCTGGTTCATTTTGGTTAAAATCAACACAACTCCACGGATTCCACCGTCTTTAACGATCAAGTTACTGGCATTGCCTAGTACTGTTAAAGGAAGTTGTTCTTTATTGACCCATTCCACTACGTTTTTTACTTCTTCGATAGTGGTAGGAAAAACTAGAATGTCGGCTGGACCTCCAGTTTTAGTATACGTATATAAAGCTAAAGGTTCATTTTCTTTTACAATCAAATTAGGGAAATATTTCTTAAATTCTTCAATTACCATCGCGTTAAAATACCCTTTCGTGTGGATAAAAAAAGATTCCACTTTATAATAATCTGAGCAAATTTCCATTGCTGACGAGAAATTTTTTCATTCTTATTTTGTAGTTTACCATGCAATGTTGTCTTTTTGTAGTTTGCTTTATGAAATAGATAAATTTTTAGCCATCTTTTAGAATAACTTTTGAACAAAAAGAGGTATGACAGAGTTTTCGCTCCACCATACCTCTTACGGGTTATTTTAATTTGTTCAAATAGTCATAACGCTCAAATACTTCTGATTCAGCTATTCCTACCAGTATAGTACCGCCTTCAATACGATAATCAGGACTAAACGAGACATCCATCCGTTTTTGACTCGCTCTACGAACTCCGATAATATTGATCTCGTAACGTTTTCTTAAATCTAATTCATCAAATGTTTTCCCAATCCATGGTTCTGGCGGAATAAACTCGATAACGGCATAGTCCTCATCCAAATCAACAATATCTGTTATATGTCTTCTAATAACACTTTTTGCTACACGTGTTCCAGCTTCTTTTTCTGGACGAATCACTTTAGTAGCTCCAATTTCAAGCAGCACTTCCATAAATGATTTGTTTTTAGCTTTTGCGACGATAGTGGTAATGCCCAGTTTTTTACAGTTCATAACAGCTAACACACTAGCCTCTAAACTTGTTCCTGTTGCAACTACTACAACATCACAATTCTCTAACCCAATACTTTGTAAGAAATCTAAATCTGTGATATTCCCTTGAACCGCTTGAGTAACATAAGGTTCAACCCGTTCAACGTTATCCATATCTATATCAACTGCTATGACTTCGCAATCGAATTCACTTAGTTCTTTTGCTATCGAAGAACCAAATACTCCAAGTCCCAATACACCAATTGTTCTAACTGCCATTTTAACTTTTCTCCTATCCAATTAAAATTGTCGTTTTTGCAAATAGTTTGTCTTTCGTTTTTTTGTTGTTTCGGTTTAATCCCAGTAAGATCGTAATCGGTCCGATTCTTCCTACAAACATTAAGCACATCAATACCACATGACTGATCGGAGACAACTCAGGTGTCAAGTTGACACTCACCCCTACAGTAGCCAATGCAGAAACAGCTTCAAACAATAAATAGATGAATGGTTGATTTTCAACAAGCATCAAGATACTGACTCCTGCCATAAGAAAACCAAAAAATGTAGCTACTACAACGATTGCCCGTCTAACGAGCTCAATCGGAATTGAATGGTTTGCATAATTAACATACTTTTGGCCTTTGACTTCATTAATGATCAATAAAAATATTAACGCAAATGTAGTCGTTTTGATACCACCAGCTGCTCCACCTGGAGATCCGCCGATAAACATGGTAAAAATAAAAAATAGCAATGTAAAAGGTTTAACAAGTTCATAATCAATCGTAGCAAATCCAGCAGTTCTCATTGTTACTGTTTGGAACATAGCCGCTAATATCTTTTCTCCTACTGAGTAAGTTCCAATAGATGTTGGATTACTCCATTCTACCAGTAAAAACATAAGCGTACCTACGAATATCAAACCAACCGTCATGTTAATAGCCAATCGAGTGTGTGTTTTGAGCAAGCGATAAGAACGTTTCCAGCCACTACGTACTTTCTTTTTTACAATAGATTGGATATTATGAGTGACATCGAACCAAACTGAAAAACCAATTCCGCCTAAAACAATCAACGCTATAATGACGATATTGACTAGGGGATCATGAACATATTTCTGAAGGCTGAGCGCTCCTAGATTGTCAAAACCTGCATTACAAAAACTAGAAACAGCTAAGAATAAAGAAGTAAATAACCCTTTCCCCCAACCAAACTCTGGAACAAATCTAAAACTCAACAAGAACATCCCTGTACCTTCAATAATGAGTGTGTATTTCAAAATTGAAGCTAAATAATGATTAAAATCGCTAAGCTCACTTCTGTTTAATGCTTCATTTACTGCTAAAGTATCAGAAAAACTAATTTTTCTACCTAATTTTAAAACAAAAGTAGCTAGCAGGGTCATTAATCCAAGACCACCGATTTGCACTAATAAAATAGTTACTATTTGGCCAAACAAAGTATAAGATGTTGCAACAGGTATAGTAAATAATCCAGTAACGCACACCATTGAAACAGCCATAAATAAATTGTCAAAATAAGTAGTTTCAGAAGTGTCAAGGTTGCTTATTGGCAATGATAACAGTAGGGATCCTACAAAAATAACCATAGCAAAGCTAATTGCAATTTTGACAGCAGGGGACATCTCCCTAATTTTTTTTGCAGACATGTCGTCCTCCTTTATGATAATTTCTTTCTCAAGTTCTAATGTATTATAATCTTTCTAGTGTAAAAGTAAAGAGGTTTCAATATCAAAAAAACAAAATATTTTTATTGCCGAAATTCCTTCTCTATCCAGCTTCTTTTTAGTGCATAAACCCCTAATTCGAAAGTAAATCCAGACCATCAATTTTACTTATCCAATCAAGATGTTCGTTTTAGCATACTTATGATTTCTCTGTTTCTTGTGGCTTCTTCCCAGACTCAAAAATATGGTGATAGGTCCGATTCGTCCGATGAACATCAGCACCATGATCACTACCTGACTAGCTGCTGATAATTCAGGCGTCAAATCAATCGTCAACCCAATAGTCGTCAATGCAGAAGCAATTTCAAACATCAAATGGAAGGGTTGTTGGTCTTGCTCAAAATACAATAACAAACCAGTCCCCAGCATGAAGCATACAAAGAACGTAATGACGACCACTAAGGCTCGCCGAACTGTTTCAGTTGGGATAGTGTGATAAGCGTAATTCACATACCGCTGTCCTTTTACTTCGTTGTACATCAACAATACCACTAAGGCCACAGTGGTCGTTTTCAGTCCACCAGCTGTCCCTCCTGGGGATCCACCGATAAAACTAGTGATAATGAGGAAGAACAAAGTCAAATGGTTAAAATTCAGAAAATCTATTGTTGTAAAACCTGCTGTTCGAAAAGTCGTTGATTGAAACAATGCCGCCAGTACTTTATCTCCAACATTAAACGTACCGATACTTTCAGGATTGTTCCATTCAAGAACCAAGAACACTACAGTTCCTAAAATCAGTAAAAAAAGCGAGATATTCAATGCTAGTCGCGTATGAACTTGTAGTCTTTTGTAATCTTTCATAAAACCAATTTTGACTCGTTTTTTAAAAATTGAATACACATTTTCCGTTACGTCAAACCAGACTGAGAATCCGATTCCCCCTAGAATAATCAATCCCATCATGACACCATTTACTAGTGGATCATGAACATAATTTTGTAAGCTGTCTCCTTCAAAGCTGTCAAAACCAGCATTGCTGAATCCAGATACAGCAAGAAACAAGGCATGAAACAACCCTTTTTTCATTCCGAAATCAGGTACAAAACGCAATGCTAATAAAACAAATGCACTACCTTCGATAATAGCTGTATACTTGATAATGGATGTTAAATAATCCTTAAAATCCCCTATTTTGTGTCTGTTAAGAGCTTCATTGACAGCAATAGTATCTCTAAATGTCATTCTTCTTCCTACTCCGACAATAAAGGCTGCTAATATAGTCATCAGTCCCAGTCCACCTATTTGCATCAACAAAATACAAATGATTTTCCCAAACAAGCTGTATGTGGTAACAATCGGCGTTGTTAAGAGTCCCGTTACACAAACCATTGAGACAGATGTAAATAAGTTTTGAAAATAGCTGACGTTTGAGTCAGGTAAATGACTGATCGGCATAGACAGTAATAAGGAGCCAATAAAAATAATGACCAAGAAACTGACTGCGATTTTAGTAGACGGTGATAATAACCGAAATTTATCTCTGATCATTCAGAACACTCCTTTCTTACTGATGTCTTTCTACAATTTTTTCGTCTATTGCTTGATGTTTAGTTCATCAATAGTAAATGTAGGATAACATAGATAAACAAAAAAATAGACAGATATCCTGTCTATTTCTGGTTTAGTCATTGAGTTATTCGTTTTCAGAAACGATTTCTTCACAAATCTGGTGACTTAAGAAAGAAGATTCTAAACTAACAGGATTCTTTCCACCAGTTTTAATCGCTTCAATATATTGACGAATCAAAGGGGCAAAGCCTCTTTTTTCTAAAGTATGATCCCAATCGCCAAACATCCTTGTTTCCTGTTCTCCATAAGAGTCGCTTGCGTAATCTGTTAAATTCGTTACTTTATAAGTTCCTTCAGGCGACTGGACTTCAGCGACTTCAAGGTTTGCACCCGCTTTGTAATTCATAGTAGCGATACAAATCGTATTTTCAGTCTCCAATTGGACAACACAGTTTTCTAATTGTCCATCCGTTTCCGTAACCGTATGCGACATTTCTAAAATTTCTTCATCTAATAAGTACACTGCTGTATCGATCACATGGATGAACATATCAAAAATCCCAAATTGAACCGTTCCTGATCCGTTAGGTTTATTCTTTTGCACGAAAATCATATTTTTGTTCGAAACTTTTTTTAATTCTTGGATCATCGGGGCGAAACGACGATTAAATCCAGTCACTAACAACAATTCTTTTTCTTCAACTAAGGCCATCAAAGCTTCTACTTCATCCAAGTTTTCACTGATTGGTTTATCTACATAAACATGGATCCCGTTTTCTAAAAACTGTTGAATCAAAGCAGCGTGTGTATGTGTAGCTGTGTGGATAAATACTCCCTTTACACCACTTTCAATCATAGATTCTACTGTGGGATGAAGATTTGTTACGCGGTATTGTTTGCCGATTTTTGCTAATTTTTCTTGGTCCCGCGTGTAAAAATGCCATTCTACTTCCTCGCTCATTGCCATCATCACTGGCAAATAAGCTTTTTGAGCAATGCTTCCTAAACCAACTACACCTAATTTCATTTTCTTCCTCTTTTCTTTTTCAGTTATTTTCACTAACATTTTTACAAGTTGAGCTGCTTCATGTTTATTCTTGTTTCTTGTACAATAATAGTACCATTTTACGTTAAAGGAGCAAACCATTAAAATGAAACTAATCTCATGGAATGTAAACGGATTACGCGCTATCGTTAAAAAAGGATTCTTAGACATTTTTACAGAACTTGATGCAGATTTTTTCTGTCTGCAAGAAACTAAACTGCAAGAAGGTCAAATAGATTTAGATATTCCTGGCTATTATTCTTTTTGGGATTATGCCGAGAAAAAGGGGTATTCTGGTACAGCCATTTTCACCAAGCATGAACCGTTGAGTGCTGCTTACGGAATCGGAGTCCCAGAACACGATACAGAAGGCCGCGTCGTTACCTTAGAATACGATAACTATTATGTAGTGACCTGTTACACACCCAATTCGCAATCTGAACTAAAACGATTGGATTACCGAATGCATTGGGAAAATGATTTTCTCGATTACCTTAAGAAATTAGATAATCAAAAACCCGTTATTTTATGTGGAGACTTGAACGTTGCTCACAAAGACATTGATTTAAAAAATCCACAACGCAATCGAGGAAATGCGGGCTTCTCAGATGAAGAAAGAGCTCAATTCACCACTCTTCTGGAGTCAGGATTTATCGATACTTATCGCTACTTCTATCCAGAAAAAGAAGGCAGCTACACGTGGTGGAATTATCGGTTCAATGCACGTAAAAACAACGCTGGATGGCGCATTGATTATTTCTGCGTTTCCAAAAGGCTGGCTTCTCAATTGGAAGATGCAAAAATTCATGATGCTGTCATGGGTTCTGATCACTGTCCAGTTGAATTGACACTGAATATTTAATTAAACAGCACCTGTCTAACAGGATTTAAAAAGGATTGTTTCTTAATGAAACAATCCTTTTTAATTGATATTTATTTTTGCAAATCCACCACTGTGTAGCTGCGTTTATCGTATCGATTTCTGCTTCTGGAATATTCGAATGGTGTTCCATCTTCTAAATGAACGACTTGTTCTACTTCCAGTACTGGATCATCTACAGCACACCCTAAGTATTCTTGATCGTATTCAGATGACTTAGCCGCGTGGATCTTGCGGTAAGCTCCTCCAAATTGCAATCCTAATTCATTATGAATGTATTGGTACACAGATGTATCTAAAGCCTCTTCGCTTAATCCTGGTATACATTTAACGCTCATAAAGGTGTGTTCAATGATGTACGGATCCCCGTCAACAGTACGCAAACGGATAATTTTATAAACCGGATCATGTTTATCCAGCATCAATGTTTCTTTTATAAAATCATCTGGAAATTCTACTGTAAAAGAAATCACTTGGCTTTTCACTTCATGACCAGATAATTGCTGAGTCAGACCTTCATACTCCATTAAATTCGCGTTTAATCCATTTTTTAGAGCGGTTTTTTTTACATACGTTCCAGATCCGCGTTTTCTAAAAATCAGGCCTTCAAATGCTAAAACATCCATAGCTTTTTTTACAGTCATTCTGCTTACCTTAAATTCTTTCGCTAAAGAAACTTGATCAGGTATGAGAGAATCTGCTAGGTAGACTCCATCTTGAATACGTTGTCTAATTTTATTGGCTATCATTTCGTACTTTATCATCGTTTACCTCCATTAATTATTCTCTATACCTAGCATACTCTAACGAAAGTTAAAAGACTAGTTTTTTTGAACATATAATGTATCATATGTTAAAAAAGTGTATACTTTTTGTATAAAAAAAGCAGTTCTAAATGGAATCTTCAGAACTGCTTTTTATTCAATTAATAAAGAGTGATTATTCTGCTGTACTTAAATCTACTGAACGAAGGTTTGCTTTGTCTACTACTTTCAAGAATGGGAACCAGATTAAGCCAATGATAGCCATGTCAATCAATTGTAGAACCCCACCCATTACAGAGTTAGTTGCTAACATACCGTTAAAGAATACTGGAACAGTCCATGGTACGGATACCCCTGTCGGAATTGGGAAAATTCCTAAGTCCATTACGATATAGTTCAATGTAGTAGTTACTAATGGAGCTAAAAGCCAAGGAATAAAGATTGAAGCGTTCAATACTAGCGGCATACCAAAGATTACCGGTTCGTTAACATTGAAGATTCCTGGAGCTAAAGCTAAACGACCAACATCTTTCATTTGACGACTCTTCATAACAAATGCCATCAAGATAACGACGATCAATGTACTACCTGATCCACCCATACCAACAGTATACATTTCCATGAATGATTTAGTAACAATGTTCGGCAATTCTTTTCCAGCTTCATAAGCTTCTAAGTTGTCTAGCATCAATGTGTTCCAGATTGGGTCCATTACTGAGTTAACGATGATTTGCCCATGTAATCCGAAGAACCAAAGCAATTGAACAAAGAATACTGCGATCAACGTTGCAGGCAATCCGCTACCTAAACCAGTTAATGGTTGTTGGATCACGTTGTATACAAAGTCATGCAAGTTAGTGTTAAATGCACCAGTTACGATAGCGTTAACAATAGTAAATACACTTAATGTAAGAATAGCAGGAATCATAGCTGCGAATGATTTGGAAACAGCTGTCGGTACGCCATCTGGCATTTTGATAACGATTCCTTTTTTAGTGATTCGACTGTAAATTTCGCCAGCAAGGAATGCTGCGATCATACCAACGAACATACCTTTAGCACCTAAACGGTCGAGTGTTAATACTCCTGATACTACTTCACCAGATTCTAATGTTGTAACAAAAGGTGTTAAGATCAAATATGAAGCAAGAGATACAGCTCCTCCATAAACAGGATCCACATCATGCGTTTTAGATAAATAATAACCAATACCAAATGTAACAAATATAGTCAAAATAGACATTGTAGCGTTTTGTCCACTACCAAACAATGTTCCTAAAGTACCTTTCATTTCATCACTGAAGAAAGGCAAGTTGTTAATTACTACAACCAATGAACCAAACATCGTGATCGGGAAAGCCAACATAAAAGCGTCACGTAATACTAGTAAATATTTGTTTTGACCCAGCTTTCCTGCAATCGGTAACAATTTTTCACTTAACTTATCAATAAAGCCATTCATAAGTAAAATCCTCTTTTCCTTTTTTGATTTTTTGAATAATTTGATTATTATAGCAAACGTTTACAAAATAAAGTATAACACTTATTCATAAAATGTCTAGTCTTTTATAAAAGAAGTTTGTATTTTTCACATATCGTTCACATTTTAATTAATTACTAAAGTTTTTTATTACTTAAATGAAGCGGAAATGCACTCATACCAATATGGTAGAGTGCATCCGTATTTGCCTATTGCTAACTATCTATTAGGCTTCAAAACCATTGTTTTTTGCCAATTCATTAAACCAACGCCCACTTTTCTTGATGGTACGTTTGTGATTATTGTCTAAGTCTACTGCAATCAATCCATAGCGGTTTTTATAAGCATTTGTCCATGACCAGTTGTCCATGCATGTCCACATATGGTATCCACGTACGTTGCTTCCCTCTTGAATAGCTTGGTGCACATATTTCAAATGATCTTGTACGAATTCAATACGGTAATCATCTTCAATGATTCCTTGATCGTTAACGTAACGTTCTTCCCCTTCAACACCCATTCCATTTTCTGAAATGTAACATTTGATGTTGCCGTAATTTTCACGCAAGTTTTTCAAGATATCGTAAACCCCTTTTTCGTAGATTTCCCATCCACGGTAAGGATTCATTTTACGTCCTGGCATTTCGTAGTTGTCAAAAAAATCATCCGGCATCGGACCTTCAGCTAATTTTGTTGTTGATTCTTTAGCTTTGATTCGACGTGGTTGGTAATAGTTTACCCCTAGTAAATCAACGGTATTTTCCTTGATTGTTTCTAAGTCGCCTTCTTCAATAATAGGTAAAACATCGATCTCACTTAAAATCTCAACTAGGTCGCTTGGGAATTCACCTTTTACGGCTGTATCTAAGAATGAACGGTTAAAGAATGCGTCAGCTGCTTTAGCGGCTTTTACATCTTCAGGGTTATTTTCATCACGTGGATAGCTTGGAGTTAAGTTTAAGATGATCCCAATTTCTCCACCTAAATTCATTTCATGATAAACATTGATCGCTTTAGCACTAGCTAAAATTTCATGGAAAGCTACTTGAACAGCTTTTTTCATGTCTACGATTGCTGGATAGTGGAATTGATATAAGTAACCGCCCTCTACAGGAACAATCGGTTCATTATGCGTAAACCATTTTTTAACACGGTCTCCAAACAACTCGAAACATACTTTAGCAAAAGCAACATAAGCCTCTACTGTCTCGCGACTTTCCCAGCCACCCTTTTCTTGCATTTTCATTGGCATGTCGAAATGATACAGATTTATAAACGGCTCAATATCATTGGCAATCAATTCGTCGATAACTTCATTATAGAAGTTGACTGCCGTTTGATTCACTTCTCCTGTACCATTTGGGATCAATCGGCTCCATTGAATTGATGTACGGAATGTCGTATGACCTGTTTCTTTCATCAATTGAATATCTTCTTGGAATTTTTCATAGAAGACAGAAGTTTTTTCTGGTCCTACTTGATTGAAGAATAATTCTGGGCTTTCTTTATACCAGTAATCCCAGATGCTGTCTCCTTTGTTATCGCCTTCAAAAACACCTTCAGTCTGTGGGCCGCTTGCTGCTGTACCCCACCAGAAATTCTCGGGAAATGTATATTGCATGTTTATTAGCTCCTTTTTAAATGACTATACTTTTATTTTTTAACCTTTATACTTTTAAAGCATAACAAAAAAAATTTGATTTGTCTCGCATATTTCAAAAAAAATTAAATCGTTTTCATTTTTCTTTTCTTTTATGGAAATATTTTTGCATGATGAGTTTAGCTTTTTTTGTTGCGTCAGGTTTCAGAATACGATATACTAAATAACGATGAAATCGATAAGAACCAATAAGGGAGTAACTGGCAGCAGATGCTGTGGCAACATCACCAGCAAGTAGGGGTAACGTTCTACTGGTGTTGTCTTAAATAGTGAGACTTATGCAGTTGTTGAACCATAAACAATTCCGCATAAGTCTCTTTTTTTTTCGATTTTATTGTCAAATTTATTCAGGAGGAGTCGATAGAAGAGATAGCACATTTTAATCCAGCTGATCAGCTGCCAAAATAAGTTCAGTTAGGCATTTTGACAGTTCAACTACAAGTTCTGTTTCTTGTGAAAAAACAGCTAGAATAGTATGTTAGATGTATCAATAAAATACAACTATCTCATATAGTAGTAATAGTTCTCCTTAGCACTTATCAACATACTGCTACGAAATTAAGAAAGGGTGTAAAATTTGGAAAATTATCAAAAAAGTACTGAAGAAATTTTTCAGGAATTCGAAGCTTCAAGAGAGGGGTTATCAGATGCAGAAGTCAAACGCAGACAAGAACGTGATGGTCTTAATGAGTTAAAGCAAAAGAAACGTGACTCCGTTTTGAAGTTGTTTTTAGAAACATTTAAAGATGCAATGGTTATCGTTCTTTTAATTGTCGCAGTCATTCAAGTATTACTAGGTGAAGTAACAGAATCTCTTATCATTTTTGCTGTATTGATGATCAACTCGATTTTGAGTGTTGTTCAAACAAGAAAAGCTGAAGGTTCATTGGACGCTTTGAAAAACATGTCTGCTCCTTCTGCTAAAGTACAACGTAACGGCAAAAAAGAAACGATCCCTGCAAAAGAACTGGTTGTTGGAGATATCGTAAGTTTAGATGCTGGGGATTATGTTCCTGCAGATGGACGCTTGATCGAAGCCGGTTCATTGCAAATCGAAGAAGGTATGTTGACTGGTGAGTCAGTCGCTTCTGAGAAAGACACTAAAGAATTGAGCGGAGATGTTCCTTTAGGTGACCGTTCTAACATGGTCTTTAGTGGAACACTAACAACTTATGGACGTGGTCTATTTGTTGTTACCGGAACTGGAAACAACACGGAAATGGGTAAAGTTGCCAGCTTGATCGACGACGCTTCAACTAAACAAACTCCATTACAAAAGAAACTAGATTCATTCAGTAAAAAATTGGGTGTCGGAATCTTACTATTAAGTATCTTGATTTTCGGTATCCAAGCTGCTCGTATTTTCTTCGGTGATGTTGCAGATGTTCAAACTGAATTATTGAACGCCTTCATGTTTGCTGTAGCTGTTGCAGTTGCTGCTATCCCAGAAGCTTTGCAATCGATCGTAACGATTGTATTATCTGTGGGTACAAACAAGATGGCGAAGAAACATGCAATCATCCGTAAACTGCCTGCTGTAGAAACTTTAGGATCAACAAGTATTATTTGTACAGATAAAACTGGTACATTGACTCAAAACAAAATGACAATTGTAGATTACTTCTTACCAAACGGTCAATCTGGTGAGTTTAATGCTTCTCCTGAATCATGGTCAACTGATGAAAAACGTTTGATGGAAATTGCCGTTTTAGCTAATGACTCTAACATCAACGAAGCTGGACAAGAACTAGGCGACCCTACTGAAGTTGCCATGATTGCTTTCAGCAATAAATTAAACCAACCTTATGAAGATGTACGTAAAACGTATCCTCGTGAAGCTGAATTGCCATTCGACTCTGATCGTAAATTGATGTCAACAGTCCACACAATTGATGGCGAACGTCTTCTATTAACTAAAGGTGGTCCAGATGTTGTATTTGGCCGCAGTACTAAAATGCTGTTGAATGGCGAAGTCGTTGAATTGACTGAAGAACGTCTGAAAGCTTTACAAGATCAAAATGAATCTTTCTCAGACCGTGCGTTGCGTGTGTTGGCCTTTGCTTACAAACCGCTTCCTGAAGGTAATAAATTAAGTTTTGATGATGAAAATGACTTGATTTTAGCTGGTTTGATGGCTATGATCGACCCTCCTCGTGAAGCAGTATACGGCGCGGTTGCTGAAGCGAAAAGTGCTGGAATCAAAACTGTTATGATCACTGGTGACCACAAAACAACAGCTCGTGCTATTGCTCGTGACATCGGTATTTTCGAAGAAGGCGATATTGCCTTGACTGGTCAAGAATTAGATGCTCTTAGTGAAGAAGAATTACACAGCAAATTGGAACACATTTCTGTATACGCTCGTGTTTCTCCAGAAAATAAAATTCGTATCGTTCGTGCATGGCAAGATCAAGATAAAGTATCTGCTATGACGGGTGACGGTGTTAATGACGCTCCTGCCTTGAAACAAGCTGATATCGGGGTTGCTATGGGTAGTGGTACTGACGTTGCAAAAGACTCTGCAGCTATGGTATTGACGGACGACAACTTTGTTTCTATCATCAACGCTGTTGAAGTTGGACGTAATGTTTATGACAACATCAAAAAAGCTATTGCTTACCTATTCTCAGGTAACTTAGGCGCGATCATCGCGATCATTGCTGCTTTATTGATGAACTGGGTCAGCCCTTTCACTGCTCTACAATTATTGTTCATTAACTTAGTAAACGACTCTATCCCAGCTATTTCTTTAGGTATGGAGCCTGGTGAACCAAATGTAATGCAACGTAAACCTCGTGATCCAAATGAAGGTATTTTCGCAGGCGGTACGTTCTCTTCAGTAGTCTTCCGTGGTGTCTTGATTGGTACTGCTGTTATCATTTCTCAATACATTGGTTTAGGTTACTCTGACGAAATGAGTGTTGCAATGGCCTTTACGACATTGATCTTGTCTCGTACGTTGCAAGTTTTCCCAGCTCGTTCAAACACACAAACATCTATTGGTGCAGGTTTCTTCTCTAACATGTATGCTATTTATGCCTTTATCTTCTGTATGGCATTATATGGTATCACAATGTTGCCTGGTGTACGTTCAATCTTTGATATTCCTGCTGACTTCGGTCTAGAACAATGGGGAATTGCTGCTGGTTTAGCTTTAGCTGCAGTTGTCCTTATGGAATTAAGAAAAGTCGTTTTCCCACCAAAAGATAAATAATCGATTCATGATGTAAAACCTCCGACAAGAAATTAATTTCTTGTTGGAGGTTTTTTTGTTTGCCTAAATTTGTGCTGCTTCTTTTCAACAAAAGTCCGGCCATGAGCAGCTGGGTGTTCACCCTCATGGCCGACTATTGTCTGTATTTCTGCCATCAGCTACTATAAAACCGCGCTTATGGCCCAAACTCATTTTTTATCGGCCATGAGCACATCATCTTTGATCACCATGGCCGAAAACAGCACCCGTTTCACCTAAATCCAGACTCTCCTTCCACTACCAAAATAAAACAAGCAGTCAAGTTTCTAACATTGACTGCTTGTTCCTCTTTTTGATTAGTTTTCTACGTTTCCTACTAAAGCAGGATTATTGCTTTTCATCAATTCATCGACATACGCAACTGTTTCAGGTTGAGTCTCTTCTATTTCTTTGATTTTATCGGCAAATTGCGGCAAATGATCTTTGTGGGCATAAAGTAATTCATCTAAAATCGTTTTAGCCATCGTTCCGCCTGGCACTAAGGGATTTACTGTGAAGGCCTGTAATGCAGCCCCATAGTTCCCTTCTACTGCTGCACGAATAACTGTTTCTTCCATCCCTTTCATATTTTGGATGATTCCTCTTGCAGCTCCTGACGGGAATGCACCCCAGTTATACGGTTCTACTCCATGAGCCGTAACCACACCAGAAACCTCAACGATACTGTCGTATGGCAAATCAGTGATTGTGCCGTTGTTTTGAGTCGACACGACCATTTCTGTGCGTTTGTCGTTTTGGATAGAAGCGATGATCTCACACGCTGCATCACTATAGTGTGTTCCGCCGCGTTGAGATAATTCTTCTGGTTTGTAATCCAATGCTGGATCTTTGTAAAGTTCGAATAAGCGTCTTTCTGTTTCTTTTACGACTTGAGCTCTTGTTTCTCCTTTTTCAAACTCTTCAATCGAATGTTGCAGCATTTCATCTTCAATATAGTAGTAACGGTGGTATCCGCATGGCAGCATGCCTAAGTCTTTGATTTGTTCATAGTGGAATGAAGCACTATGGATATTTTTCAAATGATTGTTGTCTTCATTTTGATCAGGTCCGTAAAGAATATCGATCAATTCGGCTGTTCTTTCTTTTCCAGTTTTGTCCCATACACGATGCCAATGGAAATGATTGATTCCCGCAAATTTAAAGAACAATTCATTTTCAGGAATTCCTAATTTTTCTGAAGCTGATGAGCAGTGACCGATCGGCACATTACATAAACCAACTGTTCTTTCCCATCCACCTACTTTGATTGCTGCTTCAGTAACCATTCCAGCTGGATTTGTAAAGTTGACCAACCAAGCATCTGGACATTGTTCTTTCATATCTTCAATAATATCTAAAATAACCGGAATCGTACGGAAAGCTTTCAACATTCCGCCTGCTCCATTTGTTTCTTGTCCTAAAACGCCGTGTGACAAAGGAATTCGTTCATCTTTCACACGTGCATCCAGTAAACCGACTCTAAATTGAGTGGTCACGAAGTCAGCGCCTTTTAAAGCTGTTTTACGGTCTAATGTCAGTTCTACGTTCCAATCTAGTCCCGCAGCTTTTACCATTCGTTTTGCCATTTCTCCAACAATTTCTAACTTTTCTTTTCCCTCTTCAATATCCACCAGCACGATATCTTTGATAGGCAATTGATCTTTACGCTTGATGTATCCTTCGATCAATTCAGGTGTATAACTTGAACCTCCACCAATTGTAACAATTTTCAAAGCTTCTTTAGTCATTGTTATCCTCCTTGGAAAACGTTTTCTTTTGATTACGTCTTCACTATAATTTGTGTAATCCATTACAGTCAAGCTTTATTCCAAAAGAATCTTCAACAATAAATCATTCGACAAGAAAATCATCGTTAACCAAGAGGTATCAACTGAACTTTTTTTATTTACTTGTTAGAATGATGGTGTCTAAAACTTTATTATAAGGAGGCTAATTATGGATTCATCTATGTATTATGGAAATGACTATAAAACTATTCCTATGACCTCTCGCAAACGAAATGAAGGAAGAGAAGTAACACCGGATGTTTATTTGTACACTGTTCAATTTGTTAATTTGTATATGATTGGAGACATTGTGAGTGGGGATTTTGTACTCGTTGATGCTGGTACACCTAATCGATCTGAAGACATCATTGCGGCCGTGGAAGAACGTTTTGGAAAGGACAGTCGTCCAAAAGCCATCATCTTGACCCATGGACATTTTGATCATGTAGGCTCAGTCATTGAATTGGTAAATCACTGGGACGTTCCTGTATATGCTCATGAATTGGAACTTCCGTACCTTACAGGAAAAGAAAGCTATCCTACTGGGGATTCTACTGTAGAAGGCGGATTAATTGCTAAAATGTCAGCAGCTTTCCCTGTCGAACCCATTAATTTAGCCTCACACATCCATTCATTACCGGCTGACGGAACAGTTCCTCACCTGCCTGATTTCAAATGGATTCACGTTCCTGGACATACTCCAGGTCAAGTAGCTTTGTTTAGAGAAAAAGATCGTCTCTTAATAGCAGCAGATGCTTTCGTAACGACTAAACAAGAATCTCTTTATCATGTACTGACTCAAAAGAAAGAATTGAGCGGACCTCCAAGATATTTAACAACGGATTGGCCAGCGGCTAAAGAATCCGTACAAAAGTTAGCTTCATTAGAACCTATTATTGCGGTGACCGGACACGGTCCTTTGATGCAAGGCGCTGAACTAACAGAGAAATTAAAGCATCTTGCAAATCAATTTGATGAATTGGCTGTTCCAAGTCATGGGAAGTTTGTCGATGACTCTTCTGAAGTATAGTAAGCACAAAAAAAACGATTCATTCTAGTAAAATAGAATGAATCGTTTTTTGTGCTCTCAACTTAGAATTAAGCTGTTGGTGTTCCGGTCGGTGCATTTGTATCAGAAGTTTGTTCTGCAAGAATCTCTTCTTCAGATTTTCCTTGTTCTACCATATAAGCTTTTTGGTCAACCATTTTGAAGAATGGATAGTATACTAATCCGCCTAATCCAATTTGGAAGACTTGTAATAGCGCTCCTGTCCAACCACTGACCAAGAATCCGGAGAAGATTGGAGGAGTTGTCCATGGGATATTGACGCCATTAGCGACATTCACCAGACCTGTAGACATCGCTACATAAGCAACAACAGCCATAATGATTGGATTTATAATAAACGGAATCAACATGATAGGATTCAATACAATAGGAATACCAAATACTAATGGCTCATTAATATTGAACAGCCCAGGTCCGATAGCTAGTTTACCTAAAGTCTTAAATTGTTTGGATTTTGCAAAGAATAATGCACATAACGCTAACCCTAATGTACTTCCTGCTCCTCCAAGTTTGATAAAATTGTCGTAAAATTGAGAGTTGATGATGTTCGGCAAAGCTTGTCCTGCTGCAAAAGCCTCAGCGTTTCCAGCAGTCAAAGACAACCAGATCGGTGACATTACACCAGATACGATTTGAGATCCGTGGATACCAAAAGACCATAAAATAGCTTCAAATAATAAGACAATAATCATAGCTGGAAGTGATCCGCCTAAAGCTAATAAAGGTGTTTGCAACACTTCAAAAATAAAGTTGTGTGCTGTTTCAAATGGAGTCAAAGTAAACAACATTCTGATAATGTTAAAAGATAGAATAACAAAAAGTCCAGGAATCAATGAAGAGAAAGAACGTGCTACGTTACTTGGAACAGATTCAGGCATTCTGATGACCCAACCACGTTGTATGACAGCTCTCATAATTTCAGTAGCTAAGATGGCTGTGATCATACCAACAAATAAACCGCTGGCACTTAAGTTAGAAGCAGGGATACCAGTTGCGCCTTCAGGTGTTACTAAACTAGGTGTAAGAATAAGGAAAGCTACTAAAGATAATACAATACCTGCTACATCATCTACTTTATAATGGCTTGACAATGATTTAGCTATCCCTACAATTACGAACGGTGTCATGATATTCATCGTCATGTTATAAGGAACCATAAAGAATTCTGACCAGTTGTCGCCAAAAATATTGGCCATAAAATCTGCATATCCGTTAATTGGCAAGTTAGCTAATAGTAAAAAAACCGAACCAATAATCAAGATAGACATTGCTGCAAAAAAACCACTTTTGATAGCTGTTAAATACCGATTGGAATCTAATTTATAAGCAATTGGCGCCATTTTTTCTTCAAGAAAATTCATAACCTTATCCATTCTTTTTCCTCCTAATAAATGCATTAATCATGCCATATAATAAACGAGTAATTGAAAAAGGTGACAAAAAAATAGAGACTTCTTTGCGCTTAATGCTATCCTCCTTCCTTTTTTGTAAGCGCTTACTTATTTATGACTTAATTTTAATATAACTAAATGATATAGGCAAGCGTTTTCTAGAATTTTTTTAAGATAATTTGTCTATCCATATACTTTTAATGTTTTATTACGTTTTGTATAAATGCTTGTGTATCGTCACAAATTCTGTTTATAATGAAACTTATTGAAAAAAGTAGTTCTTAAAGGAGAGAAAATGAGTGATAAACGAGAAAAACTCATCGAGAGATTGGTTTATTAGATTACTTAAAGGGGCTGCTGTAGGAATCGGCGGAATCTTACCAGGTTTATCAGGTGGCGTATTAGCCGTTATTTTTGGTTTGTATGACGAAATTATTGATTTCTTAGCCAATATTACCAAAAATTTTGCAAGAAATGTGCGTTACTTTTTGCCAGTCGGTATAGGTGGAGTCATAGGGGTAGTGATTTTCTCTGCCTTTGTGGAGAAAGCTTTTGGGCAATATGAAGCTATGTTTACCTGTTTGTTTATTGGCTTTGTTGTAGGAACCTTCCCTTCTTTATGGAAAAGTGCCGGAAAACAAGGTCGCAGTGCAGCAGATATGAGTATTCTTGTCGTGAGTGCTGTTGGGCTGTTCTTATTGATGGTCATTGGTGGACAATCATTGACGCAGTTAGCTCCTGGATTTTTAACATGGATGTTCTCTGGTGCTTTGATTGGTCTTGGTGTGATCGTTCCAGGGATGAGCCCCAGCAACTTCCTAATTTATTTTGGTTTATATGAAAAAATGTCTGCTGGTATCAGCGCATTTGATTTTAGTGTTATTATTCCGTTAGTTCTTGGTGGTATACTGTGTGTACTATTGTTAGCTAAATTAGCTAGTTGGTTGTTCGATCGCTTTTACGCTAAAATGTACCACTTTATCTTAGGTATGGTCATTGGTTCATCATTGGCGATTTTTCCGACCGTCATTTTCCCAGCATTTTCAACAGAAGGTTTGGCTTCATCAGGACTTTCATTTGCTATGACACTGGTATTCTCTATCGTAATGCTCATCATCGGTATTGTTTTCTCTTACTGGTTCAGCGGAATTGAAGAAAAATATTCTAAATAAACCCTTTTTATAATCAATAAAAGCAGTTTAGAGACACATTCATCTCTAAACTGCTTTTGGTTTATGCTAGATTTTCACCATTTGATGCAATAACATCTTTATACCAATAGAAGCTGTCTTTGCGTAACCTTGAAAGGTCTTTCAAATCAAAGTCAGAACGATTTACGTAAACAAAGCCATAACGCTTGCGGAAACCTTCATGAGTACTGATCAAATCAATTGCACTCCATGGGCAGTAACCAAATAGTTCTACACCGTCTGTGATCGCCAATTGAACTTGCTTGATATGATCGCGCAAGTAATTGATTCGATAAGTGTCATGGATTTTACCGTCTTCTGTCAATGTGTCTCTTCCGCCTAAACCATTTTCAGTGATCACTAACGGTAAAGCATAGCGCGAGTAAATATCATTTGCAGTGATCCGCAATCCTTCTGGGTCAATTTCCCACCCAAATTCTGTCTTATCAAGAGCGCCATGTTCTACTTGTCGGAAAAATCCTGGTACTCCTTGACCTTTTTGCTGATCAGCCTCCACGGAATCTGTTTCTTCTTCCAACGGGTAATATTCTACGGTGCCGGAGCTGTAGTAATTAAATGCAATGAAATCAGCCAATCCAGATTTCAACGTCTCTTCATCACCTGGTTCCATATCTGGAGTGGCATTATTGGCTTCTAAGAAAGCCCAGGCTACATTATTGTATCTTCCATAAACAGCCATATCCAAATACAGCCAGTTGCGTACCGCATTAAACGTTTGCGCAGCTTGGATGTCCAATGGATCATTTGTTTTTGGATAAATCGTTGAAATGTTTGGTGCAGGTCCGATTTTAGCATCCGGCAATTTGTCATGACACTCTTTCATCACGCGAGCTTGAGCCAATAGCATATGGTGGTTTTGCTGATAAGTTTCTTTCATCGTGGTTGCTCCGCCGCCAATCACTGCCCCAGCAGATAAAATCATCATGTTTTGTTCGTTGATCGTTTGCCAGAATTTGACACGATCCCCGAAGCGGTCAAATAAAATCCCGCAGTAACGTACAAAAGCCTCAATCGTTGCTCTGTTGCTCCATCCACCTTTTTCTTCTAATGCTGCAGGCAGATCAAAGTGGTAAACCGTTACTAAAGGTTCAATACGATGTTTTAACAGTTCATTAATCAAGTTATCGTAAAATTGGATTCCTTCTTCGTTTACCTCTCCGTCGCCATCTGGAACAATACGTGTCCAAGCTATAGAGAACCGATACGTTTTGAATCCCATTTCTGCTAACATCGCTACATCTTCTTTATAATGATGGTAATGGTCAGCAGCTACTTTGAAATCAGATGTGTCACTAGGGATGGTCTTCGTGTCTTGAACTGAAGGTCCTTTTCCGCCTTCATTCCATGCCCCTTCTATTTGATAAGCACTGGTCGAGCCTCCCCAAAGAAAGTCATTTGGAAATGGGCGCAATGTTTGATGTTTCATAATTCAGCCTCCTTAAATTATACCGCTTTCACAAATAGACTATATCTTGTGTAATGGATTACATTCAAGCAGGAATATCATTTTATTTTAATAATGATTTTTCTTTAAAAAAGTTGTGCTACAATATCTTTATCTTTAATGTATCAGAAAGCGGAGGAAAGAAATGAATTTTACAGCTATTGACTTTGAAACAGCCAACTTCCAGAAACATAGTGCCTGCTCTGTAGCTCTTACGATCGTTCGCGACAGTAGAATCGTCGACAATTATTATACACTCTTGAAACCAGATACCTTTTTTAATCAAAAAAACATTCAAATCCACGGAATACATGAACGTGATGTCGTTGATGCTCCAACTTTTGCGCAAATATGGCCTGAGATCCAACCTTTATTCACTCAAAACCAGTTGATCGTGGCTCACAATCTTCCATTTGATCGTGGCGTCCTTCACGGATGTTTGGATTATTACGGAATCGAACGTCCAAGTTACCAAACCTTGTGTACTGTTCAGTCCAGCCGGAAATTGTTGTATGAATTGCCAAATCACAAATTAAATACTGTCTGCGATGCTTTAGACATCAGGTTAGATAATCACCATAATGCTTTAGCCGATAGTGTGGCTTGCGCCAATATCTTATTGTATTTAGAAGAACATTTCGGGACTGATCCATTGAAAAAACTCGTCAAATACGTTTAATCAACAGACCACTATATCAGAATCCTAGCTGGAAACTGATATAGTGTTTTTTTTGTTGGGGATCCCTTTATTGCAACATTTAAAAACCCTTTCTTAATTTAATTCATATTCTTTTTTGTCGAAAATCTGCGTACTTTAAGGCATTATATTTGAAAAGGTGCCATTCATAAAGTAATGTTAAGGGTATAGAAAAATTGGAGGAGAGAACCATGTACAAATATAAAAGGAAATTATTTACCTTTATTATGGCCTTAGCCAGTATGGCTGCCATTTTCATTCCCTTAGAAGCGGAAGCAACAGAAACAGAAAGCGACAAAGGAAGCCCCGAAAATCCATACCTCATTACAACGGATGTTACTTACACTCCATTTGAATTTCAAAACGCAGACGGCGAATACGTCGGAATCGATGTTGACATCATAAAAGCAATTGCAGAAGATCAAGGCTTCGAGATTGAGTTAAAGCCTTTAAACTTTAGTGCTGGATTGCAAGCCTTAGAAACTAATCAAGTTGACGGTATGATCGCTGCTATGAGTATCACACCAGAACGTGAAGAATCATTTGACTTTTCTGAACCTTATTTTGAAGCTGGAACCGTAATGGCCGTTGCTGAAGATAATGAAGAAATCACTACTTATGAAGACCTGGAAGGCAAAACAGTCGCTGTAAAAGTTGGAACGACTGGTGCAAACTTCGTGAATAAATTAAAAGAAGAATACAACATTGAAGTCAACCAATTTGATGATTCAGCCACAATGTACGAAGATGTTATCGCTGGTCACTCAGATGCTGTGTTTGATGACTACCCTGTTATGGCATACGCTGTTCAACAAGGGTTGAAATTAAAATTCCCTCTTGAGCCTGAAGCAGGAGATGTTTACGGTTTTGCAGTAAACAAAGATCAAAACCCAGAGTTATTGGAAATGTTCAATGAAGGTTTAGCAAATATCCAAGAAAACGGAACCTACGACGAAATTATTGATACTTACATCAGCGAAGATGCTGAAGAAGCAACTGGAACTGGTTTGTTCAGCTTAATCGCGAGCAACTGGTCGGATTTAGCTCGTGGTTTAGGTCAAACTCTAGTCTTAACACTGATTTCATTTGCTATTGCTTTAGTGTTAGGAACTATCCTTGGTTTATTCAATGCTAGTCCAAATAAAGTATTAAACGCTATTTCATCTATTTACATTACAATCATGCGTGGTATTCCATTGATCGTATTAGCTTTCTTTATTTACTTCTCAGTACCACAATTGTTTGATATTAAAATGACGGCCTTTGTAGCTGGTGTTTCAACATTGACACTGAATACAGCCGCTTATATCTCTGAACAAGTACGTGGAGGTATTTTAGCCGTAGCCAAAGGACAATTAGAAGCCGGTAGAAGTTTGGGGCTTTCTTACAATACTTCAATGAGAAAAATCATTTTACCGCAAGCTATTAAGATCATGATTCCATCATTGATCAACCAATTTGTTATTACTCTGAAAGATACGTCTATTCTTTCGGTAATCGGTATAGTAGAATTAACACAAACAGGACGAATTATTATTGCTCGTACGTACTCATCAGGTAGTATGTGGTTGATTGTCGGAATCATCTATATTGTGATTATCACGCTTCTGACATGGGTTTCATCTGTATTGGAAAGGAGATTGTCAAATGACTAAATTAAAAGTAGAACACCTTAAAAAGAGTTTTGGCGATTTAGAAGTCTTAAAGGATTTAAACGCGGAAGTGCAAGAAGGAGAAGTTATTTGTATCATCGGTCCTTCTGGATCAGGTAAAAGTACATTCCTTCGCTGCTTGAACAATCTAGAAGAAATCACAGGTGGAAAAGTTATTATCGATGATCGTGATTTGACTGATCCATCTCAAAACATCAATAAGATTCGCGAAAATATCGGAATGGTGTTCCAACACTTTAACTTGTTCCCACATCTAACAGTTATCGAAAATATCATGTTGGCACCTAAAGAATTAAAAGATGAATCAGACGAAGAGATTCGTAACCGGGCTTTAAGCTTGTTGGAAACTGTTGGGTTAGCTGAGAAAGCGGACGACTATCCGAAATCTCTTTCTGGTGGACAAAAACAACGTGTGGCTATCGCTCGTGCTTTAGCGATGCAGCCTGATATTATGTTGTTTGATGAGCCAACCAGTGCACTTGACCCTGAGATGGTTGGGGACGTTCTGGAAGTTATGCAAAAATTAGCTCGTGAAGGAATGACGATGTTAGTCGTTACCCATGAAATGGGATTTGCTAAAGAGGTTGCGGATCGTGTTATCTTTATGGACGGTGGTTACATTGTCGAGGAAGGACCACCAGAACAACTATTCAACCATCCACAACATGAACGTACAAAAGACTTTTTAGATAAAGTATTGATTTAATTACTACTCTAAGAAAGAAAATTTTTTCTATAAATAAAGAACGCTCATTGGACAATGATCCAATGAGCGTTCTTTTTGTTGTTTTTCGTTAATTATCGAGTAAAAACCTGTCTACTTGATATCCTACCTCGTTTTTTGTGTCGGCTTATCAAATAGAGCCTGTCTACTTATCATCCTGACCCATTTTTTGTGACCACTTATCAAGTAGAACCTGTCTACTTATCATCCTGACCCATTTTTTGTACTTACTTATCAAGTAGAACCCGTCTACTTGAGATCTTGACTCGTTTTTTGTGCCTGCTTATCAAGTAGAACCTGTCTACTTGAGATCCTGACCCGTTTTTTGTGCCCACTTATCAAGTAGAACCTGTCTACTTATCATCCTGACTCATTTTTTGAGCCTACTTATCAAGTAGAACCCCTAACCCTTTTACACAGCATCTTTAAACCAGTTCAAGCTAAGGAAACTGTATATCCTCATTCCACCACTTTACTTCAATTCCTGCTCTGTATAAGTGGGTCCCTCAATAATCAGTTTGCCATTTTCAATATAGATCAGATCCATCCCTACTTTCCGGTCGCCACTAGGTTCCGTGGGATCCGTATGCATATGATAAATCGTGTAGAGCGTTTCGTTATCCAACCCTACTGTTACACTATTGTGCCCAGGTCCCGAGATGCCGTTCTCCACATCTTCCGACAGAATAGGATTCTCTTCCGCTTTCTCAAATGGTCCCAGCGGATTATCTGCTGTAGCATATCCTACAGCGTACAACGGACTGGCAAAGTAATTGGCTGAATACATCAAATAATAAGTGCCTTCTTCTTCCAATACATATGGTCCTTCATTCCACTGGTATTCCCCATATGGCGTCTCCCAAGATTGATCGGGGGTCAATAATAACGTCTCTTCCCCTTCTACTGTCAGCAAATCGTCACTCATTTCTCTAACATAAACTTGACTGACATGATCTCCATCAATAATATTTTCAAAATTGTCTTTTACATAATATAAGTAAGGTTGCCCTGAGCCCTCATCTATAAAAATATGCCCATCGATATAAGAACCTTCCTCAGGGATAATGTCTACTGCCACATCTTCAAATGGACCCAACGGACTATCACTGACCGCTATGGCGATTTTTAAACTGCCGATATATTCTCTAGCACTATAGACCATGTAAAACTGGTTTTCATATTCAATCACTTCAGGAGCCCAAAAGTCTCCTATTGCCCATTTGTCTTCTTGCAGCTCATGGTCGTAGGCTAACTCTACCTGTTCTTCCCAATTGACTAAATCATCCGATTGCCACACTTTGAAACCCACATGCGGTTCTGAAGTGGCATACATGTAATATTGATCCTCTACTTTTAACACATAAGGGTCACCGATATCTGTCATTTCTCCGATAGGATTTTGATAAGTTGGACGACTTTGAGTATAAATCAGAACCATTCCTGCAATCAGAATGATACTCAGGACAATGAAAACAATGATCTTATTCCGTTTATTCCATTTCATAGTCTGCTCCTTTCTCGCATGAAAAACGAAGGTATTATTCCATAAAAAACGCAATACCCTTCTTTCTACACTAAAGGCATTGCGTTTCTTACGTAAATTATTTGATTCCTGTATTCGTCACGCTTCGAACAAAGTATTTATTGGCAAAAATAAAGATAATCAAGGCAGGTACCGTGGCAACCACTGTAGAAGCCATCATTTTACCCGGATTGACAAAGTTTGACCCTTGAATCAAGTTAGCAAGTCCTACTGTAGCTGTCTTCATATCATCCGAACTCGTTACCAGAGAAGGCCATAGGAAGTCGTTGTAAATCGCTAAAAATGTAATGACCGTCAAAGTGGCTACAACTGGTTTGATCGTAGGCATGATTACATGTCTCAAGATATGCCATAAGTTTGCTCCGTCAATGATTGCCGCTTCTTCCAAATCTCGAGGAAAATCCCGCAAAAAGTTATAAATCAGGAAAACGCCCATCGTTCCCGCTGAGTAAGGCAATATCAATGGTGCATAGGTATCCAGATATCCAACTTCTCTAAATAAAAAGAAAGCAGGAAATAGTGTGACAATTCCAGGGATGGTCAAAGCCCCCACAACAATACTCAAAAATATTTTTTTCCCCGGCAAATTCAATCTAGCTAATGTATAAGCTGCTAATACATCCACGAAAACCACCAAGGCCGTCCCCGCTGTAGTAACAATAGCTGTGTTCATTAACCAAGTTAAGATAGGAGCATCCGCATCAGCTCCAAAAATACTCGTGTAGTTTTCTATTGTCCAACTTTTCGGTATTAGTGATGAAGTAGACAATGATTCACCTAATTCTTTAAAAGAAGTGAAGATCATCCAGACGATCGGCAATAGAAAAATCAGAGCCACGCCTGTAGAGATCAGCGTTACAGTAATGTCTTTTTTCTTTGATTTCATTTTCTATCCCCTCCTAGTCTTTTCTGTAGGCATACCAGTATTGTGCACCTGTTATCACCATCATGATAACTCCCATAATAACTGCCATAGTCGTACCGATGCCTAGATTATTTTGAGAAAAGACCACTTGTTGGATGACCATGATAAGTGATTGTGTACTTTGCTGCGGTCCGCCTGCAGTAATCAGCAATGTTTGTCCGTAGAGGTTGAATGAAGCAATGATTGTCGTCATCAGCACAAAGATAAAAACACCTTTTATAGAGGGGAAGGTAACATAGCGAAATTTTTTCCACCAATTGGCCCCATCCAGCCCTGCTGCTTCATATAAATTGTAATCCACTTCGTCTAAAGCATTGATAAATAAGATCATATTGTATCCGATCGTCCACCAAACTGTAGCGATCAAAATCGTTATCCAAGCATACGGTTGTTCATTCAGCCAGTTCAAAGGAGCAATATTGAGCGTATTCAAAACATTATTGATGTATCCTCCGTTTCCAGTGAACAACCATTTAAAAATAGCTGATACGGCTGTTACAGAAACAGCATAGGAAATAAAAAAGGTTGTTCTGAAAAAAACTTTTAGTTTCTTTGGAATATTATTTACTAATAAAGCCAGCCCTAAACTGACCAATACTAATGGGATCACACTGAACCCTACAAACACTAATGTATTTTCTAAGCCTCTATAAAAAGAAACACTGAACATATTATCTCCAGACAGCACAGTTATATAGTTTTCTAAACCGACAAAACCGCCGTTTCCTCCAAAGAGAGACCACTCATGAAGACTAATATAAATACCGTAGAAAACCGGTATAGCCCAGAACAGGACAAAACAAATAAAAAAAGGCAAATACATCACTGTTGACCATATTTTAGAAATCTTCATTTGAATCCTCCTTTTACATTTGAGAGTGGGAAAAAGGCGATTAGCCTCCTATTCATCCATGAATCATGCTCGGATGGTCATCAACCACCCGAGCGTGACTCGTGAATGGACGTCGAGGCTGCCTTTTTGCGCACGTTTACGCATCCAATATTCGTAAATCTGCAACTCTGAAAGAGAGTTTCCAATCCCAAATAATGTAATGCATAGATTTAGTTTAAATTACTGTTCAGGAGCGGTATCGGCAATTTGCTGCGCGTTATCTGTGGCGATTTGCAGTTCAGCCATCAAATCTTCCTTCGTCAAGTTTTCTTCCGTCACCAACATACTAAACACATTTTCAATCATGTATCTCATTTGTTCTCCAAATTGATAAACTTGAGGAGCACCAGTCACTGTATCGAATTGTTTAGCATTTTCATTCGCTAAAGGATATTTTTCTGGGTCTTCTGCAATCAAGTCCAACGTTGCTGTGTGCAGCGGAGCTTGTCCAGACTCTGCCCAATTTGCTAAGTTTTCTGGCTGATACATGTATTCAACGAATGCTGAAATAGCCTCCATCTCTTTTTCATCCGTTACAGAGGATGGCAAAGCAATCGTGTGAGATCCTCCATATACTCCAGGTTCATCTCCAATTTGAGGCATAGAAGTGATACCAAGATCTTCACCATATGTTTCTGAAACAGCTTGATAGTACCATGGTCCTGTAAGAGCTACCGCTGTTTGAACACCGGTATTTCCTTCTTCTACTTGTTTCATGAAGGCTTGGAATTCACCATCTAATCCTAATCCAGCTGGCGAGATATTATCTTTCCAAACCATGTCGTGGTAAACCATTAAAGCATCAGCTAATTCTTCTTGAGCAAAGTTCAAATGATTCCCATCAAGCAGCTCAATGTTGTTTTGAATAGCAGCTGTCATAATGTAATATTCTACTAGTCCGGCGTTAGGGACTCCTGCTGCATACAAGTTAGGATCTTGACTTTGCAATTCTTCCGTCAAAGCTACCAAGTCTTCATAGTTTTCAGGAGCTTCTGGAGACAATTGTTTGTTATAAAATGCGGTTAACGGATGAATGTCTAATGGAATACCATAGGTACCATCATCAAAAGTCACTAGATTTTCTGCAGCTTCATGAAAGTCACCAATACTTAATCCGGCTTGTTCCATCAATGGATTGATATCTTGGATCATGCCATCTTGCTTATATGTTTCAAGGTTGTTGGCATGGATCACCACTAAATCATAATCTCCTGTTTTAAATTTTGTGTAATGGTCTTTATCTTGTACTTCTTCTACCAGGTATTCATCTTGAGACTCGTTGAACCCATCCGTGATTTTCTTCATGTAACCACCATCACCGCCCGTGAAGCCGTTCAAGAAAGTGATTTGCACTTTACCATCTTCAGTTTCATTGGCATTTCCTCCGCCAGAACCGTTTCCACAAGCTGCTAAAAATAGCGAACCTACTAATAAAGTAGACAACAATACTTTTTTCATATTCTTATCCTCCTATAAAATGATTATTCACCTGTCCAACTCGATCCTTCAAAAAATAAAATTTGCCCAAAGAAAACCAATCTTTTAGATTGGCAAGTTTTCTGGATTTCCTCCAACACGTTCATTTTTATTCAGCGCATTGATGTTATCCATATCTTCTTGTGTCAATTCAAAATCATAAATATCAGCATTTTCATAAATTCTTTCTTTGTGGGTTGATTTAGGTATCGTCACAACACCAATTTGGATGTCCCAACGCAGCAGCACTTGAGCTACAGTTTTATTGTATTTTTCAGCAATTTCTTGAATCACTGGGTGATTGAGGATCTTTCCGCTTCCTAATGGGGAATAAGCTTCGACTACAATATTGTGTTCATTGCAGTATTCGCGTATCGGTTCTTGAGATAATAGGGGATGAAGCTCAATTTGGTTAACCATCGGAACAATCTCAGCATCCTTCAACAATTCTTCAAAATGATGGACGTGAAAATTACATACCCCAATAGCTCTTACTTTTTTATCTTTGTATAATTTTTCTAATGCACGCCATGTATCTTTTGTTTTTCCTTCGACTGGCCAATGGACTAAATATAAATCAACATAATCTAATCCCAATCGTTCTAAACTATCTTCATAAGCTTGCAAAGTACTTTCATATCCTTGCATCTCACTTCTGACCTTAGTAGTTACAAAAAGATCCTCTCTATTGATGCCAGATTCTTTGATGCCTTTTCCAACGCCTGATTCATTGCCATATTCTGCAGCTGTATCAATACTGATATAACCTGCTTCTATTGCCCATTTAACCGCATTAGAAACTTCTTCTCCGTCTTTCATTTGCCAAACACCTAAACCAAATGTCGGCATGGCCACTCCGTTAGCTAATTCTATAGTACTTTTTAAAGTCATAGTATCATCCTCCAGTTGTTAGAAATCGGTTTCATTATTGCACATTTATTATAACTTTTTTTAATTCTTAAATACAAAAAACAACACTTATAAAAAGTAAAAGATTTACTAAACCAATTGAATCCATATAACCAAAAAAGCATTCACCGCGCGGTCGCAATGAATGCTCTAAGGTAAAACCTCGTATAAATCTTATTCCATAAGCAATGGAATAACTCCAAGAAAAATACAAAAAAGTACTAATCCAGTAATACAAGCCCAAGATTGCCATCTCGCCAAGTTGATTGTACTGCCGATACCGAATCTTTTTTCTACAAAAATAGACGGATCATCTGGATTATAATAAAAGACGCCTAATTTCCAATACTTTTCTTCATCTACTTCTGTCACTTCTTCTACCGGCTCGTCTATTTCCGAAAAGACCAGCTTTTCTCCGCCTTGCCCATATTTCCATGTTAAGAATGAGCTATAACCCACAATACCGAAGATGAATAGGCCAATCAATAGTCCCATCCATCCAAAAGCCATATCTTCCGCGAAAAACAGAGAAAAGAAATTCGTCGATGTCAATAACAATTGTGTAGCTATTGAGGTTACTAAAAAGTTGATGGACCAAGCTCGACGAAACTTTTTGCTTTGATAGCTCGTGATTTGAGGATAATTTGCTAGTAATTTTTGTTTTGATTTGATAAAAGCATAATGGCTGAAAGCTAAAACTGGTATCATCAACAATTGCATTGTAGGCATCATCATAACTGATAATGGCGACTTTTCTACTGACCGATCCGGAATATTTTGACTATTCCAATGAATTGGGAATTGATTTGGAATCCGATCATAAAAGAACCCTATTACAGCAACCGATATCAAGACGATTACTAATTGGACAATGACTATGGTTCGAGTAGAAACGGCGTTAAGGTCTCTATGATAGTTGGTATCCACCACAATACGTTCTTTTTTAATTTCTACAATAATCTGCTCTTCTTTTTTCCACAGTTGGATAGCTTTTCTGTTTTTCAGATACAATACAAAAGTTAGTACAAAAAACACCAACATAGCACCTATTACATAGACACCACTCCACATGTCTTGTGCAGTTTGATCTTCAAAATTGGAAAAGAACACAATAGGTATAGATAAAAGAATACTCAGCAGAACATTTTGGATGAAAAATCTTTTCTTTCGCATTTGAATAAACGAATCTTGTTGGTGAGAACTTGGAACGGTTATCCCAAAGGGTGTCCCTCTCCTGCTATAGTAAGGAGTCAATCCGTTGACAAAACCTAAAATCAGAAAAATACCTATCATTATACTATAAAATAGCCACATGTTATTTCACCTCACCTTTCAATTGCTTTTTGATATCCGTCAACCATTCTTCAATCAGTTGTTCAGACACACCATAAATTTCCGCATCGATTTGGACTTGTGACAACTTTTCCAACATCGCTTGTTTCACATTATCATGCGGCTTCATAGTAGCTCTATCTTGAATAAAATACCCTCTTTTGCTTTTGATCAGCATGCCTTCATCTACTAACAGGTTGTATGCTTTGTTTACAGTATGCATATTGATTCCCAAGTCGCTTGCCAGACTTCGAACACTCGGCAATCCATCCTCTACTGATTGTCGATCCAGAATAATATTTTTTTTGATCTGATACATCAATTGCGTGTAGATAGGTGTTTCATCATGAGGATTGATTTCGATAATCATTTTTCATCACCCTTCCACTTGTTATATAATAAGTATAACAAAGATTAAGAAATAGTCAATAAAAAACAAAAAACTCTTACGCTTTAATTTTCAGCGTAAGAGTTCTCTACATCTAATTCATCAAATCTAACCCATAATAGATATGATCATGTCTGTTTCCATTGAATACGGCTACTTTAGGCATACGTCCCCATTGACAGAATCCATGTTTCAAAAGCATATTTTCGCTTCCTTGATTTCCTTCTACGATCATTGCAATGATCTGTTCGTATCCTATCTCTATAGCTTGATTGATTGTATGACTGACCAGAAGAGATCCGATTCCTTGTTTGCGGTACTGTTTATTTACGTAGTAACTGATCTCAGTTACTTTTTCTACCGCTCTTCTTCCAGCTCGATAAGCACTTAAATGGCTGTATCCTGCAATATCTCCATCCACTTCATAGACAAACAATGGATATTCACTGGATTGATGCGATTCAAACCAAGGAACTCTTTCTTCTGTCGTGAATAGATCAATGTCGCAAGTAATTCCGCCTAACGAAACAGCGTCATTATAAATTCTTACTATGTCTGGTAAATCTGAAAGAGCAGCTTTGCGAATACCAGTTTTTGGCATAATATAGGTTACGTTTAACAATTTTAATTCTCCTTTTTTGTGACTTTCGTCAACCTATCTTCTACTCGCAAGTCCAATTCGAACCATCTAGTCTGTCTACTCTATAGGATCAAGTTTTTGGTTATGTAGTTCCCTTCATCTTTGCGGCAAATCAAATTATATACGGTAAAAGACTAAGAAACAATCCTTTTTTTCATAAAATTTTTGTCATTTTTTTGTACAAAAAAACTCTCTCTATTAAAGAGAGAGTACGGAAATCTTTATAGCATGTTGGTTACAGAAAGAGCAGTAAAACTAGTATTATTTAGTGTAATAAACTTCTTCTAAGAACAATCCTTGAGCGGGCACTGTCTCGCCAGCTTGGCTTCTGACGCCGCTTTTAAAGATGGTATCTATATATTCCGATTCCATCACTCCGGCTCCAATGTCCAAAAGAGTTCCCATAATAATTCTGACCATTTTATGCAAAAAACCATTTCCCGTGAAGGTAAAGCGGATGATGTTGCCTTCTCTTTGAATCTTGATTTCGTCAATCGTTCTGACAGTTGATTTTTTAGACTTCTTAAGAGAAGAAAAACCGATAAAGTCATGTGTACCTATCAGTTTTTCGCACGCTTCATTCATCTTATCGATATCTAGTTTATCTGGATACTGATAGCTGTAATTACGCTCAAATGCCGATGGGATCGTATTATTCCATATGCGATAACTGTAAGTCTTTCCAACCGCATTATATCGTGCGTGAAATCTTTCAGGTACTTCTTCTAGTTTCTTTACGACAATATCCTGTGGTAGATAACGATTAAGATAGTCCAGCATGTCTGTAAAAGCCATAGTCGAATCTGTCTTAAAATTAGCTATCTGTCCCTTAGCATGTGTCCCCGAATCCGTACGTCCTGATCCGATGATCTCCACTTTCGTTCCTGTCATGTTTGTTAAGATGTTTTCTATTTTCCCTTGAATCGTTTTATCTGAATTACTCAGTCTTTGCCAGCCTAAGTATCTGCCGCCATCGTACTCGATCTTCATTTTAATATTTTTCATGTTATCCCTCTTATCATCTGTATCTGCATTGCCTAATGTTTATACCTCAGTGATGCACAGTAGCTTGCAGTAAATCTTTGCTTTTTTCTTTTGCTAAAACCAAGTCTTATGTACGACTAGTTTCGTCTATTTCACCAATCATCATACTCATCAAGCAAACATCTAAATACTCTCCATTGTCTCTTACTCCGCGCGGCATAATAGCTTCTAATTGAAATCCTAATTTTTCATACAAATGACGAGCCTTTTTATTTCTGGCTTGTACAGTCAGTTCCAGACGTTTGAGTTTTGACTGCTCATTTGCCCAGTAAATCAATTCTTCCATCATCGTCGTTCCTAATCCAAAGCCCCAATACTCTTTTGCAATCACAATTCCTACTTCCCCGATATGCTTCAGTTTTGGACTTGAAGAACCATGGATAGAAGCCGTACCCACGATTTTCCCGTCGATCAAGGCTACCAGCAAAACGTTATTATCCGACTCATACAGTTTGGCCAATTGTTCTTGTTCTTCTTCTACTGTAATGCCTGGGCCTTCTTCTCCCATCGTCATATACCCGGTTTCAAGAGCTGTGCTGCTTAAATGGGCTAAGATGCCTTCCGCGTCTTTTGGAACAGCTTCTCTGATGACCACATCTACTTTTTCTCCCATACACTATTCTCCTTCTAGTTGTTTCCACTCTTCAATCAAAGCTTCATAGCGTTCACCTTTTGGGATAAAAGTGATTTTACGTTCCATCAGCTCTTCCCCTACTGGTTTTAGTTGGACTTCTAAATGCTGTTCTGGAATATCTTCAGGGATAAACGTGGCCCATTCAATCACAGAGACGCCTTCTCCTTCAAAATATTCTTCTAAACCTAGATCTGTACCACCAGTTTCTTCTAAACGATAAACATCCATGTGGTAAAGAGGCACTCGTCCCTCATCATATTCGCGAATCAATGTATAGGTAGGGCTTTTGATGACTCTTTTAATGCCCAATCCTTCAGCTAATCCTTTAGTGAAGGTTGTTTTTCCAGCACCTAGATTTCCTTCCAGCAATACAACATCCCCAGCATTCAACAGTTTTGCTAAGCTTGCTGCGATGTTTTTCGTTTCTTGTTCGTCTTTTGCGTAAAATGTCAGCATCAAACTCACCTTTCTTTAGACAAGTATTTATGGATTATTTTAACATTGATTCCAAAAGAAGTCTTTTACTTTCGAAAAACGAACCCGATTGAATTCAAAATCAGCCCATAAAAAAAGACGCTCCTAAGAGCGCCTTTTTAGTCTGTCCATTTTAAAGTGAACAACAGCAGATTATAGAGCTTGGTTAGCTGTGATGATCGCTGTTTTGTAAACATCTTCTTCGTTACATCCACGAGAAAGATCAGAGATTGGTTTATTTAGTCCTTGCAAGATTGGTCCAATAGCTTCAAAGTTTCCAAAACGTTGAGCGATCTTGTAACCGATGTTTCCTGATTGCAATTCTGGGAATACGAATACTGAAGCTTCTCCAGCAACGTTTGAACCTGGTGCTTTTTGATCTGCTACAGATTTAACGAAAGCTGCATCAAATTGCATCTCTCCATCGATTTCGTATTGTGGAGCCAGTTCTTTAGCGATTCTTGTTGCTTCAGCTACTTTTGTAACTTCTTCAGCTTTAGCAGAACCTTTAGTTGAGAAGCTCAACAAAGCTACTTTAGGATCGATATCGAACATTTCCGCCGTTTTAGCGCTTTCAACAGCGATCTCAGCTAACTCTTGTGCAGAAGGGTTCACGTTGATTGCACAGTCAGAGAACAAGTATTTTTCTTGTCCACGGCCACGCATCATGATAAACGCACCACTTGTACGGCTAACGCCTGGTTTAGTTTTGATGATTTGCAATGCTGGACGAACAGTGTCTCCAGTTGAGTGAACAGCTCCACTTACAAGAGCGTCTACTTTGTCCATATGAGTCAACATTGTTCCGAAGTAGTTTTCGTCTTTCAAGATTTCGCGAGCTTGTTCCTCAGTTGCTTTTCCTTTACGACGTTCTACAAAGGCTGCTACCATTTCTTCCATTTCGCCATAGCTGCTTGGATCGATGATCTCGATATTTTCAACATCAAATCCATGATCTTTAGCCGATTGTTTGATTTCCTCAACGTTTCCTAAAAGTACTGGGTGTACTAGGTTTTCAGCTTGTAAACGTACAACTGCTCCTAAAATACGAGGTTCAGTTCCTTCTGGAAAAACCACGCGCACATTTTTTCCTAAAACTTTGGATTTTAAACTTTCAAATAGTTCCAATCTAATTCCCTCCAACATCGTTTTATACTACAGTTTCTATGATACTACTATATCACGAAAAAATACAGTTGTTTCAACTATCTTTTATACTTATTACACAAATAACTTTTATTTATAGGATAAAACTATTACAGTTTCACGGTGTCGTTTCTTTTGCTGCAACAGGCAATTTCCAATTGATCGGTTCCTGTCCGCTTTGTATCAAAGCTTCGTTCGTTTTAGAAAACGGTTTAGTTCCAAAAAAACCTCTTCTGGCGGATAAAGGACTTGGATGCGGCGATGTTAAAACAATGTGTTTCGTCTCATCAATCAACGTTCTTTTTTTGATAGAAGGATTTCCCCATAAAATAAACACAATCGGCTCTTCTCGTTCATTCAGCTTTTGAATCACAAAATCAGTCAACGCTTCCCAACCTTTTCCTTTGTGAGAATGAGACAGACCTTCTCTAACAGTCAGTACAGTATTCAGCAACAATACTCCTTCCTCTGCCCAAGATTTTAAATACCCATGATCTACAGGTGGATACCCCAAGTCGGATTCCAATTCTTTATAGATGTTTTTTAACGAAGGCGGTACTTTTACCCCCGGTTTTACAGAAAAGCTCAGTCCGTGTGCTTGGTTTTCTCGAATGTAAGGGTCTTGTCCCAAAATGACAGCTTTGACTTTGCTGTAAGGCGTCCATTCGAATGCTTGCCAGATATTTTCTTTTTCTGGGTAAATAGTCTCTGTTTCGTATTCTTTTTTTAAAAATTCTCTCAATTGTTGGTAACTAGTAGTCTCACTAGCTTCTTTTAAAATAGGTGCCCAATCGTTTTCAACTGGAATCGTCACATTTATTCCTCTTTTCTATCTCTATTATCCTGTCTTTATCCTACAAGAGTTGTTTTTCTTTCACAAGAAATAACCCCTCCTTATTTTAATGTGCTATTTTGACTTTGTCATGCTAAACTGGAAGTAATCAAACAATTCTGGAGGCTGGAAAATGGTAAAATTGATCGTATCGGATATGGATGGAACATTGCTGAATGAAAAGATGCAGATTTCGATAGCAAATGCTTCAGCAATTCGCGAAGCAGAAAAAAGAGGGATTCCTTTTGTAGTAGCTACTGGACGTGGATACACGGAAGCTAAACCTTTATTGGAAGAAGTTGAATTGAACTGTCCGATCATAACCTTAAATGGTGCTCAAGTTTATGATGAACATGGAACGATTTTAAAAACGGCTGGCATCGACAAAGCTACAGCTCGTAAAATCCTGACAATTATCAGAGAGAACAATTTGTATTGTGAGATCACTACCGGTAAAGGAATCTTTTCAGACAATAGAGCAAAACGTATCGAGTCTGTTGCTTCTTTGCTTTTTGAAACGAACCCTGATACTACCTATAAAATGGCTGTCGTATTAGCTGCAGCTCGTTTGGAGATCATGAATATCCATTACATCGATAATTATGATAAATTGATTGAAGATGAGACGATAGATGTCTTGAAAATTATTGCATTCAGTCAAGATGGTGCAAAAACACTAAATCCTATTTCAGCTGAATTAAATATGATTGGTGATCTGGCCATCACTTCTTCTTTTGAGAATAATATCGAGATCAACCATATTGAAGCTCAAAAAGGCATTGCGGTTCGCGAGCTGGCTGATAGAATGGATATCGATTTGGAAGATGTGATGACGTTTGGGGATAACATCAATGACTTATCTATGTTGGAAATCACTGGATACAGTTTCGCTATGGAAAATGGCGCAGAAGAAGCAAAACGAGTAGCAAGGTACTTGACATCTTCTAACAGCGAAAATGGAGTTGCAGAAGGTATATCATTGATTTTCAATGACCGTTTAGAAGAGAAGTTGAACGTGAATTAAGTAAAAAACTTATTTACTACACATCTTATTAGTTCTACGTCAATAAAAATCTATCATTTAAAATACAAAAAGAGTTAGACGAGGCATTCTCGTCCAACTCTTTTTTTGTTATATGCTAGATTGGATAACCATAGCTTGTTCTTGAGCTTTTAAGCAAAGTTCTTGTGCTTTAAAGATGTGTTCTTGAGTCATTGCATGTTCCGTACGATTGATGCAGTCTTTAATCATTTCACCAAAGAATGGGAATCCTACTTCTCCAGCTAAAGAGTAATGCTTTTCTCCTTCAGCTGTTACCAAGTATAAATGATCTCCTGTTTCTTCACGCGCCACATCAATATATTTGCGGACCTCAATTGTCCCTTTTGTCCCGGTAATGAACACACGTCCATCTCCCCAGGTATTCAAGCCGTCTGGAGTGAACCAATCTACTTTAAAGGTAAATGTAGCTCCATTCGCTCCGATCAGCGTAGCGTCCCCATAATCTTCTAATTCTGGAGTGTCAGGGTTTGCGTAATTACCAACTTTACTGTGCAGTATTTCTGCATCTTCATTTCCGCTAAAGTATAAGAATTGTTCGATTTGGTGACTGCCGATATCGCATAGAATACCGCCGTATTGTTCTTTATTGAAGAACTAATCTGGACGTTTTTCTTTGACTAAGCGGTGCGGACCAAATCCAGTTACTTGGATCACCTCTCCAATAGCACCATCTTTGATCAATTGACCAGCAAATACAGCACCTTCTACGTGCAATCTTTCACTGAAATAGATCCAGAATTTTTGTCCCGTTTCAGCAACGACACGTTTGGTTTCTTCTAATTGATCCAAAGTCGTAAACGCTGTTTTATCGGTAAAATAGTCTTTTCCGGCTTTCATCACTTGGTTTCCAAGTTCACTACGTTTATTTGGAATAGCCGCTGCTGCTACCAAATGAATATCTGAATCTTCTAAAATTTGTTCCAATGATTGCGCTACTTGTGCTTGCGGAAATTGTTCTCTATAAGCAGCCACTTTCTCTGCATCTGGATCGTATACCCATTTTAAAGTAGCACCTGCTTCAAGTAGTCCGTTAGTCATCCCATTAATGTGCCCATGATCTAAAGCCGCTACCGCAAAATTGAATTCGCCTTCTTTTACAACTCTATTTACTTTTCCTTTTGGAGCATGATTCATTCCATCATTATTAGCCATAATTTCGTCTTCCCTTCTTTCGTTCTTCATCAATATAAAAGAGGAGAGTGGGAAAAAAGGCGCTTAGCCCCATGACCATCCACGAATCATGCTCGGATGGTCATCGACCACCCGAGCATGATTCGTGGATGGTCGTCGGGGCTGCCTTTTTGAGCACGTTTACGAATCCACTACTCGTAAATATGCAACATATGAAAATTATTTTCCAGCTTCTCCTCTATGTGTTTTTGAATGATTAAAATAAGTCTGCATATCCTGCTTCTTTTAAATAGTCGCAAGAATCTGCTAAACAATCAAACGGATCGCGTCCATACTGCTCGTCTTGTTCTACCAGCAAATAACGAGCTCCACTGGCGATACTTTGTTCGATGATCGCTGGCAAGTCCAATGTTCCTTGTCCTAATTCAGCAAATTGGATATTGTTAGTGAATGCATTCATGAAGTCTCCTCCATTGCCTTTCAATAACTCATCTACTGCTTCTTGAGGAACTGGAACGATTCGGTAATCTTTCAAATGAACCAAGTCCACTTTCCCAGCATATTCTTTCAATACTTCTACAGGATTGCGTCCTCCACGCTGCACCCAGTGAACATCTAATTCAAAGCCCAACAATGGAGCTTCATCGCGAATGATATCCAATAAATAGCGTCCATCGTATTTAACAAATTCTATGTGGTGGTTGTGGTAGTATAATTTGATGCCGTGTTCTTTCATCTTTTCTGCTACTGCATTTGCTTCATGACAAAATTCTACTACTTTATCCAATGAAGCCATCGCTTCAAACGGCAGCATACCGATACGGACAATATCTGTATTCAATGTCTTGCAGTCTTCAATGATCTTGTCTAAATGAGTAGACAATGATTCTTGTCCTTCCATCATAGGTTTTAATCCTGCTGATAAAGAAGCGATCTCCATATCGAATTCTTTTGAAGCTCGTTTGATTTCTGCTACATTTTCCGGAGTCATTTCTACTTGAGAAATTTCCACTGCATTATAGCCTAACTCACTTACTCTTTTTAACGTTTCATAAGGGCCTAGTTCGCTAAATTGTTTCTTCAGCGTATACCCTTGTGCTCCGATTTTTACTTGTTGTGCCATGTAAAAGCTCCTCTCTTTTCACGCGTTGTGCGTTTCCCATATCTTTAGAAGAACGGTCCATCATTTCAATCATTTCCATTGAAGGAACAACTTCTCTGATATGAACATAGTCTTCTGTATGATTTAAAATACTTCTATAGAATCGCTCTATCAAGATTCGGTGTCCCATTCCATAATAGAATTTCGATCCTGGAATCCGGTCGTCTTCTTCGATGACTTCTTTTCTTCCATTTTCATTCGTAAAGTATAAACGGCTGTCTTTGATCGTAAATTTTTCTTTTTCTGTAATGACTTGCAATTCGACGGACGAATTTTCTGTATAGGCATTGGTTGCATGAAAGAAAGCTTTCACGCCTGATTGGAACGTGAATGTCGCACTAGCTGTGTCCTCTACTTCAATATCGTAGTCCGTCAAGTTAGATAAAGTAGCCTTGCAGCTCTCTAATTTGCCGCCAATGAGTTGAATCAAGTCCAGTGTATGAATCGACTGATTGATGATAGATCCATATCCAGCTTCTGCTTTTCGTCCGCGCCATGGCTTAGAAGTGTAGTAGCTTTCTGGTCTGAACCAAGTGACTAATCCTTTAATAGAAGTGATTTCACCAACATCTTCGTTTTGAAGGATTTCAACTAGCTTCATAAAGCTTTTATTGTAGCGGTTTTGGAAGCTCACACATATTTTACGATCTGTACTTTCAGCTAATTCGAGCTGTTTTAAAGACTCCTCGTAGTTGATAGCAATAGGTTTCTCTAAATAAACATGAGCTCCGTATTTCACACACAATTCCGTTGCCGACTGATGCAAATAATGCGGCAGACAGATGTGTACGACATCCAGTTTCATCTTTTGCAGCATCGATTCCATATCGCTGAAAAAAGGAAACTCCGTCCATTCGCTTTTTCTATCCGGATCACTATCACATACGGCAACCAGCTCTCCACATTCACTAGCATTGATTGCATTTACATGTACACCCGAAACTTCTCCTAATCCGATTAAACCAACCCTTAACATAGTTATTCGCTCCTTGTCATTGCGGCTTCTTTAGTCAACAGAATTCCTTACAGAAGACTTTCTTTCAGAAAATCTCCCTTCTTCACGAATACGTTTGTTTAATTCTTCTAAATACAATTCTTCGTCTAGATTTTCTAAACTAACTTCTTGGCCTGTCCAGCTTGAAAGATGGATTGCATTTGCTAAGCGAACTCCTTTGATTCCATCAGAACCAGGTGCCAATAAAGGAGTACCATCCAAAATGTTTGCTGCAAAGTTTTCCAATACGCCTGAATGTTGTTCGCCCCATGGACTATCAAATTCAATGACTTCTTGGCTGTATAGTTCTTCTACGTTCATTTGACCCATGAATAATTTTTTCACGTCTTCCATATCCATGCTGTCGCTTAATTCACGTTCTGGCTTTTTCAAACGGCTGACAGTTGCTGTTTTACTTCCGTCTACTACGATTTTCCCTTGGTCTCCCAAGATTTCAAAACGGTCAGTACCAATAATGTCATGAGTTGCTGTTACAAAAGTTCCAGTCGCTCCATCACCATAATCGACTACTGCAGTAACTTCATCTTCAACTACGATGTCACGTCTGAATCCATAGGCTACTTTAGAGTAAACAGATTCTGGAACACCGCAAATCCATTGCCATAAGTCTAATTGGTGAGGTGCTTGATTGACTAAAACTCCTCCACCTTCTCCGCCCCATGTTGCTCTCCATTCACTTTGATCGTAGTAAGGTTGAGGTCTCCACCAGTTTGTAATGATCCAGTTCGTACGACGAATTTTTCCGATCTCGCCATTGTCTACAATCTCTTTGATTTTTTTGTATAAAGGATTGTTTCGTTGGTTGAACATAATTCCAAATGTCAATTCTGGTTTAGATGCTGCATATTCATTTAATTCTTTCACTTGTTTTGTATATACCCCTGCAGGTTTTTCAACCAATGCATGAATATCGCGTTTCAAAGCTTCAATTCCCATTTCAGGGTGAAGGTAATGCGGAACAGTAGTGATAATAGCATCCACTTTTCCACTTTCCATCATTTCAATATAATCTTCATAGAAAGGAACTCCTGGATAATCTGTATTTGCAATAGCTTCTTTACTTGTGTCGATGTCGCAAATAGCCCCAATTTCCATACTTGGTACCATGCCGTCTTTGATAAATTTAGCATACATACTTCCTTGAGCTCCAAGTCCAATAATGCCAAGTCTAACTTTTTTTGTCATGTTAACTTCACCTGTCCTTAAATTTTTATTGTTTAAGTACTTAGCCACCTTATTGCTTAAATCTTGCCTATTCAAATAATGATTTTATAACCGCTTTCATTGCTGGAAGATTAAAAGTCTTTATTTCTTTAAAGGTTCATAGAAATAAGACAGGTAGATTTTGTTACGCAATCGGTTTCTATTAACGCTCTTTTAGTATAACGCTTCCACCAAGTTATTTCATTGTCTCTCCATGTGCAGTTAACCACTTAAAATTGACCGAAACCGCTTTCTGGTTTAAAAACGCGTATAATCTAAGGTGACAGTTTTTTATTTCAAACGTTATTCCATTAGAGATAAGTCTATTTTGAAAGGAGTGAGTGCATGGGAACAGAAATACAGTGGTGGACTTCTGTAATAGAATTGATCAGTAATGTTGGTTTTCCAATTTTTATTTCATTGATTTTATTGCAACGCATGGAAACCAAACTGGATGACGTGGTAAAAGCACTGCACGATTTGAGTACCGTCATCAAATCAGCTGCATAGTCACTTGTTTCTAAGCAAAAAGGCAGCTTATCCTTATCGGGTAAGCTGTCTTTTTATGGGTTTGTCGTTTAAAGCCAAAACGTTTTTCTCCACGCTCTTGGTCTTAAACGCGCTAAAAAAAAGCAACTCACACTGCCAAAATCACTTTAAGGATGTTAGGTAGAAAGAACCTAACAATCCTTAAAGTGATTTTGTTCGGTGAGCTAAACGCTTTTTTTAGCGCTCTAATTTTTGAATGAGTGTAGTGGTGCTGGGATTCTTCCGCCTCTTTGGATGAAGTCTTCTGATCCGAATGGGTTTACGGCCATTACTGGGGCTGTTCCTAATAGTCCGCCTAGTTCAACTCGGTCTCCTACTTTTGTTCCTGGTGCTGGGATAATACGCACAGCTGTCGTTTTATGATTAGAAACTCCAATAGCTGCCTCGTCTGCAATGATAGCAGATATCGTAGTGGCTGAAGTTTCTCCTGGTACAGCTACCATGTCTAATCCAACGGAACAAATAGCGGTCATAGCTTCTAATTTTTCGATGTTCAAAGCACCGATCTCTACCGCTTCAATCATCCCTTCATCTTCTGAGACAGGAATGAAAGCTCCCGACAGACCGCCTACATGACCACAAGCCATCACGCCGCCTTTTTTCACCGCATCGTTCAACAACGCTAAAGCAGCTGTTGTCCCATGAGTTCCTACTCTCTCCAGTCCCATTTCTTCTAAAATACGACCAACAGAATCTCCTATTGCAGGTGTAGGCGCTAAAGACAAGTCCACGATACCAAATGGAACATTCAATCGTTCAGAAACTACTTGCCCTACCAATTGCCCCATTCTTGTAATTTTAAAAGCTGTTTTCTTCACTGTTTCAGCCAAAATATCGAATGGTTCCCCTTTTACTTTCTCCAAAGCTTTCTTTACAACGCCCGGTCCGCTGATTCCGACACTTACTACACAATCAGCTTCTCCAACTCCATGATAAGCGCCGGCCATAAATGGATTATCATCTACTGAATTAGCAAAAACGACTAGTTTTGCACAACCTAATCCTTGAGTATCCTCAGTCAATTCAGCCGTTTCTTTAATGATCTCTCCCATATCTCGCACTGCATCCATATTGATTCCGGCTTTCGTAGAACCAATATTAACAGAAGAACAAACTCTTTCTGTTTCTGCTAAGGCTCTTGGGATAGAGCGAAGTAAAATTTCATCTCCTTTATGATAGCCTTTTTCAACCAACGCTGAAAATCCGCCGATAAAGTTGACGCCTACTTCTTTTGCTGCTGCATCAAGGGTTTTAGCATACGCAACATAATCGCTGTCAGATGAAGCCCCCGCGATGAGTGAAATAGGAGTGACTGAGATCCGTTTGTTGATGATCGGAACTCCATATTCCATTTCGATTTCTTCTCCTACTTTCACCAAATTTTTTGCTTTGGTGGTGATTTTATCGTAGATTTTTTGACGAGCTTTTTCTCCGTCTGCATCAATGCAATCCAATAATGAAATCCCCATCGTTATTGTACGAATATCCAAATTTTCTTCTTCAATCATGCGAACCGTTTCGACTATGTTTGTGATTTCCATTTTGTGTACTCCTTTTATAACGTGTGCATAGCATCAAAGATTTCTTGACGTTGGATGCGCACCTTTATTTCCAACTCTTCTCCTACAGCAGCAAGCTCTTCTTTTACTTGACTGAACTCTAATTCACTATAGGACAAATCACACAATACCATCATGGTAAAGTAGCCTTCCATAATCGTTTGTGAAATATCGTTGATGTTAATGTTCAAGTCACTCAATTTTTTACTGACTCCTGCGACGATCCCTACTCTGTCTTTTCCGATAACTGTGACGATAGCTTTCATAACTGATTCCTCCTGAATAATCCGTTTTTTGTATCTTAGTCCAGTTTACCATTTTATACGTTAAAGTTCTGTTACTTTATCATTTCGCAAATCAAACAATAGTAATAGTCAGGTATTCGATTTTTCTTCTTTTTTTGGTATAATAAGTATGGTATAGAATAGTCGTTATTTCTTAAACGATAAAGGTATAAGTGTTGCTTATTTTCTAACACAATAAACTAAGTCATAATCATTAGAGGTGTGGATAAAAATGGTTCGACTTTATATGAGAGAAGAATTTGTCTCAAAACAAGATAAAGTGATCGTGAAAAACCATGCTGGAGAAGATGTATTTTTAGCTGTAGGAACTTGGGGACGAGTAGGAGACTCAATTTCGCTATATGCTATGAACGGTTCGCTGCTTGTGAAGGTAAAACAAGTAACGCTCTCCTTATTGCCTAAATTTGATTTATATGTACGAGGAGAAAAAATCGGCACCATTACCAAGCATGTTGCTTTTTCTAAAACCTATTTCAAGGTTCATAAATTGAATTGGATAGTCTCCGGTGACTTTGAACGCGGCCATTACGTGATTCGCCGCGGTACCACTACCATTATGGAAATGGAAAAAAGTTGCTTTGCACGAGGCGATTTCTATGCCTTAACAGTCCATGAACCGCATCAAGCTCCTCTTTGTGTGGTCATTGCTTTGATCGTGGACCATTATGCACGAAGACGTCAGCAAGACTTCTTAACAGTCAAAAAGAAAAAAACGGTTGCGATACATCCGATTTAAAAATTGTCAAAACGGCATCAGAGCGAGTAGGCTCTGATGCCGTTTTGTAGTTTTTTAATCAATATTTTTTACCATGTGATCATACTCATGACCAACAATTGTGATGGTTTTTATTTTTTTGTACCCTTGGTTTTCATACAAGTTTTTTGCTGTTGGGTTTGCTACATCACAGTTTAATCCTATCGCCGTTTCTCCAGCTTTTTTAGCCGCAGCGGGTAATTCAGCCAATAGTTTAGTCGCTACCCCTTGTTTTCGAAAGTCAGGATAGGTATATAACATATCTAAATACCATTCTCCAGGCTCTGTTTCCAAATCAAATGTCAGATTGATTTTATGGTGATAACCTCGATCAATTAGTAGTTGTTTGAAACCTTGGTCGATCCCTTCTTCCATTTCACCTTTATACCCGTAAGCAAACCCAGCAATCTTACCATCAATTTCATAAACAATCCCGTTGGCATAATGGAATCGAAAATCTTCCTGATTCATACTTTCACTTATTATTTCTTTCAACTCTGCTAGAGGAATCTCTGTCACAAATGGCGCCTCCATATCTCTCCAAATGGCTAGAATTCCTTCTATCAGTTTTTCTGTATCTTTCAACTCAGCTTGTCGAATCACTTTTCGCACCTCTTATTATTAGATTTCTTTCAACCTATACTACATGAAAAATAATTGTTAAACAAACCGAACTGGAGATACAGCTAAATCATTCCTTAGCTGGTGTAACATTCTTATTGGTGGAGTATTCTGCTGCTAAACACCAACTCCACACTGTTTTAGCTGCTGCTTATCAAGTAGACTCCTTCTACTTGATATCCCTGTATCTTTTTTACTTTAACTTGTTAAGTAGACCCCTTCTACTTGATATCACAGCATCTTTTTACTTCAACTTATCAAATAGACACCTTCTACTTGATATCACAGCACCTTTTTTACTTCAATTTATCAAATAGACACCGTCTACTTGACATTCCAACACCTTTTTTACTTCAACTTATCAAGTAGACACCGTCTACTTGATATCACAGCATCTTTTTCACTCTAACTTGTTAAGTAGACCCCTTCTACTTGATATCACAGCACCTTTTTCACTCTAACTTGTTAAGTAGGCCCCTTCTACTTGATATCTCTGCATCTTTTTCACTCTAACTTGTTAAGTAGACCCCTTCTACTTGACATCCCAACACCTTTTTTACTTCAACTTCTCAAGTAGACCCCTTCTACTTGACATCCCTGCATCTTTTTCACTCTAACTTGTTAAGTAGACCCCCACTTTTCCTTACTACTCCTACTCAAAACGCTTTAGCAGTGGTTGGTTAATAATTGAAAAAATAGTATACTATAGATGAAACATCCCTATTCTACTAGAGAATAGGTCTACCATTTGATGTACAAAGGAGGTTTTTCTAATGTTTTTGACTATTACAGATGCTGCACACGAGCGGATCAAGAAAGCTGAATCTTCCAATCAAGGTAACTTGGCTATCTATTATGAATCAAAAGTTGGATGCGAGTGTGGAAATACAGGTATTTTTACTCTTCAGTTACAAAACACTCCAAACCCTGACATGGACGGCGAAATCGAAACATCTCTTGGTAAATTGCCGATACAAAAATGGAGTCTTTCCTATTTAGATCAACAGATGACCTTAGATTATAAACCGGCAAAAAATACGCTCGAATTAAAAGGTGAATCTGGGATGTTGAACCCGAACGTCATCATCACAGATCAAGAAGGACAACAGCTGCTTTAAGCAATGGCATGGACTTTTTGTAAAAAATGCGTTATAGTATAATCACTTACAAATAATAAGAATAACTCAAACGAAAGAAGGCATTCCATGTTTTTAACGGTAACTGAATCAGCTCAAGAACGCTTAGCTCACATTCAAGAGCAGCATAAAGGGCAATTGGCTCTTTCTTACAACGATGTTCCAGGTGGTTTTGCATGTGGGATCAGAGGAGAATTTTCTTTAAAATTAGTAACTACTGATCATCCAGAACTAGACACACCTATCGAGTCTACTATCGGTGATATTTACACTCAAAGTACCCACTTAGACGACTTGAATGAAAATATAAAATTAGATTACAAAAAAGACAAAAACACTTTATACCTGACTGGCGACGCTGGTATGATCAATCCAGACATTGCTGTTGTGGATGACAATGACAACAAATTATACTAAAAAAACTCCGAGAATCGTATCTGATTCTCGGAGTTTTTGTTTAGTTGATCTCTTCTTTTATTTTTTTAGCTATCTCTAACGGAATACCTAATTGAGTGATCTCTTCCACATCGGCTTCACGGATATTTTTCACGGATTTAAAATGTGTCATGATTTTCTTTCTTCGTTTTGGTCCGATACCGGCTATTCTGTCTAATCTAGAAGCGACACTGTTTTTGCTGCGCACTTTACGGTGGAAAGTGATCGCAAATCTATGAACTTCATCTTGTATTCGTTGAACAAGATGAAACGCATGGCTGGTCGGTTCTAACGGAACGATTTGATGGTATTCTCCAAAAATTAACGATGATGTTCTATGTTTGTTGTCTTTTACCATCCCAGCTACTGGAATGTCTAAGCCCAACTCATTTTCCAACACATCGATCGCTCCATTGACTTGAATCTTGCCCCCATCCATTAAAATCAGGTCTGGCAATGGGCTGCCTTCTTTCAGCAAACGCGAGTATCTTCTGCGGACGACTTCTTTAGTTGTTGCCAACTCATTACTTCCCTCAACGGTTTTAATGTTGTATTTTCGGTATTGGCTTTTATCCGGGGATCCGTCTTTAAACGAAACCATTGCTGAAACCGGACTTGTACCTTGGATGTTGGAATGGTCAAAGGCTTCGATTCGATGAATATAAGGAATACCTAAAGCTTCTGACAATTCTTCTATCGCCCCAACAGTCTTCTTATCATCCATTTCAATCAATTTGAATTTCTCATTCAATGCGACTTCACTATTTTTGGTCGCTAGATCCAGCATATCTTTCTTACGCCCTTTTTGCGGAGTCCGAACCGAAATCTGCAATACCTCTTCTAAAACATCAGTGTCCATTCCTTCAGGCACCAGAATCTCTTTTGGCAAGATATGATTTTTCTCTTGATAGAACTGAACGATGTAAGAAGCTAATTCTTCTTGAGGTGTATCGTAACAAGGAAAAATAGTCGCTTCTCTTTTGATCAATGTTGCTTGACGGATAAAGAATGTCTGAATGGATATCCATCCTTTATTCATATAGAAACTAAACACATCTCTAGGCGTAGGATCATTAGTAATGATATTTTGTCTTTCCACAGTGGTTTCGATGTGTTGAATTTGATTCCGGTACTCTGCCGCTCTTTCAAACTCAAGTTTTTCTGCAGCTTCTTTCATCCGGCTGCGCAACTCTGTTTTGATTTCTTTTACATCGCCATTCAAAAAGCGTCTGATACGATCAATTTGAGCTTTGTATTCTTCTTCTGGAATTTCATGATCGCACGGACCAATACATTGTCCGATATGGTAGTAAAGACAAGCTCTGGTTTGCCGTCCGTTACATTTTCTGAGCGGATAGATTTTTTGGATCAATTGCTGTGTCTCAGAAGCAGCATAAACGTTTGGGTATGGCCCAAAGTAATAGCCTCCATCTTTTTTGACATCAGAAGTAATGATTAATTGTGGATTACGCTCATTGGTAATTTTAATATATGGATAATGCGTACCTTGTTTTAGTTTAATATTGTACTTCGGCTGATGTTTTTTGATCAGTGTGATTTCCAATAACAGTGACTCTTTTTCTGTCTGCGTGATGATCGTTTCAAAATCTCGGATCTCTTCTACCAATAATTGAGTCTTTCCTTCGTGGCTTCCTTTGAAATAAGAACGAACACGATTTTTTAAGTTTTTAGCTTTTCCAATATAAATAATTTCATTGTCTTTATTTTTCATCACATAACAACCTGGTAAATCAGGTAGTAACATGAGTTTATTGTTAATAAGGTCGCTTGCCATTTACTAAATTCTCCTGTCTACTTGTATTATGTGTCATTTATTTTTTAAAAAAATCGGAATTTTAGTTACTATCGTATGACTTCTATTATATCAGTAATTGAAAAACAACGACAGATGTGAGCTCTGTCGTTGTTTTTTTGTAACAATATTTAGTTCTTTTTTTGACTGAATAAATACAGCTGATTGAAATTGTTGAAATCAGAGTATCCAACGAACACTTCTTTATAGACGTATTTCTTGCCTAATTTGTGTTCTTGCGCTTCTACTTGCTGGTGAATATCTTCAGCAATGGCTTGATAGAGTGCATCTATCTCACTTTCTTCAAGTTCGCCATACTTTTCTTCCCATGCATCTAAAAAAGCATCTTCGTCTTTATCTTGATAAAAATCAATATCTATTGTATTTTCCATTTTCATCACCTGTTTAGCTCATTTTAGTCTAAAATTTTGATTGTGATCGTTCTTCTTCCCCAGCTCAATGCTTGTTGAACAGTTGAGAAGTGAATATCGATTTTATTTCCTTTGATGGCTCCACCAGTATCTCCAGCAATAAATACACCATATCCTGGAATCTCTACTTTAGAACCTAAAGGAATGACGCTTGGATCAACTGCGATGACGCGCGAGTTGACTCTCAAATCAATACCAGTTGCCGTATGAGTGCTCAACCCAGCTTGTTGTGTTGAGTAACCAGTTGCTGAAACGACAATCGTTTTGCTTGATGAACTAGTTTCTGTTTTTGCAGGTTCTGGTTTCTCTTCTGTTTTCTTGTTGCTGACTGGATTTTCTTCTTTAACAGCTACTTTAGTTGTGGAAGGTGCTGTTTTTTCTGTTGAAACAGTTTGTGTTGCAACAACTTTTTCATTGTTTACTTTTTCATTGTTTACTTTTTCAGCTTCAGCTGCAGCTTTCTCAGCTTCTGCTTTTTCTTTAGCTAAACGTTCTTCTTCTGCTAAGCGCGTTTCTTCAGTAGCTCTTTCTTTATCTAATTGATCTAATAAAGCTTTGTTTTCATCCATTGTTTGTTGCAAGCTCGCAACTTCTTTATTTAACGCTTCTTTTTGTTCTTGAGCTAATTGTGATTGCTCTTTCAATTCAGCAATTTCTGCTGCTTGTTCTTCTTTTAAAGCTTCCAATTCTTCAGCTTCTTCTTGCGCCATGTCTACTTGGTCATTTCCAGCAGATTGAAGCGTCATAAGTACATAAGCTCTATTCAAAAAGTCAGTAACACTTTCTGATTCAATCAGACTAAGTACAGTGTTTTGATTGACTTCTGTTGTTTGGATCGTTTTTAGTCGATCTTTTGCTTGTTCTAAACGTTCTTCAACGATTTCTTCTTGTGCTGCAATTTCTTTCCCTGTTTCTTCTACTGTATTTTCTAGAGTGACCATTTCTTGTTCGACCAATTCCAGTTCAGCATTTTTTGCATTTACTTCACTCAATTTGTCGTTGATTTGGTTGTCTAGCAAAATCATTTCACTCTGTTTAGATTGTTGTTGTATTTTGATTTCTTCTAAAGTTGCTGCTTCTCCTACTGTTGGAACAAAAACTGTCATCATCATTCCAAGCACTAAACAAAAACTCATGGTTCTCTTCTTCATAAGACAACGCCTTTCTAAATGTTTTTTATATTTTTTATCCGTTTCCTTAAGCCTTCTACATTATACCCAATAATCTAGTTTACTACATTTCTTTCCTTTTACTTTTTATTACAATATCTATTTGTAGTATAATGGTTCTGTAACATTACATAAGGGGGAAGAAAAATGTCGAATAAAATCTATTATGCCAGTCCGCTTTTTTCAGAAATGGAATATACTTATAATGAATTTTTAATAAATAAAATTCGCGAGCACTATCCTGAAGTTGAGGTTTATGCTCCTCAAGAACAAGGTGACATCAATGATAAAAACGCTTATGCAGATTCTATTGCTATCGCCAAATATGATACCGATGCTTTACTAAGCAGTTCTTTAATGGTAGCTGTATTAGACGGTCCTGCAATCGATGTCGGAGTAGCTTCAGAGATCGGTGTAGCTTACCAAGCTGGAATACCGATTGTCGGCTTATTCAGTGATTCTCGTCAACAAGGAGCAACCAATAAACAAAAATTAGACGCCTTGCAACAGCCGGCAGAGTCGCAATTTGCGTACATTAATCTTTATACAGTCGGCTTGATAAAAATGAATGGAGCAATCTACACTAACTCTGCTGACTTATTGAAAGGCATTCAGTCATATTTGTAACACGTCTGACATCTTTCTGAACATTCCAATTTGCTTAAAAACCTTGCTACATCTCAAATTTTAGACAAAAAAACCTCATTCCAGTAAGATAAACTTATAAAAGTTTCTTACAGGAATGAGGTCTTTTTATGTCAACAGAAAGAATTGGTTTAATCGATATCGGTTCCAACACCGTTCGGTTGGTTATTTTTGAAACAGACGCTTATTACAATCTTCATGAATTGCAAAACATTAAAACCCCTGCTCGTTTGTATTTATACCTTTCAGAAGAGAAAATCTTAAACCAAGAAGGTATCGACAAATTAACCAAAATCATGCACAGCTTTAAACAAGTAGCGATTCAATACGAAGTAGACACTTTGATGCCGGTAGCTACTGCAGCTATAAGGCAATCAAAAAATCAGCAAGAAATTTTAGACCATATTAAAGAAGAAACTGGCATCAAAATTACTTTATTGGCTGAAGAACAAGAAGCCTATTACGGGAATTACGCCGTACTGCACTCTATCGACGAGCCAAATGGAGTTACAATAGACATTGGTGGAGGAAGTACAGAGATCACTTATTTTGAAGACAAGAAATTAGTGCATTCTATTAGTTTCCCTTTTGGAGTCGTCACACTGAAAGAGATGTTTTTTGACGGAAAAGCTCATAATGACCGTAAAGCGATCAAGAAAGCAAAAAGCTTTATTCAGGAACAATTTTCTTCTCTCCCTTGGATCCAAGAGAAAAAAGTCCCTGTTATTGCTATCGGCGGGAGCGCAAGGAATATTGCCAATATCCACCAGCGGATGATCGATTATCCGCTGGCCGGGATTCATGGTTACCAAATGGAAAGAGAACATTTAAGTAAAACATTAGATACATTGGAAAACCTTGATACCGACGAGTTGAATGATTTAGATGGTTTGAGCCGTGACCGGACAGATATTATTTTGCCGGCAAATCTAGTGTTCAATGCTTTATTCGATACTGTAAAAGCCTCTGCTTTTATTTTCAGCAATAAAGGATTGCGCGAAGGGGTCATAATGGAGTACTTGAACATTCACCACAATCACCCATTCGATTTGCATGAAATTCGTAAACAAACCGTAGAACGCACTGCTCGCTTATATAATATTCATCCTATGGTCGCTAGACAGCGGGTCTCTATCGCAGATAAATTATTCTCTGTCCTAGCCAATGAAAATATTTTAGAAGCTGATGCGTATTGGAAAACGTGTTTGCGTTCTGGATCTTACTTGTATTACTTGGGCAGTTACATCGACAACGATGCTCAATCTCAAAATACTTTTTACATTATTGCCAACAGCAACTTAGCTGGTTTGAACCATAAAGACCGCGTTATATTGGCTCTCTTAGCAAGTTATAAAAACAAATCTTTATTGAAGCAGTACATCAAAGAAATAAAAGACTGGTTCACAGAGGATGAACTTACCCTGCTGCATCATCTTGGCGGCATTATCAAATTCAGTGAAGCTTTAAATGATTCCCATATCAATGTCGTCAAAGATCTGGCTATTGAAAAAACAGATGATGACACTTATACCCTTCGTATTGTTCATAAAGGCGATGTTTTAGCTGAGGAGTACAGGGCCAATAGACAGAAAAAACATTTAGAACGCATATTAGATGCAAAAGTGGATATTCAATTTATAGAGGCTGATGACCCGGTTTATACGTCTTAACAGCTTCTTCAAAGGGGGGTAGAGGAATGTCAAAAATAGACTATGCGAATCCAGAATTATATGAAAACAGAGAATTGAGTTGGCTGGATTTTAATTACCGGGTTTTATCGGAGGCCGACTCTCAACAAAACCCTTTATTAGAACAGCTGCGGTTCCTTGGAATCGGGAGTTCGAATCTAGACGAATTTTTTATGGTTCGTGTAGCGGGATTACAAGATCAAGTAAAGTCCAATTACACTCAAACTGATAACAAGACTCAATTATCTCCTGAGGAACAATTAGAAGCTATTTCGGTAAAAAATCGCTTAAATGTAGAATATCAGTATTCACTATATAAAGAAGTGACCCAAGAATTGACCCAGTATGGTGTTTTTTTCAAATCCATCAACGACTTATCTCCTGAAGAAAAACAGTTGGCAGAAAATGTTTTTTTCGAGTTGATTTTCCCAACGCTGACTCCTTTAGGTATTGATGCTTATCGCCCTTTTCCTAATTTGCAAAATAAATTGATCAACGTCTTTGTCCATTTAGAAAAAGATGGGGCATCAGAAGTAGCGGTCGTTCCTTTACCTGCTTTAGCGGACCAATTCGTTCCGATTGAAATCGGTGATGAAGTCACTCTCCTCTACACAGAAGATTTAGTGACGCATTACATCGGTTCTTTGTTCAACGGCTACGCGGTCACCAGTACCTTCAATTTTCGGGTAACTCGCAATGCAGACTTGGAGATCCACGAACAAGGTGCTGAAGATCTGCTCATTGTGATTGAAGATTATTTGAAAGAGCGAAAAAAAGGGATGGCTGTTCGTTTAGAAGTCGACTTCAGGGATCCTTATGAAACTATCCAAGAAGATATCGATTATTTAACAACTGCATTGGAATTGGAAGCCCGAGATGTCTATCTGATGGATGGTCCTTTAGATTTGACTGTTTTAGGAGACATCGCAACCTATCTTTCCCAGGGGTTGTCGACTTTAAGTTATCCGCCTTTTTCTCCGGTGTATCCTAAAGAGTTGACCGAAAAAACCATTTATGAGCTAGCGGATGAAAAAGACCTCTTTTTTCATCATCCGTATGATTCATTTTATCCGATCGTCGAGTTTATCCAGCAAGCAGCTGAAGACCCTCATGTATTGGCAATTAAACAAACGCTGTACCGGGTCAGCAGCGATTCACCGATCGTTCAAGCTTTGAAACAAGCGGCTGATAATGGGAAGCAAGTAACTGTGCTCGTGGAATTGAAAGCTCGTTTCGATGAGGAACGAAATGTTCAATGGGCAAAAGAATTGGAAGAAGCCGGTTGTCACGTGATTTATGGCATGAACAATCTTAAAACACACAGCAAAATCTCTTTAGTGGTCAAAAAGAATGGCAACACTCTTACCCGCTATGTTCATTTAGGAACTGGGAATTACAATGATTCTACAGCCAAATTGTATACAGATATGGGGCTGATCACTACTAATAAGGAAATGGGAGAAGATGCCACCAATTTCTTCAACTATTTGAGCGGTTATTCCCAGCAGCCTGTTTACCATCATTTGACTGTATCTCCATTTGATATCCGTGATTCTTATATAGAAGATATTGATGCAGAAATAGCTTTTCATCAACAATTCGGGAATGGGCATATGATTGCTAAAATGAATTCTTTAACGGACAAAGTCGTGATAGAAAAATTGTATGAGGCCAGTCAAGCTGGTGTTAAAATCGACTTGATCATTCGAGGAATCTGTTGCTTGCGGTCACAAATCCCTGGTGTGAGCGAAAATATTCGTGTAATCAGTATTGTCGGCCGCTTTTTGGAACACAGTCGGATTTACTACTTCCGTCATAACGGAGCGCATAAGTTGTATTTATCCTCTGCAGATATGATGACACGAAATATGGTCAAGCGCGTTGAGATTGAGTTTCCCATTTTAGATGACGAAATCAATCAGACTATCTTATCTATCTTAGAGGTTTATTTAAAAGACAATGTAAAAGCGCGCCAGCAACTGGCGGATGGCTCTTATCAATTGATCCAAAATGATGCGCCTTTAGTAAACAGTCAACAATACTTTATGGAACAAGTCGTCAATGAACGGGATAAAAGAGGATTTTTTGAATAAAACTAAACAATCACGCATCTTCTTCGTCGAAGTTGCGTGATTTTCGTTCAGGTGGTTTTTATTATCGGGTATAGTGAAAAATGGCTTTTCTTAAGAATTCTGCCGCTCCGATCCCTGCTTGCTCATCGTAATAAGCTGTGAATCTTGGATCATCCACATACATTTGCGCTAAGCCTCTGTGGGCTTCTTTAGAATAAGTCGGCCAACTATAAGACAACCATTCCTTATGCAAATGGGCTAACTGAAGACTTTCTTCATTGGTTGGGTCATTTGTCTGCATCGCTTTCTTCAATGCTGTGAGAATCTGTTCAGCCAAATCCTGCATCATTTGATAGTCTTCCTGGTTTAAACCGGCTAATTTTTGATTCGATTTTTCTATAGTATCCCTGCCGTATTTCTCCCTGATTTCTTTACCATACTGCTTCTCGTTCTTTTCAATGGCTTCTTGTTTAAAGCCTTCGAATTTTTCTTTATCTGTCATTTCCATCTCTCCTCTTTTGCTGGCTAAGGTTTTATCGATTGTTTCGAGTAACAGATCCAGTTGAGCTTTTTTTGCTGCTAGTTGTTGGCGATGATTTTCCAAAGCCTTTTGAGTATCAAATTCCGGATCGTCCATGATACGCAGAATCTCTTCGAGCGGCATTTCTAAATGACGGTAAAATAAGATTTGCTGAAGCTTTTCCACTTCTTCCTCGCCATAGATTCGGTATCCATTTGAACTTTTTCGTTTGGGATGCAATAAGCCGATTTCATCATAATACCGAAGTGTTCGTTTGCTGACCCCAGCCAACCGGCTCAATGCGTTTACCGTGTACTCCATTCACGCTCCCCCTTCCTTGATATCCATTTTAAACCTTTACGTAACGTGAAGGTCAAGAACAAAAAAAGATTCTGCCTGTGATATGGCAGAATCTTTTTTGTTAAGCGGTTTTTTTCACTAAACTAATACCCCATCCGATAAGGAATCCTATTAAAGAAGGAATAATCCATCCTAGTCCGACTTCAAATAAAGGCAAATGTTCAGTAAGAAAAGCTAAGCTGTTTTGTATCCAATTGTAATCACTGAGGAAAGCTGGAGCTGCTTTGAAAAAATCTGCCAAACTAACTGGCAACGTAAATAACGTCGTACATACATACACGATCTGACGATTCTTAAATAACGGTGACAGAATAGCCAGTAAGATCAATGTAATCGCAAATGGGTAAAGCAGCATCAATACAGGCAACGAATAAGCAATAATGCTGGTCAATCCAACGTTTGCTACCACTCCTGAAACAATACTCAATACGACCACATAACCTTTGTAGCTGAGTAATCTAGGAAACATCTCGTGGAACGTTTCCGATCCGGCAGTGATCAGTCCGATAGCCGTTTTTAAACACGCTACCGTAACAATAACAGCTAGTAAAATACTGCCAAATGTCCCAAAGTAATAATTTGATATTTGAGCAAGTGCGATTCCGCCATTCTCTGAAATCGGAAATTGTCCAATACTCATGGTTCCTAAATACGCCAAACTGGCATAAATGATTCCCATCAAAACAACACTTAAAAATCCAGATTTAATAGTGTCTAAAGCGATCTGAGAAGGTTTTGTTACCCCTAAGTCTTTGATTGTTTGAATGACGATCACTCCAAAGGCTAAGGAAGCTAAAGCATCCATTGTGTTATACCCTTCCAAAAAGCCATTAACAAATGGTGCTGCGGTATAAGGTTCGCTGACCATTACATCGTTGATTGAGCCTAACGGACGAATAAATGCTGTGATGATCAAGATACCTAAGAACACCAAAAACAACGGGTTCAGTACTTTACCGACATACATTAAAATTTTGGTCGGTTTTAACGATAGCAATAATGCTGTTCCAAAAAATAAGAGCGTAAATACCGCAAGAGCGATTGTTTGGTAGTTTTCTGGTACATAAGATGAAAATCCAACCTCAAAAGAAGTTGTTGCTAAACGCGGTGTCGCAAAAAACGGGCCGATCGTCAAATAAAGAGCGATCGTCATAAAATAAGCATAAATAGGGTGAACACGGCTAGCTAAATCAAACAGACTATTGCTGTTGGTGATCCCCATAGCGACGATCCCTAAAAAAGGCAAGCCGATCCCTGTAACTAAAAATCCTATAATAGCTGAATGCACTTCGGCTCCGGCGAGTTGTCCCATATGGACTGGAAAAATCAAATTCCCAGCTCCAAAGAAAAGCCCAAACAACATAGACCCTATTGTCAGATAGGATGCTGCTGTTAATTTTGTTTCATTTTTCATTATTTTCTCCCTTCATTTCATCTAGATTCGAATAGTCTTATAATAACGTCTTTTCCCTTCGGCGACAACAAGAATATTTTCCCAAAACTTCTGCTCTCTTTGTTATACTGTCTTTGAAGAGGTATTACCTTACAGACCATGAGTTAAGTGAAAGGAAGCAGAAAAGACATGACGACAATTCAAGATATTGCTCATTTGGCAAACGTATCTTCCGCTACTGTATCAAGAGTGATCAATAAAAATGGTTACGTCAGCAAGTCCACTAAAGAGAAAGTGAAACAAGCTATTCAAGAACTCGATTATGTCCCCAACAGCCAAGCCGTTTCATTGAAAAAAGGCTCTACTAAAACCTTAGGCATCATCTCGACCGACTTTTTTGATACAGCTTCTGTTTTATTAAGAAGTTTCACGATGGAAGCACAAAAAGAAGGTTATAATGTCACTATTTTCATTACCAATCAAAACAAACAAAAAGAATTAGATGCATTAGAAATGTTGAAAAGCAAACAACTAGATGGTATTTTTTTGCTTTATCGAACAAACGAATGGGAGATTATCGAGAAGTATGAAAAGTATGGTCCCATCGTTACCCTAAACCGAGTGGATTCAGATATTATCCCTTCTGTTTACATGGATCAGTACAGCGGCTACTTATTAGGATTGGAACATCTGTACAATACTGGGTGCCGAAAAATCATCAATTTATATAGCAATGAATCTGGATTGAACACTCAAATCAGAATCAAGACTTTTGAAGAGTTTGCTCAAAAGTACCATTTACCTTCTCATGATCCTTCTTTATTTATCAACCTTGCCGGCACCAAAGACGGAGCCCAAGCCGCACGTTGGTTTCATCAGCAAACTGAAAAACCTGACGCTTTTATGTGCGCCTCTGATTCAGTAGCTGCTGGTTTCGTAGCTGAAGCCATGCACTTAGGGTACATAGCTGGAGAAGATTATTCAATTATCGGCTTTGACAATATTTTCTTATCTGAAATGCTGGACATCACCACTATCCATTATCCCGTTGATTTGCAAGCCGAGAATGCTTTCCGCCTGATTTATCAACGATTGGTCAACAAGGAACAACAAGTCCAGTCCTTAGATTTCAAATTGATCCAAAGAGGGTCTACGAAAAGAACGATTTACTAAAAAAATAAACCATCAGGCATGAAGAGTATGCCTGATGGTTTATTTTTTTAATAACTTTTATCGTAGTCCACTAAGTTACGCGGCAGTTCTTCTCCTTCAACAAAAGCTTGGATATTTTCTTCAAAAATGTTGAATAATCTTGTGTTGTAATGCTCTGCATTTCCTGAAATATGGGGAGTGACCAAAACGTCTTTTCTATCCCACAATGGACTATTTTCTGGCAGAGGTTCTGTTTCAAAAACATCCAACCCGGCAAAGGAGACTTTTCCATCGTCTAAAGCTTGGATCAAGTCTTCGGTGTTTACAGTCGGACCTCTTCCCACATTGATAAACAACGTACCCTCTTTCATTTCAGCAAACATTTTATGGTCGAAAAATGCTTTGGTCTCTGAAGTCAAAGGTAAAATATTCACTACCACATCTGCTTTTTTTAAATGGTCAATCATATCCGGTTGTCGGAAAATATGATCCATATATTCTACTTCTCGACCACTGCGGTTGATTCCAATAGTTTTCATGTTAAAGGCTTTTGACAATCTCCCAAGTTCTTTTCCAATATTTCCCGTTCCCACGATCATAATGGTTTTTTCAGACAGCTCAATAAGCCGTTGGTCTTCTCTCCAATGGTGTTGAGACTGATCCACAACTGCTTGTTGAATTTTTCTGCAGTACGCCAATAGCATACCAATAACCGACTCGGCGATTGGAACACTGTGGATTCCGCTAGCGTTCGTTAACAGAATAGAGCGTTCGTTTAATGTATCCAGATCCATATAATCCACGCCTGCCGAAGCTACTTGAATCCATTTCAACTGACCTTCTGTTTCAAGTAAACCTGCTTCTTCAGCTTTTATCTTATCCCACCCATAAACGATTTCTATATTCTCTATCGGAAAATCATCATCTCTGTTTACGAGTTCGTGATCTGGCGCTAACTCTTTCAGTCTTTCTAAATGCTCTGGTTTAATATCATTTAGTAACCATATACCTTTTTTGTTCATTTTCGTTCCCCCTTTTATTCCTTCTCACTTATCTATTATGTCATTTTCCTGATTATTAGAAAAGTAATCACTCTTACTAGGGTGTTTGGTTGGTCCTCACTCACATTTTCAGCTTTTATGGGTGAGTTTTTGTGAGTGAGAAGGCTGTTCTCTCACATTTCTAACTCTTTTGGACTGAGTTCTTATGAGCGAGAAGGCTATTCTGTCACATCTTGAGCTCTTTTGTATCGAACCTTGTGAGTTAGGACGCAACAAAACACTCTTCATTCAAAAAATGGTAAAACATCCAAGCCCTTTTATACAAAAAAGAGACGGAAGATTTCTTCCGTCTCTTAACTCAATATCTTTTCAGCTTATTCTACTGGGCTTTTTCCAAGGAATGCTTGGTACATCCAGATGTGTTTGTCTACGTCTGTTTTATATCCGATCAGCAAGTCTTGGGTTACATCGTCGCCGGCATCTCCTGTTAATTCAATTCCTTTTGACAGATTATCTGCTAAGATTCTCAAATCAGCTACTACTTCTGCGACCATATCTTCCCCAGATTTTTCTGTTGTATATGGAGTTTCTTCTATAATAGAGTGGTCTAGAAATTCTTTTAATGTAGAGTAAGGTTTTCCACCAATTGTAATCAAGCGCTCAGCTACTTCATCAAACGTTTCGTTTACATCATCGTACAGTTCTTCAAATTTCTCGTGCAGCGTGAAAAAATGCGAACCTTTTACATACCAGTGATGTTGATGCAATTTCGTGTAAAAAACACCTAAAGTTGCGACTGTATTATTCAAATACTCTTGTACTTCTTGGGTTGCCATGAAAAATTCCTCCTCATACTTTTTGTATTGTTTATTACTTTATAATCAGTATAATCTAACATAATTTTCTTGTCAAGAAAAACCTTGTTTGTTTGAACAAATTGTTACCTCTTAATATGAGAAAACCAACAATTCTATCGCTTTCTAACTATTAGTATGCTAAAATGATGCAGATAATATAAAGAATAGAGGTAATTAATTAATGATCACTGTATCTGATGTAAGTTTGCAATTTCCTGATCGTAAATTGTTTGACGAAGTGAATTTGCAATTTAAACCAGGGAACTGTTATGGATTGATTGGAGCAAATGGTGCTGGAAAATCAACATTTTTGAAGATTTTGTCTGGCGAAATTTCCCCATCTACTGGTAATGTTTCAATGGCTACTGATGAACGTATGGCAACTTTAAAACAAAATCACTATGACTATGAAGATCAAACAGTTCTAGACACTGTTATTATGGGACACAAACGCTTATATGACATTATGCAAGAGAAAAACGCTATTTATATGAAAGCAGATTTTTCTGACGAGGACGGTATCAAAGTTGCTGAACTTGAAGGTGAATTTGCAGAATTAGATGGTTGGGAAGCTGAACCAGAAGCAGCAACTTTGCTTCAAGGTTTAGGAATCTCTGAAGACTTGCACTACCTGAAAATGAGCGAATTGTCTGGTGGACAAAAAGTAAAAGTCCTTTTAGCTCAAGCTTTATTTGGTAAACCGGACGCTCTATTGTTGGATGAGCCTACCAACGGTTTAGACAAAAAGTCTATTGAATGGTTAGAAGAATTTTTGATCAATTTCCAAAATACAGTCATCGTAGTTTCACATGACCGCCACTTCTTAAATAAAGTTTGTACGCACATGTGTGACGTGGACTTTGGTAAAATCAAATTGTACGTTGGAAACTATGATTTCTGGTTAGAGTCTAGCCAATTAGCTGCCAAATTACAAGCTGACCAAAATGCGAAAAAAGAAGAAAAAGTGAAAGAATTACAAGAATTTATCGCTCGATTTAGTGCTAATGCTTCCAAATCAAAACAAGCGACTTCTCGTAAGAAAACACTGGAAAAAATCACTTTGGATGATATCCAACCTTCTACTCGTCGTTACCCATTTGTTGGTTTCGAACCTGAACGTGAAATTGGAAACGACTTGTTGCGTGTGGAAAACATTTCTAAAACTATTGACGGCAAAAAGATCTTAGACAATATCAGCTTTAGTTTGAACAAAGACGACAAAGTTGCTTTCACTGGAGAAAGCGATATTGCTCTTACGACTCTTTTCAAAATCATTATGGGAGAAATGGAACCAGATTCTGGTACTATTAAGTGGGGAGTAACTACTTCTCAAGCTTATCTGCCAAAAGATACTACAGCTGAATTTTCAGATGGTAAATTAACTATTGTGGATTGGTTGCGTCAATACGCTTCTAAAGAAGAAAGCGACAATACTTTCTTACGTAGTTTCTTAGGTCGTATGCTGTTCTCTGGAGAAGAAGTAATGAAAGAAGTTTCTGTCCTTTCAGGGGGAGAAAAAGTACGTTGTATGTTATCTAAAATGATGTTAAGTAAAGCAAACGTTTTGGTAATGGACGACCCTACAAATCACTTGGACTTAGAATCGATCACTGCTTTGAATAATGGTTTGATTGCTTTCAAAGGTTCATTATTGTTCAGTTCTCATGACCACCAATTCATCCAAACAATCGCTAACCGCATTATTGAAGTTACACCAAACGGAGTTGTAGACCGTGCGGAAACAACTTACGAAGATTTCTTGGAAAATGAAACAGTTCAAAAACAAATTGCAGAACTTTACGCAAAATAACAGTAAAGAAAGGCCGCCATTGTGCGGTCTTTTTTATGTTCATTTTTACGACTTTTCAGTTTTGGATGAATAACTTAGAAAGGTGCCTTGTCGAGTGTAACTTAAAGCTCTTAAGTCAGCTAAACTAGGTTTACTTGACTTGACTGCAGCTTTCTAACTCTCATAAGTTAGGTTTGTTTAACTTTCCCGACTTAAACGAGATAATTTTCTCTCCACAAGTCCGTTTTCCAAATCTACAACACAAAAAGTGTCTTGATTATTGGGTCATCTACCCAATAATCAAGACTCTTTTTAAATCGATCAGCAAAAAGCTTTGTTCTGCTCTTAAACGAGCTGCACAAAGCAGACTACATGTCTATAAGCCGAAATAGCCCGATTGATAAAAAACATCAACGAGGCTATTCCTTCTTATATCCAGTATTCTGAGCGCTTTGTTCTGCTCTCTTTATTTCTTAGCTTTATAAACTTTTAGTTGTTTTCCTTTAATCGTGCGGTCTTTCATTGCATCGATGACATACTGTCCTTTTCCATTCAAAATCTCTACGTAAGTCGAGCTTTCTTGAATAGTGATGATTCCGATGTCTTCTGCATTGATTCCAGGAATTTTAGCGATCGTCCCTACGAAGTCAACTGCACGCAATTTTTTCTTTTTCCCACCGTTGAAATAGACTTTAGTGATATTTTTATTCAAGTCTTTTTCACGTGGACGCTTCAATGGCGGACGTTTAGCAATTTTTTCGTCAAATGCATTTTGGTGACGTTGAACTAAACGAGCATTTGGCAATGGAACTTCTTCGAAATCTTGCTGTGCATACTCTCGTATTTCTCTCCACCAGCTCATTTCTTTTGGCGTTACCATTGTCAGCGCCAATCCAGCCTTACCTGCACGGCCTGTACGACCAGTACGATGGATGAAACTTTCTTTTTCAACGGGCACGTCATAGTTGATGACATGTGTCACGTTATCAACATCGATTCCTCTGGCTGCTACATCTGTAGCCACTAAATAACGAAAACGGCCTTCTTTGAATTCTTTCATGACTTCAAATCGATCGTCTTGGTACATTCCACCATGCAATTTATCGATTGGCAACCCAGCTTTGTTCAAATAAGCATAGACCTCGTTGACAGCTGCTTGTGTGTTGCAGAAAATCATACAGTTATCCGGATTTTCAACAGTCAGTAAATTCAACAATTGTCGCTCTTTGTCTTCTTCTTGCACTTTAACAAATGATTGATGGATCGTTGATTTATTGATTTCGCTCGCTTCGATCTTGATCGAGGTCGTTTCCTCTTTCATATAAAAAGCAGCTAATCTAGCGACTTCTTTTGGCATCGTAGCGGAGAACAATAACGTTTGACGATCTTTAGGAATGTATTCAATGATAGCTTCTACTTGTTCAATAAAGCCCATATTCAACATTTCATCTGCTTCATCCAAGACTAAGTAACGGACTTTGTCTACATTTATTGTTCCTTTTTGCAAATGATCCAATAATCGTCCTGGGGTACCCACTACAATATGGTTTTTTTGCTTTAATTCAAGCTGTTGCTTTTTGAAAGAAGCTTTCCCAAATATGGCTGCTGCTTTCACACGCTTGAAACGCCCAATATTGGTCAAATCTTCTTTTACTTGCATAGCCAACTCACGAGTCGGTGTTAACACTAATGCTTGCGGTTTATTTTCTGCCCATTCCACTTTTTCGACCAACGGCACACCGTAGCTGACTGTTTTTCCACTACCAGTTTGAGCTTCTACAATAATATCTTCATTTTTTAATGCTACAGGGATAACTTCTTCTTGTACTGTAGTAGGATGAAAGTAGCGCAAATCTGTTAATGCCTCTACAATTTCATCGCTGACTGCAAAATCTTTAAAACTCTTCTGTTTGTTCATAATAGCCTCTTTCGTCGTCCATTTTTTTCCAGTATAACAGGATTTCACCTAGAAGTATAAGCATTCTTAAAAATAACTTCCCCCAATTGTCATTTCCGACACAAACTAATCATTTGGGTTCGCTTACATAATTTGTTAGTATGAACTTGAAACAAAGCTAATCAAAGGAGGAATTCATTCGATGGTCAAAAAAGTAATAGGTGGATACATGTCTGTAGAAGAAGCAGCTGCTGAAATAGAACATTTACTGACAGTAGGCTATACTTCATCTGATCTTGTCGTCGTAACAAAAAGTGCCAATAAAGGTGCTTTAGAATCTCTAACTGTAGCAAATGTGGACCCGGTAGCGGATAAAAAAGGGGTGGCTAAAGGACATCCCGATTTCTTCGATTACGGGGATGAAACCAATCCTCTTGCCGCATATGAATTGGATAAAGATACAACTGAACACTACAACAAAACCGTTAAAAACGGCGGATATGTCATTCTGGTCGAAAAAGAAGCAGTAGACAACAAAAAAGGAGCGGCCTTGAACCGTTCCCCGATCAAATCAAAAAGTGATCCTACTCTCTCTAATATTGGAGAAGTGTCAGAGTCTTATAGAGGTAAACCAACACCAGAAAGCGACCGGCCAGTTTTAGACAATATACCTGGAGAAACTTCTGATCAAAAACAAACAGCAAATGAACAAAACATTCCATTCTCTCCAGGAACACCTAGAGATCCAAGCGAATCCTAAACAAAAAGAGCGTTGATTGCACTAAATAAGCAATCAACGCTCTTTATTTTTCGTATTACGCCATTTCGATAACGATGTGGATGCCATTTGGATCATCCAAAGTTAGTTGCTTGTCTTCACTGTTTAACTCGTAAGCATAAGCTTTTTCGTCTAACAACGATTTGATCGCTTCAAAATCCTCTGCAGAGTCCAGTTCGATCGTGTAGAAGTCCATTCCACGAGTTCCTTCAGGAGCTGCAGGAATGTTTGTTCCAGCCCAAACGTTTGAACCGATTTGGTGATGATACAGACCAGCTGCAAAGAATTTAGCTTGAGAACCGAAGTCGAATTTCAAATCAAACCCTAATAGGTTTTTATAAAACTCTTCTGTTTTTTCCAAGTCCGAAACGAATAAATGAACATGTCCCATGTAAGTTCCTGCTGGCATACCTTTGAACGGTTCTGCAGCTTCAGCAATAACTCCTTCAGCGTCCATCGGCTCTGTAACTCCAGCGATATCTCCATTGTCACGGATATCCCATTCGCTTACTGGTTTATCGCGGTAAATTTCGATTCCATTGCCTTCTGGATCGTCTAAGTAAATAGCTTCACTATAACCGTGGTCGCTAGCGCCTGTTATTGGGTACTTAGCAGATAATAAGTGGTAAAGCACTTCCCCTAAATCTTTTCTAGTTGGTACTAAAAGAGCTAAGTGATACAAACCTGCATAACGTCCTTTTGCACCTGAAGCCGGTACAGACTTCAGAACTAAAATCACTTTGTCTTCTCCATGAGCCCCAAAAGAAATTTCCTCAGCGGTTTCCTTTTTGATATCTAATCCAATATAAGTGTGGTAAAAATTCTTCATATTTTCTAGATTTTCTACATTTAAAACTACTTTACCTATTTTTGTATTCTCGTTTAATTTAAACATATCAGTATCCTTTCTTATTTACAATTCGTTTATTAACTTACTTTTTATAAGTATACTAGGCGAATCAGAAAAACTCAAGGACAAAAAATGTTTTTTCTAACTTATCGCTTCCTCCACACGACACTTAGTTCACAATTGACAGTTTCATCTGTTCTGATTCGATGAGCTGTCAACACTTTACCATCTTCCAGTTCTGTCCTACTGAATTCGCTGGAAATCATATTTCCGTAATGAACTTCTTTTTCAAATTTGATATTTACTGCATCAAACTCGTATTGAATCAAGAAATCGTATTCTAACGCATCAATGGCCCATTCAAAATATTTCGAGTTATTCACATGTTGATTCCGATCAATATCCAAGAAGCGCACGCGGTATTCTGTTGAAGATGCATCCTCGCCCACTTTTTCTGGTTTAGGAGTCCGAACTAATTTTTTATCAAAAGGTGCTTCATAAGGCTCTACAAGATCATCCGGAATACGAGACATTTTCCGTTTTTCAGTATCGATTAAAGCAAACGTCGTCATAGCTGTTGCACATTCTTTTCCGTCAGCTCCATATACTTTAAACTCACGGTAACAAAACAGTTTATTGTATGATATCGCTTGAGTAGTGATCGTGATTTCTTCTGCAAATTCCGGCATTCTATTGAATTTCATTTCATATTGCAGAATGATCCATGACAAACCTCTTTCATTTACCACTTCATCACTCACACCTAAAAGGTGACTCTGCTCCCCAGAAGTATGTACCATAATATTTACTAACATAGGTAAAGTCATTTTTTTAGTCGTATCACACTCATAATATTTCACTAAATGTTTTGCTTGATAAATTTTTCCACTCATTCAAAATAGCCTCTTTTCAAATTATTCATACTAACTAGATTACCACAAAATCAGTCAGAGCGCGAAAAAAGTCAAAGCATTAAGGACTGCATCTTTAATAAATCGGATTTGTTATAAAAACGATTGCAAGCCACTTGTGGAATGGTATACTTTAGATGAAAACTTACGTTTGGATAACTATAAAAGATCGTACAACTAACTTTTAGGTGGTTTTTAGATGAGTTTGAAAAAACAACGATTGATTTATTATCTTATAGTGGATGCAGCAATTATGACTCTTTTCTTTAAAAATTACTTTGTGCCGGATCACCTTTCTTTGAACCGTTTTTTACTGTTTTGGTTTTTATTTATCATCGGGACGGCATTGATCACAAGAGGTCTTCTCTCTTATAGTGCTAGACGCAGAAAGTGATGAGTGAGTAGAAATATTTAGAACAACGTTAAATCATAGAAAGGACGGGAGATTGATGTTACTGCTGGCTTTACTTGGTTTGGGGATCGTTGTTTGTAGCTTGTCTAAAATGGGTACAATCGCCGATTATTGGATTGAACAAGGAAAAAAATAATGTGTAATCGCCACTTAAAAAAAGCAACTCTATAGTTCGGCTCATTTTGAGTCTCACTATAGAGTTGCTTTTTTGTGCTGCAGCTTTTTATACTTTCTTCAATAACTCAGACTGTGTTCGGTACAGTTGGTAATATAAGCCTTTTTGCTGCATCAATTCTTCGTGACTGCCGGATTCCAGAATTTTCTTGTCTCCGATATAGAATATACGGTCACTATTTCGAATCGTTGATAAGCGATGGGCGACGATAAAAGCTGTTCGACCTTCCAATAATCGATCCAGACCTTCTTGTAAAAGGACTTCTGTTTGAGTGTCGATACTTGAAGTTGCTTCGTCAAGAATCAATACCTTAGGATCAGCCAATAGCGTTCTGGCAAATGAAATCAACTGCCTTTGCCCGGCTGATAAGGTACTTCCTCTTTCTTGAACGATCGTACGATACCCATGCTTCATTCCGCTGATAAATTCATCTGCTCGAACGATTTTTGCGGCTTCAACGATTTCTTCATGTGTGGCGTCTAATTTTCCGTACCGGATATTTTCTAGAATCGTACCTGAAAAGATGAATGTATCTTGCAGCATGACACCTACTTGGTTGCGCAAAGAGTCTAATGTAACATCGCGAATATCGATCCCATCAATCAAAATCGATCCCTTTTGTACATCGTAAAATCGGCTGATCAAGTTGGTAATCGTTGATTTACCAGCTCCTGTTGGACCCACTAAAGCAATCGTTTCTCCTGGTTTTACATGGAAATTCAATTCTTCAAAAATCGTTTGCCCTTCTTTGTATCCAAAAGTCACATCTCTAAACTCTACGTCTCCTTTTACCGGCGGCATTTCAAAAGCATCCTCTGAATCCTTCACACTAGGTTCAATGTCCATCAATTCGAATATTCGTTCTAAATAAACGGATCCAGATACCAATGAGTTGTAAAAGTTTCCTAAATTAATGATTGGGTTCCAAAAGTTATTGACGTATCCGACAAAAGCAATCAAAATACCAGTCGAAACGTTTACGCCTAACCCGCTGATTCCGGCGAAGTAAATAAACGCGATCGTTATGGTGGCGATGTTTTGAACGATTGGTCCCAGTAAGAATTGAACCCGAACAGCTCTCATCCATGCTTTTCGCTGATTGTCGCTGAACTGAGAAAAAATCTCGTAGTTCATTCCTTCGCGCGTGTAGGATTGAGTTGTTTTAATCCCTGCGATACTTTCATGAATGTAGGCATTTAAGTTGGCTTGTTCTGCACTTAATTCATCATATGCGATCCGTTGTTTGTTCTTTATTACCAATGTGATCACAAATAAAATCGGCAGCAGAATGAAACTATATAAAGTAAGCGTGACGTCTAAAGAAAACATAAATACTAATGTCACTAAAATACTTAATATATCTGACAACACATTGATGACCCCATTTGATAGCAAATCGCTCAACGTATTGATATAGTTGACCACTCTGGTCAAAATTTTTCCGTGAGGTCTGCTGTCGTAAAATGAGAAAGATAAGCGCTGTAAATGAGTGAACAAGTCATACCGCATATCTCGTAAGACATTTTGTCCCAGTAATGGAATATTGTATAACCGGTAACGAATAGCGGCTCCATTCAAAATGGTTGCCAACGTGTAAATAATCGTGATCCACAAAAGCTGTGTAGCATCTTGGTTCGGAATAGTCTCATCGATAACAACACTTGTTAAGAAAGGTCCTAGAACAAGCACGATATTGGAGAAAATGATTACTCCAAATATTTTAGCAATGGAACTTTTATATGGCAGTAAATACTTAGCAATTCTTGTGTAGTTTTCGGTGTTGAATTTGGTTCCTAGTTGTTGTTCTTCCTCCAACCTATTCTGTGCCATCATCAAACGCCTCCTCTACTTCAGATTGGCCAAGTTGTTCTCTATAAATGTCGTAATACGCGCCGCGTTTTTGAAGCAGCTCGCTATGACGTCCGCGTTCAACGATTCTACCTTTGGATAAGATCACGATTTCATCCGCAGCTTTTACAGAAGAAATTCGGTTCGCAATAATGAAAGTTGTTTTTTCTTGGCTGACTCTTCTCATAGCATCTTGAATTTTCACTTCTGTTTCCATATCTACTGCAGAAGTCGTGTCGTCTAAAATTAAAATTGCTGGATTTTTCATCAATCCGCGAGCTAATGATAGCCGCTGTTTTTGTCCCCCAGAAAGTCCGCTGCCTCGTTCACCCAAATACGTGCCGTATTTTTCCGGCATTTTTTCAATAAAAGGACTGGCATCAGCCACTTTGGCCATTTCTCGAATAGTTTCAATTGGAGCTTCTGGAGTACCATAAGAAATGTTCTCTTGAATCGTATCTGAGAACAGAAACACATCTTGCATGACGATAGAAATATTTTGTCGCAATTCGCGTACGTTCCAATTTTTTATATCCTCTCCATCAATCAGCACTCTGCCTTCAGTAGGATCAAAAAATCTGGAAATCAAGTTTACTAACGTTGATTTACCTGAACCGGTTTCTCCTAAAATCCCTATAGTTTGCCCAGGACTAGCTTTCAATGAAATGTCTTCCAATACTTTGTTCTCTGGGTCATCAGCAAAGGCAAAAGAAACATGCTGAAATTCCACTTCTCCTCGAATCCGTTGCTCTCTTCTTTGCTGTTCCACTGGAATCAGAGGTTTAGCAGACAACATTTGTCTGATTTTATACGTTGCTGTGATAAACCGTTGGGAGTCATTCATAAACATCCCTATACTCCGCATCGGTACGTTCAGCATCCAAGTCAGCCCGCTAAAAGCAACCAATTCTCCGACTGTCATGATTCCTCTAATAACAAAGAACCCGCCTAATCCGATAGTTATGACAGACAGTAGCCCGGCCAAAGTTTCTAAAACCGGCAAATAGGTTCTTGAGATTTCGGCAGAAAACAAATTGCGTTCTCTGTAATCTTCATTTCGTTTATTGAATTTTTTTGTCTCGTAATCCTCATTGGCGAAAGCCTTAACGACTTTGTTTCCTCCAATATTTTCTTCTACCATAGAGTTCAATCTCGAAAAACTTTCTCGAATCTCATAGTAAGCAGCATTTGCGCGAGAAGACAACATGACAGTCAATATTCCAATGAATGGCGTGATGATCAACATAGAGAGCATCAATCGCCACTGAATGGCGCCTAAAAAAATGATGGCTGAAATAAACAATATCGCACTGTCCAAAATGTTAAAATAAACCCACGAAACCGCATGACGGATCGCATCCGTATCCCCTGTCATACGCGCCATGATATCTCCAACACGAGTCGTATTGAAAAAAACAAAGTCCATTTCTTGCAGCTTTGTGTACAGGTCTTCTCTGATCTTAAACAATACATTCTGGCCTGTCGTTTCAAACATCATTTGGTACACATACCGCAATACCGTCCGCAACACCGTAGCAACAATCATAATCACTAACAACGGCACCAATAAAGACCCTCTTTCCTTATTGATGACCTCATCAACGATCATTCCACCAATATACGGCGTTACCACATTTAACAACGCCACAATAACCGTCCACAAACTCGCCCAAAACCAATACACCTTGTACGGCTTAATGTAACCCCATATCCAACGAAAACTAGACATACTCTCACTCCCCCCAATAAATCTCTTACCCAAATCTTAAGCCAAAACCACCCCACATAAAATGGACATAACCAACAAAAACAATGGATAAAATTACTTCATGCGGAGAGGACTTGACAGCAACGAAGCAAAAATAGGAAATTTTGATTGGGATGCTTTCTATCCCAACCAAAATTTATCTTTTTTGCACAGTTGCTAGGCCTCGCAGCTGATAATAAACATGCGGAGTGCCTCGTTTAGCTCCGACAGAAAAATCTATTGCCTGTTTAGAGAATCCTCTTTATTCTCAAAACAGGCAATGATTTTATCCGAGGAGCTGAGGCACGCAACTGAAATTCAACATGTGAAGATCGTTTCTCAATTCTTCAAGGAAACTTTTGATCATCCTTTTTGAGTTCAATTTTTAAATACTTTATAATTGAACTAACTGTATCCAAAAGTTTTCTTATTGTGATAGTTATTTGTTTGAAAAAAGCATATAATACACGTGAGTTTACATTTTATGTCAATAGAATGTATGGGGGTGAAGGGATGCTTAAAATCGATGCTAAAACGTTTAATCCAGAAATTCTTTACATTTTTGATGCAGATTCCAAAGGACCATTTGATGGAAAAAACCACCATCATGATTTCGTAGAAATGAGTATCCTTGTCAGCGGAGAAGTTTTCTATAATATAGAAGGAAAAACGACTCACCTAACAGAACCGACTGTGCTTTTATTAAACCCTGGAGTCAGTCATTATGAGTATATGCCTTCTGATATGAAAAATAGGCAAATTCATATAGGAATCCGTAATTTTACGATCGATCTATTTCCAAGGGATTATTTCCCTATAAAAGAACCTATCATCCGCTTGTCAAAAAACCGACAGAACTTTTTTGACAGCTGCGATGAGATCCTCAAGGAACGCGAACAGTTCAGAACAGGTTCCGAGCTATTATTAAAAGGGTTGATTTTGAAACTTTTTGTTCTCTTGCTTAGAGACGCTTCCATCTTGCCTGTCAATGAAAGTTCTTTATTATTGACCGCGGATGAAAAAGAAAAACTAACCTTGATAGAAGAAGTTGTTCAGTACTTAGAGAATCACTACATGGAAGATCTGACATTAAATCAAATCGCCGATCATTTTTACACAAGCCCAACTTCGCTGTCTAGAGCTTTTAAAGAACATACAGGTGAAACCGTTATCAACTACCTTATCCAATTGCGTTTGTTAAAAGCGAAAGAAATGATTGAGGACAACTTAGATATCAGCATCCGTCAAGTGTCTCAATTAGTAGGTTACCAAGACGCCTATTATTTCAGCAAATTATTCAAAAAATATTACGGCAAGTCGCCGACACTATTCCAAAAAGAATAAGATAGAACCAGAATTCACCGATAGCAACTTTAGCCTATTGGTGGATTCAGGTTCTTTTTTAAAAATTCTGAACATTTTAAAAACTTTATTTATAAATATTGTTAGCGAATACAATACTTGCTATGACCTATTCACTTACGTAAGTTCATTGACCCCCCTTTTGAAATCCTGTAATATAAAAATTATCGGTTAATAGGGACCGATAAATACTTCTCTTTTATTTATATCACGAAGAGAAATATATAAACGGGGGAATAGAAAATGAGCAAGAAAGAACGACCTACGAAAGAAAGGTCTAAGGGTTTTTTAGGGATAATTGAAAATGTCGGGAATAAGTTGCCACATCCCGCAATATTATTTGTTATTCTAGCACTTATGGTTATTGTTATTTCAGAAATTGCAGTACGTGCAGGGTTAGCCGCAACTTTTGTGGATGCTCGGCTTGGTGAAGAAGTCACCATTGAAGCTGTCTCACTATTTAATGGTGAAGGGTTGAGTTTCATTTTTAACAACGCGACAACCAACTTTACTGGTTTTGCTCCTTTAGGAACTGTATTGGTAGCTATGCTGGGGGTTGGAGTTGCAGAATGGTCTGGATTGATTGGAGATGCATTGAAAAAACTGATCAAATCGGTTCCTACAGCATTACTAACTTCTGTAGTGGTTTTCGCAGGTATCGTATCGAATATTGCTTCTGATGCTGGGTATGTTGTCATTATTCCATTGGGAGCTATTGTATTTGCTGGAGCTGGAAGACATCCGCTCGCTGGTTTGGCCGCTGCTTTTGCAGGGGTATCTGGAGGGTATTCAGCAAACTTAGTGATTGGACCTACAGATGCTCTTTTGACGGGTATCACTAATGCGGCTTTAGAAAGTGCCAATATTGATTATGAAATGGCTGTAACAGGGAACTGGTATTTCATGGTTGTTTCAACATTCCTGTTAACGATCGTTGGAACGATTATTACCGAGAAAGTTATTGAACCTAAGTTAGGCGAATACAAAGGTTCATACAAACCGGATGACGAGCCTCTAACTGATCTTCAACACAAAGGTTTGAAACTAGCTGGTTTATCTGTACTAGTATACGTCTTTATTATTGGTTTGATGCTTGTTCCGGAAAATGCTCCGCTTCGTGCTCTTAACGAAGACACTGGGTTGATGACGATGGACAATTTCTTAAGCCAAGGTTTGATTTTTGCAATCTTCCTATTATTTGTGATTCCTGGTTTCGTTTATGGAAAAACAGTAGGGAAAATAAAAAACAGTAACGATTTGGTCGAAGGTATGACTCAATCAATGAGTTCAATGGGCGGTTATATCGTTCTTGCGTTCTTTGCAGCTCAATTCATCAGTTACTTCTCTTATACCAACTTAGGTATGATTTTGTCAGTAAATGGGGCAGAGTTTTTGGAATCAGTTGGATTTACCGGTATTCCATTAATCATCGCTTTCACACTGTTAGCAGCCTTTTTAGATTTATTCTTAGGTTCTGCTTCAGCGAAATGGGCTATTATGGCACCAATCTTCATCCCTATGCTGTTCAATGTAGGGTTAACACCTGAATTGACGCAAATCGCTTACCGTATCGCCGACTCTACCAGCAACATTATTACTCCTTTAATGAGTTACTTTGCTATGGTATTAGTCTTTATGAAACGTTACGAACCAAAGAGCGGTTTAGGAACCCTGATTTCAACCATGCTTCCTTACTCGATGTCTTTCTTAGTAGTTTGGTTGATCATGTTGATCGGTTGGTATTTCAGCGGTCTTCCAATCGGACCAGGTTCTTACATGACCTTTTAAGTATTGACCATTGAACATGACTAAACCCCCATCTCCACTAGTTTTCTATCACTAGTAGAGATGGGGGTTTTTGTCTGGGCAACTATTTATTGATTATTACAGAACTTCACTGTTGATTGGTTTACCTCTAGTTGGAACCCAATTTTTTTCTTTTAAAATTTTAGTATGATAGATTTTATCCACCATCAAAGCAATCGCATTGTCTCCTGAAACATTTGCCGCAGTTCCAAAACTATCTTGCGTCAAATAAAGAGAAATCAATAAAGTAGCGATTGGTCCAGTTGCTGAAATTCCTACGACAGTTAGAAAAGGAAGAGCACTCATGATTGCCCCACCTGGCGCTCCTGGTGCTGCCACCATAGCTATTCCAAGTATCAAGATGAATCCCATCATCAGTTGAAAATCATAAGGCATATCGTACATGATCAAAACAGCTGTTACACATGAAATAACTGTTGTGATACTTCCGTATAAATGGATTGTCGCACACAAAGGTACTACAAACTCTCTGATTTGACGCGATACCCCGTTTTTACGAGCAATTTCTATGTTAACAGGAATAGTAGCAGCTGAAGATTGTGTTCCTAGAGCCGTAATATAGCCTGGTACTTGGTTCTTAATAAATTGCCATGGTTTTTCTTTTCGGTAGATACCTGCAATGACAAACAAAGCTAGGACTCCTATTAACTGCAAAGCTAACACAACCAAAAAAACTCTCCAGAAAACAGATAGGATAGATTGAATAGATCCAGTGTAACTCAAGTTTACAAAGTTTCCGAAGATATAAATAGGTAATCCAGGAATAACTAATGTGTTCAATATACGCGTGATAATGGCACTAAAATCACTAAAGAAATGATAGATCGTCTCTCCTTTGTTCTGTCCTCTCAACCAAGAGATACCAATACCAAATAAGAAAGCAAATACAATAGCGGAAGTTACATCTAACATTGGTTCTAAAGGAATGGTAAACAATGCTGCCAACCCTTCTCCACTTTCAGTAACTTTTTGACTCAATTCTGGAGTAATGAACATTGGGAAAACAATGGAAGCAATCGTATAGGCGATTACTCCACCTACTAGTGTTGATCCATAAGAAATAAGTGTAGTCGCACCAAGTAGTTTACCGGCTCCTTGAGTGAGATCTGCTATCCCAACTATTACATAACCAATAATCATTAGTGGAATTATAAAAGATAATAAACTACTAAACAAACTGGATATTGTAATTGGAATCTGCAAAATAATAGCGGGTAAGACGTCTAGTTGCCCAAATACAATACCTAAAACAATGGCAATAATTAATTTTGGCACTAAACCAATTTTTGTTTTTTTCATTGTGGTTCCTCCTACTGATTAAAATTTTAATCATTTTTTCATAAATTAAATTCCATCATATCATATTCAAAATAGAAACTAAAGGAGATTTTTATACTATTTGATTTCCTTCTATTATTGGGTGTTTTTATGGGTAGAACAATGTCTTATTAGTGGAAATAAACCGATAAAGAAGCGATAATAGAGTTGTCAAACTAGAAAAGATGTCTCCTCTGTTTTAAAATGGTTTTACCGTCAAGAAAGGATGAGTGCTGTGAGTCGATTCGTATGCTTTTTTCGTCACGGGATTGCTGAAAACAAAGAAGTAGTAGAAGAAGATTTTAATCGTACTCTAACTTCTGAAGGTAGAAAAAAGTTGGAATATTCCGCTCCTATTCTTCACTACTTGATTAATATGGAGAAAGAGATTTTAATTTGGTCCAGTCCTCTATCACGTGCTGTTGAAACTGCTGAGATTATTTCCCGCTCATTAGGTGGACTGCCTATTATAGAACAAGGTTTTATTGTTGAAGGAGATTATGATCAGCTTTTGTCTGAAATCGAAAGTACAACAAAACATTGCACCATCATTATTGTAGGACATGAGCCAACTTTAAGTACTTGGGTTGAACAGTTGACGGGATCGCTGCTGCCATTTGGCAAAGGAGCTTGTGCAGGCGTTCAACTAAAAAATGCTTCTGAAGCACAACTGCTCTGGTTTCATCAATCTAAATCATTGAAAAATTTACGTGTAATAAAGGACAATCCTTCAAATCTTTTAGCTATCTTGCTAAGAAACTCTTTAAACAATATGCTTAGCTTTCATAAAGCTTTTCTAGCGTCTCCTTATGACAAAGAGAACGTCCATCAATTGCGTGTCCATACTAGACAATTCCGTTCTGCATTGAATTTTCTCAAACCATTATTGCCCGACAATGTTTATCAAGACGCTCGCAATCCCGCAAAAGAATTGTTCAAACAATTTTCCCGTTTGCGTGAATTGGATGTCTTATTAGAAGAAGTCGAGTTGATTTGTAACAAAGAACCCGATTTGCTGGAAGATCCTGAAGGGGTTGTAGAATTAATCTCTAAAGCGCGATTAAAAGAACAGCGCAGACTGATTCATTCAAGCAACCAGAAGAAAATGCGGCTTGTCTTCGCTCATTTGTACCAGTGGGTCGAATCTGTGGAATGGGCTTCTTTGATCCTAGGTACAGAAGACTTGTCTTCATTTGTAAAAAAACGGTCCAAGAAAGAACACAAAAAGGTTGCAGAAAAAATTAACCAACTCGATTATACGGATATAGAAGCAGTCCATCATGTTCGCCTAAAAGCTAAACATTATCGTTATGTGCTCAAAAATTTTGCCTCTCTTTCTGAACAAAACAAGAAAGCGTTGAAGAAAAAACAAAAATTTGCAAAAATACTTCAAAAAAAGTTGAGCCCTGCTACAGATTTTCATGAAAATATTCTAGCTCTTCATTCTTTCATGCATCAAGAACTACCGGAATGGCTGGAAAAAGATTTGCTGACTTTAATCGATTATGAAACAAAGCAACTAGATTCAGAGTTGATGCACCTTCAAGAAAACTCTACAGACCTCATCTAGTGCTTCTCCTCTTACCAAATACTCATGTATTTTTTCTATTTTTATTCGCTTTACTTATCATCTCTATTGAGGCAAGAAATACATGCCTCTTTCCTTTTTACGAATAACGTTATTTATATTAAGCTTTTTTAATGATATGGTTTAATGATTCAATTATACTTGAATACAGGACGGCTATCTTCCTCATTCGTATAAGGACTGACTTGTCAGTTCTTCTGGAAGAATAGTCAAAATAAAATCGTTTATCCTATATGGATTGTCTTATAGAAGGAGGCAACTTTTACAATGAAATTAAAACAACTAATTGAATCCTTCTCTTCTTTATCTGAATTTTCAGGAGTAGATCTTGAAATGGAGGTTACGGGTATAACAGATGATTCAAGAAATGTAAAACCAGGGATGCTCTTTGTAGCTATCAAAGGTTACCAATTTGATGGACATGATTATATAAGAGACGCTGCAAAAAATGGCGCATCATTGATCATTGGCGAAGCAGTTCAACCCAATATCGGGGATACTCCTTATGTCCTCACAAAAAACAGCCGAAAAATGCTTGGACAATTGTGCAAGACTTTTTACGGAAATGCTTCTGATAATAAAATCGTTATCGGGGTGACTGGTACGAATGGTAAAACAACGACCTGTTACTTATTGAAGCATTTATTGGAAAAAGCGGGTTATTCTACTTCGTTGATCGGCACGATAGAATATGTGATCAATGGACAGACATCTAAATCCCTGAACACTACCCCCAGCGCATTGCTCATTCATCAAATGATGGCTCAATCAACAGACCAAGTGGTTATCGTAGAAGTCTCTTCTCATGGATTGACTCAATATCGTTTAGAAGGAATAACGTTTGATTATGCTTTATTTACCAATTTGCAGCACGATCATTTAGATTATCACCATACGATGGAAGAATATTTTGAAGCTAAGGCTTTGTTATTTGATAAATTAAAGCCAGACGGAAAAGCTGTCATCAATATCGATGATACTTGGGGACAACATCTAGCTCAACGGTTACTGGCTAAAAATGTTGAAACCATCACTATCGGCCATGACGAAAAAGCCACTTTTAAACTCTTATCAAAAAAAGGCAAAGATATTCAAGTAGATACGGAAGGTTCAGTCGAAACTATTTATTCTACTTTGATCGGTATGCACAATGTGTACAACTTAGCTATGGCTAGTGGAGTAATTGTAGATATGGGCTACACTATTGACCATATTAACGATAGCCTTAAGGATTTCGCTGGCATTCCAGGCAGATTTGAAACACTCGCCATAATTGATGGAGTTCATTACATCAGCGACTATGCACATACAGACTTGGCATTGCAGTATTGCATAGACTCGATTAGAGAATGCAAAGCAAATAAGATCATCCATATATTTGGTTTCCGCGGAAATAGGGATAGTACAAAACGTGTTCCGATGCTTCAAACTTCTCATAGATTAAGTGATTACACTATTTTAACTACGGATGATTTAAATGGGACATATGAAGAGGAAATGAAACAGACTTACGAAACATTGGTTGAAGAAGCTCAGCTAGAGGATCACATAGATATCATTATGGATCGAACCATCGCGATTCAAGAAGCTCAAAAAATAGCTCAACCTGGTGATTACGTTATCTTGACAGGAAAAGGGCCGGAATCGTATAAAGAAGAATTTCAAATGGGAACTCACTCAGATAAAGAAACGGTTCTTCAATTAAAATTGATGCAATATTAATACAAAAAGAAACGAGCCTTTGAGAAGTCTCGTTTCTTTTTTCGGCTTACATCTTTCAAATGAAATGATTACAGTGATGGGAATTCTTTATGGTAAAATAAATGAAAAATCTATTCCTCGAAGGAGTTTGAAGTATGTCCAATAAGATGAGACGTTACGCTTTATTAGTATTCGCGGCTTTAGTGGGCTTGGTCATGGGGTATCTGCGCCCTGAAGTCTCACAATCTCTATTATCTGTTGTGGGTATCATCGTTGGTTTGGGATATTTGATCTTATCTCGACGAGAAGAAACGAATAAAACAACTCAAAAAAAGAAAAACAGCTCTCCTAATCAAATAGATTGGTACTTGCTTTTACAGATGCTGCTTTATTTTATTGTTGGAGCAGCTTTAGGAGCAACAATCGTCTATATCAGAGTGCTGCTGTATTAATCCCTTCATCTCATCTTCAAACAAAAAAGAAGAGAGTGGGAAAAAAGGCATTTAGCCCGAATCACTGGAGCGAATAAGCACAGGATGGTCGTAGACCATTTGAGCATTATTCGTGAAGTGGATGTCGGGGCTGCCTTTTTGAGCGCGTTTACGAAACCAATATTCGTAAAAGAAGAAGGAGCTGGGAATTATTTCCCAGCTCCTTCTTCTTTTAATTTTTCAGATTTTGTCCATTTATTAGTTCAAAATTTGAACGTCTAATGTTTTTCTTCCAAATTGTAATGCAGCATTTAAATCAGTCATGTGGACATCAATACGGTGTCCTTTGATTGCACTACCAGTATCTCCAGCAATAAATGTTCCATATCCTGGTACATATACCGTTGAACCTAATGGAATAACACTTGGGTCAACAGCGATAACATTTGGATTTTCATTCAAATTGATTCCAGTATACGTTGTATCACTTAATTCTGGTTGATTTGTTGAATAAGCCGTAGCTTCTACAGTAACCCATTCACCAGATTTTTCTTCTGCAGCCGGTTGAGTTGTTTCAGCAGCTGGTGCTTTTGTCTCAACAGCTTCTTCTGTAACTTCTTCTTTAGCTAGTTGTTCTTTTGTTTCTTTTGGCGTTTCTACTTCTTTCACTTCTTCTTCACTTACATTATAAGTTTTCACTTCGTTGTTGTTTTCTACCGTTACAACTGAATGATCACTTGATAAATGAATCGAATTTCCAGCAATAATCACATCTGCGTTGCTGATATCATTGATTTTCACTAATGAATCTACAGAAATATCTGTTGCTAAAGCGATGCTTGATAATGTATCTCCCCATTGGAAAGTATATTTTGATCCTGTTTCATCACTTTGGATATCCTCTTTGACCTCTGCTACAGTACGTGCTTGCCATGAATTAGCGTTATATTCGTTTGCTGATGCTTCTGACGGGTTAGCTACTGAGAATAGTCCTACCATTGCTAAAGTTGATCCTGCAGCTACTAATTTTGACTTTATGTTTCTCATTATTTTCTCCCTCTCTATTCCAAATGCTTATTTTCTTCCACATTTCCAAAAGAACCTCTTTGTATTTTTAATAGCCTTCATGTGTTTCTTAAAGTGTTCTATTAAGTGTTCCTTTGCCACGAAATGAATAGTACCATGATTCGAAAGAGAAGTCTGTTAAAAAGAGCTTTTGTTATGGTTCTTTATTGCTTTTGTATTAAAAGTAAGTGTTCATTGCAGAAGTATGACAAAATCAAACTTTACGTAAAATACAACATGTTATCGCAACGTTTTGTAATTATTCGTTATTCATGCTCAAAATGCACTATTTCCAACTTTTATAGTTTATATCAGCTCAAAAACGATGTTGTAAGCTGTCTCACAAAACAAACGTTCGCTATTTTACTATCGACTAGTATTTCGGCTGATCTGTTCCAACTATATTGTCATTTACACACAAATTTAGTTTTTTGTCTCTTTCTTGTGAGTAAAAATCTCTCTCATTAACGTCTTTCTTCTATAGTATTAAGTAATAAATTTACCTATCTCTAAAAGCAATCCAATTTGTTTCATTTTATTTGCTTAATAGAGCCATGCTTTATTTTACATAAAGCTCCAAAAAGTCATATCGCTTTCATTTCCATTCTATTTGGGGTATCATTGATGTTAAGGTAATTATCTTAAGGGGGAATAGTAATATGAACATCAAAGCTATGAAAAGAGAATCAGTCGGTACAGGCGCATCACACAAGGATCGTCGTGCAGAAAACATCCCAGGCGTGATTTACGGGAAAGAAGAAGGCTCGATTTCTGTACTCTTAAATGAAAAAGAAATCCGTGAAGTTTTAAAAACTCAAGGAGATAGTGCAATCTTTGACGTTACCATGGAAGACGGCAAAAAACTTCAAGTTTACATTAAAGAAGTTCAACGTCATTCATTAAAAAATCAAATTTTACATGTAAGTATGCAAACATTAAAAGCTGGACAAAAATTAACGGTCTTTGTTCCTGTGGTTTTAGAAAATACAGAAAATGTAAAAATTGGGGTATTAGAACAAGCCCTTTATGAAGTTTCTGTTGAAACAGTAGCTGACAAGGTGCCTGAAGAATATACAGTGGATGCAGGAAGTTTAGAAATTGGTGACACATTAACGGTTGCTGACTTAGAACAACTTCCAGATGTAGAAATTGTTGAAGAACCTGATACGTTGATCGCAACAGTTTCAGCTCCTCGTGTAGAAGAAGAGCCTGAAGAAGATGCTGCTGATCCAGAAGTTATCGGTGAAGATAAAGCTAAATAATCGTTAAACATTTAAAAAGCTGAAATAAGCAGTTCAAAACTGTTTGTTTCAGCTTTTTTGTAGGGACAAAACTGTCGGTTTCTCGTACTCTGTGTTGCCAAATATCGCTTGAATATGTTGTGGAGTAACATGATCAAGAGATAATATCTTTACTACAGGTTCTTCAATATCATCCATCCACGTATCCCAAAGCTCTACTATGCTTCCTGATTGCATATGTTGATTCAAAAAAGTGATGATTTCTTCCGCTCTTTTTTGTGTGTATCTGCCCCATTCGAAAGTATACCGATAAGGCAATTGAGTATACGGATCAGAATAATAGCCATCTTCCTCTTTTTGCACTGTAATCTCCCCTAACAACTCTTCGCTTTCGAACCAAAGCAGCACTTCAGGTTCGTCAGGATCAATATCCATCTCCAAAATACTTTCCTCTATCGAGAGTCCGTTCGCTAAAGCTTCATTAATAGAATACAAATGGACATGCGGATTCTCAATTTCAGGCAGTTCAATCGTACTGGCAATGAATTGATAATTACTCATAAGTGTCACATCCTTATAAAAATCAATCTTCATCCTTAATATCGATATCTTCTGGAATAGGTGTATTCAAATACTCTTCCAGCGCTTCTTTTTGTTTTTCCATTTCTTTCATAAATAAGTTGAATTGTTCCTTATTCAGCAACAGCTCGTCATCTACTTGGACTGTCCGCACTTGTTTTTCACGAATCAATCGGTAGACTTCGCTGACAGGTACATTCAAATATTCAGCCGTTTTTTCTATTGTTAAATACATACTACAATCGATCCCTCGCTTTTTCTCTTTCATCATAGCTCAAATGTCAGAAGCTGAAAAGAATTATTTTATGTTACAAAAAAACAGCCGCCCCATCTTAATGACTTGAGCGGTTGTTTTTAAATGAAAACAGTTGATTCTTCGATTTTATTGCTTAAAGTTGTTGATCATTCCCATAATTTCATCTGTACTTTGAGCGGCTTTTAAATTCAATGAATAAGCTCGTTGCGTGACGATCATATCCGTAAAAGTCGTTGCCAAATCTACATTGGAAATTTCTAAGTAACCTTGCTTGATACTACCAAAAGCATCATTGTCGCCATTTGAAGTCATTAATTCGATTCCGGCTGGTACTTGATACTTGTTTCCTCCTGCAGGTTGCAAAGCATCAGCTACACTCGGATAAAACAATGGAATAGTAGCTACTTGGGTTTGGTTTCCATTGTCGTCTAAGATCATAACAGCTCCTGAATCTTGTATGGCAACATTTCCGGCAGGCCATTGATCAACCGGCACCGTCGTATTGATCGACAACGATTCATTGTTCCCATTTGTCAGCGTTCCGTTAGCATTCAGTTGGAATCCGCCATCACGAGTCAGGTAAAACTGTCCAGCAGCATCTGTGACTCCAAAAAAGCCGTTTCCAGCAACAGCCATGTGAAACTCCCCTTGGCTCTCAGTCAAAGATCCTTGTTTGAAATTCGAAGTTGTTACTCCGCTTAATGACCCTACGCCGATTTCTCCGCCTTCTGCATTATCGGATAAAAGCAATTTATCTTCAGCTAATTGATTGGTCATCAATTCACGGAAATTGACTTGCTTTGATTTGTATCCAGTTGTATTGACATTTGAAATGTCATTAGCAATAGCATCCATAGCTTTTTGATGTGCATGGATTCCGCTTCTGCTTGTGCTTAAAGAAATACTCATTTTATTTCTCCAATCTCCCTTTTATCCAGCTATCTTAAAACAGCTTTACACTTTTCCTAATTCATTGACGGCTTTTTGCAAGGTTTGATCTGCTGCTTGCAAGATTTTTTGATTCGCTTCGTATTCTCTGGACACTTGCATCAAATCAATCATCACGTCCGCTGTATTGGCGTTAGCCGTTTCGACTGCTGATTGGAAAACGGCTGTATCGTTAGCCATCATCCCGCCATTCCCTGAAAATAACGTATCTCCTTGACTAGTCAGTCCAGCAGGATCAGCAAAACTGGTTAATTGCAGTTGCTGCCCCGTTTCAAGAATCGTACCATCCGTTGAGACCATAAACTCCATACTGCCTACTTGAATCGGTGTATTGGCAGTGCTCATTACTTGATGACCTTCTTGAGTCGCCAGGAACCCTTCTGCATCTACCGTGAAGTTTCCGTTACGTGTATACATCGTTTCGCCATTCGCCGTTTGAACCGTAAAGAATGCCTCACCTTGAAGTGCTAAGTCAGTTGATGAGTTGGTTAATTTGATACCGCCTTGGCTAAAATCACGGTACACTTCATCAATCTGACTCCCTAATGACAGTCCCCCAACATTGAACTGCTGATTCAATTCTGGACCATCTAATCGGTTAAACAAGTTTTGCTCCACTAAACTGCTTTGGATGATTTCTTGCTCTTTATATCCGACTGTATTTAAATTAGCAACAGTCGTACTTAAATTTTCCTGCTTTTTTTCTAATATATGTAAGTTTCTATTTGTGGTAATAAATCCTCTAATCATTATAAGCCTCTTTCATATGACTCTTTAATTTTACAATCATTTTCCCATGAATCTGGGAAATACGCGGAATCGATAAATCGTATACGAATGCAATTTCTTTTAAACTTAATTCTTCTATATACAGCATGTTTAAAATCTGCTGCTCACGCTCGTCTAACTTTTTGATCGCTAAAGCTAACATTTCTTTTCGTTCGATCTCTAAAAGAGCCTCTTCAGAATTCACTGCAGTGGTATCTTCCAAAACATCCTGTATCTCAACATCATGCCCTTCTTCAGAAAACAGCACATCTTCTAAAGATACCGAAGCTAACTGATGAACAGTTTCGTGAATCTTACTCAACTCTTTTTCTCCGATTCCTAATTCTGCGCAAATTTCATGATCCGAAGGTGTACGCATCAGCGTCTTTTCCAATTTCTCTTTGGCTTTGTAGAAATCGTTCAATTTCGTGATGCGAGACCGGGAGACTTTAGACGTTTTACGCACTTCATCAATGATAGCACCTTTGATTCGAATATAAGCATACCCTTCAAAAGGAACTTTCTTCGAATGATCGAATTTATTTAATGCATCCATCAACCCGATCACGCCCATGTTGATCAAATCAGACCGTTCATAATCGCTTCGCTTGATATTCAACCCATTCACTACTTTTTCGACCAAGGGAAGATACTTTAAGATTTCCTGTTCTCGGTCAGTCTCATAATACATCATTGCCCTTCCTCCTAGCCATTTTATTTGGGTGTATCATTAGTGATGTCATGTTTCAATCATACCTTGTGTTTCAATTGGAATATCATTCGGCACTTCGTTTAGAGACAAGATCGGCAAGTCCGGGAAATTGAAAGCCAATAAATTTCTGACTGCTGGACGAATCTTAGGCGACGCCAACAACACATGAGGAATCCCATGACTGTCCAATTGATTATTGGAATACGTCAAGTTGTCAAAGAAATTCGTGATCTCATTTGGCTGAAGAGCCGGTATAGATCCTGCTGTAGATTTTCGTGTGCTTTGGCTGATTCGTTCTTCCAAATCTGGATGAAGCGTTACTACATGCAGCACACCATTTTGATCTAAGTGAGGTTTCACGATCGTTCTCTTCAACGCTTGCCGCACATACTCTGTCAGCACTTCTGTATCTTTTGTTGTATTTCCGTAGTCTGCCAATGTTTCCAAAATAGTGACTAAATCATTGATCGGAATATGTTCTTTCAATAGACTTTGAAGCACTTTTTGTACTTCTCCCAAGCGTAAAATATCTGGGATCAGTTCATCAATGACCACACTATATTTTTCTTTGATACCTTCGAATAATTGTTTCACTTCTTGTCTGCCTAATAATTCGAAACTGTGTTGTGTAATCGTCTCTTTCAAATGAGTGATCAATACGGTCAACGGATCTACAACGGTGTAGCCTTTGATATCTGCCATGTCTCGATCGCTTTCATCGATCCACATAGCATCTAAACCAAATGAAGGTTCTTTAGCTGGAATTCCATTGAATTCAAACGTAGACTCTCCTGGATCAATAATCAAGAATTTATCTAAATACAAACTTCCTTGTGCAACTTCATTCCCTTTGATCTTAATGACGTAATCATTTGGCGCTAATTGCAGATTGTCTCGAATACGAATCGGGTTTAGTAAGATCCCCATTTCTTGAGCACACTGACGACGTATGGCAGGGATTTGACTCGTTAAGTTGCTGTCTTGACGTTCATCCGCCAATGGAATCAAACCATATCCAATTTCGATCGAGATTGGGTCTACTTGGAAAGCCGTGATCGATTCTTCTTGGACTTTTTCATTCTCCGTCCGTTGAGCCGCTGCTTCTTTTATTTCAGTATCCTTTTCTTGATTCAATTTGGCTTTTTCGTTCTCGTCAATCAAATAACCAGCTGCAAAAGCAATTAACCCGATCAATAAGAATGGTATTGTCGGCATACCTGGTACAATAGCAAACAGCAGTAAAACTCCAGCTGCGATTTTGATAACTTTAGCATTGCCGAATAATTCTCCGCTTAATGAGCTTCCGAAACCCGTTTGGCTTCCAGAACGAGTCACTAAAATACCGGATGCAACAGATACCATCAATGAAGGAACTTGACTCACTAAACCGTCTCCGATCGTCAATTTCCCAAAATGGTCCAAAGCTTCCATCATTCCCATTCCTTGTTGCAGAGAAAAAATCAGGATTCCTCCGATCAAATTGATCAAGGTAATAATGATACCTGCAATAGCGTTCCCTTTAACGAACTTACTGGCTCCATCCATCGCTCCAAAAAATTGCGTTTCCCGTTCTAAATCTTTACGTCGTTTCTTTGCTTGAGCTTCTGTAATCAAACCAGCATTCATATCGGCATCAATAGACATCTGTTTCCCCGGCATAGCGTCTAATGTAAAACGAGCAGACACTTCCGACACACGTCCAGACCCGCTTGTCACGACCATCATATTAACAAGAATGATAATGATAAAAATAACCGCTCCAACAATAAAATTATTCCCAGCTACAAAGTTCCCAAACGTCTCGATCATTTGTCCGGCATTTCCTTGTGTCAATATCAAACGGGTAGACGAAATATTCAGCGCCAAACCGAACATCGTTGTGACCAATAATAAAGTAGGAAAAGTAGAAAATTCTAGAACCGTTTTTGTAAATAACGTCAGCAGTAAAATAATCAATGACAAAGAAATATTTACAGCCAACATAAAATCCAGTATAGGTGCTGGTAAGGGGATAATGATCATGGCTAAGATCCCGACCACCAAAACAGCAATTCCTATATCAGAAAAACGACTAAACTTTTCTATTCTCTCGTTTAAAGCACTTATCATTACATGATCTCCTTCGTCTGACTCTGATAGTATTCGTTTCATACCAGATTAAATCTTGTCTTTTTTCATTTCTTCCATTTGGTAAACTAACGCCATGATCTCAGCAACCGCTTGGTAAAGATCTACCGGTATGGGTTGTCCCACTTGGATATTTTTGTACAAATTTCTCGCTATCGGTTTGTTCTCTACAATTGGAACATCGTGTTCTCGAGCTCGTTCTCGAATTTTCTCTGCAATCAGATCTGCTCCTTTTACGACTACGATAGGCACTTCATCTTTTCCTTTTTCATACCGGATCGCGATCGCCAAATGAGTCGGGTTGGTGATGACAACTGCCGCTGTCTCCACATCTCTCATATTGCCGTTAATCATTTGACGGTGAAGTTGTTTCCGTTGAGATTTAACTTGCGGATCTCCTTCACTTTCTTTGTACTCATCCTTGACTTCTTGTTTCGTCATCTTCATCTTTTGGCTGAACTCATAGCGTTCATACACATAATCAGCGATTCCCAAAATCATTAACAGTACAGCCAAATTCGTGCCCACTGTTTTGATCAATTCCAAAAGAGTACTAAATATTTTTTCAGTGCCCAACTTACCTAAATTCACGATTACGTCAATAGAATCTGTCAATGCATTGTACGTTACCAAAAACACAAGAACCAACTTAAAAATGGTTTTTACTAAAGTGAAAGCAGCTTTTTTACTGAACATATTCTTAAAACCACTGACAGGATTAATCTTTTTCAAGCTCATTTTAATCGGTTCTTTTGAAAATAAGAACCTAGTCTGTAATCCAGCTGCCAATAAAGAAACAAAAAAGGCAATCAATAAAAAAGGAGCCGCAATAGTAAACAGCATAATGATCGATTGAACTCCGATACTGGCTAGGTTATTTCTTAATTCTTCTGTACCCAACTGGCTTCCCATCGTTAGTCCACTTGCCAAGAAGCCTTTCAAGTAAGCAAAGCTTCTCTCAAATACATACCAGCCAAGGGAGGTTGTCATCAAGGCAAACACTGTAAAAGAAATCGCCGAAGTCAAATCGCTGCTTTTAGCGATATCCCCTTTTTTTCGAGCGTCTTTTATTCGCTTGGGGCTGGCTTTTTCTGTTTTACTGTCTTTATCTTGCATGATCAATCACCTCTCTTTAACCAGGTAATGAACGCATGAATTCATTCATGTATTTCACCATCATCGGCATAATATCTTTAATACTTTCTGTCATCGGTGTCAAAACCACTAATGTCATCAACAAACTGACTAATACTTTCAGCGGCATTCCTAAAATCAATACGTTGATCTGCGGAACCGTTCTGGAAATCAACCCTAATACCACTTCAGCAATCAATGACGTCAGCATGAGTGGCAATGCTAAATTCAGTGCCAGCTCAAAAATCATTCCGAATAAGGTTACAATACCTTCCGTTCCAAAAGAACCTAAATCAGTGCTGTCTAACGGTAAATAACTGAATGATTTTACCAGAGTCTTGATGACTGCATGATGCAGATCCGTAAAAAAGAAAATACACATCGAGATCCAGTAAAAGATTTTCCCATAATTGGAAACGCTGATTCCTAGACTGGGATCATACACTTCACTCATTGAAAATCCGACTTGAAAGTCGATCAGCTTACCAGCCATTTCGACTGCTGAGAAAAACAATTGACAAATGTAACCAATGGCAAAACCGACTAGAACTTCTTTTAATCCGATAAAGAAAAATTCAACTACACCATCAATAGTCGTAACACTCGGCACAACAGAATAAACACCAATTGATATTCCTGCTGACAAAACCACTTTGACTAAGTTAGGCAGACCTGTAAAAGAAAATCCAGGACAGATCAAGATAAATGCAGACACTCGCATCAAGATCAATAAAGCTCCGTTCAATTCTGTTAGTAAGGCGTTATCCATCATAGACTCGCAATAGTTTCAAAGATTTTTTCAGTAAATTCAATCATTACATTCAGCATGAAATTACCGAATATGATCAAAGAGGCAATGACGGCTAATATTTTAGGCACGAAACTCAATGTCTGCTCTTGTAATTGAGTAGTGGCTTGTAAAATACTGATCACCAATCCTATAATCAAGGCAATAGCTAATGTTGGTCCTGCTACTTGAATGATAGCGAAAAAAGCTTCGCGCACAATGTCTAATGCTTGTTCTACTTTCATTTTTCACCTCTACTGAAATCCTGAAACAAGGGATTCTACTACTAAATACCAACCATCTACTAATACAAACAATAATAATTTAAACGGCAATGAAATCATGACTGGTGACAGCATGAACATCCCCATGGACATCAAGATACTTGCGACGACCATATCGATGACCAAAAATGGAATGAAAATCAAAAATCCGATGCTGAAAGCCGTCCGCAATTCACTGATCGCAAACGCTGGTGTCAAAACCGTCATTGATAAATTCTCTAAGTTTTCCGGTTTCTCTTCTCCAGAAATATCTAAAAATAATTGAATATCTTTTTCACGCGTTTGAGCAGCCATAAATTCTTTTAAAGGTCCTTCTGCTCTTTCTATCGCCACTTCCGTAGTGATTTCTTCATTCAAATACGGATTGATCGCATCTTCCATGATCTCATCTGTCACAGGACGCATAACGAAGAAAGTCAGAAAGATCGCCAATCCCATGATGACAATATTGGGCGGATTCTGCTGTGTTCCTAATGAACTTCTAGTAAAAGACAACACCACAATGATTCGTGTGAAAGCTGTCGTTAAAACCAAGAAGGCTGTTCCAAAGCTTAACAGGGTAAGCAATAAAAACAATTGAACTGTTTCAGCATTTTCTCCTGCTCCACTATCAAGAGCAGAAGTGATAGTGTCCATGATTTCTGTTGCTCCTACTTGTTGGGGAAACCCAAACAATCCTATTATTCCGCCCATGACAAGCAAGACTTTTTTCAACACGTTTAGTTCCTCTTTTCAGTATAAGTTTGAATTTTTTCTTGAATTTTTGTGTAGATCTCTTTAAATTGTTCCGTATCTAATGAGCTTTGTCCGGCAGAAAGTTCTTTTTCTTTTCTCATCGCTATGATTGCTTGGCTCTCATCTTCGGTGAATTCTTTTAAGATCTCATTTCGTCCTTCTGTAAAACTCATCAAATAATAGCTTCCCAATATTTCAACAATACATATAGACGAATTTTTATTGACCGGCATCCGTTCAATAATACGGATCGCCTTTGTTTGCTTATTCATTATGGTATTCATATAACCCAATAGTTTATTGGCTAAAAAGATGATTACTATTAATGCGAGAACGCTTTTCAACACATATTCAAGCCCTGTTCCAAAACCCATTCTTTAACTCCTCATTTTCTTCATCTATTGTGTGACGATGTTGGTTATGTATACTTCATTGACTAAATCTGATCCAATCTCTTGGTTGATTTTCGTTTTTAATTCACTTTTGATCACCAATTCGCCGTCTTCTGAAGCAGTATACAGTGAATCACTTGTTTTGTTTCTTAATACAGCAATAACGGCATCTCTTACTTGAGCCGTTTTTTCTGTGATAGTGGCTTCGGCATCTTTTTGCGAACTGTGAATCGATAATTCAATTTGCAAGTATTGATCTTTGTTGTTCTCTCCAGGAGTTAAATTAACCAAGAACTGCTCTAAAGGCACGGTAGTTTCTTCGCTTGAGTCAAAAACTGTTGCCGTTACTTCTTGAATTTTTCCTGTACTGAAACCAATACCTACAAGTGTTCCGACCGTCAACAGTAGTAAAATGATGACTACGATCAAAACTGGTTTCAACTTATTTTTTGATTCAGGAGTTGCATTTTCCATCAACTTTCCTCCTTAAATTCTTCATATAATATGACAATGTTTACTCGTCTATTTTCTGCTCTGTTTTTTGCTGTATCATTGGGAGCGATTGGTTGGTACTCTCCATAACCGCGAGCTGATAATCGAGTTGGATCAACTTGTTTTTCTTCGCTAAGATATCTTAAAACAGAAACTGCTCTCGAAGTAGATAATTCCCAATTGCTTGCGTATTGTGCATTACTCATTGGAACATTATCTGTGTACCCCTCGATGATCACTTCATTAGGAACTTGGTTGATCAGTTCTGCCAAATTATCTAATGTCTCTTTACCCGATCCTACTATATCTGCACTGCCTGATGTGAAAAGAATAGAATCTTTGATATCCAAATAAATTCCTTCAGAATCGATTTTGATACTAATATTCCCTTCCATTCCTTGTTCTTTCAATTCTTTTTCCATTTCTTTATACATTTCGACTAATTCTGGCGGGATTTCTTCCCCTGTTGTTTCGACACCCTCGATTTCTTCTACATCTCCATTATTAGTCGGAACCACCGTTGTCTCTTCAGGCAGTAATCCATCTTGACCTGTAAAAGCTAATGACATAGACGCAGAGGCCTGATCAAACTTCGATTCAACCACACTAGACATAGAGAATAATAGAATAAAGAAGGTTAACAATAGCGTCATCAAATCGGAGAAGGTTGTCATCCACCCTGGAGAGCCGCTACTTTCTATAAATGTTGTTTTCCGTTTTCTAGCCATAATTTCTTTCCTTTGTCAAATCAGCTTCGACTGCATCAGAGTCAAGCTCACTATTGGAGGCAGGCAAGTAACTTCTTAATTTTTGCTCAATGACGCGCGGATTCTGACCAGCTTGGATAGACAATACTCCTTCAATAGCCATTTCGCATAATTGCATTTCTGCTTCCGTTTGAATTTTTAAATTCGTTGCTATTGGTAAGAAGATCATATTGGCCAGCAAACTTCCGTAGAAGGTTGTGATCAATGCTGTCGCCATCCCCGAACCAATAGTACTAGGATCTGTTAATTGTCCCAACATGATGATCAATCCGATCAATGTTCCCAACATACCAAATCCGGGAGCAAGTTCTCCCCATTTATTAAAAATATTTTGTCCGACACTATGTCTTTTCTCAATATTTTCTGCTTTGATCTCCATAATTTCTCGAATATCTTCTGGATCAGATCCATCTACAACCATTTCTAAACCATACACCAACATTTCATTGTCCAGCTCTTTGATGTCATTCTCGATGGCTAGTATCCCTTGACTTCTGGTCTTTTTAGAAATATCTACGACAGTAGCAATCAGCTCTTCTTCTTTGATGTCTGATTGTAATAGTAATTGTTTCAACACATTTGGTATTTTCTTTAAATCGGTTAAAGGAAAACTAACTAATAGCGCACTAAATGAACCGCCTAGTGTAATGACAAGTGAAGGAGCGTCTATAAAAGCAGCAATAGGACCGCCTGACGTTATAGACCATACCAACAACCCGATCCCTAAGGCTATACCGATTAAAGGAACCATATTTTTTTTCATTATTTCTCCTCACCCTCTGGTAATTGAGTATAGATTTTACGTTTAAAGGCAATGATTTTTTCAATAATATCTTCTTCAGGATCAACCACTCTGATTGTTTTTCCATCTACTAAAGTAATGATCGTATCAAAAGTGTGTTCCATTTTGTAAATCAAATCGCAGTTCAAATAAAATTCTTTACCTGAAACTGAAGTTAAAGCAATCATTCTACTTACCCCGCTTCTCTCTTCGAAACTTGCTTAATGGAACTGAAAGTCCCATTAAGCAGTATGTTTACCTATTTATTCTTAACGTTTCAGGTTGATCAATTCTTCCAACATTTGGTCAGAAGTCGTGATACTTCTTGAGTTTGCTTGGTAAGCACGGTTTGTAACGATCATTTCGGTAAACTCATTTGCTAAGTCAACGTTTGACATTTCTAAGAAACCAGATTGAACTTTTCCATATCCAGCATCCCCGGGCTTGCCTACTGTTGCAGTTCCAGAGTTTGCTGTCGACACGTACAAGTTGCTGCCGGCTTTTTCCAATCCATCTGGGTTAGAAAAGCTTGTCAAAGCCATTTGTCCAAGAACATAAGAATTTCCATCACTGTAAGTTCCTCTGATCAATCCCGTATTGTCTACAGTGTAGCTTTGCAAGTTAAATGTATTTCCCCCAACTGTACGAGTAGCTGAAATTTCTAAAGATACTAATTCAACTGGATTACCTGATTCAACTATCCCAGAACCATTTTCTGTCGCTGCATATCCCATTACATTCAATCCGCTTGAAGTCACTAAGTTGCCGTTAGCGTCCGTATAAAATCCGCCATCACGTGTATATGAAATTTCCACTCCGTCATTTCCACTAACGGTGAAGAATGAGCTGTCGCCGTTTTCGATTCCGAAATCTAGAGCTCTACCAGTAGTTTGCAGTGATCCGCCTGTCATGATCGTATCGATCGATCCGGTTTGTACCCCCAGACCTACTTGTTGTGCGTTGATTCCTTCTTGAGCATTTGCATTCGTTTGGCTGATCATATCTTCAAAGCGCACACGGCCTGCTTTAAATCCTGTGGTACTTACGTTTGCGATGTTATTTGAAATAACGTCCATTTTCGTTTGTTGACTTTTCATTCCTGTAACGCCAGAGTATAGTGATTTTAACATGTTAATTTCCTCCATTCAGTTGTACCCACTTCTATCAGTCCATGGGTCTTGGCTTCCGTTAGGTCCAGCCAGTTTATCATCAAATATGTATTGCGCTGTCTATGTTGGTAACTGTTCTCATTTCGCTTGTTTTTTGTGCTGTAATAATCGTTCGGTTGTCGATGCTGGCAATCAATGCCATATCTTTAAAAAATATCAGCGAGTCTCTGGAACCTTTTTGATTCAATTCATCAAACGCTGATTCCAGTGTCTGCATATCATTGCTTTCCAGCTGCAGACCTCTTTCCTCCAACCTTTTTTGTGCATGACGTGAGATCTTCACTTCTTTTGTGTTGTCTGCTTGCGCCGCTGCATCGGTTAAAAAAGTGCTGAATGTGCGATCGATTTTAGGATTTACAGTAGTTTTAGTCTGTACATTAGCCGGTGATGGAGTTCCATCAATTCTTAGGTTCATTTGCTTTGACACCTACTTCTACTACATCATTTAAAGCATATTCTTTCCCATTGATTTGAAGCGTTGCGTAACCTTCTGTGTAACGGACTTTTTCGACCGTTCCAGTGACAAAAGTGGTTTCATCCAGAACTTTCACTTCTTTACCCAACATATCTAATCCTTGTTGCTGCTGCATCATCAGCATGTTCGTGGTTACCGTTTCTGTTAAAGCAGTCAATTGATCTACCATATTGAACTGAACGATTTGAGAAATGTAATCTCCGCTTCCTCCATCATTACTGCCGCCGCCTTCTCCAGATGAAATAGGAGGGTTGCTGATTGAAGCAGCCATGATTTTCAAAAAGTCTTCTGAACTTAATTCAGCATTTGTTTTTTGTTTCGATCCTCTGATGCTTTCAGTAGAACCGATAGTAAAATTTGTTGGAATATCCATTTTATTCTCCCTTTCACGCCAAAATACTCAGACGCCCTGTTGAATCAGCGGTTTCCTCTTCTACAACTGTTGAGTCTGTATTATTGTCCGTAGATTCTGTAAATCTGCTTGGAACAGCGTGATCTTGATTTCCAGCTTCATGCTGCGAACTGCCGGCAAATGAAAAATCGGTTGCTTGCGGCAAATTGATCTGAACAGTCATTTCTTGCAAATGAATGTTTTTCTGCGCTAAACTAGCTGTCAATTGCTTCATGCTGTTGTCCATCAATTCTTTTGTTTCCGTACTTTCTACGACGATCTTTGTATACAGTTGCTGTTCTCGTATTTGGATCTCAATCTTCATGTTTCCCAATGATTCTGGAGACAGACTTAATCGTGCTGTTGTCTGTTGTCCTTCTTTCAACCCAGCGCTTTGATCAAAAATGACCTCACTTATCGCCTGAGTTAAGACTTGTTGATTCTTACTGCTGCTCTCGCTCGTCAACATTACCGGCAAAGCTATCTCTTTTTGCGGGTTTGCTGTCTGTGTAGGTACTGCAGTTAACTGATCTGTAAAGGATCCAGAAACTTTCATCCTCAGTTGAGATTGGATGTCCAAATCATCTTGACCAGTAGATACTTCTTCTGTTATCTGTTCAAACATGACCTGTTCGATCACTTGTTCAAATTCTGGCAACACAGTATTTTCTGTGTTTAAACCCATTGCAGATAGAAAGTTATTCTCCAACTTGTTCGTTGAAACTAAATCAATAACGGTATTTTCAGCATTCATAAAGGTTGAGTTAGCAGCATCTTTTTTCAAAGTTTGAGCTTGTGTTTTAAACACTCCTTCATTGTTTTGAGAAACGACTGTGGCTTGAGTTATTTTATCACCTAGTGAATCATCAACAACTGCTGGTTGAGCTGCTAGTTTGTCTTCACTTGTTGGCAAGTGTACTTCCCTTGGCTCAATGGATTGTCCGTTAGCATCATCTAGTCCCACTCTTTTACTTTCCAGAGCGATGTCTGTTGGATAGTCAAAAGAAAGTTCCTTAGAAGAAATGACTTTTGATTCCTGAGAAACTGAAGCAACTTCTCCTGTTTCTAAAGCAGGTTCCAGTTGAGCAGTCAGTTGTTGTTCAGCCATCTTCAATGGCTGGTAAAAGAACGCCGCTACATTAGGGTCAACTTGTTCTTCCAAAGAATCTGCCAGTTCTGCTTCTTGGTCCATCTCATTTTCAGAGACCTCCGTCTGTAAACCATGTTTACTTTCAGCTTGATTTGCTGATTGCTGCCCATTTTTTTGCATCGATTCTGTTAATTGAGCAGTAAATTCAATCGCATCTACTGGAGTAGTGGAATCAGGCAGACTTCCTGATTGTGTATGTAAAGCTGGTATGGATTGCGTCGCTTGCATAGGTATCACCTCCTTTCAAATAGTTTAAAGGCTTCCTAATAAAGAACTCGGCCGAAACTCAATGTTGCTATCTCATCTAATTGCTGCTGTTCTTCTTTCTTGATTAGTTCAGCAGTCGTCCACAATTCTTTTTCTTTCAACTTTTCCATGACTTTTCTATCTTTATGAGCCTCAAGCAATTCAGCTTGAGCCGCTTCCAGTTCTTTTTGCGTCAAATCTAATTGATTTTTTTGATGAATGATTTTTTCATCCAACAACGCTTTATAGAGTTGTTGGTGTCTCATATCATTGATCTTATTGATCTTTAAGCGATCGTTTTTGACTTTGATATTTTCTCTGATCAGATCCTCCAGCACAGCTTGTTGCGCGTCTAGTTTTACTTGGACTTGAGCTACTTTTCTTTTCGCTGTTTCTTCAAGATCTGAGCGCCAATCCAATATCTTTTCCATTGAAAATGTTTGACTTGCCAATTATCGCACCTCTTTTTCTCTCGCTGACTTGTTTCTTAAACTCCTTGGAACAATTGCGTCAAGGCTTCCTTCGTTTCCTCAAAGCTTGAAGGTTCATCGACATTTTGTTTCAAGAAATCTTTGATCGGACGATTCAGTTGAATCGCCCTATCTACTAAAGGGTTACTGCCTTGACGATAAGCTCCTACATCAATCAAATCTTTTGATTCTGCATAAACTGCAAGGTTTTCTTTTAACTTCCCTGACAATTGATAATGCTTTTCCTCAGTAATGTCTTTCATCAAACGACTGATACTGCTTTGGACATCGATTGCCGGGTAATGATTTTCAGAAGCGATCTTCCGAGACAAGACGATATGTCCATCTAAGATTCCTCGAACCGTATCAGCGATAGGCTCGTTCATATCGTCCCCTTCAACCAACACCGTATAAAAAGCAGTAATAGAACCTTTATCGGACATTCCGCTTCGCTCGAGTAATTTTGGCAGTGTCGTGAATACCGAAGGAGTATACCCTTTAGATGTCGGCGGTTCGCCAGTAGCTAAACCGATCTCCCGCTGCGCCATCGCTACACGTGTCACCGAATCCATCATCAAGACGACTTTTTTGCCTTGCTTCCTGAAATATTCTGCGATCGCCGTAGCAACTGAAGCACCTTTCAACCGAACTAAAGGCGGCATATCAGAAGTCGCACAAACGACTACTGATTTCTTATACCCTTCTGGACCAAGATCTTTTTCAATAAATTCTAAGACCTCACGTCCACGCTCACCGATCAATCCGATAACGATGATATCCGCTTCACAATAACGAGCGATCATGCCCAGCAACGTACTTTTCCCAACCCCGGAACCAGCGAATATCCCGACCCGCTGGCCTTCGCCAACTGTCAGTAAGCCATCAATCGCTTTGATTCCTGTTGAGATCACATCTTTGATCTTCATCCGTGTAAAAGGGTTAGGCGCACTTTGATTGACATTGAAATGTTCTCCATTGATTTCAATATCTTGATACATTGGACGGCCTAAACCATCCATCGTCGTTCCCAACAACTGCTCGCTGATCTCGATTTTCAATGTCGTTCCGGTTGGACGAACCAGACAACCTGGTCCAATACCTTCCACTTCATCAAGCGGCATCAATAAGACTGTTTCATCAACAAATCCTACTACTTCACTCAGCGCAACTTTGCCGCTGGATTTGATCAAGATCTCGCAGACTTCTCCAACGAAAGCATCCAGACCCTCAACTTTGATGATGATTCCGGTAACTTGGCTGACTTTTCCCATTTTTAAGTAATATGTATTCTTTTTTATGGAGGCTGTGTACTTTTCAAAAGGAATTTCTATCACGTTATCCTCACTCCATCGACTTCATTTCTTGAACCATTTTTTTAAGCTGCTTACCAATCTGCAAATCAGTAATATTGTGAGCTGTCTCGATCACACACCCATTTTTTTCCAGTGTGTGATCAGTCAGCACGATAAAACGAACTTCTACATATTTTTGTTCTAATAAAGCTAATTTTTCTTGCACCAATTCTTCTTGTTCTGGACGCACAGTCACCGTGATCAGCTTCTCCGTTTTGTTCATTCGCATCAATAAAGGTTTTACTAATTCCAACACTTGGTCAGAAGAAGCATCAATCGTCTGATGGACGATTGCTTCAGCCATCGTCGCCGCTAATTGAATCAATTGGTCTTGCTTTTCGCTGTAATATTCTGCCAGTTTTTCTTCTGCTTCTTGAACCATTGCATGAGCATGTTGGATCAAGATTACTGCTTCATTTTGGCCTTCTTGCATCGCTTTTTCAAACCCAGCTTTATAGCCTTCTGCGTACCCTTTTTGTGTACCTTCTTCAAATCCCGATTGCTGAGCAGCTTCTTTGATCTTTTCAGCTTCAAAGGATGCCTCTTCCAGCAATCGTATTTTTTCTTGTTCGGCTTCTTTCAAAAGTAGCTCAGCTTTCGATTGGATGGCTTCCTCTTCTTTTGAGCCTGCAACAAAAGCTGTCTCTTTTTTCTTCACTACAAAATTCGTAGTGATCTCTGCAAACTGCTCTTCGCTTGAGGCTTGCTCTGCCTTTATCACATTATGAAATAATGACATCACTTTCTCCTCTTCTCAAATAAATTTCGCCTTGTTCATCCAATTTGCGGATAGTAGCCACAACTTTCTGTTGCGCTTCTTCAACTTGGGACAAACGAGCAGGTCCTAAGAACTGCATATCTTCTTTCATAGTTTCTACTTGACGGTTAGACAAGTTGCTGTAAACAAAGTCTTTAATGTCTTCGCCGACACCTTTAAGTGCCAACAATAGATCATCTTTGTTAACGTCACGCAACACTTTTTGAACATCGGAACGTTCCAATGTAATGATGTCTTCGAAAGTAAACAAGTTCGCTTTCACTTCATCCGCCAAATCAGGCTGTCTTTCTTCCAACACTTGCATAATATTCTTCTCTGTACCTCTGCCTACTGAATTCAAGATCTCTACTAATGTTTGAACTCCGCCCACTGCTTCAGTTTTGTTTTCCACATAGTTGGAGAATTTATTCTCGATCACTTTTTCTATTTTTGTAATAATCGTCGGTGATGTGTGACTGATCGTACCGATTCGTTCAGCAATTTCAGATTGCTGTTCAATCGGAAATTCAGCTAACACAGCTGCAGCTTTTTCAGGCTGCATGTAACATAAAATCAACGCCACAGTTTGCGGCTGTTCTCCCAATAATAAGTTGGTCAATTGCTGCAAGTCTGCTTTACGAGCTATATCAAATGGACGCTCGCGCAATTGAATTTGATTCAACATGTCGATCACTTCTTTTGCGCGTTGAGGCCCTAACGCTTTATTCAATAAACTTTTCGCATAATCGATTCCGCCGTCAATGATGTATTCTCGAGCTTGCTGCATTTCAATAAACTCGTTAACGATCGTATCGCGTTCTTCAGGTTTAACATAGTCTATATTGGCTATCTCATAACTGATTTTTTGAATGATATTGTCCGGCAGCATCTTCATGATTTTTGAAGAGGCTTCAGAACCTAACGTAATCATCAAAATTGCTGCTTTTTTTAATCCGTCTGTCGTTGTATCCATCCGCTACTCTTCCTTCATCCAGATTTTAATCAAATCGGCTGCCATTTCTGGGTTCTGTTCGGCCATCGTTTTGACTTTATTTTCTTTTTCACTCATTGTTTTATTTAATTGCAATTTCAGATCAGCTTCTTCTTTTTCAGCCGCTTGTTGAGCTGCTTTTCGAGCAAGAGCCGCTTGGATGTCATCTTTCACGACAGATTGAATCGGTTCTTCTTCTACTTCGTCATAAAGATCATCAAATTCATCATCCGCTGCTCTTCTCTTCTTCAGGATACGCATCATTAATGTCAATAAAATGATCAATCCGATTCCGCCAGCAGCATAAGGCCAATTGTTCTTGAAGGCTTTTATCAATTCTTCTTGGAAATCTGATCCAATAATCGGCGCATCTTCATTAGCATCATCCGTTGCAAACGGTATTCCTTGAATAACAATGCTGTCTTGATCAGCTCCAATAGTCATTTGAGCAATTTCCCCAATTTGCGCTGATTGATCTAAATTCAAATTACCGTTATATACAATAGAAGCTGACAGTGATGTAACTGTTCCTGGAGCTTTTATGGTATGGGTAGTCGTTGTATCAATTTCATTGTTCACTGTTCGGTTGTAGCTCGAACCATCTTCGGCTTCGCCTTCCACGATGACGTTACTGATATTGTCGTTGCCGCCTGTTTCTTCAGTTGTCATATTCGATCCGTTGGCTTGTACGCTTTCGCTGCGGACAACTGGGCCATTCCCATAAGCATCATATTGAACAGCTTCTTCTTCAACTGCATCAAAATTCATTGCTACGCTGACAGATACGGTCAAATTGTTCATTCCGTAAATCGGTCCTAACGTTTCAATCAGCTTTTGTTCCATATCTTTTTCATAACTTGCTTCAATATCTCGGTATTGATTTTTCAGAGTAGCAGAATTGATACTTTCGTCGCCTATAGCGCTGCTAAGAAGGTTCCCATTGTTATCCACGATCTTAATATTCTCTTGCGGCAGGTTATCTACTGCTCCAGCCATTAAAGATGCGATCCCTTGGACTTCTGCAGGAGAGATATCGGCTTTTCTTGGTGTGATCACGACTGAAGCAGAAGCTTCTGCTCTGTTCTCTTGATCAACAAATACACTGTCTTCCGGCATCGATAAAATGACTTTTGCGCTCTTTACCGTGTCTAACGTACTGATTGCTCGTTCCAATTCACCCGATACAGCTCTTTGATACATGATATTTCGGTCTTCATCTGTAGCCATCATGCTTGATGTGTCGAAAATCTCAAAACCAATTGAGTTTTCTGGTACCATATCGTTCATCGCCAACTCGATACGGTATTTATCCACTAAAGAAGAGTCGATCAAGATCGTTGTTCCATTGTCTTCTAATTTGTACGCTACTCCTTGAGCTTCCAAATCATCCACGATCAATCCAGCGTCAGAAGCTTCCATTTCTGAAAACAACACGCTGTAATCTACTTTCTTTGTAATATATGTAAGACCCCCGACGACTAGAACAATCGCAATAAGAATCATAACTAACTGAGTCTTTTTGCTCTTATCTAACGCTTGCCATCCGCCTTGGACTTTCCCCCATGCTTGCTTTATGTTATCCATTTAAACGTAATCTCCTCAACTTTTTCTAGAATTGCATGTTTTTGACATCGTTATACGCTTCAATTGCCTTATTACGTACTTGAATGGCTAATTCTAAAGAAAGCTGAGCTTCAGTCGCTTGAATCATAACGTTATGTAAGTTATCCACATCACCAGTGATCAATCCTGTAATAGCTTCATTGGATGCTACTTGCTGGTGATTTAATTGCTCCATTGATTCACTAAGCAAATTATCAAAAGATGGAGCATCAGCGGCATTCGTTGTCACTGATTGAGTTGCGTTCTCTAAACCACCTGTTGTTGAAATACCATTCAGTAAACTGTTGTACATTGATTCTATGTTCATTGTCCTACTCCCTTATGCTTATCCTCATTTCGTTCTACTGTAGTGTACGCAAAACGAAACGTTAATTTTATTGTCACCCTATCGTGCTGAAATCTCTAAAGCTTTACTCAACATATTTTTACTAGCATTTGTAGCTGTTACGTTCGCCTCATAAGTACGAATGGTATTCATCATCTCAACCATTTCATCAGTCATATTGACGTTCGATTTATTGACGTAGCCAAATTCATCTGCGTCTGGATGAGTTGGGTTGTACTCGATGACGATCTCGTCACTAGCTTCAATCCCTGTTGCTCGGACACCAAAACTTTTTTGATTGATGCTCCCAGCCAAGTCAGACGTCTTTTGCATCAAACTTTCTTCAAAGACCACAGTTTTCTTTTGATAAGGTCCGCCTTCTTCGGTACGTGTCGTGTTCACGTTCGCAATATTGCTTGAAATCGTATCGAGCTTTAATCGTTCTAAACTCAGACCGCTGCTGTTGATACGCATTGAATCAAAAATAGACATTTGTTCTTCCTCCTATTGCCAAATTGCTTTATTTAGTGATGACACTGTTCAGCATAGAATATTTGGTATTCAACTGAGCGACCAGTGCATTGTAATACAAACTATTTTCTGATTGATCCATCATTTCCACTTCGATGTCTACATTATTCCCGTTGTCTTTGATAGAAGTGTTTGTTCGTTTGCTTACGATGGGTTGTACATCAGTCAAATCTGCAATACCGAAATGCTGATCATCTGTTTTCATTAAAGAAAAGCCATTAGATGCACTATTCAACAAGCTTTCAAATTCCACTTTATTAACTTTATAGCCGTTTGTATTAACGTTAGCAATATTGCTGGAAATCATTTCTTGTCGCAACTCAGCGGCGTTTAACGCATTTTTAATTAATCCAAATGTTTGATCCACTAATTTCACTCCTTGTCTTTTATATACTAGGTTTATGCATTTTTTATAATTCTACAGTTTCCTCTTACACCATTGAAAAGACTTTCACATAAACTTCCTTTTTACTAAGTAAAGAAAATAACTTTTTAAAATATGAATAAATATTCTTTTTGTATTCAAAACAGTTATTTAAATGAATAGTTAATACATATAAAAACACGCATTATTAAAGAAGAAAAGTTTATTATATTACAATATTTATATTTATGCATTTAATTAAATAACATACATTTTATGTATAATTTCTCTTTTATGACAAAACCTCTCGGCAAGATAAAGTATATGTTAAAGCAAATTGTTTGACAACGAGTTTTTTGTAATTCCTTTGTAAATCAAAGTAATTTTTTGACATTTTTTGTAACATTTAGTTATTATCTTATTCGAGGTATTGTGAAAAGCCGTACTTTTCATTGGTACAGCAAAGAAACCATCCTAACAAAGCAGGATGGTTTTTGGTATCCTATTCAATTATTTAAAATTGTCTAAATTTCAACTTTTTTATTCACTTAAATTTCTGCCCAAGCCTCGCGCAGCTCTTCCATCATTTCTCGGTTCTTTTGAATAATTGCAACATCTTTTGTTCTGTTTGCTTCGATCAATTTCGTCATAAGATACTCGTATATATCACTTAAATCTTGAGCAATTTGACCACCTTGATCTTTGTTCAAAGTCCCTGCCAATTCTGCAATAATGTCTTGAGCTTTTATTAAGGCTGTATTCGCTTGATCCAATTTATTCTCTGCAATACTTAGTTCAGCTAATTTCATATTTTTGATACATCCATCATACAATAAGACAACTAACTTTTTCGGACTAGCATTCAATATTTGGTTTTGTTTGTAAACATTTTGAGCATTACGTTGTTGCATCATGATTCTATTCTCCTTATGTATGTTCTTCCACAAGTTACGAGTTACATTCCTCTATCCACAAAAATAGGCTGTTGAAAAGAGGTATAATAGTTATCCACAACTTTATTCTTTTGGTTCATTTGCTTCATTTTATCTAGTATAGCTGCGCGGTCTTTTTTGATAACAGTCAATAAAGATTGTTGGCTCTCAACAATAGTTGCAACTTGATCTTGTTCTTCTTTTGTATAGCTTCCATTGCCTTGTCGATGCAGCATACTATCTACTTTTTTCAGCTCTGCTAGTAAAGTATGATTATTTGCAACAATCTCATTAGCCTGTTCACTGCTCCCATCCCACTTCTGTAAACCTTGGGATAGTTGATTCAATATTTCTAAACGATTAGATTGTTGATTTGTCATATTATACTATCCCTTCTCATCTTCCGTGCAGTTTTTTATAATTAAGCTTGTTGAGTAGTAGATCCAACTTGGCTCATTAGGTAGTTTAATTGTGATTCAGCTTCCATCATAGCAACATCTAAAGCTGTAAACTGCGTTATGTAGCGTTCGCGTTTACTTTCTAACCGTTCATTAAACTTAGTGATTTGCTCATCTAAATTTTTCATCATATTATCAATTGTTTCTGATTTAGTTATAATAATACCCGTTTTTTCGCCGATATACTCGTTAATAAAAGTTGTCATTTGTTGAGACAATCCAACTTGTTGTACTTCTCTTGTTTCAATTCCATCGGGGTTAGTTACTAATGTAGATTCTTCTCGAAAAAAGAAAGCTTGAACATCATTGGAATCCTCTGATAGAGCTTCTTTTAGTTTTGCAGTATCTAATGAAGCTGAGCCGTAGCGATCCACTTCTATACCTAAATCGGATAAAGTTTTAATCGGCTGACTAGAATCTTTAGCTGAACTGGTCATTAAAGAACGTAGTTGAGATTGCAACTTCATTAAAGAACTGTCTCCAGTCAATGCTCCGGTTGAATTCCCCTCGGCAGAAGGATCTCCAACATCTAATTGTTTATCAATGAAAGACATCACTGAATTATATTGATCAACAAACTCTTGAATAGCCTTCGTTGTTTTTTCAGTATCTTCTGCTATTTTTATCGTACTGATTTTATTATTCTCAATTACACCAGTCAATTCAAATGTTAGTCCTTCCACTACGTCAGTAATAGTATTCGAATTCCGCTCAATCTCAATACCGTTTACGCTTAACATAGCTGATTGGCCTAGAGTTGTTTGTACATCTTCTAAACCTAATTTGCTTGTGAATGAAACACCATCTTGGCCTTGTGTTTCATCTTTTATTTCAATCGTACGCGCTCCCATATCACTATCTGTTAATACAAGACGATTATCAATAATTGACGCTTGAAGACCAGATTTATTTTCTTTAGCAGTCTCATTAATTTTGGTGACAATACCTTTTAAACTATCCCCGTCTTCAACATCAATAAAAAAGTTTTTGCTATCCGTACTATCTTCTGTATTTACAGTTGTGAAGGTTAGTTTCCCAGAAAGCGATAACGCATCTGTAGTACTTCCAATAGTTCCAGAAGTCAATTGACTTGCCGTTGCCAGTCTTTTAACCGTAACACTATATGTCCCTTCAAAAGCATCTGTCCCAGCTGTTACTTTAAGTGCATTTTCATTACTATTACTGACTGTTTTAGAATCAAACGTGCCAGGTTCTTTTAGAACATCAAATTTTTTATACAATGTATCTAAACGTGTATTGATATCTTTCCAAGCATTTTTTTCGTTAGTTAATTCAGTCTGTTGATTCGTGTATTGGGTCAACTTTCCTGATTCAGCTTGAATCAATTGATCAATTGTATCCATTGTAATCCCTGAATAGGTTCCCATAATACTTGTACTACTTGCCATAATCTATCTCCTCGTTATTCTTTATTATCAATTACAAGTCCAACTCGTTTCCATATTTCAGCTATCATGTCTAACATTTTTTCTGGTGGAATTTCTTTGATGACAGCATTCGATTCTGTATCAACTAATTTCACCATGATTCTTTCTGTTCCTTCATGAATTTTATACTGAAATCGTGTATTCACTCCAAGAATTTGATCATTTATTTTATCCACTACTTTTTTTAGCTCTTCATCTGAAATGTTCTCTTCTACTTTATCATATTGAAGCTGTACTTCTGCTAGTTCTTTTTTAGAAACAAAAGATGACTTTTTATCATTATTGGAAACAGCTGTTATTGGCTTACTTGCTTGAATTGCATGATTTTCTGCCATGTCTCACACCTCCACCATGATAAAATAGAAGAATGGCTTTTCCCTATTTTAACCATATTATAGTTTTTTTATCAAACTATCAATAAAAAGCCGACTAGAGTCGGCTTTTTATTATCTAGCATGTTTTTAACTAAATTATTGTAATAATTGTAAAACGCCTTGAGGCATTTGGTTAGCTTGAGCCAACATTGCTGTTGAAGCTTGAGAAAGGATGTTTGATTTAGTAAAGCTCATCATTTCTTCAGCCATATCAACATCACGAATACGTGAGTTTGCTTCAGTTAAATTTTCTTTTGTAGTTGTTAAGTTATTGATTGTATGATCTAAACGGTTTTGGTTTGCTCCTAATTTTGAACGTTCTTCTGATACAGTAGCAATAGCGTTATCAATTGCCTCAATTGCAGCTGATGGACCAGTGGCTGGGCTAGCACCAACGTCATCAGCATTACCTGCTATTCCATCTGGACCATCACTTGCTGCTACTGCTGCAGCATCTACGTTAGTTACATCAATATCAGAAAGAAGAGTTCCTCCTGTTGAAGTTGTTTGGTCGTCTGCATATGATTGGCCTAGATAGTTGGAACTCATATCTCTAACGGTTATATTTAGTTTATCTTGTCCACCTGCGTTTGCTCCAATTTGAAGAGTAACATCAGCATCACCGTTCAGTAGTTTAGTACCATTAAATTCAGTTGTTCCTGCAATTCTATCTATTTCGTTAGTAAGTTCAGTAATTTCAGACTGAATTGCTTTCAAATCTTCTGTACTATTAGTTCCATTTGCTGCTTGGACAGATAAATCACGCATACGGTTCAGGATACTGTGTGTCTCATTCAACGCGCCTTCAGCTGTTTGAATTAATGAAATTCCATCTTGTGCATTACGAGTAGCTTGTGTTAATCCGCTGATTTGGTTTTTCATTTTTTCTGAAATGGATAATCCTGCTGCATCATCTCCAGCTTTGTTGATGCGTAGTCCTGAAGATAATTTAGCTAATGAGCTACTTTTTGCTGCGTTTGCTGAACCTAAACGTGAGTAAGTATTCATTGCTGCTGTATTTGTATTGATTCTCATGATGTATTTCCTCCTAATGATTGATTAATAAGTTTTTTTGTTGATTATTGTAATAATTGTAAAACGCCTTGAGGCATTTGGTTAGCTTGAGCCAACATCGCTGTTGAAGCTTGAGAAAGGATATTAGATTTAGTAAAGCTCATCATTTCTTCAGCCATATCAACATCACGAATACGTGAATTTGCTTCAGTTAAATTTTCTTTTGTAGTTGTTAAATTATTGATTGTGTGATCCAAACGATTTTGATTTGCACCTAGTTTTGAACGTTCTTCTGATACAGCTGCAATAGCATTGTCAATTGATTTTATAGCTTGTTCAGCACCCGTTATAGTTCCATCATTTTTCGGGTCTTCTACTCTAACATCTATATCCTCTAATACCACTCCCGTAGTAGTACCGTCAGATGCAACAGCCCCAATATCTCCCTTACCCATACCATCTATGTCAATTGTTAATGAGTCATTCGCACTTGTTTTTGAACCAATTTGTAATTTTACTGATGCGTCTCCATTTAACAGTTTTGTACCATTGAACTCAGTAGTTTCTGCAATTCTATCTATTTCAGTAGTAAGTTCAGTAATTTCAGACTGAATTGCTTCCAAATCTTCTGTACTATTAGTTCCATTTGCTGCTTGAACAGAAAGATCACGCATACGGTTCAAGATACTGTGTGTTTCGTTTAGAGCACCTTCAGCTGTTTGGATCAATGAGATCCCATCTTGTGCATTACGTGTTGCTTGAGTTAAGCCACTAATTTGATTTTTCATTTTTTCTGAAATGGATAATCCTGCTGCATCATCTCCAGCTTTGTTGATACGTAAACCTGATGATAATTTAGCTAATGAGCTGCTTTTTGCTGCATTTGCTGAACCTAAACGTGAGTAAGTATTCATTGCTGCTGTATTTGTATTGATTCTCATGTGTAATTCCTCCTATTATGTGGTGAAGTTATCGTCTTCAAAATCTATATCGGACAGTTTGACAGGTAGTTAAGTACTTTATTTTTCTTTTATAAAAAAAAAAAAGACTATCTTTTACAGATAGTCTAAAATACTAGTAGATAATATTTTTGTCCCCATCGCTAACGATGCTTGGTAAGCGGTCTGCTCCATAGTATACTCCATAAATTTTTCAGCTAAATCTATATCTTGTTTATCTGAACGCATCGATTCCAAATTCAAATTTTCAGCTGTACTACGTTCTTTAGCTGCTTCTAATCGATTGAATATTGCTCCATTTTCAGTTCTATTCGTAACGATATTATCTATTTCTTGCTCTGCTCTAACAAGTAATTCACCAGATAAAGATTCAACATTTCCTGTTTCCAAAGCTGATAAGGTTCTTGCTAAGAAGGTACCTAAATTATCTGGTGTATCAATCGAATTTCGTTCATTCAATAATTCCCTACCATCTGTTTTGAGTTCAACGGTAACGCCTTGAGCTATTCTTCTTGTTAGATTACCACTTGTACCTTCATCAGTTGTACCGGCATAATTCAAACCTGTCATTTCACCATTAGCATCTCTTTCAATACTGAATGGTTTAGTGGTCGTGTTTTGCCCAGAAAAAATATATTTCCCGCCGAAATTAGTATTCAAAGCATCAGTTAATGTCTGAATTTCTGCTTCAACTTCTTCTTTGATTATTTTGCGATCGTCATTATTTACGGTACCTGTTGCTGCTTGTTGAATCAATGTACGTATTCGAGATAAAGATTTTGTTGCTGCATCATACGCACTGTCTTGCATGTTTGAAAAATCAATCGAATCTTTGATTGTTAGCATGTATTCTTCATTTTGGATAATACTGTTGTTTAAATCCATTATTTCTGATACCAACATAGGATTGTCTGAAGATTTGCTTACTTCTTTTAAAGAAGATAATTGATTTTGGACTTTAGAAAGGTTTTTTAGATTGCTTTGAAGGTTATTGATAAAATTCGAAGACATGTAAGAATCAGTTATTCTCATCGTTCATTATACCCCCGTCCGGTTGATCAAAGTGTCCAGCATTTCAGAAATCGTTGAAATCATTCGAGAATTCGCTTGGAAAGCACTCTGATGTTGAATCATATTTGCTACTTCTTCATTGATTGAAACACCGGAAATTGATTGGCGTCGTTGATCTAGTAATTGCACTAAATCTTTTTGACTAGCAAACATATTATCTGATTGTTGTTTCGTAATTCCAATTTCTGTAACGATATCGTTATAACCATTAGAAACAGAAGTTCCATTAGGTTGATCTTCAAATGTCATAGTTGTTTCATCATAATCAAAAGTTGCATTTGAAGAGTAAACTAATTTCGTGTTTTGTAAATCAGCGATCGCTTGAGCTCTGCTTCCATCCCCTGCAGCTGGTTTGTCTAAAGATTTTCCTGAACTAACTTTTTCCGGATCCTTCACCAAGTCAGCTTGAACAGAAATGTTTTTCGCATAATTTCCGTCGGCACCTAGATCAAAGAACGGTTTCCCATATTCATTTCCATCACCGCTATGTATCGTATTGACTGCTGTAGCAAAAGTATAGGCAAAATCATTTAAATTAGCTACTTGCTTGTTAATTTCTGCCAATGCTTCTTGAGAACCCTTAGCTGATCCGCTGGTTAAAGTGATCTCTTTAGTAGTATCTCCAGCTAACACAACCTTTCCTTCTGGATTAGGTTGTACCGCAACAGCTAACTTTTGCATACTGGTTGGTGTTAACAACTCTTGACCGCCAATACTCACTGTAGCTTGGCGCATCTCGTCAAATTTCACTTCGACTCCAGCCAGTTCACTCATTTCACTCAATAAAGCGTCTTGTTTATCCAACAAGTCATTTGGTGTTTGACCACTGGAAATAGAGTAAGAAACTTGTTTGTTTAGAGAATGTAATTGCTCTAACTTGGTATTGAAGTCTTTCACATCTTGCTCAATACCTTTTAATGTATTTCCTTGCAGTTTTTCCAACTGAGTAGCCATGTGATTCATTGTATCGGTCATGGTTTCAGAATTTTGCACGACCATTGTTTTAGCCGTTGCTACTTCTGGGTTTGAGCCTAAATAAGTCCATGAAGCGAATACTTCACTTAAGTTGTTGCTCAAGCCTGTTTTAGACGGTTCATTAAAAATAGCTTCTAATTGTTGAAGCGCATCTGATTTTGATTCGAATTTTGCTAATGTACTGTTTTCGTCTCTCAATTGTTCTACTACAGCGTCATCTACTACACGTATCACGCCTGAAACACGCACGCCGGTACCTAATTGGCCGACACCAGATTTATTGAACGGGTTATTTGTTTCCAACGTTACTCGTTGTTTTGAATACCCATCTGTATTTGCGTTAGCTACGTTGTGACTGATTGTTTGCAGGACTGTCTGAGCTGACGTCATTCCTGATGTTGCTGAGTTTAACGATCCAAATAATCCGGACATTTTTCCACCTCTTCATTTCTTATAACGATTGATTGATCAATGTTGCTTGTTCATTACCCTTATAATAGCCTTTTTTCGAATACGTATTTCCTGAACTCTTTACCGTAGTCGTGATGGCTTTCAAGATCGTTTCTTGAAATTGAAGAGCTGTTTTCGTCAACATTAGATTCGTTTCTTGCAAATGTTTTATCTCCGCTAAAGGAGCTTTCAAAGCTTCATCAGCAAATGAATCTGGAGATAACGTTTCTAGTTGTTCTAAAAAGACTTGTTTTTCAGAAACAATTTCTACCACTTTCTCTGCATCATTTTCGATCAAAGCTTTTTTTTCGTCTTTTAGCAATTCAATAAAATCGGACAACAAAGCTAAGATTTTATTTTCTTGGCTCATTATTCTATGCCCTCACGTTGTTGACTCATGTCATCTACCATTTTATCAGCGATTTTTTCAGGTGAAACTTCATATGTTCCATTTAATACAGCTTGTTTGATGGCTTGTACTCTTTCGCTGAATGCGGCATTGTTATTGGCTTTAGCAACTTGTTTTGCAGCATCTGAGATTTCTACTTTTACAGCCTCTTCACTTACTGTTGCTTGAGGTTTGATATTTTTATTTTCAGTCGTTTCTTTATTGTAGCGGAGAGAATTATTCACATATTGGTTGTATCCATTATTGATTTTCATGTCTCCAGCTCCTTTCTATCTTGTCCATTAAGTTAATTTGTTTAGTCGATTCGTGTCTTTTATGACTTTCAAAGATTATATCGGACAGTTCCTTTAAATATTAACTCACTTTCTAATATTTATAAATGAAATCTTTTGTGAATTAAAAATGTATCACTTCATTTTGGATAATAAAGACACATTTCTACTCTCTATTTTTATTTGCGTTCCATTTTTAAAGCTGTTTTCTTCATAACGGCACGCAAAACACTATTCTCTAAAAGCAGACAGCAAAAAAGGCTAAGACAATTGTCTTAACCTTTTCTTCGAATCTCTACTGTTATCTCAAATGTCTGATCCGTTGTTCTTTGCTTAAAATATTCGTGATACGGATACCGAAACTTTCGTTGATGACAACGACTTCGCCTTCAGCGATCAATTTTCCGTTCACATAGATCTCTAATGGCTCATCTGTCATTTTATCCAGTTCCACAACAGAACCTGTGCCTAATGACAAAATGTCCTTGATCGTTTTGCGGCTTTCACCCAAAACGACACTGAAATCTAAGGGAACATCCATGATCAAGTCTAAGTTTTTCGTTGCTTTCTCAGACTCTTTTGCGTTCAACTCCAAGAACTGAGGTTTTGAAAACGACACTTTTTCAGCAGCTGGAGCAGGTGTTTCTTCAACGACCGGCTCTGGTGCAGGTGCAGAAACAGCTTCTTCTGTTTCTGCTGTACGTCCTTCCAATACTTCAGCCGTATCATTCATCACGATACTTTCAATCAATTTGACGGTATCCAACGTAAAGACTTGCATAATTTCGCTATGTAAAATACCTTCTACATTCAAATCAAACGCAATTTTACAGACCGTTCCTGAGTTGTTGATCATATCCTCATGAGCGTCTAGATTACTTTCATCTAAAACCAGAACATTCGGCGGTAAAATATCGATCATTCTGCCCAGCATTGTTGCCATAGCCGTAGAAGCTGAACCAATCATTTGATTCATTGCTTCTTTGACTGCACTCAATTCCAACTCCGTTAATTCGGATACTTGAACGTCTCCGTTTCCGCCCATCATCAAATCGGCAATAACAGCTGAGTCATTCACATCCATCATTAACAAGTTCGTTCCCACTAGACCTTCTTTAAATTCAACAGTCGTCGCTACTTTTGGAGTAACAGACTCTTCAATGATTTTTTTGAATGTCGTTGTCGAAACTCTTGGAGTGGTAATTTTCACTTGATGATTCAAGTTTTTTGACAACGTTGTCGCTGCTTGAGACATAGAGATATTCCCAACTTCACCAATGATGTCTTTTTGATCTTTCGTCAAGGATTCAATTGTTTCCTCTGATGGAGCTGAGGAATTTCCATTTAGCAACATATCGATTTCTTCTTGTGATAATGCTTCACTCATTAGCTTGTTTCTCCTCCAATATTTTCTAGTACTTCAACTGCCAAATTGTTCCCTTTTAATCCAGGTTTCACAAGATAAGAAGGTAAGTTTTCAACCGACATGATTAACGGTTGAGAAGTTTTTCCGTCCAGTTGAATGATGTCTCCCACTTCTAATTGTAAAAAGTTGTCTAAAGTCATCTTTGTTTTTCCTAATAAGACTTCCGTATTTACATGAACAGATTGCAGATTTTGTTCTAATTGATCACTGTCCAAATGACTATTTTCTTTTTCTGTATGGAACCAGTTTTTAAAACTCAGCTTGTCTAAAATCTTTTCAAAGAAAATATAAGGGATACACAAGTTCATAAAGGTTTGATTTCCTAACAAGGTCACGGTGAATGTTGTTAAAACAACCGGTTCATTGGGTGACATGCTCTGAAGCATTTGCGGGTTCGTCGCCATGGAATCTAATACGGTGTTCAGTTCCATGATATCAGTCCAAGCAGCTTTGAAAGCTCTTTGGAAATTAGCAGAAACTTCTTCCAAAATAGCCAATTCGATTTCCGTAAACTCTTCTTTTCCTTGAAGTTCAGTGGTAGTGATAATATCCGAACTCCCGCACAGCAATTCAATCATTTGCAATGTGAACTGCGGATTCACTTCTACTACTTGAACACCTTCCAGTGGTTCGGAATGAAAAATATTCATCCAAGTAAAACGAGGAACAGAATTTGTGAACTCTTCAAAACTGACTTGTTCAATAGATGCCAGTTGCAGGTCGACGTTGTTGCGGACTTGAGTAGACAGCGAGTTGCCGGCGATCTTAGCAAACTCTTCAAAGATCATTGTCAAAGTACTAATGTATTCTTTTGACAAACGAACTGGGCGTCTGAAGTCATAGGCTTTTATTTTCGGTTTTTCAGCTTCTTCTAGTTCTTCTGAATCGATTTCTCCACTTTGTACGGCTGCCAATAAGGAGTCTATCTCTTGTTGTGATAAGACTTGTTTCACTATTCTCCCTCACTTTTAGGTAGTAAAGCATCCAAGTTGAGCATGCTGACGAGTTTCTCTTTTATCGAAATGACGCCCGCCACTTTTTCTTGCGCATTTTTATCCGCAAGTTCAATAGCTGATGGTTCTACTTGGGTAACTTCCTCCACATTATCAACCATTAAAGCGACTTTTCCTTTGTCGGTTGATAAAATGATGCTCCTATTGTAGCACAAATCTTTTTCTTCGCCATCGGGATACAACAATTGTTGGAAATTTATCAAAGTTAGCACTTCACCTCTTAAATTGATTAATCCTTGTACCCACTTTGGAGCATTCGGAACAGGTGTCCAAGTTAACTGTTGCGTAATTTCTTCCACATTTTTTGATTCTATGGCATAATAGTTATCTTTTATCGTAAACATCACAATTTGCATTTTTTGTTCAACTCCAATTATTGAGTGACTTTATCTAACGCTTGGATAACACGGCCTGTATCAAATGGTTTTACGATAAAGTCCATTGCTCCGGCACGAATCGCGTCCATTACCATAGATTGTTGGCCCATTGCGCTGCACATAACTACTTTAGCACTTGGATCAAAAGCTTTGATGCCTTTTAATGCGTCTACGCCATCCATTTCAGGCATCGTAATGTCCATAGTAACAATATCAGGGTTTTCAGCTTTGTATTTTTCAATAGCATCTACACCGTTCTCTGCTTCTGCTACAACTGAATAGCCGTTTTTCTCTAAAATATCCTTTAATTTCATACGCATGAATGCTGCGTCATCTACAATAAGTACACGTTTTGTCATTTGTTATTTCCCCTTTCAAACTCCTAATACACTAAATAATTTATCTAATACGCCTGGTGTTGGAACGAAGTATAACGCTGCTTCCATTCGCTCACCCATGTAATAAAATTCATTTTTTAAAATCAAGATCGTATCATCATATTGTCCACTTTCCATATAGACACTACTTACTATGGCGCCAAACATGTCCCGTGTCAACAACGGAATGGATGTCAATAAGTTAATATCCAACAGTTTTGTTACAGCGTTCAAAAATGAGTTTACTAAAATATTCGCTAACTCTTTCAAAGCTGAGTCAATCATCTCTGGATTTGTTTCACTGTTTTCCGGCAACATAGTTTCACTGTTTTCCGGCAACATAATAGAAGCTAAATGTTTCATATCTTCTTCTAAACCTACTAATAAGAAGACTCCTTCTGCTTGTCCAAACATTTTTGTCAGGACCGCATCAATCATTGTATCTTCTGACATCACTTGTTCGAACATATCTTCATATGCCATGACTTCAATGGTTGGCACTGTCATATGCACCGGTTTATTGATGAGTTGAGATAAACTGGTTGCAGCATTTCCTCCACCAATATTGATCACTTCTTTTAAAGCATCTAATTGGACTGTACTAAACTCGGATGGCATTTTGAACACCTTGACTTTCGTTGGCAATGGCTGTGACATCTAAGATCAAGACGATTTCTCCATTTCCCAAAATTGTGGCTCCTGAGTAACAGTTTACTTGGGACAACTCTTTTCCTAGATCTTTGATAACGATCTCTTGTTGTTTGATGATATCATCGATTTTCAATGCAAATCGATTTTCGCCAAGTTTCACAATGATCAAATAAGGTTCTGGATTATTTGTCTCTTCCATTCCTAATACTTCAGTTAAACGAATAACCGGTGTAGCTCCGCCTGTGGTGTAGATCTCATTTTCATATGTTTGAATGATCTCACCAGGACCTGGACTGACAACTTTTTCAATAATTCCTCGTGGAATGGCAAAAGTACTGTCTCCTACTTTAATCAGCAATGAATCGATGATGGACAGCGTTAATGGCAAATTGATTTTAAAGGTTGTTCCTTGGTTTATTGCACTGATAATTTCCACTGTTCCGCCTAATGAATGGATTTTCTGTTGAACAGCATCCATCCCAACTCCACGTCCGGAAATTCCAGTCACTTCTTTAGCTGTAGAAAATCCTGGATGGAAAATCAAATGCTGCAATTCGAGATCTGACAATCCAGTTGTCACAATACCTTTCCTTTCAGCACTCTCTTTGATAGCTTGAGGGTTCAAACCTTTCCCGTCATCACGCACTGTTAGTACGACTCGGTTGCCTTCTTGGTAAGCTGAAATATGAATCAATCCTGCTGGATCTTTCCCGATTTTCTGACGATCTTCAGGCATCTCGATTCCATGGTCTGCAGCATTACGAATCAAATGAATTAGAGGTTCTCCTAGTTCTGAAACAACTGTCCGGTCTAATTCGGTTTCTCCGCCTTCGATCACTAAATTGTATTTCTTACCTAAATCATTTCCAAGATCACGAATCATACGAGGGAAATTCGTCATCACTGTGCTGACTGGTTGAAGACGAATCTTCAATACCAAGTCTTGCAATTCAGTCGTGATCCGCGCAAATTGTTCCAACGGCTCATTCATTTCTTTGATCTCGTTGTCTTGACTGATGCTTTCTAAACGTGTTCGGTAAATCAGCAATTCAGAAACAGCATTCAAAAAATCATCTAATTTCGTGATGTCTACTCGAACAGTTTGGTTGCTTTGTGTTGATTTAGAAGCTGTTTTTTTGACGGTTTCTTTTTTCGCTTCTTCTACAGGAACAGCTTTTGCCTCAAGGACAACTTTTTCTTCGATCTCTTTTTCAGATACGACATCATTGCTGTCAAATTCTTTTACTAACACATCTTCAATTTCACTGTTGTTCAGTGCAGCCTCTTTAAGTGTTTCCTCATCTGCTTGAGTCAGTAAAACAACTTTGAAAATGGAACCAAAATCTTCATTTTCCAATACTTCTGCATTCGGTTCAGAGTGAAGTACTTCCCCTTGCTGATCTAACTTGCTCATCACAAGAAAGACACGAGCGTTTTTCATACCGCTAGTTTCTTCAATCTTGATCGTAACGGTATAGGCTTGGTAGCCATCCGCAGCAGCACTTTCGATTACGGCTACGTCTGATTCGTCAATAAAATGCAATTGCGAATTGAAATTATCGTCACTTTCCGCAACTGTTTTTTCTTCCACAGAAACGTCTTGTTCTCCTTCAGAGATAGCGTTCAATCGCACGACTAAATCTGCTACATCTAAAACGCCTTCTCCGCCTTGTCTCAAATCTTCTACGATGGCAGAAATAGAATCCAAACAACTAAAGATCAGTTCGATAGAACGTGAATCAGCTTTAATTATTTTTTTCTTTAATAGATCAAATACGTTTTCCATTTTATGTGTTAATTGCGCTAATGAATCATATCCCATTGTGCCGGCCATACCTTTTAATGTATGAGCTGAACGAAACATGTCATCAATAATCTCTTGATTTTCTGGATCACTCTCAAGGTCTAATACACAGTCATTCAAACTTTGAATGTGTTCATCAGACTCTTCGAAAAACAACTCCAGGTATTTACTGTTATCATCCATTGCATTCCCTCCTTTAAATCTGATCGCTTTGGATTTTTCTCTTCATCTCTGTCAAACCAGCGACCTACGCATCCTTTTGATATATAAAGGGTGTAAGTTTTTTTAGGTTGTATTGTGCTGGGTTGTAGATGGTTTCAGTGGCTCCTGCGAAGTAGAGTCCTCCTGGTACTAGAGCTTCACTGATCTTGCGATAAATTTCATTCTTAACGTCATTCTTGAAATAAATCATAACGTTTCGGCAAACGATGACGTGATAATTTTTTGGATAAGCATCCGATATCAGGTCATGTCTTTTAAATTCAACGGTACGTTTGATAGAGTTGTTTACATGATACTTGCCTTTTGACTCTTGAAAATACTTGTCTCGCAAGTTGTATTCTAAATTCTTCAACTCATACTCATTATAGATCCCGTCTCGTCCTTTTTGCAGAATCGTTTCATCAATATCTGTAGCAAGAATTTTATTTTGCAACTTAACATTGTGTTTAGCTAAAATCATTGCAATAGAATAAGCTTCTGCGCCTGTTGAACAAGCAGCACTCCAAATTTTTAAAGAAGGAAACTTTACCAGCAGCTCATTGACCAGTTGATCTTCGAATTCTTCAAAAATATCTTTGTTACGGAAAAAGTCTGTTACATTGATGGTGATATAGTCCAAGAATTTTTGCTTCGCTTCAGGATTCTTTTCAATGACTACTGCATATTCTTCTAATGATTCTGCACCAGCATTTTTCATACTCGTTGCGATACGTCGTTGCAATTGAGTCTCTTTATACCCATCTAAGTTCAATTTAAGATTTTTTGTTGTCCATTGATAAAAGAAATCATAGTTAAGTTCCATTAGCTCACCTTTATAATTTGATTTAGGATATCCGAAATTTCTTTCAATCCTATACATTGATCTACTACGCCGTTTTCCACAGCGTTCTTAGGCATCCCGTAAACGACTGATGTTTCTTCGTTTTGCGCTAAGGTATATCCCCCAACAGATTTAATATCATATAATCCTTTAGTTCCATCGTAACCCATTCCAGTCAGGACGACTCCTATGATATTTTGTTTGTATTCATCTTTGATCGACTCAAACAAAATATCAACAGCTGGACGAACACCGTGGATCTTAGGAGTGGATAACAACCGAATCGTTTGGTTTTCCACAACCATATGGTAATTGCCAGGAGCTACATACACTATTCCTTTTTCCACAGGTAAGCCATCCACAGCTTCAACCACTGTAACATTTGATTCAGTATTCATTCGTTGAGCAAATGAAGCCGTAAAACCAGCCGGCATGTGCTGAACGATAAAAACGGGGATCGATAAGTTCGCTGGAAACTTCGAAACTACTTGCATCAATGCTCTAGGTCCTCCCGTAGAAGCTCCGATAGCAATCGCTTTTACTTTTTCTGGAACAGTCTGTTCTGGAAAAACACTGTTTAAGACTGGTCTTTTTCTCTTCACCGGTGTACTTTTAATAGCCGTTCGGGCTTTTGCCTCTGCGGTCTTGAAAAGTGCTTTAATGCGAACTTCCAGTTCTTTTTTGAACTCGTCGCTATTGGCTCTTAAATTTTCAGGTTTTCCTATAAAATCGTCCGCACCGCTTTCCAGTGCTTCGATAGTCATATCTTCCCCACCTTGAGAGCTCATCATCACGATACGAACCGAACTCATCTCTTTAATGAGTTTCAATGTTTCTAATCCGTTCAATCCAGGCATGTTGACATCCATCAAAATCAAATCAGGTTTTAATTGCTCCAACCTGCGTATGGTATCTCTACCGCTTCTGGAAGTTCCAATAACTTCCAAACCAACTATGTCGGAAATGATATCCGAAAAAACTTTTCGCATAAATGGCGAATCGTCGACTAGAAATATTTTTATACTCATTTTTCCATTCCTTTACCTTTCATAAAACACTAATATCACGATTCGCACTACGGACAGTTACCTTAAATTCTTCCAAATCTACCATCATCGTTCTACCTGTATTTCCACCTGTTTGTTGACCCAATAAAGGAATATTCAATTCATTCAGACAATCAATGACAGCTTTGATATTCCGATCCCCGATGGACTCTCCATCTGATTGACTGGAAAATTGAAACATACTGGCTCCCCCCGCGATTTTCGCTACGAGTTTTTCGGTACGAGCCAACTGTTTGATCTCTTTCACCATTTGGGGGATAGCTAAGTCAGCAAATTTTTCAACTTTATAAGGCGGTTTAAATAATTTACTGTCTGGCAGCATGATATGGCTCAGACCGCCCACTTTAGTTTTAGGATCATAGACAGCGATCCCTACGCAAGAACCAAGAGCGATAGTGATCAATGAATCTGGGGGTGTCGCAATTTTATAATCGGATATTCTTACTTTTAATTCTTCTGACATTCACTATTCACCACTTTTTCATACGCAAAAGGTTGGGTTTACTCTTTTTCAGAAGAGCCTTCTTTTTCTTTTGCAAAGGTTTCTATGATAGATAACAATTCAGCTTCTCCATCAGCTGAAAATAGGTTGTCCACATCTATAACGGTAATAATACTTTCAGGAGTTCTGACAATCGCTCTGATGCTTCTGCCTTTATTTTCATTCGTATCAGATTGCAGTTCTTGATCACTAAAGTCTTGAACTGCAGTAACATCATCCACGATCAATCCGATTTTTTTGTTTTTCCACAAAGTTACGATCACTTTCGTCTGCTCCGTTTTTTGATACGTTTGATGGAATAATCGCTCGTTTAAATCAATCACTGGAAGGACTTCTTCGCTATAATCGATCACACCTTTAATATAATTCGATGTATCTGGAATCAAGGTGATATCTTCCAACAACAAGATTCGTTCTGTAACATCAATATCAACGGCTGTTTTTTGATTGTTACACATAAAGATAATGTGCTTTTTCACTTTTACACCTGCTTTCTTAAGCGTATTACACTAAATTTCTCCAAGAGATAAGTTTTCCACATCTGGATAAACTTCATCGTCTTCATCTGCATGATCTGTTTCCTCATCATACAATTGGAATTGGTTAGCTGAATCGCTCAATTCACTTGCTACTCTCTCTAGATCCGTAATGTGCGAACTGAATTCTTGCATAGTCGCCAATATTTCTTCTGCATTAGCAGAAACTTCTTCTGTAGCTGCGGAATTTTCCTCAGCAGAAGCCGCTATGTTCTCAATAGAAGACACAACCGTTTCTTTTTTGACCACAATAACTTCATTTAGTCCCGCTACACTGCTGATGTCTTGCATCAATAGGTCCATTTTATCTGTAACTGTATTGGCTGCATCAATGGCTTGATCAATGAACGCTGTTTGCTTTTCACTGCCATCGTTCGTGTCTTGAACTTTTGTCACCATATCATTCGATTTCTTCTGAATGGTGGAAATGATTTGACTGATTTCTTTAGAGGATGATGCACTTTTTTCGGCCAATTTACGGACTTCATCTGCAACGACCGCAAAACCTCTTCCGGCTTCCCCTGCTCGAGCAGCCTCAATAGCTGCATTCAATGCCAATAGATTGGTTTGTTTTGAAATTTCTTGAATAGATTGCACAATCTTATCCACATTTTGAATTTCCATGTTCACGCCGTTGATATTTTTTTGCAATGTTTTCAACATTTCTACTGTAGCTTGCCAATTCTCATACACAAAGAACAATTTTTCACTGCTGTTCATATTAGCTTCAGCGGTAACTTCAGTGTTCGTTTGCATTTGACCTAAACTCACTTCTATTTGATTGAATACATCTACCAATTCGCCCATTTGTTCAGCCGTATGAGTTGTGTCTTGAGTTTGAGTTCCTGTTGCTTCTGCAACTCCCATGATCGTTTCAGAAACTTCTTCTGTTGCTGAAGTCGTTTGTCTTGCGATCTCTGTCATGGTTTCTGTCATGTCTGCCAGTTGGATGCTCTCTTCTTTCATTCTTCCTACTGTCTCATTGAAGCGACGTGCCATTTCATTAAAGTGGTGTGCAAGCTGCCCAAATTCATTTCCGTCTTCACTTACTGACGTTGATTGAATAGTTCTTTTCTTTTTCAACCATTTGCTCTCGAACTTGAAGGCTAAATCATCTGAAGTCATTCGAGTAGATAAATCTCCATTTTTTAGTTTATCAAAGGCCTGAACAAATGATGACGTGATTCGAGTAAGGTATCCTGAAACGATTAAGGCTAGTAAAACAGCTATCAGAGTACCAACAACTACTATGAACAGAATAACTTTATTGTTCATCGCTAGTTCTGGTGCCATTTCTGCTTTTTCAGCAATCGTATAAATCGTCAAGCCTAAAGCAGGTACTTTTTGATAATAAGCGTCAACTTTGTCGTTGCGTTCATTGTCCACAAATCCGTTTTCTTCGTAAGCAGTCGTAAACATAAGATCGTTTACAATTGATGAATCGACTTCTGATGCTTTTTGTGACATAAAGACTGTTCCATTTTTATCAGCAATAAAGAAATAGCCAGTATTTCCAATATTCAGATCATTGACCATGTTATTGACGTTACTCAATAACAAGTCAAAAGCCAGAACACCTACCAGTTCTCCACCTTGATAAACGGCTTTTGAAGCTGTGATGATTTGCTCAGAGTCAACTGTATTTGTATAAGGAGTACTCCAATATACTTTCCCTTTGGCATCTAATGCGCCGGTATACCATTCTCTATTCGTAGGATCATAATTTTCATATACTCCAGTTGTAGTAGCAATAACTTCTTTTTCTACTGGAGCGTATAAAGCTGTTCCGATATTGTTGCTAGTTGTTTGTAAGATGTTCAGATTGTTCCAAATCTCTGAACGTACAGAATCATCTTCTGTAATCTGCCAAAAAACTTCTTCTTTCGCTAACAAATCTAGACTATTTTCCATAGATTTAGCTGTATCTTGCAATTGATTTGCCAGGATAGTGGTCATATCTTTTTCGCTGGTTTCAATACGGTCAGCTAATAGCTTCGTTGAATTATCTGCAGATAATGTTAATGCGACTACGACAGGAGCTGCTACTAATAGTACGATTAACAGAATAATAGGGTATTTAATACTTTTTTTTCGATTCGTTTTCGAGACATCTCGCTTTTTCCATCGAATATCCTTTGCTTTCTCAATTACCGTTTTCACTATATCTTTGAACTTGTCTGCCATCATTGTGTCTCCTTCAACTGTAAATTCTCTACATCTAAAAACTCTCCTTCAATCCTTACCTAAAGCAAATATGTATGTGAAGATGAGTGTAAAACCTCATCTTCATCTTTTATCTTCTTTTAAGCTGTTATTTTCTTTCCGCCGATTATGCTTCTGCTGAAAGTTTGAAATGTTGCACTAAATCGTTTAGTTTATCCGCTAATTCTGATACTTGTACCGCACTTGCTGACACTTCATCCATTGATCCAGAGATTTCTTGTGAAGCAGCAGAAGTTTCTTCTACACCTGCAGCAGATTCTTCTGAAACAGAGGCAATATCGCCGATAGAAACATCCATTTCTTTGCTGTATGCTAGAATATCTTCTAAGTTAGCCGTAATTTTATTAACCCCAGTGGAGATATTAGAAATTTCATTATTGATGGAGCTCAACATCGCTCCAGTTTGTTTGATTTGAGCTGTACCTTCTGTTACTTCTTTATATCCGTTGCTTAATGAGTCCATCACGTTGAATGACTCATTTTGAATCGTCTGAACAAAATTGGTAATATCTTTAACAGAGTTGGAAGTTTGTTCTGCTAATTTACGGACTTCATCTGCTACTACAGCAAATCCTTTACCATGCTCACCTGCACGTGCTGCTTCGATAGCTGCATTCAAAGCTAATAAGTTCGTTTGGTCTGCTACATCTTTGATAACTTCTACCAATTTAGAAATTTCGTTTGTTTGAGTGTTCAAACCAAACATTTTTTCAACGGCTTGGCTGACTACACTATCGATTTTAGTCATTTGTTGTGTTGACGTATTCATCAAATCTTGTCCATCCGCAGACATTTCTAGAATATTAGCCGATTGATTTTTTGCAGTAGTACTTGTTGTATTAGCATCTTCAATGATTTTTACAAATGAATCCATTACTACAGCCAATTCTGAAGCATTTCCTGCTTGTGTCTCTGAACCAGATGCCATTTCTTGCATAGTTGTTGCGATTTGTTCCGCTCCACTTTTCACTTCAAAAGTAGCTTGCGTCAATTCCTCACTGTAATGAGAAGTCGTTTGAGCGATCGTACTTGCTTCTTTCAAGACTTCAGCTGTTCTATAGCTCATTTCATTAGCCGCTGTCATTAGTTCTCCAATTTCATCTTGTGATGTTGCTTCTAAAGGTTCAGTACTTAAATCACCTGCAGCCATAATTTGCATGCGTTCTTTCAATTGTTTGATGGGTTTAGAAATACTGTTAGAAACAAATAGAGCAATACCTATACCAAGAACAATCGTAAGTCCTGCAACGATGATTAAATTCATCGCCATTCCTGCACCAGCCTCTTTAACTTCTTGAGCTGTCTTTTGGATTTCTTCTTCCCGATTAGTTGATAATTCATTAAAGGATTGAATCAATTCATCTCCTCTAGGAATAACTTCATTAAGCATAGTCATTCCGGCGAGAGCAGTATCGTCTTCTTCCATTGCTGCAATCACTTCATCTGTAAACGTTCCCCATTCAATTTTTTGGTCCACCAAGTTTTGAGCTTCGCTTGAATTGGAGCTGCTTAAAAATTCGTTCTCTAAAGCAATACTTTCGTCAATTCTGTCATTAAAAGTGTTTAAATAATCTGTATCTTCTGAGATGACATAAGCTTGTAATAAATTCATACGCTCTGCCATGTTACTGGCTAAACTTTCATCTAAAATCAGTAATTCCATGTCTTCTTCTAATACACTTGTCACAGCATCATTTTGACGAGAAATACTGAACAAATTAATCCCGTTACTAATTAATACTAATAATATAATTACACCAAAATTTGATAGCATTTTCCCTTTGATACTCTTTGCATTAAATTTATCTTTGAAATTAAACGAACGCGATGTTACTTTTTCTAAAGGTGTCTCTGTTAATTTATTTGTTGTTTCCATTAATTTTTCCCTCACTTTTCATTATGTACACGATACAACAACTACTATTCCTTACAAATTTCCCTCCTCTTTAAAATTTGTAAAAAAGATTATATTGACTGTTGATTATATCGGGAGAAAAACTAACAAATTAATAGGCAATAATGTGAATAGTTTGTCACATTATTACCTATAGCTGTGTAAAACTTTTTGTATTAAATTTAATCTTCTAATTTGCAATTTGTAAATCATCGGGTTTCTTGTATACTAAAATCAATTGAAGGAACAAAAGAGAAAGTTTAGGTGATGAAGGTGCATATTTTTATTGATGCCGATGCAAGTCCTGTAAAAGATACTGTGATTGAAGAAGGCGTGAAACGAGGATTACCGGTTACTTTAGTGACGAGCATTTCACATTATTCCACAAAGGAATATCCACAGAATGTGAACACGGTTTATGTAGATACTGGAGCTGAAGCGGCCGATTATCGTATTATGCAGCTGGTAAAAAAAGGAGATGTCTTGATCACTCAAGACTATGGTCTAGCTTCATTATGTTTAGCAAAGGGCTGTATCGTGTTGCACCATACCGGCTTTAGATACACTGCAGATAACATAGATCAATTATTGCAGTCCCGTTATTTAAGCGCTATGGCACGCAAGAGCGGCCAGCGAACTAAAGGACCAAAAGCCTTTACCAAAGAAGACCGTGAACAATTTAAATCCTCATTCAGAATTATTTTGGACGAGTATACAGATGGAACACAAACAAAAAATCAACCATAAAAAAACATTCTCCGCATCAACAATGATTTTCATTGATGCGGAGAATGTTTTTATTTTAATTTACAGCGGCGTCCCAAAAATTTGAGTTGCGTATAGAATCTCTCCATCATAATGAATTCCGATACCCACTTCTTTAAATTCAGGCTTGATCATATTTTTGTAGTGACCTTCACTGTTTTTCCAACCTTCAAAAATAACTTCTGCCATACCGATTTCATCTAAATAATAAGTTGCCATAGCTAAATTTTCTCCCGCCCATCGATAACGATAGGGAGTTTCTACTTCTTCTAAAACCGTAAAAGGATCACTTCCATCTGGACGAGTGTGTTCAAACAATTCTTCCGTTTCTACAGCTCGTTTATCTGCAGCCACTTTTAACTGATCATTTTTTGTGAGTGTTGAGACACCTACTTCAGCTCTCAGCTCATTAAGCAATTCAAAAATATGATTTTCGATAACCTGATAATCTATTCCATTTTGATTTGTTGCAGTATTTTCGGGAGTACCTTCTTCAGATGATTGCACCGTTGATGCGCTGGTTTCTTCTTTAGGGATATCAATTTGCAAAGCTGTTGAACTTTCATTTGGCATAGGTATTATATCGACTATTTCATACAATACATCTCCTGCGCGAGTCCCATCTAAAATATTCGTTGCAGCCAGCCAAAAACCAAACACAACAGAGACTAAAATGGTCAATATAAATCCAAAAAATTTGGTCATCTTTACTTCCTTTCTTATGAACAAAGGTGTTTTACTAGATACTTTAGTATACCAAATTATCTCCTCCAGCAGGTTACAGACTGATTACTAGTTTAGGATGGCTGGATTGGCATTTTGCGCCATAAATCTTAATTTGTCTATGCTCATGGCTTGTAAATCGTTCATATCAGCCATGAGGAATATTTTTTCCACTCTCATGGCCGTTTGGAATTTTTTTTGTGCCATAAGGCATCTTTTTTACTCGCTCATGGCCGATATAAGCGACTCTTCACCTTACACAACCAAATAGTTACCGAAAAGCATAAAAAAGCCCAACTTTTATTTGCATAAAAGTCAGACCTTAAAAGAATTAGTTATTTTTCTTCTTTCAACAAAATGTTTAAGACTAAAGCTACGATCGTACCAGCTGAAATTCCTGAAGAAAACAATCCGCCTAGAATTCCCGGTAGACCCGCTACTACTTCTGGTCTAAAAGCTACACCTAAGCCGACTCCAATTGCAGAAGAGACGATCAGTAAGTTGCGGTTATTCATTTTAACACGTGAAAGGGATTTGATTCCGGCACCAGCAACTGTGCCGAACATCAAGATCCCAGCTCCACCTAGAACCGGCATGGGCATAATTGATACCAAAGTAGCAAACTTAGGGAAAAAACTCATTAACATCAAAATGACTCCCGCAGCTATAGCTACTGAACGTGAAGCGTTTCGAGTCAACGGAATCAAACCAGCATTTTGACTGAACGTTGCTACTGGACCAGATCCTAAAGCTGGTCCAATGAAAGAACCGACACCGTCTGCCCGCACACCATTGGCTATATCTTCATCAGATAATTTCGTTTGTGTGACTTCGCCGATGGTTTGCATAACTCCCACCGTTTCAATAATGGTCACTAAGTATCCTGCTACAAATGGAATCGCAAATTTCAAATCAAAGTTGATTCCAAACTTGAACAGTTGTGGAAAAGCGAACCATTGCGCTTGAGCCACTTGAGAAAAATCGACCATACCTAGAGGAATACAGACAAGATAACCAATGACGATCCCTAACAACACAGCAGCTGGAGCAATTCTCTTGCTGCCATAATGGTTGATTCCAAGAACGATCAAGAAAACAAAACTCGCGATAATCAAGTTGAATGGATCTCCAAAGTTGGCAGCTCCAACTCCGCCTCCGACCCATTCAAAAGCAACTGGCATCAAAGTCATTCCCATCAGCGCAATAACTGATCCAGTAACTACAGGAGGGAAAAATTTCATTAGCGGTTTGACAAAAAAGCTGAGCCCGATTTCAATTAACGCCCCCATCATCGTTCCGCCTAGGTATCCTGCAATACCTCCACCCATCGTATTGATGACTGCATTTGCCGGTCCTACGAAACCAAAATCAGTTCCCATGATAGTTGGGATACCTGCCCCTACTCTAAATTTTTTTGGTCCAAATCCTTTTGATTGGATGATCGAGACGATTCCAGAAACCAATAATGCAGCACTGATCATGTAAGCTGTATCTGTAACGCCAAAACCGGCGATACCTGCAATAACCAAAGGGACCGCTACGAGTCCTCCAAAAGCCGTTAGTACATTTTGAAACCCTAAAACAACGGTGGTGACAAAATCGGGTGTGTCTTCAATTCCGTAATTCAACGTTAGACTATCATCTTGTTCTTTCAAGTGATCCACTCTTCTACTACCAACTACTGGATGCTGCATTTTCTCTTCCACATTAACCCTCCTGTTTTATAACGAACGCTTTACCTCTTAATCATTAAATAGTTCGTTTATTAAAGTTGTAAAATCATTATATTAGGATATAACCAAAAAGTAAAGCTTAATTACGAAATATTTTAATTTACCAATTAAAAATCATTCGTGTTTTTAAAGTGTCGGAATTTTATTCTTTGTAAAACAATTCTTTATTTCTTTTAAGTTTTGATTGAGGGAGATTTTGACTTATGTTAAACTATAATCGTAGTTATGTAAGCGTTTTCTATTTATTGTTATTTGATCACTGATTCACAAATTCAAAAAGGAGGAATTGTCATGTCAAATTATTTAGAATGGGACTTTTTGACTGATTTTGTCGAAAAGGCTTTTTCTGCTTATGGGGTACCTGAAGATGATGTCAAAATTTGTGCGGATGTCTTATTGCAATCGGATAAAAAAGGAATCGAGAGTCACGGTGTAAATCGTTTCAAGCCGATTTATATAGACCGCATCAAAGATGGCGTGCAAAATCCTGTTACCGACTTCGAAATCATTCGCGAAACCCCTACTACTGCTGTAGTAGATGGTCATGATGGAATGGGACAAGTGATTGCCCATCATTCAATGAAAGTGGCTATCGAAAAAGCAAAAAAATACGGTATGGGCATGGTGGCTGTCCGCAATTCTACTCACTATGGAATTGCCGGATATCACACAGATATGGCTGCTGATGCTGGTTGTATTGGTATGTCAGGGACAAATGCCCGTCCATCGATTGCACCTACTTTTGGAGTAGAAAACAAATTAGGAACTAATCCTTTGACAGTCAGTTTTCCTACTGACGAACCTTTCCATTTTTCATTAGATTGTGCGACTTCTATCATCCAAAGAGGGAAAATTGAATTGTATGCCCGCGAAGGAAAAGACACTCCTGCCGGAACAGTTATCGGACGCGATGGTTCTGCTCTGACAGATTCCAATCAAATTCTTCATGATCTTCAAACCGGTGAAGCCGCGTTGGCCCCTTTAGGAGGTATCGGTGAAGAATTATCTGGCTACAAAGGTTACGGCTATGCAACGATCGTAGAAGTTTTATCAGCTGCTTTACAACAAGGGAGTTTTTTAAGCATGTTAACAGGAATTGGAGAAAACGGTGAAAAAACAAAATTCCATTTAGGTCACTTCTTTATCGCTATCGATACGGAAGCATTTATGGGTCTAGACAGTTTCAAGAAAACAGCTGGAGACATCATGCGCGAGTTGCGTTCTTCACAAAAAGCGCCTGGAGCTGAACGTATTTACACTGCTGGAGAAAAAGAATATTTGATTTGGCAAGAACGAGAAAAAACCGGCTTGCCTGTAAATGAATCGGTACAAAAAGAATTAATCGCTATCCGTGACGATGCTGGATTGGTCGACTTCCGTTTCCCATTTGAAGATTGAGGTGACACTGATGGATGTAAGAAAAAAAGCCTTAGATAAGCATTTTGAATGGAATGGAAAAATCGAAGTCATCAGCAGAGCAAAAATCACGAGTCGCGAAGATTTAGCTTTAGCTTATACTCCTGGAGTTGCAGAAGCTTGTTTAGCTATAGCAGGTGATCCCGAAAAAGCTTATCAGCTCACTAGGAGAAACAATTTGGTCGGCGTCATTACCAATGGGACAGCAGTCTTAGGGTTGGGAAATATTGGCCCCAGTGCTTCGATGCCTGTCATGGAGGGCAAATGTGTGCTGTTTAAAGAATTTGCTGATGTGGATGCTTTTCCTATTTGTATTGAAGCTTTAGATGTAGAGACAGTTGTACAAACGATTGAACAACTAGCCAATAGTTTTGGCGGGATCAACTTAGAAGACATTGCAGCTCCGGAATGTTTTGACATCGAACGGAGACTTAAAGCGTCTTTAGATATTCCTGTTTTCCATGATGACCAGCATGGTACAGCCATCGTCGTCGCTGCCGGTTTAATCAACGCTTTAAAATTAGTACACAAATCTTTTTCAGATATTAAAGTCGTAGTGAACGGGGCTGGTTCTGCCGGTATAGCCATCGCAAAACACTTGTTGAGTTTTGGCGTTCAAAACTTGATTTTAGCAGATAAAAAAGGAATCTTGTCTTCTGCTTATCCTGAACTAAATAGTGAACAGAAAAAAATGTTGACTGCGACTAATATAGAAAATCAAACTGGTGATTTATCCACAGCTCTGATGAACGCTGACGTTTTCATCGGAGTATCTGCACCTAATATTTTGACCTCTGAAATGGTAAGTAAAATGGCTTCAGACTCCATTGTTTTTGCCATGGCCAATCCGACACCCGAGATCATGCCAGATGACGCAAAAGCAGCAGGAGTCGCTGTAATAGGTACTGGACGCAGCGATTTCCCCAACCAAGTTAACAATGTCTTAGCTTTTCCGGGTGTCTTCAAAGGAGCTTTATCCGTAAGAGCCCGTGATATCAATGACGAAATGAAAATGGCCGCTTCTCATGCTATCGCTGATTTGATTGGTGCGGAAGAATTGGCACCAGATTACATCATCCCGGATGCCCTCGACAAAAGAGTGGCTGCTGCTGTCTGCGAAGCGGTGAAAAAAACAGCTGTGGAAACAGGCGTAGCCCGAATTTGACGAGTGGGAAGTCACCTTTGAGTGTTTGCGTGACTGTTTAAGAGGAAAATAGGGGATAAGGGAACGTAAAAATTATTTGCGTTCCTTTTTTAGAGTTAAACGTGAAGAAGGTCACGCAATTTTTTTGCGTGACCTTTTTACTGAATCTATTCTAGAAAGAATACGCAAATCAGCAATCCTCTCTTTACCTTTTTTCTTCTACCACCGAAAAATACTGCTCTTCAGGGTCTGAAAAATTAAACCCTCTACCTGTAGGTGTGCTGACCAATTCGCCGACCGTTATTCCTTTTTGCTTGAACTCCGTGTACAATTTTTCTATGTCTGGAGTGAAGAGCAACAAAGAAGGCGTCGCTAAAGTCAGTTCAGATTCAAGTTCAGCTATAACATTTTTGTCATGAAGAACGAAGTGCGTCTGCGCCTCTTGGGTCGGAGTTATTTCTATCCAGCGAATGTTTTCCTGTGTTTGATCTTCCACAACACTGAACCCCACTTTTTCCACCCAGAACTCTTTAGCTTTTTTTGGTCCTCTACCTACAACATGATTTTCCCAACTTGTTGAATCATGTAAAAGTCCTTTCTTTTATGAGTTTACAACGAAAAACAGTCTCTTTGAAAAATTACTTTCAAAGAGACTGTTTATTTTTAAGACATACCTGGTTTCAATACTACTTTGATGTTGTCGTCAGCTTTTTTATCGAATATATCATAAGCTTCAGCTGCACGTTCCAACGGCATCGTATGCGTGATAATACTTGTTGGATCGAACATGTCTTTTTCAATCATGTCGTAAATTTTTGGCATCAAATGGATAACAGGAGCTTGTCCCGATTTGATATTCACATTTCGAGTGAAGATATTGTGGAACGGGAAGTTGGCAGCTGGTGTCATATAAACTCCAGTCACCATAATCGTTCCAAATTTCTTCACCGCTTCACTAGCTGTTTGTATTGGTGAATAAGATCCGCTTTGTAGAGAAACAAAATCTTTCGCTTTTTCTTTTAACGGTTTGACGCCATCCATCCCTACGCAATCAATAACAATTTCAGCGCCGCCTTTTGTCATTTCATACAGTTGGTCGCCCACTTCAGAAACATTTGAGAAGTTGACGGTTTCCACTCCATTCATTTTTTTTGCATGCTGCAATCGATGGTCGACGTTATCCACAGCAATCACTCGTGCTGCCCCTTTCATCTTCGCAAATTGTTGAACGAACAAACCAACGGGTCCTGAACCTAAAACGATTACTGTATCTCCAGCTTTCATCCCACTGTGTTCTACACTCCAATAAGCTGTAGGTAAAATATCAGATAAAAAGAGAACTTTTTCATCTGGCAGATTGCTTTCTGGGACCACAAAAGATGTGAAATCCGCAAATGGGACACGTAAGTATTCAGCTTGTCCTCCAGGATAATTTCCTTGCATTTTACCAAAACCGAACAATCCGCCTTGATCAAACATTGGATTAGGGTTGGAATTATCACATTGACTTTCCATATGATGAGCACAGAAATGGCACTCTCCACAACCAATATTAAATGGAATAACGACTCGGTCACCTTTTTTCACTTTAGTCACTGCAGAACCAACTTCTTCAACAATTCCCATAGGCTCATGCCCTACTACATAATCTTCTTCCATGACCGGTTTCCCGTTATGGTATAGATGCAAATCAGAACCGCAAATAGCTGTAGCTGTAATACGAATGACCATATCTGTTGGTTCTTCGATCGTTGGATCCGGAACTGTCTTCACTTCCATTTTTTCGTTTCCTTGCCATGTTACTGCGCGCATAAAATCTCTCCTTTTTTGTAAAAGTGATAGTTTAAGCTTTAAAAGTAGTTTATCATCTTTTTTTCTAGGAGTAAAAAGTTAAGACTTCACTTACGTTTACGAACCTTATCTATTTTTGTTCCTCTTTTAGTTGTGCCATATGATTTTTTCTCATAAATGGCAAGGCGATCCCTACCACTAAAGCTACGATTGGAAAGCCGCTATCTGTGGATAACCATTCTATTACTGATACGGGGATGTAAATGAGATAAATAAAAACCATTAATGCTGTATAAATCTTATGCCATTTTCGCTCATTTTTTGTCATTACAATAACCTTCTCTCAGTATGTATTTTGTATAAAGTACCATACTATACACTATAAAACGAGCTGTATCTCTCCATCTCTTAAAATCACTGCTGTCTTCATTTGGGAAAAGTGATACACTTATCTAGAATAGATCATCAGTACTCTCCTGATTAAATTAATCACCATTATCAAATAAAAGAGGATGAAGAATATGGAATACGTTGAACAAAAGTTTTACTATCATAATGATCAAGAACAATCCACAGACAACCTGCAGCCGTTTGAACAGTTAACAGGAAAAAATGTGTATGAAGTGATTCGTGTTAGAGAAGGCATCCCTTTATTTTTAGAAGATCATTTGCGCCGATTCAGAGCATCTGCTTTATCTGTCGGCATTCCTTTAACAGATTCAGATGATATTTTAATCAATCGTTTATACCAACTTGTTGCTAAAAATGGTGTCTCTGATCAAAATATCAAATTGATATGGAATAAAGACATAGGTTTACTGGCTTTCTTCACTAAAAGCCCTTATCCGCCAGCGAGCTATTATCAAACTGGAATGAAAACAACTTTGTTGAAGTTGGAAAGAGAAGATCCCAATATCAAGATCCAGCGTGAAGAGTATCAAAAAATTGTACTAGCGGAACGAGAAAAAACAGGTTCCTATGAAGTGCTGTTGGTCGACCAAGAAGATAACGTCACAGAAGGCAGCCGTTCAAATTTGTTTATTGTAAAAGGTGATAAGCTCTATACTTCTCCAGCCAAAACGGTTCTTTTAGGTATTGTCCGTTCTAAAGTTGTGGCCATTTGCCAACAGCAGCAAATTGATATCATTGAACAAAATATTCCTGTGACTGAATTAAATACCATCGACGGAGCTTTTATTTCAGGAACAGGTAACGATGTATTGCCTATAGCTTCCATCGATTCCATCACATTAGAGTCGACAAAAAATCCGGTGGTTTCAACTATTATGCGTGAGTACGATCGCTTAGTGAAACAATATATTGCCTCTAAAAAAGAAGCTTAAAAAAGCCTTTATCCACAACGTTTGTGGATAAAGGCTTTTTTGTTTAGCTGATTTTAGCGATTTCTTTTGCTAAGGTCGCTGTAGGATGAGTACCGAGCGGATATTCGATAGCCACATTGACCGTTACCGGAACTTGTGCCAAAATTTCTTTTACCGGCACATCTCCTTCGCCATTCAATGTTGGAGATAACGTTTCTTTGGAAACATCTTTCAAATGGATATAACGGATTTCTTCTGTCAATAGGCGAAAACTTTCCAACGGATTTTCATCTACATATAAGCAGTTTCCCGTATCGAACGTCACGCTTACCGGAAGTTTTTTAGCTTTCAGTTCTTGGATGAACTCATACAGCGTCTCTGCTTTAGCGAAAGCAGGATCCTGTCCATTTTCCAGTGTCAGATTCTCTATGCCGAATTTGTTCAATAAACGATTCAACTCATCTGCTTCCTCTTGAGTTACCTCTGCATAACCGGCTGTAAATTTAATTTGTTTGGCACCTAAGAGATGAGCTTCATTGAAGTATGTTTCTAGATCTTCCAACGGCAGTAATTTGTCCGCAAATAAAATCTCAGGGACCGCGTAAAACAATTCAATCTCCAGGCCGGCAGCTGCTTGTTGAATAGCGACTAAATCGGCAGCGTCTTGAATGTATTCTCTTCGTACTTCTATTTTAGTAATACCGGCTGTTTTGATTTCATCAAAAAAGTCCGCTTGGCTCGTTGTTTCATTGACAAGAGCTTCATACGCCAGCATGTTGATCGTTAATTGACTGTTATTTATTTTCATTATCGTATCCCACACTTTCTCAATTTTAACCTGTAAAATCCTATTTTTCAGAATGCTTTATTCTACTATAACGATTTTTTCCAGCAAATGAAAGAAAGCGGGATGTTGGAAAAAGAGGCTTAATCTTGAGAACCAATAATCATACCTATACAAAATCTGAACATAGTTTCAAAGCCCTTTTTTGTAAAAGAAAATATAAGATAGAACGGTAAGAAGTAGCATACCCATCAATAAGTACCAAGAAAAAAATGATTTTAAATATCATAAGATGAAGGAAAATTTTTACACTTGGTTTTCTTTCGGACTATTCTAACATACCTTCTTTTTTTAGCAGATTCATCATGTTCACTTTACTATCTGAAGATACTTTTCGAATTTCCAACTCAATTCCCTGCTGGTGCAGATATTGAAAAGCCCTAACGTCTTCTTTATTTACGGCTACCGCATTGGTGATCATTTTTTTTCCTTCTGAATAGCTCATGCCGCCTATGTTAATGGATTTGATTCTTGCACCATTCTTAACAACTGTTACTACATCATGCGGATTTGTGAACAGCAGCATCGCTTTAAAACTGTCAAACTTTGAATCGTTTGCAATCGCTACCATTTTTCTTACAGTAATTACACTGACGATCACTCCTGGAGGTGCCGCTTGTTTTAATAATGTCTTGTGCATATCATTTTTTGCTACGCTGTCGCTTACTACTAATATACGATTCACTCTGGTGATTTTGGTCCACACTGTAGAGACTTGTCCATGAATCAACCGATCATCTATACGAACTAAACGAATATCCATACTCATTTCCATTGGTCCTCTCTGCTGACCTTTAGAACTCATCAGAGGAAAGCACCTTTCCCCTGATAATCCAAAGTTCATTTTTTTAAGAAGAAGCTTCTTGCAATTTGTTTTGATACATCGCTCCAATGAATTTCAATTCGTTAGAAGAGGTCTCTAAGTTGAGGTCATGCAAAACAGGAGAAATCGTTTCTTCTACAAAAGCAGCTAATTCAGGATCTACTTCGTCTACATCTTTACCTGAACTGATTTCTTCTTTGATGACCATTCTCTCAATCATTCCACATAAATGAAGCATCATCCCCAAATTAAAACCATTGTTGAACGTTCGATCCAATTTCTTTTCCATTTCATAACAAAAGTCCCAAATAGGAGTGATGATTTTAACGGGATTGATGTAAGTCACATACTGATTCATATGTTCCACACACATTTCTTTAGACAAACGTGGAAATAATTTTTTTTGAGAGTCTGACTCTAACCCTTCGATAATATTGTGCAGTCGTTGTTTTCCGCTTCCGCCCAATAAAGCATCTATTGGAATAAATGGAGCACTGATATGCGGGTCAATAGAGCCGCATGTAGCGACAATAGCATATTCTTGCTGCAATTCTTTTAATTTCTCTTGATAATTCAAAATAGAGATGGGGATAATGCTGATATCACTTTCTAGATAATCAGCTAAGATATCTTCTATTACCCGTTGCAGCTGGAATGCTGTTCCTTCTCCAGTTGCACATATCGTCACAATGATCTGCTCTTTATCTTCTTTCTGAAGTTGCTGCTGATCTTGTTCAGCCGCACTTTCAAAAGCATTTTTTTGAGTGGTATAACCTTTGAATCGTTTCAATTCTTGCGACATTGACATCAAATCTTGATTGGAGAACTGGGTCTTTCGAGCAGCCTCTAACAACAGCGGAGTCGTGATCATATCTTGAGTCTCGATACGAATTCCCGTCTCATTCATGATCTTTTGCCCAAAAGTCACTAAAGAGCCCATGTCCGTCAAATACAATACACCTGCTCCATTGTCCGCTTCTTCAATCGCTGATTTCACTTTAACAAACGCTTCGCTTGGCTTCATCTCCAGAGGCATATCAACTGCGTACAAGTTGCTGGAATTTAAGAGTGTGGCTACGACTTCTTTCATAGAAGAGGCGGTTGAAGCGCCATGAGCAGCTACAACGATCCCAACTTGTCCTTGCTGTTCTTCTGTACGCAACGAAACCAGCAGCATCGTTAAATAATTCACTTCCACCGTCGGAACGACTATTTGGTAATTTTGTTCAATCTCTTTTTTGACCGCTTTAGCCGCTTGGTTTTCTTCTGGATGATTCAAGACAAACTCTTTCAAGTGGATATTGTCATTGTTGACAAAGATACCTTCTTGAATGCGTTTGACGAAAGAACTGATGTGCAAGCTCATCGCATACAAGAATTTTCTAGAAAATTTAAATTGGAGAATACCTTCCACTGTTTCTTGGATTCGTTTCGTCAACTCAATGATTTTCACGTCTACGATATCTTTCAATCCGTCTTCTTTAGTAGAAAAAATCGTATTTTTATAAAATGATTTCAAATGCAGATCGATATCGGTTGTAATAAAGCGATTGATCTCTTGATTAGAGACGTCAGTTTCTTTCAGCATTGCTACCTTGTCTCCAATGATCTCATACAAATTGTACGGCAACTCATACGTATCGGATTCAAAAACCATGATGTCATCTATGGGCGTGATTGTTGTCCACGGTTCAACGAAATGAACGATTTCATGTCTCAATTTCTGATTTAAAGACATTGACTCATACCCATCTGCCAAAATACTGGACAGTGTTTCATACTTCAAAGTAATCTCAGATTTATTGTTAACACTTTCTAAGAAACCGCGAGCACAAACCATTTGGATAACAGATTTCAACTGTCCAACGTTTCCATATGTTACACTTCCTAAAATAGCCTGCATAACTTTATCTTCGATCTGGATACTCTTTTGAATTCTTTTTGCTTCAATACTCATCAAGTATTTCAGCAAATTAATCTGCTCAATAGCCGGTCGATTTTGAAATGACGGCAACGTGATAACGATCGGAATCCGTCTATTGAAAGTAGCTAACAAAGCCGAATTAGGATCTTCAGTTGTTGCACACACGATACGGACGTCTGCTTTTTTCTTTTCTCCGGTATCTCCCATAGGTGAAAACGTTCCGGTATCCATGAAATAAAACAGCATCTCTTGCCCTTCAGGAGGCAAACGGTGGATCTCGTCTAAGAACAGCATATTGTGATCTGCTTTCTCCAGCAATCCTTCACTGCTGCTGACAGCACCCGTATAAGCTCCTTTAACATGTCCAAATAAGTGGGACATCAACAACTGAGGGTTATGCGCATAATCCGCACAGTTCAATACAACCATCGTTTTGTTTTTCGCAATCAATTTGTTGTCTTGAGCATATTGGTACATAGCATTTGCAAAGTACGTTTTCCCTGATCCGGTTGGCCCAATGATTAGTGTATTCAATCCTTTAGGGGGGTAAAAAATTGCTGCTTTTGCTTGACTGATTTGACTCGTCAAGCTGCCGTTCGCCCCTATCATGCGGTGAAACAAGTCTGTTGTGGGAGCGGATAAACTAGTCACTGCAACTGGAGCTGAGGGTTCAATAGAGAAATCCTTGAAACTCTTTACTTTTTTCTCCAACGGTCTATAGTGATCGATTTTGGCGTCGTAGTACCGAACCGGTCTGGACTCTGTTTTCTCCAAATGACCTTCCCTAGTCAGCAGATTTAAATCTTTTGATGCGTTGCTTCTAAGGATCTCTAGTGATTCGGCCACTTCAGAAGCTGTGACTCCGCCGCCAATTTCAATATCTTTATCTTTGAGAGTACTGGTTTTTTCAAATACGTAAGCTAATACTTTATCTTTTCTTTTCATGTTATTCCTCCTCAGAAACACACAAAAACCCTTATATTCCTTATGTTGCTCCTAGTGTATCATCAATTTTGACACACTGCATCTGATTTTCGGTTTTTCGATACTGAAAAATGAGAAGTTGTTTAAATTTTGTCTACAATTGAGATTCTTATTTCGAAATGATTTTTACTCATAGCGAAAAGCACCCTGTCTTTAGTGACAGAGTGCTTTTTTAGCTTACACCAATAACTTCGGATTGATTGTCTTTTTGAAGCCATCTCTCGACTTCTAAGTCTGTTCCCAGAACTTTATGTGTTCCTTCCACAGTGTGCAAAGTTCCTTCACTGTAATTCAATCCGCTCGCCGCATAATCGTACGTTAAAGAAGTTCGCTTCTTCTCTAAAATGGGATTAGGATGAGGTATAGCAGAAATCAGTGATTTTGTATAAGGATGTAATGGATTGGTAAAAATTTCTTCAGTAGTGCCTGTCTCCAACAAATGTCCTAAATGCAAGACACCGATACGATCTGAAATGTAACGAACCATTGATAAATCATGGGCAATGAACAAGTAAGCTACATTCGTTTCTTTTTGGATGTCTTTCATTAAATTAACGATTTGAGCTTGGATCGAAACATCCAAAGCACTAATGGCCTCATCTGCAATAATCAAGTCAGGGTTCATGATTAGCGCTCGAGCAATTCCGATACGTTGACGTTGTCCACCAGAAAATTGATTTGGATAACGGTTTGCGAACTCACGCGACAATCCTACACGTTCTAAAATCTCGATGACTTGCTGTTCTCTTTCTTCTTTTGAACCAGCTTTTCCATGAATATCCAATCCTTGAGCAATAATGTCCATGACGGTTTTTCGAGGATTCAAACTAGCCATCGGATCTTGAAAGATCATTTGCATCTTTGTCCGCATCATCTCATTTGTTTCTTTCGTCATTTTTCCAGAAATATCTTGTCCATTGAACGTCATTTCACCATCCGTTATATCGTATAAACGGATTACTGATCGTCCGATAGTTGATTTCCCGCTTCCGGATTCTCCAACCAGTCCATATGTTTCTCCTGGATAGATGTCAAAAGATACTCCATCTACTGCTTTCACAGTAAATTTACGATTGACTTTAAAGTGCTGCTTTAAGTTCTTCACTGAAAGTATAGGTTTCGTCGGTTCCGACATAGCGTTCATCCTCTCTCTTCATTCGCTCGATGCGTTCTTGGAGTTCTTTTGGAAGAGGACAATCTGGTGCATCTTCTGCCAACAACCAAGTAGCTGCATAATGAGTCTCACTGATTTTGAACATCGGCGGCTCTAAGCGTAAGTCAATATTCAATGCATATGGATTACGAGGTGCAAACGGGTCTCCTACGACCTCATGTTCCATGTTTGGAGGATTTCCTGGAATAGACTCCAACTTGTCTGCTTTTGTTTCCAAATCCGGCATAGCCAATAACAATCCCCAAGTATAAGGATGTCTCGGTTCATAGAATACTTCGTTGACTGTTCCAGTTTCAATAATTCGACCAGCATACATCACATTCACATCATTCGCTACTTTAGCCACTACTCCCAAATCATGAGTGATATAAATAACTGAAATACCTGTTTTTCGTTGAATCGATTGGATCAGTTCCAATATTTTAGCTTGGATCGTTACATCTAATGCCGTTGTAGGTTCATCACAGATCAATACATCCGGATCACTCGCCAATGCAATAGCGATGACGATCCTTTGTCGCATCCCGCCTGAAAGCTGATGAGGGTAGTTGCTCATTCTGGATTCCGCATCTGTTATCCCTACTAATTCCAATAATTCTACTGCTTTAGCATACGCTTCTTTTTTGGGTGTCTTGTAATGAATGCGCATGCCTTCCATGATCTGGTTCCCAATATTCATCGTCGGGTCTAAAGAAGTCATCGGATCTTGGAAAACCATCGCAATGTGTTTTCCATTGATATTTTTCCGCATCTCTTTTTTGGAAAAATCCAAAAGATTTTTAGTGACTTTTTCCCCATTTTCTTCATAGGTATACTCTATTGTTCCACTTTTGATTTTTCCATTATTGCTTAAAATTCCCATGATCGCTTTGACCGTAACAGATTTCCCGCTTCCAGATTCCCCTACGATTGCCAGCGTTTCTCCTTTATACAAATCTAAATTTACTCCTCGAACAGCATTGACTAGTCCAGAGGACGTTTTAAACGCGATTGATAGATCACGAATAGAAAGTACTTTTTCTTTTGTCATGCTTTACACCTCTTTCAATGTTGGATCCAATGCGTCACGTAGTCCATCAGCCAACATGTTGAAACTCAACATCAAAACAGCTAAGACAATTACTGGCGGCACGATCATATAAAAATGAGTCGTTAATGATTTAAAGTTTTCTGAAATCAATGAACCTAATGACGCCATAGGAACCGGGATCCCGATACCTACAAATGCTAAAAAGGCTTCTGTAAAAATCGCACTTGGAATAGAGAACATTGACATGATCAATAATTGAGAGAAAATATTCGGCAAGATTTCTTTATACATGATTGGGAAATCTTTTGCTCCCATTGTACGAGCAGCCAGTACATATTCACTTTGTTTCAACTTCAACATCGAAGCTCGAGCGATTCGGCTCATTCCGATCCATCCTGTCAACGCGATTGCGATCGTGATGCTCAACAAACCTGGCTTCAAGACAATGATCAACAGCGTAACGACTACCAAACTAGGAATTCCGTTTAAAATCTCCATTACCCGCTGCATGATCATATCCACTTTACCGCCGTAAAAACCAGAGATCATCCCATAACTCATTCCGATCAATACATCCACTACAACCGCTACTAAAGCAATGTATAAGGAAATACGAGTGCCTTCCCAAGTACGAGTAAAGAGATCTCTTCCTAGAACATCCGTACCAAACCAATGGTAAACATCTTCTCCGCCTGATATTTGCTCGTATTTATTAACTTCCATTTCGCCGGTCGATGTTTTCAATGTTTCTGTCCCATCAAAAATCCCAAGTTTTTCAAGACCCGGAATCCTTGGAGCCATACTTTCATGGCCTGAGATCTGCTGATCGTAAGTGTATCCTGAGATTTCTGGACCGATCAAAGCTAAGATCAAAATGATCATAATACTGAAAAAACCGACAACGGCTCCTTTGTTTTTCACAATTCGACGAAGAATATTTTTCCAGAATGATTCGCCTGAATAGACTTCATCGATCATTGCGCCATCAGCATCTTTTACAAATTCAAAATCATTTGGTAAGAATTCGATTGGTTTATCCATTTGAACCACCCTTTGCTAAACGTATTCGAGGATCTAAGACACCATACAAGATATCCACTACCAACATTACTCCGATATAGAGAGCACTATACACAAATGCAAGTGAGATTATAATGTTATAGTCGTTTGATTGGATTGCTTGTACCATTAATTGTCCGATACCTGGAATCGAAAATATTTTTTCAACGACTAGACTCCCCGTCATTAAACTAACGACTAAAGGCCCCAGAACCGTTAAAATCGAAATCGATGCATTCCGCATCGCATGAGTTATGACTAATCGCGGACCTGAAACACCTTTACTTTCTACTAATTGGATGTAATCGGAATTCAAAACATCCAACATTTCTGTCCGTGTAAACCGTCCTACTGTAGCCATAACAGTCATACTTAACGCAACCGCCGGCAATAAATAGGCATTCGTCCCATCAGCCGGACTAAACAGCATAGGGAACAGTTTCAATTGGAACCCGAAATAATAAGACAATCCCAACGCAAATACATAAGAAGGAATCGACACCCCTAGGACAGTGATAAAAGTCGATACTGAATCCCATACGGTATTGTGTTTTAACGCTGAAAATACTCCAAGAAACAATCCGATAGCAGCCCCTAACACAATAGAAATTCCACCCAATGCTAATGAAATCGGCAATCTGTTTTGCAGCAAAATCGCTACATCAGTATCTTTAGAAATGGTATAAGATTTTCCAAAATCTCCCACTAACATGTTTTGCAGATAGCGGAAAAACTGGACTGGCAATGGATCGTTCAATCCGTACTTGTTCATGATCATAGTCTGCTGTTCTACAGTTAAACGTTCATCATTAAACGGTGAGCCAGGAAGCAACTGCATCAAAATAAACAAAATCAGAATGATAACTAATAAAGTCAAAAAAGATATTAAGACTCTTCGTGCAATATATTTTTTCATGGTGATTTCCCTTTCTACTAACCTAGAAGTTCTCATTCACTTTCTATTAGAACTAAAAAAGGCGTACGTTGAATAATCCAAAACAGTTGCAACAACCGATTGTTATTCTTTTGTACGCCTTTTTCATCAAGATTCAGAAATGATTATTCTTTTACAGCATTTTTTACGATACGTGATACTCCAACTGTATGGAAATCAACACCTGTAACATTGCTCTTAACCATAACCGCATTTCCTTTTTGGTAAACTGGAAGAATACCAGCATCTTCAAGAATAATGCTTTCAGCTTCTTGCAAGGCTGTCCAACGCGCTTCTGGATCAAGTGACAACTCGCCATCTAGAGAAGAATTAACTAATTCATCGTATTTGGCATTTGACCAGAATCCTTTGTTGTTTCCAGAATCTGTTAAGAACATATCTGCGTATGTCATTGGGTCAGCGTAGTCTGGACCCCAACGAGTTAATGCTAATTCGTAGTCTCCAACGTTCATACGATCAAGTCTTGTTTTCTTAGGCATTTGTTCAATCTCGACCGTTACACCGTCTAAGTTTTCTTCAATTTGTGATTTCAATACTTGAGCTACGTTGATTGAGCTTTCAGTATCTTCAATAATCATTGTAAATGTGAAGCTGTCTTTTCCTAGTTCTTCTTTAGCTAACTCTAAAGCTTCTTGAGCTGCAGCCGGATCGAATTCCAAGTAAGTTCCTGTTGTTTCACGGAAATCTACTCCTTCAGGATCCACTGCTAGGCCTTCTGGAATCATGTAATCAGCAGCATTAGAACCGTCTTTTAAAACTGTTTCTGCGATATACTCTTTATCAAAAGCTTGTCCTAATGCTTTTCTCAAGTTAGCATTTTCTAGACCAGGTACTTTTGTATTTGGAGAGATGTACCATAAATATCCAGCTTGGATCGTTTGGAATTCAGGATCATCTTTAAACAAATCAACTTGCTCTCCAGCTAATGTTACAACGTCTAAATCTCCATTTTGATAAGACAACATTGCTTGTTGCGTATCTTTGATGACTTGATATTTGATACCATCCAAACTTACGTTTTCTGCATCAAAGTAATCTGGATTTTTTTCCAACTCGATAGTTGTTGCTGCCGGCTCGTAAGATGTGATTTCAAACGCACCATTAGCGATCAAGGTATCAGCTGATGTTCCGTAATTTTCTCCTGCTTCTTCAAAGAATGCTTGATTCATTGGGAAGAATGAAGGGAAGGCCATTAAACTTTCGAAGAATGGAACGGGGTGGTTTAATTTTACTTCTAATGTTTTTTCATCAATTGCTGTTACTCCTAATTCTTCAGGATCTTTTTCTCCGGCAGAGATTTCATCTGCATTCACTACACCAGCGATTCCCATGATGTAATAATACTCACTAGCAGTATCTGGATCAGCCAAACGTTGCCAAGCGTATACGAAATCATCCGCTGTAACAGGTGTACCATTTGACCAAGTCGCATCTTTCAAAGTAAATGTGTAAGTCAATCCGTCTTCACTGACATCTGTTTTCTCTGCCAACGATGGTACCGCTACTCCACTTTCGTCTAATGTATAAAGTCCTTCGATCGTGTTCGCGATGACTTCAAATGACGTCCCATCAGTTGCCATTTGAGGATCCATTGTTGCGACTTCAACATCTACTTGAACATTTAAGACTCCTCCAGCAGTCTCGTCAGCAGCTACGTCTTCCGCAGCTCCATCTGAATTCGCTCCTCCACAAGCTGCAAGAACCATCATTGAAGCAAATCCGGTCACTAATAAACTTAAACGTTTATTCTTTATCATTAAGTTTCCCCCTCTTATACCCTTTTATATTAAAATTAAAGAAAGATTAAAATTCTCTTATATAATAATAGGATGATTATAATTTAATTAGAATCCGAGGTCAAGACATTTTTTTAAAAGAACTTTCCACTGAAAAAGCTTTACTAGAAGCGATTCGTTGAGCCGACAGCTTAATGCAGTCTAATCTTTTTTTAATCTATCGTGATTTTTCACAAAAAAAATCTAGGCACGAGTTTTACCTCATCCTAGATTTCTCTTTTTTATTGCTATTTATTTGTCAAATACCTTAATAAAATAATCCTATTCTTTTTCCAGTTTCTCGATCTCTTCATCCAGTTTTTCTTTTTCTTCATCAGTCATTACCGGTAATTCAGGGTTCAACTCTTTTAATACATGAATCATGATTTCTGCTGCTGCATAACGAGTGTACCAAGCATCATCTGCCGGCAATACATACCATGGAGCATGCTCTGTAGAGGTATGATTCAAAATTCTTTCGTACGCTTTTTGAAATTCTCCCCATTTTTCTCTGTCCTCAACATCACTGAAAGAAAACTCCCAGTTTTTATCCGGATTTTTCATTCGTTCTAGTAATCGTTCCTTTTGTTTCTCACTGGAAACATTCAAAAAGAATTTTACGACAGGAAAGCCGCTTTCTTTCATGTATTTTTCAAAATCATTGATCTGACGGCATCTGATTTCCCATGGATCGTCATTTTGTTCATTCGAAGGCATAGGGATTGTCTGATCTTCTCCATACACAATCGGCGCAATCAAGTCCTCATAGTAAGAACGATTCAAAATAGCAATTTGTCCTCTTTCGGGCATTCCTTTATGGATTCGCCATAAGAAATCGTGTTTCAATTCTTCTTCAGTCGGCTTTTTCACTGGATTGACTTCCAAACCTTGAGGCATCAAATGAGAAAAAATAAAGGTGATGATTTCATCTTTCCCAGCTGCATCTATGGCTTGCAGCACCACTAAAATCCCTTTTTTCTCTTCTGCATGCAATTTCAATTGCCATTCCCGCAATTGTTCTACACTTTTCGGAACCAGCTTTTCTTTGATCTCTTCTGTATAATCATGTCCTTCTTTTTCCGCTAACTCCGTCAAATCAACATCTTTACCAGGGACAATTCTATATTTTGAAATATCCATATTTTTCTAGCTCCTTTATTTTAAACTGATAGTATTACATAAATTGCTGTAGTCGTCATTTTATTCTAAAAATCGTTTACCATTTTTTTTCAATACAAATTTTTCTATTTCTACTGCTACAATAATCATAATAGACAAAACAAAAGCAAATAACCAATATTCCCAACTCAAGTTCACTAAATTAAAAATATCTGCCAAGAAAGGAACAGCAGCTACAACAGTTGTAGCAATAAATGAAAAGAGTGTTGTCCAAAAGATCGTTTTATTTTCTGTAATGCCTACTTTAAAAATGGATTCGTTAGTTCTAGCCACAAATATATGAATCACTGATGACCATCCTAAAATCAAAAATGTCACTGTTTGAGCTACTTCCGTAGAAGGTTCAACAGATGCATTAAACGCAATATTTTCTCCCACATAAAATCCAATTAATGAAATAATCGTAAAAGTCAAAGCTGCTACAATAATTCTGCGATAACCACCTTTAGCAAAAATACTTTCATTTTTGCTGACAGGATCTCGCTTCATAACATTTGGTTCTGCTTTTTCACGACTCAATCCAAATCCAGGAATTCCATCAGCAATAACATTAATAAACAACAATTGAATTGATGTCAAAGGCGATCCCCAGCCAATTAGTACAGCAATCAGCATGATCAAAATTTCCGCAATATTGGCAGAGAGCAAATAATAGACGGTTTTTTTAATATTGTCATATACCCGTCGCCCTTCTTCAACTGCATGAACGATCGTAGCAAAGTTATCATCTGTCAAAATCATGTCTGATGCATTTTTAGCTACTTCAGTCCCATTTTCTCCCATTGCAGTTCCAACGTCAGCGGCTTGCAGTGATGGAGCATCATTTACCCCATCTCCTGTCATTGCGACTACTCTTCCTTTGTCTTGCCATGCTTCAACGATTCGGATCTTGTCTTCAGGAGATACTCGTGCATATACAGAAAACTCCTCAATTTGATCTTTAAAGTCTTCATCGGAAAGATCTTGCATCTCCTTACCTGTAATTGTTTTGTCTCCTTCACGGAAAATATCGATTTCTTTAGCGATGGCAGTCGCTGTAACAGCATGATCCCCTGTTATCATGATTGGCCGGATACCCGCTTCCCGCGCTTTTCGAACCGCTTGTTTACTTTCATCGCGGGGCGGATCAATCATTCCAACAATTCCCGCAAAAGTCATTCCTTCTTCTAATTCATCTATTGTGGGGTCATTAGGTGGGTTATCCATATATTTATAGGCTACTCCTATGATTCGAAGAGCTTCTTCTGCAAAAGCATCATGAATTTCAACAGCATTTTTTTGATACTCTTTCTCAACGCTATCTTCGTCTAGAGGAATGCGGTCAAAAGCCCCTTTAGTAATCGCTATATACCTTCCCTCATACTCATGTACCGTCGTCATCCTTTTTTGATTTGAATCAAATGGAATTTCATATACTCTCTTATATTCTTCATCTAGCTGCTCTTTAGTCATTCCTTTATCTATGAGCAACTGTACAATAGCAGCTTCTGTAGGATCTCCAGACACACCATTTTCATCATCGTCTTTTACCTGAGCGTTTGAAGATAACCCCATCATTTTGATCAACCATTCTTCTTCCTCGTTGAATGATTCATCCACAGATTTCGGTTCCTTGGAAACAGCCCATATCTTCTGAATAGTCATTTGGTTTTTAGTTAAGGTTCCCGTTTTGTCGGATGCAATCACAGAGGCGCTTCCCAATGTTTCTACTGCTGGAATATTTCGAATGATTGCATTCCTGTCTACCATATTCTGAACTCCAAAAGCTAAAGAAAGTGTAACAATAACCGGTAATGTTTCTGGTACAGCAGCAATAGACAGTGAAACAGCTGTCATTAAGTTATCTAGTAGGGAAATATCTGTAGTGAAAACATTCAGTCCAAAAATAACAGCTCCAGCTATGAAGGCCACAACCGCTAACTTTTTAGCTAATTTGTCTATTCGTTGCTGCAATGGTGTTTTAGTCTTAGCAGTATCGCTTAAAAGACCTGCAATAGTTCCCATAGCACTGTCCATGCCGACACCTATTACAATTCCTTTACCATTTCCATTTGTTATCACAGTTCCAGAAAATGCTGTGTTTAATATATCTCCTGTAGAAGCATCTTCTTCGATCTCAGCTTTCGGGTCTTTATCTACGGGAACACTTTCCCCAGTTAAAGCCGCTTCATCGATTTGAAGGTTATTGGCTTCAATTAACCTAATATCTGCATCAACTTTGTCCCCTGCACTTAGCAGCAAAACATCTCCTTGCACTACTTTTGAAGCATCTATTTCTATTTCGATACCATCCCGAATAACTTTCGAAACAGGAGATGTCAGACTTTTTAATGAATTTAGAGCATTTTCCGCTCTGCCTTCTTGATAAATAGCAATTGACATATTGATGATTATAATTAAAAAAATTACGATAGGTTCAGAATATCCATGAGAAGCATCTGAATAGGAAATATACAAGGATAAAAATCCAGCGAACAGCAAAATAAGATTCATCACGTCTTTAAATTGTTCAAATATGCGAGAAATCAATCCTTTTTCTTCTGATTCTTCAAATTTATTTTCTCCATATTTATTAAGATTTTCTTCTACCTGTTTCTCAGATAGTCCTGTTTGAATGTCTGTCTTTAATTCGTCGGCAATTTCCTCTATTGATGCTGTTTTATAATTCAACTTATCGTTCTCCTTTTTAGACTCAAAGTTTGGTTAACTATGATTGTAAAGCATTTTTTTTTTAATTTGAAGCGAAGTTACTTGAGCATTATTTGACTTACTCCTACAAATAAAAAAAGTCCTTCTAGTAAGAAAACGAAAGTAGGAAAAAAGGCGTTTAGCCCCGAATCACTGGAGCGAATAAGCGCAGGATGGTCGTAGACCATTCGAGCATTATTCGTGAAGTGGATGTCGGGGGCTGCCTTTTTGAGCATGTTTACGAAACCACTATTCGTAAAAAAGAAGGAGCTGGGAGTTATTTCCTAGCTCCGTTTCTTTGTCTCAAGTCATTTTAGTGGATTTTTAACCTGTTTATTTTTATGATTATGTAAGAGCGTTGCAAAAAATGACTATGAAGGAGAGCTTGTTATGATACCAAAAATTATTCATTATGTGTGGTTTGGAGGCAAGCCTTTTGGAGAAGTAGAAGAAAAATGTATTGCCAGCTGGAAAAAATATTGCCCAGACTACGAAATCAAATTGTGGAATGAGGATAACTTTGATTTAGAGGCGGCTGGAATTTATGCTCAGCAGGCTTATGACGAAAAACAGTGGGCTTTCGTTTCCGATGTAGCTCGTTTGTATGTCCTGAAAGAATATGGCGGTATATATATGGATACCGATATGGAAGTCATCAAACCTTTAGACGATTTCTTGAAGTTGCCTGCTTTCTTCGGCTTTGAAATCGAAACAGAAATCTCTACCGGAATCATCGGTGCAGAACCTCATCATCCATTCATTGAAGAGTGGTACCAAGACTACGCAGACCGCACATTCATCAAAGAAGACGGCACGCATGATCGTAAAACCAACGTGATCCGTATTACAGAGATCATGGAAGAAAAAGGCTTCAAAATGGACAACACAAAGCAAACTTTTGAAGACGTTACATTGTTCCCTAGAGAATATTTTTCACCAAAAGATTATTACACAAGAGAAGTTGATGACACAAAAAACACCTATGCCATTCACCAATTTACTGGATCATGGCTGTAAAATAAATTGACCTGCAAAAAGGCCGTCTCACATTTGAGACGGCCTTTCGTTTATTTTTTCCCTCTTTGTTTCATTGTCAGGTAACTGCTGTATGCAGCTGTAAAGATGGCAAATAGTATTCCGACGATTGGGAAAATGATCCAAGCAGTGCTCCAAGTATCAAACAAGAATCCCGACAGGACATAAATACCCGCAGCAATCGGAAACACAACCCCTGCCACATTTTCAGATGCTTTTTCAGCCTTCAATTTTTCCGGCGTGTAGTCTCCTTGCGCCAAGAGCCTTTCGTAAGTTGAGTAGAGGATTCCGTAAAAGACGAAAAGGAAAACACCTACTGCTATAAAACTCAGCAGGAACACTACTGATAACCCATTTTCTTCCCCTAGAAACAGCATCGAAAACAGTAGCACAGCCGGTGCCAAGATACACATGACGACCCCTAACGTAATAGCTTTAGCAAATCGCGGTTGGAATTCTTGCTTTTCTCTTTGCAGATAAGATCTCGTAGCATTTTCCAATTTGATAGCTCGGTAATCTAATTTATACTCGTCTTCTTTCATCCCTAAATTGACGAAAATTCCGACCGCCACAGCAATCATTAATAATAAAGGAACTACAGAAAAGATATCGATTGTATCTGATGACACGCTTTGCCATGCTGGAAACAACTGATACAATCCTTGGATCAACAACAATACGGCGGGCGCTGTGATACATAAAAATACTCCTGCGGCTATCCCCATAGCAAATTTAGTACGATGCTGCATAAACTCATCAGCTTCTTCTCGTGAGAAATAAATCTGATCATCATCTTGTTCTTCTTGCGACTCTAAATCATAAGCTTCCATGATTTCATCGATGTTCCCAAATTCCGCTAATACGGTACCGACAGCTTCGTTATCGCTTTTTCCTGTATCTAATAACTCGAAGTACTTTTCTTCCATATTGCGCAGCATCTCTTCTTTTAATTGCTGCATCTCAGGTGTTCTCGGCAAATTGACAAAGACTGATTCTACATAATTTCGAATAGTATCCATTATTATTTCTCCCCCTTAACGAACTGCTGAATAATTTCTTGTGTTTCTTCCCATTCAACCAACTTTTCAAAATAAGCCTCTATACCAAGAGGAGTTATTTTATAATACGTTCGCGTTTTGCCTTTTGTTTCTGGTTTGGAATAAGACTGAATCAATGCATTTTTCTCTAACCGATTGAATGCCGAATACAGTGTCGTCTCTTTCATAATATATGCGCCATGTGTTTTTTCTTTGATCAAGTTTGAAATCTGATAGCCGTAAGAATCTTGCTTCATCAAAATGGACAGAATGATCAAACTATTGAAACCTCGCATGACATCACTCGTAACCAATTCATCACCTCATTTACTTCACCTGTCGTAGTAATTAAAGTATAACAAAATTACTACGACAGGTAAAGTAAAAAAAGCAACTAAGCAATTTATTTTTGCAAAGTTACTTCTTTGAATTTGAGCTTATTGTACAGAATTTTTTCTTTACGGCATATTTGTCGTTACCAGTTGGGCAAAGCCTGTTAATGTAATCCCAATGATTGTTAACAATGAGAGCGTAAAAATCCCAGCTAGTATCTTTTTGTTCTTAGCATCTGGTGACTTGGATGCTGAAAAAACGGCTAAAAACAATCCTGAAAAGCTGATACCTAATGCAACTATTGCTAAGCTGTTTTTCGCTTCTATTGGCGTCAACAAAAGAACACCTACTAATAGTTGTACCATTAAAAATCCTACTGGAGAGGCACCTTTTTTTCGTCTATTCATTCCATATCCTCCAACGATTTCCTGCCTATTTTAAATTTGAGCTCAACGCAATGATGCGATCAACCGTTTCATCCAAATAATGAATCGTATCATCTAAAGGTTTTGAAGTGGTAATATCCACCCCAGCCACTGCTGCAGCTTCAGCAGGCACCAATTGGTCGCCAAGAGCTAAGAATTTCAACCAATCTTTTACTGCTGGCTGTCCTTCTTCTTTGACACGTAAGAATGCTTGAGTGGCGATCGTTAACCCTGCTGAATAGGTGTAAGAATACAGTCCCATGTAGTAATGACTTTGACGCATCCATGTCAATTCTGCTCCTGGATTGATTTCTACTGCCTCACCCCAGAACTTTTGCAAGACCGAACGCTTGATGTCGCTTAATTTAGCTGCATCAAAACTCTTTCCTGCATCAATCAATTCATACACTTCACGTTGATATGCAGCTTCTAATAAATGAGTGATGAAGTTGTGGAAGTACGTATTCGTCAACATCTTAGTCAACACAAAGCGGTCCATGCGGTCCTCAGTGCTCTTACGTTGCAAGGATTCTGTCAACAGCAATTCATTGAAAGTTGAAGGTGCTTCAATCAAGTATAATGAATGAGATGCGCCTAAAACAGAGTTGTTTTCAGCAGATAATATCCCTTGCCCAGCATGACCCAACTCATGGATCAAGGTATAAACGTCAGACAATTGATTTGTCCATGACATCAAGATATAAGGGTGTTTTTTGTAAGGAGACGAACAGAATCCTCCAGTTGATTTCCCTTTGTTTTGAGCAAAGTCCATCCAACGTTCTGGATAAGATTTCATGATTCTGTTCACGTAATCTTCTCCTAAGACAGTGATCGAATCTTCCACCAATTCTTTTGATTTTTCAATCGATACTTCAACCGCATACTCTGGATCCAAATCGATTTTCAAATCTGCATAAGTTACTTTATCCAATCCACGCACTTCTTTAACATGTGTCATGTATTTTTGCATCACTGGTGCAAGGTCCGTCATAATAGTGTCGATTTGACGATTGTATAAGTCACGGTCAACTTCTTGATCATACAATAGATAATCGATCACAGATTCGAACCCGTGCATTGTAGCCAATGTTTTTTCTTTTTGTACTTGAGTGTAGTATGCTGCTGCAACGGTATTTTGGTATTGGCTCAAAACTTGCGAGAACTTATCAAATGCAGCCCGGCGAATGACTGTATCGTCATGGTACATATAGTACTCTTCATACAGCACAAAGCTTAATGGATATTCCTTGCCATCTGCCGTAAACGTGCCAAAATCCATATCGGCAAGTCTAGCTTGTTCATAGATTTCGCTTGGAGCATTTAGTGTTGGAGACAATTGTGCCAGTGCTTTTTCAACAGCTGGGTCCAACTGAATTTTTTTATCTTCCTTGATGTGGCGAATAAAGGATGCAAATTGTGGTGCTGTTGTTGCTACTTCATCCAGCGTTTCTAAAGATGTTCCTTTTAATTCTGAATCAAAAAAGGCTAACTTTGCTCCCAATTCAGCAAATAAATTATCTGTTGAGCGAGACAACTGTACATATTCCGGATTCGTCAGATCGGTTGTGGCCGGGAGAAAAGCATAATCGTATGTATAAACCATTGTTTCTTGAATCTCTTCATAGGTTTTTAAGGCTTCAACTATAATAGACGTTTCAGTCAACTTTCCTTCATAGTCTGTAATAAATTGGTCTACAGCTTTTTTCAACTCTTCAACAGCTGCTTCAAAATCCTCTTTTGTTTCATATAAAGCTGTAAGGTCCCACGTCAATTCCTCTGGGACATCTGCACGATTTTTTAGTTTTTCTTGTGTCATGTGGTTTGCTCCCTCTTTGCTTTCTCATAAAATGAGAAATTTTTCATTTATGGTTCCTAGTATACCACTTACTATCAGAAGTAAAACCCTTTTCAATTAAATTTTATAGATATATTTTTAAAGGGTTATCTGTTACATTTTGGGCGGACTAGTGCTACAATCTGCTTGTACATATTGTTTTTCACTCGTTTCCCCTCACTATTTTATGTATTGATTGATTGCTTGCCTTTTTACTTTCATCCATTTATTAAGGAGGTCTATTCAATGAATTCCCATGACATAAAAACTTCTCTGCCTTTTCCAAAATCGTTCTGGACGGCCCAACAAACCACTCCTGAGTTTCCAGTCTTAAAAGAAAACCATAAAACTGAAATCGGTATTGTCGGCGGTGGTATTGTGGGCATCATTAGTGCTTATTTGTTGGCAAAAGCGGGCAAAAAAGTCACATTGATCGAAGCCGGCCGACTGATCAACGGAGTTACCGGTCATACGACGGCAAAAATCACCGCTCAACACAGTTTGATTTATGACCAGCTCATAAAAACGCTTGGTGAAGATAAAGCCAAGCAGTATTATGACGCGAACATAGATGGATTAGAATCTATCCGGCAACTGATCAAAGAGTTGAGTATCGAATGTGCTTACGAAACGAAAGACTCCTTCATTTACGCTGAGTCCCACTATGGAAAACGAAAACTAGAAAGAGAGGCAGCTGCTTACCAAACTCTGGGGATCAATGGTGAATTAACAAAAGAAAACTCTGACTTGCCTTTTCCTATCAAAGAAGCTTTAGTGATGTACGATCAAGCACAATTTGATCCGGTACTTTTTCTAACTGCACTCGTTCGCGAGATTATTCGTTTAGGCGGAACAATCTTTGAACACACTCGTGCAATGGAAATCCTTAAAGAAACAACACCTTTGATTTTGACAGAGAATAACTCTCTTATTTTATGTAAAAAAATTATTATGGCTACTCATTATCCTATAAATGATGCGGACGGATTGTATTTCACACGCCTTTCCATCCACCGTTCTTATGCCATGGTGACTCGAGCAACTGGCAAAATTCCTGAAGGCATGTATATCAACGTCGAACAGCCTGCTCGATCTATCCGTTCTGTCCAAGGAAAATATGGTGAACCGCTCTTATTGGTCGGCGGAGAAGGTCACCAAACGGGCAAAAGTTCTCAAAAAACCATTTTTCATTATCAAGACTTGGAAGAATTCGGCAAAAAATACTTTGGCGGCCAATCCCCTCTTCACATGTGGTCCAGTCAAGATCTCCAAACCTTAGATAAAGTCCCTTACATCGGACAAATGACCAAACAAAACGATACGATTTTAGTTGCTACAGGATTCAATAAATGGGGCATGTCTGCTGGAGCTGTTGCTGCCAAGTTATTAACAGATACTATTTTAGGCCAGAAGAATCGTTATGCTTCTCTATTTGATCCTACTCGAAAGAAATTGAAATTAGTTGATACCAAAACTTTTTTATGGAAAAATACATCGGTGGGAAAAGACTTTGTGGTCGGTAAATTAAAACGTCCTGATAAGAAGTTATCCGATCTTGCATTGGATGAAGGCGGCTTAGTCAGTATACAGGGAGAAAAAGTAGGCGCTTATCGAGATGAACAAGGACATTTGCATAAAGTCGTTCCGGTCTGTACCCATTTAGGCTGCAGCTTGGATTGGAATGATGCCGAGCGTTCTTGGGACTGCGCTTGTCATGGCTCTCGATTTTCTTACAAAGGCGAAGTGTTAGAAGGTCCGGCTGTAAAACCATTGCCATCATCAGACATTTAAACAAATTTATCAACAGCACCTATTTGAATCGCTTATTAGGTGATTCAAATAGGTGCTTAATGCATTGTATCCAAAAAGTTGACTAATTTGTGAAACCATAGATTTCTTAAAATAATTCTATCTGCTATTTATTGAAAAGCATTTTTTTCTCCTTTACAATAGAGTCAGTCACCATTTGAGAAAAATATCACAAACATTCAATCGAATTGAATTTGAAAGGTTGAGCACTATGAAAAAAATCAATCTGAACGAAACTGTTTATCAATTGATCCAACAATACCCTGAGTTAAAGAATATTCTGGTTCATATGGGTTTTACCCCCTTACAAAATGATCACTTATTGAATTCTGTCGGTCGAATGATGCCATTGAAAAAAGGCGCTGAACAAATTGGATTAGATATTCCTGAATTGATCGCTAAGTTGGAAGGTCAAGGTTTTACGATTGAGGAGAATGCCTAATGACTGAAACTCAACATAAAGGAAAACGTGCGCTAGAATTAGAGCAACGACAATCTATCTTAAAAGATCTGCTGCTGCGGCTGCATGCAGGCGAAGACAAAGATTTAGTAAAACAAGATTTTGAAGAACACTTTTCGGGCATCAGTGCGTTTGAGATCTCGGTAATGGAAAGAAGATTGTTAGGAGAAGGCATTAATGTAGAAGATATTCAAAAATTGTGCAATATCCATGCTTCTATGTTTTTAGGCGCTATTAGTGACCCTGAAAATCAATCCGATGAGTTTAAGAAGCCTGGTCATCCGATCCACGTGCTTAAACAAGAAAACTTGGCGATTGAAAGCAGCTTAGACCGTATACAACGATTGATAGAAGTGTATCTCTTGGAGCCGGAGCCTGAAATCAAAGATGGATTATTGAAACAGTTGACGATTCTTTGGCAATTCGATAACCATTATGCACGTAAGGAAAACTCCATGTTTCCTATTATGGAACGTTATGGTATCACAGCTCCTCCTAAAGTCATGTGGGGTGTGGACGATGATATCCGCGCCTTATTCAAACAAGTCGTTCTATCTGTGGAAACCAATCAGTTGGACCAATTAAAAGAAGAGTTCGCTACTTTGAAATATGAATTAGAAGAAATGATCGTTAAAGAAGAAGAAATCTTGATTCCGATGGTGAGTGACATTTTCAATGAAGATGATTGGCTCAAAATTGACGAAGAATCGGATGAAATCGGCTATTGTATCGTCAAGCCAGAGGCCAAATGGATACCGGAGCGGACTTCATTTGAAGATGTTTCAATTCCAGAAACGGAACCTGCTGAACAAGATGCCAATATCCACTTTAAGGTTGGGCATTTAACACCTAATGAATTGGAAAAGATGCTGAACTTATTACCCCTTGAATTGTCTTTTGTCGATGCGAATGATACTGTGAAATATTTCAATGTAGGAACAGGCAGAAAATTGTTCCCACGGACTAAAAACGCTATTGGACGACAAGTTGAAAATTGTCACCCTCCTAAAAGTCAGCCGATCGTCAAAAAGTTAATCGAAGACTTCAAATCAGGAGAAAAAGATTCTGAAACACTTTGGTTCCATGCACGCGGCGAGTTCGTCATGGTCACTTACACAGCTGTCAGAGATGACGACGGCACTTACATGGGTACCTTGGAGTACGTCCAACCCATCCAAAACATCATTGACTTAGACGGGACAGAAAAAAAGAGCGTGGAGTAAGACGTTCAGCTTACTAAATATAAGAAGGATTCGACCAGTTAGATGTATCTCCTAACAGGCCGAATTCGGCTTATATTTGTGTGAGCTGCCTTACGCAACGCGTCTAAAAAGAGCGTGAAGTGAGGCACTTATTTCCACAAACATATCTTCGCATTACTAACAAAAAAGCAAAAGCAGACATGCAGCAAGTCAAGGAAGTCCAGGCTTACTGCATGTCTGCTTTATAAAAGTTAAATTACTTTGTGTTCCATAAATATTATATATTTTTACTAGTAGTCTTTCTAGACAAATGAGCTCAAATAGAACCCTTTGTTCATAAAAAGGATCTGAGTCATACGATTTTTTTATATAAAAAAGAGCGGTATAAAAAAATAGAAAATAGTTTTTCAAAAAGTTATTTTCTATCTTTCATAATGCGTCCAAGCAGACCAAATAATAACTTCTTTTGTTTCATCATTGACTGAGTAAACCACTCGGTGCTGAATATTCAAACGTCGTGAATATTTGTTTTTTAAATTTCCGACCAGTTTCTCATAAGGAGGTGGATTTTGAAATGGATTATTCTTTAATATTTCCATAATGGATTTAAATTTCTGATCTAAATGGGCTCCTTTTAGATGTTTGAGATCTTTCATAGCTGATTTCGCTAACTTTATAGAGTATCCCAATCGATATCCTCCAATGCAACAAACTCATTTTCTTGTTCACGTTGCTGGATTACGTCAGCTACTCCAGAAGATTGAAGATATAAAGTTTCTTGGATAGCATCCCAATCTTTTTTACTAACCATAACTGCTTCGCTCTCTTCGTTTTTACCTGAAATATAAACGGGTTCACTAGTTTTGTTAACGTCTTTTAATAACTGGTAAAAGGTTTTTCTTGCTTGACTAGGATTTAAAATAGACATATTTATCCCTCCCATTTTTCACCACTATTATAACGTACTTATATAAGTACGTCAAAAACATTTGTGTAATAAATCTTACTCGTCATCTCTAGTTTTAATAAAAAAATTTTAAGTCTTTTAATCATTTTCAATTTTTTGAAGAATTAGAGAAATAGACGATTTTAGTAGTTGAATTTAAGGAGTATAAAAGAAAACCGTAAGTGAAGTTTTTCTCCTATCTCACGGTTTTCTCTCTAGATTTTTATTTTAATTCTGGCCAATATTCTTTATTTGCTTCTATCATATCATCTAGTATCTCTTTAGCAACAGCTGCATTTGGAACGATTTTCGAAGCAGCAAATGCTTGCCATAATTTTTGATACGATTTTTCGATCCAAGCTTCAACAACTAATTTTTCAACAGCAACTTGTTGTTCCATCAACCCTTTTTGGAAACGAGGGATTTCACCTTGTGTTAATGGTTCAGGACCATTCGAACCCACTATACAAGGAATTTCAACCATAGCTGTTGGCTCAAAGTTGACAATCGAGCCATTATTAGGAACAATTAATAACATTCTTTCATGTGTGTTATACGCAATAGCTCTAGTTAAGTCAACAATATAAGAAGCATGGTCTCCAATATGGAAATTAGTATCTTTAGCTGTTTTCATATCAGTAATACGCATACATTCTCCGAAGACGCGTTTTTCTCTTCCATCAATGACTTCATTGGCTCTTGTGTAGTTTGGATTAGAATGTTGCGCAGCTTCGTCTGGGAAAAAGTAATATTTAAGGTAAGTGTTTGGTAACGTGTTTGGATCTAATTCGTAAACATCTTTAGCTTTTCTGAAAGTGTACATCCAGCTTGGATCGTTTTCTTTAGGATCTGTTCCTAATGCTTCTAAGCTGTATCCATTTTGAGAAATATATTCTTTTAATTTAGGCATCAAATCATTGCCTTCTTTGTCTCTAACATCTGTCCACCAACCAAAATGATTTAATCCATAATAACGAACATCCATATCTTTTCTAGAGTTTAATCCTAGAATTTTTGCCATTCGGCTTTCTAAACCAATCGGCATATCACAAATGTTCAAGATTTTAGCGTTTGGTCTCAACCTTCTTGTGGCTTCTGCTACGATAGCAGCTGGATTAGAGTAATTTAACATCCAAGCGTCTGGAGAATATTGCTCCATATAATCTACTAACTCAAGTACTCCTCCAATTGAGCGCATTCCATAAGCGATTCCGCCTGGTCCGCAAGTCTCTTGTCCAATTACACCATATTTCAAAGGGATTTTTTCATCTTGTTCACGCATTTCATAAAGTCCTACTCGAATGTGTGCCATTACGAAGTCAACATCACTAAAAGCTTCTTCTGGATCTGTTGTAGCCAAGTATTCAATATTTGGCGCCTTTTCTTTTAAAATAATCTCTACTGCATCTGCTACTATTTTTTGTCTTTCTTCGTTGTTATCGTATATTTTTAATTTTCGGATAGGTAACGTGTCTGTATTATCCAATAACATTAAAATGATTTCAGGAGTATACGTACTTCCGCCTCCTGCAATAACAATAGATTGGGGTTTTAATTTTTTTGTCATTTGTTCATTCTTCCTTTCTTGTAAACTGGATATTGTATTTATAACACCCTCTGATAACCCTTACAATGCACTTAAGGCTTTTAGGGAAGGAAGTTCCTCTTTAGAAAATGTTCCTTTATTCTGGGAATGTTCCCACATAGTTTTAGAATTGTCTTCTTATACATTTATTGATTTAAAAGCAAATTATCCACTTGATCTCTCACTTGAGGTACGTCCAATCCTATGATCACTTGTATAGAGTTGCCATTTTTAACTACTCCATGTGCTCCTACCTCTTTAAAGTCAGCGTCTGGGGCAAGCAACTGAGTATCTTTTACTTTTACTCTTAAACGAGTAGCGCAATTTGTTACACTTTCAATATTCTCTTTTCCACCAAGAGCTTCTAGGTATTGCGCTGCTTGAGGCGTATATTGATTAGCTCCTTTAACAGATTGTATAGCTGATGTTTTTCTTGCTTTGCTATTGGCCATTTTGTCTTTAAACTCTTTTTTGGAGTACATCTTCACTTCAGCATCTAGTTCTCTTCCTGGAGTTTTATAATCGAATTTCAATATAAAATATCTGAAAGAGAAGAAATAAATGGCGCTGAATGTCAGACCTACCCCCAACCAAATTAATATTTGATCCATGTGATTAGTCGACATAGGGATAATAAATTGGGCAATAGAACGTATCAATCCACCACCCATATCACTTGAAAGACCCACCATATAAGCTGTAGAAGATAAGGTTGCAGCCAATACAGAATGCAATAAGAAAAGCGGCGGTGCAATAAATAAAAACGTGAATTCAATCGGTTCTGTTATTCCCGCTAAAACAGCAGTAAGTGTTATAGGAACAATTAAAGCTAATGTTTTTTTCTTCTTATCAGGGTTAGCTGTAGCATAAAAAGCTGCAGCGATACCAAGAGGAGCGAAAATTTTTGAATAATTATGGAATGTGAAACCTGCTTCTGGAAATAATGTTTTCATAGAAGCAGTTGAAGATGCAAAAGTACTTAAGTTTTCTAACCAGTATGCTGTCGTCCCGCCTTCGACAATCGCTGGCCCGTATGCAAACGGTTGGTATATGAAATGATGCAAACCAGTTGGAATCAATAATCTTTCTAAAAAGACGTATAACCAAATTCCAAAAGTGCCTGAAGACGATAAGAAAGTTTGTAATGAACTGATTCCTCCTTGCACCATCGGCCAAATCCAACTCACTAAACCGGCTACAGGAATCATCAAGAAGAAACCAACGATGATGACTAAAGCAGAACCTTGGAAAATCCCTAACCAATCAGGTAATTTTTTTTCAAAGTAGCGGTCATGTATCCAGACTGCTATACCAGCTATAACAATGGCGCCAACAATATTAGTATCTAAAGTTTTGATTCCGGCGATCATGGTCAACCCGCTTTCTCCTCCCACTTCTTGAGAAAAATCCACGTTAAAAGTCAGGCCGAAAAACTCAATCATTCCACTCACAAAAGTGTTAAATGTCAAATAAATAATCAAAGATTCCAAAGCTGCTCGAGCATTGGCTTTTTTTGCAAGACCAATAGGCAAACCGATTACAAATAAAAGTTCCATATGATCAAATACAACCCAAGCTCCGCCCTCTAATATTTCCCAAATTCTCGTCCAAACAGTTCCTTCTGCGGCTAGGTTCCCAATGATAAGCTCATTTGTAGCCAAACTTGAGAGGGCTATCATTATTCCCGCAAAAGCAAACAATAATACAGGGGTAAACATTGCTCCGCCAAATCGCTGTAATTTTTCCATCATGATATTTATCTCCTTTTCTTTTCATCATTACATTTAATTTATACCATCGTAAAAGCGCTTTCTCAATAGAATACAAAAACATAGGGAAGCAATCTCCAACTATGGAAATGTTACCATTGATTGGGAAGCTTCCCTGTTTTACTGATATTATGTTTTATAATAAATTTTCGTATTTTATATATTCCCGATATAGCATATCTAATACTATATTTACTGTTACAAAAGTCTTTTTTGACGTGTTTTCCCGATGTTTATCATAAAACTCCGAACTTTGAAAATATAAGTTATAATCTGTTTTAGAAGCTAGATCATTGTTTTTAAACTCTGTAATAGATAAAATCGGGATCTTTTTCAATGACAATAGTTGTGTGATTTCAGACAATCCAATTCCGTCTCCGCTTTTTGACACGATAATCACCAAATCATTTGAATCCATTTCCGATAGCAACAATTTCAATTCCGTCTTAGATTGAAGCACCATACTATTTTTACCACTCAATATGAAATTTCGGTTCAAATCATTTAGCGCATTTAATTGCGCCCAACCGGTTCCATAACCATATATTCTTTTAGACTGATAAACCTTTTCAACAATTTTTTTTACATCTGTTTGATTAAATAATTTATAAGTAGTCTCAATATCATTTTTTAACTTCTCGATCATATCGTCATTAGTAGCACTGTGTAGTTCAATACTTTGTTTGATACTATATTTGAATTCCACAAATCCGCTAAAACCTAATTTTTGTGTCAGTCTATGAATTGTAGATTTTGAAGTATGACAAACCTCAGCTAGTTTTGTGATACTAATGTCCTGAGTTTCTTTTTTATTCTTCAATATATAAGACACGATTGAAAGCTCATTTTCATTTAGTTCATCATATTTTCTATTAATGACAGCTTCAAGTTCCATTTTTATTCGTTCCTCCTTTTAGTATGAAGATCACAATATTTAAAAAGGCTTAATTAAGTAACAAGTTTTTGAGCTTATGTAATTTTAAAAAGGATAATAATGAACGTCCAATTGCTTTTAGTGTAAGGATATTTTTTAGGCTTAGTCGAATTCTAATTTAATTAAGCTTCTCAAGCATTCAACTGCTGCTCAAGAAGCTTAATCTTTTTTATTTTAAGACCCTATTTTTTGGAGTGATCTTTTGTTGCAGTTGGCTCAATTCATCAAAGTTCCCTGAGAATTGTCTACTCAATTTTCGGTAAAACGGGAATATTTCTTGGTACACAGCACTATTTTGAGGATTTGGATAGTGTCTGTGTTCTGCACCAATCATCTCTTTGATGACATGGATGTCGTCAATCAAGCCTACACTCTTCAGCGCAATCACGCTTGCTCCTAAACATGAACTTTCAAAACTTTCCGGAACATACATTTCTTGTTGGACCACGTCCGTTAATAATTGACGCCACACTTCAGATTGAGAAAAACCTCCAGTTGCAATAATCTTATCTGGTTTTCCGGCTTGCTCCATGATCTCGCACAGAACATCATAAATGTTTAAACAGATTCCTTCCAAGACAGCTCTCAGCATATGCTTGTTCTCATGCATCAAATGCAGCCCGAAGAACGAACCTCTTGCCTCTCCTTGCCACAAAGGAGCCCGTTCGCCGTTTAAATACGGATGGAACAGCAATCCTTCTGAACCAGTAGGAACCGTGTTGATCAATTCCATCATTTTGCTGTACTCTTCTAGTTTTCCAAATGCGCTCTCCGCATGGAAAAATTGTTTTTTTGCCCAGTCCATGACGACACCGCCATTATTAATGGCTCCACCAACGACGTAATGGTTTTCATCTAGTACATAACAAAATGTTCTCTGATCCTCATCCAAATAAGGTTTGTTCGTCACCATCCGCACTGCTGCACTGGTTCCAATTGTAATAGCGACACTTTTTGAATCAACAGCACCTACTCCTAAATTGGATAAACACCCGTCACTTCCGCCTAAAACAAATGGAGTCGTTGGAAGCAAGCCCAACTCTGCGGCAACTTCCATTTTCAGTCCGCTCAACTGCTTTGTCGGACTGTAGGCAATTGGCAATTGATCGATCGTTATACCGGCTTCTTGAAGAGCCAATTCATCCCAATTTAAAGTATGGATGTTGAATAAACCAGTACTTGAAGCTACTGAATAATCGACAGCATATTCCCCGAATAATTGATGGAAAACATACTCTTTTACACCAATGAATTTTTTCGTTTGACGGAACAGTTCTGGTTCTTCTTCTTTGAACCAACTGATTTTACACAAAGGCGACATTGGATGGATCGGTGTTCCGGTACGTTGATAGATTTCTGTCCCGGTGGTAGCTTTTATCCGTTCCGCGCATTGGTGAGCACGATTGTCCGCCCATGTAATGCTTCTTGTCAACGGCTGGTCTTCCTGATCCATCAAAATCAGACTGTGCATAGCACTCGAAAAACTAACCGCTGCAATTTCTTCTGCAAGCGTGTTGGTTTGAGTCACCACTGTTTTGATGGTTTTTACTACGGCTTGATAGATATCCGTTAATTCTTGTTCAGCAAATGCTGGTTTTTCTTTGATCAAAGGATAGTAATCGTAAGCTGAACTCATAACGGTCCCATCTATTTGAAAAAGAACCGCTTTTGTACTCGTTGTCCCAATATCTACCCCAATAACATATTGACTCACTGCTACACTTCCTTCTTACTTTTTGATTACCCCATGTCCGCCAAATTCATTTCGTAGTGCTGAAACAACTTTTCCAGCATATGTATCTTCTTGTAAAGAACGGTATCTCATCATCAAAGACATCGAAATAACAGGCGTCGGAACTTTTAATTCTAAACCGGTTTCAACAGTCCATTGACCTTCTCCTGAAGATTGCATCATCCCGGTCATTTCATCTAAATGCCCATCTTTTTGGAAAGCTTGTTCAGCTAATTCCATTAACCAGCTACGGATCACAGAACCGTTGTTCCATACTTTTGCAACCTCAGCATTATCATAATCGAAACCGCTTTTTTCAACGAGTTCAAATCCCTCGCCCATTGCTTGCATCATACCATATTCTACACCATTATGGACCATTTTTAAAAAGTGTCCGCTGCCTGATTTACCAGTATATAAGTACCCGTCTTGGACACAAATTTCTTCTATGACAGGCTCGATGTAACGAAACGCTTCTTCGTTTCCGCCAATCATCATACAAGCACCTTCTCTAGCTCCGCTTGTTCCGCCAGACGTGCCTAAATCCATGAAATAAAGACCTTTTTCTGCTGCGAGCTCTGCATGATGGATAGAATCTTTGTAGTTAGAGTTGCCGCCATCAATCATGATATCTCCTTCATCTAGCAATCCTAATAACTCATGCAATAATGTTTCTAACGGCTCTCCTGCCGGGACCATCATCCAAATGACTCTTCGTTCAGTAAAACCAGAGACCAATCCTTCAACACTTTCTGCTACTTCAATTCCAGCACCAAGAGCTGCCTCTCTTGCTGGTTCCATAACGTCGTACCCTGTAACTTTATGACCTTTATCCAACAAATTTAATGCTAATTGATGACCCATTTTACCTAATCCGATTAAACCAATTTCCATTCTGCTGTTCACTCCTAAAGGTTTTCTTTTTTATTTTAAACAAAAAGAGCGAGAAAAGGAACTAAACTTTTCTCGCCGCTTTCATTATTTTTGCTTAGCTTAATTCTGGCCAGTATCCTTTGTTGGCTTCAATCAAATCATCTAACAAGTTCTTAGCCACTTCGGCATTTGGAACAATCTTAGATAGACTCAATGCTTGCCATAATTTTTGGTAGCTTCCTTCGATATACGCTTCAACAACCATTTTTTCTGCTGTAACTTGTTGCAGCATCAACGCTCTTTCAAAGTTAGGGATTTTTCCTTGAGCTAACGGTTCTGGACCATCACTACCCACGATACAAGGTACTTCTACCATTGCATCGTCATCAAAGTTGGCAATAGCTCCGTTATTTTCAACGATCAGCAACATACGTTCATGTGTGTTGAACGCAATCGCACGAGCTAGGTCAACAATAAATGATGCATGACTGTCGATGTGGAAGCCGCTGCTTTCAGCTGTTCCTTTTTCAATAATGCCTCTAGCTGCTGTAAAGACTTCTTTTTCACGACCAGCCATAACTTCATTGGCACGAGTAAATTCAGGATTGGACTGAGATACTTCGTAATCTGGGTAGAAGTAGTATTTCAAATACGTATTTGGTAAGAAACGCGGTTCGATTGCTAATAGATCTTTGGCTTTTTTATGCGTTGCTTGCCAGCTCTCGTCCATATGTTGCGTATCTACTTCTACTTGTGTTAAATAGCCGTTTTCAGCAACGTACTCTTTGATTTCATCTAAATACTCGTGTCCAGTTTCTTTGTCTTTTACGCTTGTCCACCAACCAAAGTGGTTCAACCCAAAGTAGCGAACTTCTAATTCATCTGGAGTTTTTCCTACGATTTGAGACATTCTTCTTAATGTTCCTACAGGCATATCGCAAATGTTCAAGACTTTTGAATTCGGACGCATCACGCGGCACGCTTCTGCTACAATAGCTGCTGGATTTGAGTAGTTCAACATCCAAGCATCCGGTGAGTATTTTTCCATGTAATCGATGATCTCCATCATTCCTGTAATGCTGCGCATTCCATAGGCAATTCCACCTGGTCCGCAAGTTTCTTGACCAACGACTCCATATTTCAAAGGAATTTTTTCATCTTGTTCACGCATAGCGTATTTTCCAACACGAATGTGCGCCATTACGAAATCTACATCTGTAAAAGCAGCTTCTGGATCTGTTGTATGTGAAAACTTCACTTCTGGAGCTTGTTCTTTCAAGAGAATTTCTAATGCATCTCCTAAAATCCCTTGTCTCTCTCCATCATTATCGTAGAGTTTCAATTCTCTAATCGGGAAACGGTCCATATTGTCTAATAACATCATTACGATTCCTGGAGTAAAAGTACTTCCTCCACCGGCAATAACAATTGAAAACTTCTTCATTTAAAAAACTCCTTCTGTTTGTTTTATTCTTCTTCAGCAATACCTAGATACTTGTCTACTGCTTTTCGAACACTTTCTACTTGCAATCCGTATACTACATGAACATTTTGCCCTTTGACGATGATTCCATTAGCACCTGTTTCATTTTTCAAAACAGACTCATCAACTTTATCAGGTTCTTCTAAAACTAATCTTAATCGTGTATAGCAGTTCGTAACTGATTGGATATTATCCGCTCCGCCTAACGCTCCGACGATCGTGCTGGCTAAGCCAGTATCTTTTGTTCCTGTTTGTGTTGCAACATCTTTTGATCCTTTGCTCTCTTTGTAATCTTGTTTTGAATACAATTTTGTTTCTTGACCATCATCTTCACGTCCAATGGTTTTCAAATTCAATTTGGTGATCAATAGACGGAACGTAAAGTAGTAAATCGCAAAGAACATTAATCCGACAACAATATACATGATCCAGTTGGTTTTTTCTTGACCAAGAGGAATGTTGTATAAAATAAAGTCAATAAAACCATTTGGTCCGATTGCTCGAACGTTGAATAAGTTTAAGACGACCATACTCAATCCGCTCAATACTGAATGCACAACGAACAAAATCGGCGCAATGAACATGAACGAAAATTCAATCGGTTCTGTAACTCCGGCGATAAAAGATGTTACCGCTGCTGGAATCAAGATAGCTTTCGCTTGTTGTTTTTTCTCTGGACTTGCTGTTTGGTACATAGCCAAACATGCACCGATCAAACCGAACATTTTAGAGATTCCACGTGCATCCCAGATAACACTTGGAGAAAGAACAGATACATTCGGATCCGCTATTTCAGCAAAGTAAATGTTTCGAGCTCCTTCAAAAATTTGACCTCCAACTTCTTGAACGCCTCCTAATGAAGAGTATAAGAACGGTGTGTACACTAAATGGTGTAATCCAGTAGGAATCAATAATCTTTCCAGCATACCGTATAAGAATAATCCGAAATTGCCGCTTTGATTGATCAAGACTCCCAAGTTGTTGATACCTGTTTGGAAAAATGGCCAAATATAAGTAAAGGCGATGGCTAATAACACAACGACTGGGATCAGTACGATAAATACAAAACGTGATCCGCCGTAAATTTGAAATGCATTGTTAAATTCCTTTTCTACATATTTATTGTGTACCATTGCTGTAACGACACCCAACAAGATTCCCAAGAATACACCCATATCTAAGACTTGAACGCCTAGAACAGATGCTTGTCCCGTTCCTTGCAAAGATTCTGCTTCAATCAATAATCCAGATAATTCCATAAATTTATTCATTGCATTGATAAATACTAAATAACCTAAGACAGCTGTAAACCCTGCTTCAGCTTTCTTTTTCTTCGCTAAACCAACCGTTAACCCAACACAGAAAATCAATCCCAAGTTGCTTAAAATGGAAACTAATGATCCAGATAAAATAGTGCCAAAACCTGTAGTGATTGGATTATCCATAAAGGGAACGGTTTCAATTAACCGCTGATTGGTGAACACGTTTCCTAAAGCAATCAAGATCCCTGCGATCGGTAATATCAATACAGGAATAAACATAGCTTTGGAAAAACGCTGCAGCCCATCCATCATTTTTTCTTTCATGTCTTTTCTTCCTCCTTGTCTCTTTCCTTGCTGTCCTTATCTTATGATGAAACCCCTTTCTTGTACAGGCAAAACGACCACAAAAAAACGTGTTTCCTAAAACAGAAACACGTTTCGCTTTTATTTGTCTTGCACGGTGTTTTTTTCATCTAAATAAGCTTTAAACAAGTATTCAAACATCATTAGTAAACTAGGGAAAAATGTATTAGGCAGCATGTTTCGATCATCCAGTTCATTTCGGTCATAAATTTTGAAATGGATATCAGACAATTCTGCTACTCGATTAGGTTCATTTTTCGTAAAGGAGACTGTGCAGATGCCTTGTTCCTTAGCAGATGTTAACTTGTCGATGACTTGCTGAGTCTCTCCTGATTTGGAAATGACTACAAAAGCACCAATGTCTTCCAAGTTATTTTCAAATACCCCTATTGAATCCGTCCCGGAAGCAAAGATCGTTTTCTTGCCCAATACCAATAATTTCTTATACAAATACTCTCCTGCGATCGCAGAAAAACCTGTTGCATAAATAAAAATGTATTGTTGTTTAAGATTTAAGACTTGCTGAATAAAACGGTCTACACTTTCTCTCGAGTTGTATTGAAAAATATCATCCAATTCGAATTTGAAAATGTCTTCGGGACTTTTTTCTGATGGCTGCTGTGTATGAGACACTTTAGGCAGCAAATGATAATACATATCTACAAAGCCTGTGTAACCCAATTTTTTCGACAGCCGAATAATAGATGCCGGGGAAGTAAAGTTCACCCGTGCAATTTCTCTGACACCCATTTGCAAAACCGTATCCATATTATCGATCACATAATGCAGTATCTTCTCGTCTAACTCAGTAAGCTGCTTTCCTGCAACCAACTTGTTTAAGTCAATCACCTGTCATCCTCCGAACTTAATTCATTTCATTTGTCAACGCGATGATCCGATCGACACTTTCATTTAAATAGCGGATCGTGTCATCCAACGCTTTTGTAGTAGTAATATCTACTCCTGCTACTTTAGTTGCCTCGGCTGGTTTCAATTGACCGCCTAAAGCTAAGAATTTCAACCAATCGTCTACTGCGGATTGGCCTTCTTCTTTTACTCGCAAGAATGCTTGAGTAGCAATCGTCAAACCGGCAGAATAAGTATACGAGTACAGTCCCATATAATAATGGATTTGACGCATCCATGTCAACTCGGCACCGTCATTAATTTCTACTGCTTCGCCCCAGAACTCTTCTAAAACGGCACGTTTCAATTCGCTTAATTTGCCAGCATCAAATCCTTGTCCAGCATCTATCAGCTTATAGACTTCTCGTTGATAAGCTGCCTCCAATAAATGAGTGATGTAATTGTGGAAATACGTTTTAGAAATCATTCGAGTCAATGCGAAACGTTCCATTCTTGGGTCTGTGCTGCTTTCTTTTAATGAGTCCGTCAACAACAATTCATTGAAAGTCGATGGAGCTTCAATCATGTACAACGACATCCGAGCCGATAAAATAGAGTTGTTCGCGCCTGACAACACGCCTTGACCGGCATGCCCAAGTTCATGAAGCAGCGTATACACATCCGTCAGTTGATCAGTCCAAGACATCAAGATATAAGGATGCTTACCATAGACTGTTGCGCAAAAGGCACCTGAACGTTTCCCTTTATTTTGAGCAAAATCGACCCAGCGTTCTGGATAAGCTCTCATGATCATATCTACATAATCCATTCCTAAAGTCGAAAGAGCCTTTTGTACAAGATCTTTTGATTCTTCAACGGAAACGGTAGGCGCAAATTCATGATCTAAATCGATCTTGATATCTGCATACGTCATTTTATCCAATCCATTTTCCTCTTTGACATGAGTGATGTATTTCTGCATCACGGGTGCTAAGTCTTTCATGATCACATCTATTTGACGATCATACATTTCACGTTCGACTTGTTGATTGTATAATAAGTAGTCAAAAATCGAGTCAAACCCGCGCATTGTCGCTATCGTTTTTTCTTTTTGCAATTGAGTGTAGTACGTTTCAGCCATCACGTTTTGGTATTGTCCCAATACTGTGGAGAATTTGTCAAATGCAGCCCGGCGAACAGCCGTATCCGGATGGTACATGTAATATTCTTCATACAATACGAAACTAAGCGGATATTCTTTTCCCTCTGCCGTAAATGTTCCGAAATCCATATCTGAAGAGCGGATCTGCTCGAAGATCGATTGCGGAGCACTTAAAACAGGATCTAGCTGCGCTAAAGCTTTTTCAACGGCTGAATCTAAGTGGATTGCTTTTTCATCTTTGATTTTTTGAATGAAAACAGCATAATCAGGTTCCTCATTTGCTACTTGGTCCAATAACTCCGCTTCACTTTCGACCAATTCAGAATGGAAGAAGCTCAATGTCCCGCTCCATTCAGCGATCAAGTTTCCGATCCATCGGTACAATTCCATATTCTTAGGATCGGAGATATCCGCAGAAACAGGTAAGTAAGCGTAATAATTCAACCACATCTCTACTTGTAAAATGGCTTCATACTCTTTGATTGCTTCTTTAATGGTTTCTGCGGTTGATAGTTTCCCCTCAAACTTCTCCGCAAATTTTTCTACAGCTGCTTTTATCTCTTCCACTGCTGCATCAAATTCAGCCCGTGAACTGTAAATCGCAGATACATCCCACGTTAAAGCTTCTGGTACTAAAGATCGTTCTTGTAATCCCTTTTCAGTCATCCAATCTCTCCCTGTTCAATAAAATAAGTTTGCTTTCACTAATCTTTCATTCTATTTTAACATTTACCGGAAAACTTGTCTCCTTTCTATCGAAAAAATAAGCTGTCTTTCTTCATTTTCTTATACGATTGAGAGAGCCGGGTTTCTATTCTTAGGAATTTAGTTTGTATGTTAGAATGAGCATGAAGAAGATAAATTGGAGTTTTAGGAGGGTATTGTTAATGACGTATGATTTTACAACACCGATCAATCGAAAACAAACTGGTTCTGCAAAATGGATCCAGATGAACCATTGGAATCCTTCTCTGGATGACACGATCTATCCATTATCTGTTGCGGATGTCGACATGAAGTTGGCTCCGGAAATCATTCAAGGGCTAAAAAATTATCTCGATACTGCTGTTTTAGGGTACGATCTGCCTACCGAAGAATATTATAGCGCTGTGATCAACTGGATGAAAAAACAGCACGGATGGTCCATCAAAAAAGACTGGATCATCACTATTCCTGGGGTCGTGACTTCTTTTTATTCTGCTATTAGAGCTTATACAGCTCCTCAAGATGGTGTATTAGTCTTATCACCTGTATACTACCCTTTTTATTCTTCCATCGAAAAAACAAAACGTACGATCGTTAAAAGTTCATTGATTCAAAAAGGAACTCGTTATGAAATTGATTTTTCTGACTTGGAAGAAAAAGCGAAAGATCCTAAAAATAAGTTGCTGTTGTTTTCCAATCCGCACAATCCTGTAGGCAGAGTATGGACAACAGAAGAATTAGCAAAAGTAATAGAAATCTGTAAAGCGAACGATGTGATCATCTTAGCTGATGAAATTCATCATGACTTAGCTATGCCTGGACACACTTTTGTTCCTATGGCGACGGTCACAAAAGAAGCAGCTTCTATCTGTATTACTGCAACAGCTGTCAGCAAATCCTTTAATCTCGCAGGATTGAAAAATTCTAACATCATCATTTCAGATGAGCAGTTAAGAAAACAATTCTTGGAAGATATGGAAATGGTCGGTCTCGACAGCGGCACCAATGTCATCGGATTGAAAGCCACTGAACTAGCCTATACTGTAGGCGAGCCGTGGTTGATTGAGTTCAAAGAATTGATTTGGACGAATCATCAAAAATTAAAAGCCTTTTTACATCAAGAATTACCTGAAGTAACTGTCTTTGATTTAGAAGGCACCTTTTTACAATGGCTGGATTTTAATGCTTTCGGCCTTTCTGCAGCAGAATTGGAGCGCATCATGCATGAAGAAGCTCTGGTCTTTGGAGATGAGGGTTACATTTTTGGGTCGGAAGGCAATGGGTTCGAACGATTAAACCTTGCAGTCCCTACCAAAGTCTTGATGGAAGCCTTGCAACGCTTGGTTGACACCATGAAAAAATACCGCTGACAGTCGTCAGCGGTATTTTTTTGCAGTCGGCTTTTAAATTTGCGCGCGTTTTTGCAATTCTGTTAAGATATCTTTTCCGTGTCTCCATATAATCCAAGCAAACATCAACATACTCATCAATAGAGACAGTTGTGCGGGAAAAGCCCATGTAGTCCAATTGAAAAACAAGAAAGTTGCCGGCAGAAATCCGAGCAGCGTAGCCGTTAAAAGATACAAGATATAGTCCCCGACTTTTAAGTGAACAATCCTGACCGCTATGAACATCGCTATGATAGCACTGATACAAATGATCGGGATTGCATACGTTGTTGACCACGCACTCCAACCTGCCATGTAATCTAAATACACACACAAGAGAGACGTGGAAACGATCAAGTAAACAATTCCTTTAGCAATATTTCGCCGTTTGCGAATGATGATCAATGCAACGAGCCACAGACTCATGATGCCAAACAAAGAAATTCGAAGCGGACCTAACGGACTAGGAAAGAACAGCCCCAGTGTGAATACCACTAGAATAATCAGTAATGACAGCAGCATCAATCGTTGAATGACTTTCTTCTTATCAAATCGTAAAGGGATGTCCGGATAAGGACTCATAGAATCCACTTTGCTGTCTGCTTCCAGTTCTTGATGGCATAAAGGACATCGATCCCAATCTCCTTTGACGCTCACTTGACAATGCGTACAACGCTTCATCAAAAGTCCCCCCTTAATTCATCCGCTTGTGTTTTATTTGCAGCCAGCGTTACTTCTACCCCGGCAGAGGTCAGTTCTCTGACAAATTGCTGTTGGATATCCGTATCAATGAATGGGGAAGTAAATGAAATGGTCAACTGATCCCCATGGCTAATAACCGAAAACTGAGGTCTGACAGCAGAGGTATGAAAATAAAGTCTGTTGACATATCCATCAATCGATTGAGGAAATGCCACTCTGCCTAAGTTGGACATCGCTACAGTCAAGTTTCGGTTATTGGAGTAATTGATGATCTTTAATACCCCATCTTTTATTGGTCGCGGTATCAAGCGGTTTATTGGATTGTATTCATACGAAATCAACCGACTCAGCCTTCTCTCTAAGCTTTCCTTGCTTAACTGCTGACTCATTTGCTTGGCCAATGATGCACAGATCTCTTTTAGTTGGGGATCACGTTCTTGGGTGTACGTGTACTCTAATTTTACGGTACTAAAAAAGTTGCGGGCTGAATTGGATGGGTAAAATTGCCGCAGATTGACCGGCACAGAAATAGCTATAGTGTCTCTTATCTGAAAATCCGACTTGGATTTTCGAATGGATTCAAAAAATAGGGCAATCAAGTAAATGGTCAAGGTAGCTTCTTCTTGATGAGCTAAATGCAATATTTTTTTTACCGGCATTTCCAGTTCGATCACCTTTGTCCGGTTATCTGCTGTTTTTTCTCCTTTGATACGGTAAACTCGTCGTTTTTTTGTAGGGACAGTTCGATCTGTCAGTAAAGCACGACCGAATTTTTTCCCATATTTGAAAGCTGCTCTTTTGCTGGTCCTGGCAAAATTGCGCAGCGCAGACTGCGCAGACTCCGTAAAGGATTGTTGTCCATTGTGACGGAAGTACGTTACGAAACTGTCTTCCAAATGACGAACTTTAGCTTCTATTTGCTCTTTCTTTATTTCATCCAGCGATTCAGGATAGCGCAATAAAATGTATTCTTTGATCAAGTCTTCAAAAAACCATAAAGCCCCTGTTCCATCGCTCAATACATGAAAAACTTCTAGATGGACACGGTCTTCATTGTAGATTACCCGAAACAACAACTCTTTTTGGTCAAAGTGATACAATTGCGAACATGGTGCTAAAACTTCCGGTGCCACTTTGGGAATGATTTCTGTATGCTGCAAATAATACCAAAAAATCCCTCTTCGCAACACACTGTGGTACAACTTATACTGCGCATAGGTCTGCTCTAAGGCTTTCTGCAAACTGATTGGATCTATTTTATCCTGCATTTCCGCACTCAAACGGAATACTTTGGTATCGGTCGTCGACATCGCAGCCAAAAAAATATTCGATGCATTATCTAAGCGTACCCATTCTTTTTGTTTCGGTTGTTCCTTTTGTTTCACCTGTTTCACCCCCATTAAGCGGTATTCCTATTCTCTATCCAAAAATGCATTGATCACTTCATAAGCTTCCACTACCGGTTCAACAAATGTAGGATACGTGATGAACCCGTGGACCGTTTCTTTGATCCGATGGATAACCACATGATTCCCTGCGCTTTGAAGCTTCTCACCATAGGCTTCCCCTTCATCTCGTAAAGGGTCAAACTCAGCCGTAATGATCAATGTATCCGGCTGACGGCTTAAATCAAATGCCATCAAAGGAGAGATATATGCACTTTGTCTGATTTCCAAATCAGGTGAATAGAGTTCCATATATTCTTGCATTTTTTTAGCAGTTAATCCATAATCATACCCATTTGTTCGTATAGACTCGAAAGGCGAATTTTCTGTATGATCCCAATAAGTGACGGGATACAATAAAATCTGTTTGGCAGGTACGATTTTTCCTTCATCACGCAATTTCAAAGAAACTGCCGCAATGAGATTGGCACCAGCTGAATCTCCTATCAACGTTAATTTGGAAGCATCCGCTAACCGTGTTAATTCCAAATGGTTCAATAAGACATCTATGACTTGGTAACAATCTTCCAACCCTGCTGGGTAAGGATGTTCCGGAGCCAGACGATAATTGACTGAGTAAACTACCCTGCCAGTCAATTCAGCCATATTGATGCAAGTGGTCGTGTAGGTATCAATATTCCCCGTTACCCAACCTCCGCCATGAACAAAAACCAGTACATCTTCATGACGCTTTTCTTTCGGATGAAAAACTCTTACTGGTATGTCATGCGAGTGATTTTTAGAATAAATTTTGTGATCCAAAATAATGTATCCTTTTTTCGGTCCTTTTGAAAAAAGCTGCTGCATCTTGCGGACAAACTGATAATCTTCTTGCATATTGATTTTTGGAGAAGACATCAATTTGAGAACAAATTTAAAAAATGGATTCATGAGTGTGCTCCTTCTACAGCATCATACTTTTGGATGACTGTTCTGTTACCTGTTGGTTTTCTTTTATTTTACTAGAGATGGCTCTATTTTGAAACAAGCAGCTTAACTATTGCAGAAGAATGCAAAAATAAACATCAGCTCTTCCATAGACGAAACTTCGTCCATGGAAGAGCTGATGTGCAGTGCAGCTGACAATTAGTTAATTCATTAAGTTTTCTACTTCATTCCATAGAGAGTTGATCCCGGCTTCCAGTGTTCCGATAATGCCTTCAGTACGTGAAATTTTATTTTCAAATCTCGTCTTGGCATCATTCAAAGCGTCCATATTTTCGTCGATTGCATGAATCGTAGCTCGAAAACTTCCATTTAAGATATCCTCTTCTACTTTTGGCGCGTATCCATTGGAATAAAGATCTCCAGTCCAATTATCGTATGTTTGATCGGCCAACGTTTGAACAGCTCTTTTTTCATCAACCAATTGTTCTTTTTCGCTTTTCATTGCCTGATAGATTCGATCAATCTCAGTGATTTTTTGATTGTATTCTTCGATCCTTTGACGATCGTCCTCTATGGTCGCTTGATACTGTTGAATTCTTCCTTTAAGATCCTCTAAGAGACCCATACCAAATTCCCCCTCCTTACCTTAGGACTAAACTAATCTCTGTAATTGCGATAGAGACAATTGAATCGTGTTTTCATCCCCTGCTTTCAGTAAACCTGCTTCTTTTCCTTGAGGGACACTGATCAATAGTGGCATGGAAGTTTCAGCAGGTAGTTCTCCAAAGTCTTCTTCAGTAATAGAAATCATCGTTTTTTCCCATATTGTTTGTCCGTCGACTTTTAAATCAAATACAAACGAGAAATCAAAAATGTCTTCTCCTGTTCGATTTGTTGCCATGAACAACGCTTGTGCAGGCTCCGTTTCTGTCATGTAGCCTGTATAAGTTAGATTAAAAACTCCTTTGGTGCCTAAATCAGGAAAAGTTTTTAAATACTGGTCTGCGAGCGCCACGATATTGTTGTTGCTAGGATTCTGACCCGCTGAGCTTTTGGGCACTATTAGTCGGACGGATAGATTTTCTGCCATACTCTCACTCCCTTTCATAAACGATTTTTGATAATCTTTTAAATCTATTTGGTTTTACCAAGGAAAATCGAATGTAAATGTAGGAACACTGACGTTCAATCTTAGTCCTAGTCCCAACTTTCCTCCGATTTCTAAAGAAGTCGTATTTAAATTTAACGGTCCGAATTCTGCTACATTCTGTGTCTCTATATAAGCCGTTGCTTCCGATGCTAAACCAATACTAGCTTCGGCATTCACTCCAAACAGCGACAGATTTTCTTTTACAGATTGACCATTTCGAGTTTCTCCGTCTACTTCGATATCAAAGAATGACACTCCTGCACTGGCAGATAAATCTGCTGCTGTAGCATTTCCTCTAAGTCCAACGGCATAATTATTTACATCTTCAAACTGAGCAGCTGCCCCGCCTTCAACGGTCAGCACTTCTGCACCAGCTGATGCTTCAGCATTGATTAAGTCATTGCCTAATCGAGCATCCCCTTGAGCATACAACAGACCTGCTTCACCTTCGACGTTGAATCCTTTATTATCTGATGTCAATGATCCGAACTCTGACGTTCCATTCGCATAAACACCTCTTCCTGCTACATTCGCTTCAGCTACTTCGCCTAATCGAGCATTTGCGGTCCCTTCTACTGTTACAAATTCTCCAGAAGCCGTCAAAACACCGCCATCCATTTGGGTTTGGTATGAACGTCCAAGTTGTTGATGTCCTGCTGATAAGTATGTATCAGAAGCTAGTCCAGCTGCCCATTGACCTTCGGCTGCTGCTTGAGAGTCTGCAGTGAAGAAGAAAGGATCTTCAGTCAATTTCTCATCTAAAGCTGTTGTAGGTTCCGCTTGATACCAAGCTTCATCAGTCAATTGACTTACTTTATCTAATGCTAATCCTCCTTGGCTGTCGTAATAATTTTCAGCAATATTCTGGATACTTGTATTCAGAGTTTGGATACGTTCATAAATCGTTTCAGCTCGTGCTAGTGCTGTTTGATCCGTGTCAGCTAAGTCATAAGCGGTATCGGTCAAAAAGACTAAAACAGCTTGAAAATCCGTGTCTAAAGCATTGCTTTGGATATCGGTTACCGGGATGTATTCGGCGGCCTCATTATTTAATGACTCCACCCGATTCGTGATTGTGGAAACACTTCTTTGCCTCGCAGATACTTGTTCCTCAGCAGCTTCCAGATCATCAGTAGCAACTTTTCCATTCTCATTGCTTTCAAATCCCAAGTAAATACCTTTAATATCCGTGATAGCCGTTTTGATTTCAGTCAGTATGTTCATGAACATGTTGATATGATGGATAGTTGACAACCGAATGTATTGCTTATAACTATCTGCTGCTGCTCCTCTAAAACTAGCAGTTTCAGTTAACACATAAGCACTTTTATATTGAGCATAAAATAATTCTTCTAAAGCAGAGGCTTGATCGGTTGCCTGTTTTGTCAAATTTTCAATTTCTTCATTGTTTAATAAAGCCATAGTGCACCTCCCTATGAATCACTCGAACTAAAGATCCTGTCTCCCATGGTCATTCCTGCCAATTCACGATCTAAGTTCATCCAGTCAGCACGGATATATTCTAAATTTTGAATGTCGTTCTCAGATAAGTTCTTAAAATTCGTTAGAGCTTGGTTCATTTGCTCTAACGCATCAATGTATTTATTGACGGCGGTTAAATCTAAATGGCCTTTTTCTGTTGCGTAAGGAGAGCTGTCTATTGCCCCATTAGCTTCTTTAAAGCTCGTGATCTCTTCTTGAAGTTGTTCTGGTTCAATCAATATTTCAGACATAATTCACCTTCGCTCCTTGTTCCAACACCATATGACATTCGGAAATGGCTTTATAGTGTTGTTTCATGATTTTTTTGATAAATTCAGGTTGATACGTTTTTATCGTTACATAATATTTGATCAAATCGATACCATTGACATATAAACTTAAAAACAATTGATTGAATTGATAAGGTTTTTCAACTAATAGATATTCCACTTCTTCTTGAATCGACAGACAAGCTTCTTTGACCGTCCCTTGAGTGAGAGACAAGGATAATTGATTTTTATACTCAAGCAACGGATGCTCTTGGTACTGAATGCTGGCATCAAAATTATCAATACTCACAGCAAAATCTCGTTTAAATAAGCAGTGTCCGATCAATTGCAACAAAGCGAATTGGTCGTGGACGGGAACAACTTGCGGATCAAAATCGAAGTGCATTGCTCCAACAGAATACAATTCTTTATCTACAGCGATCAAATGCTGATCTTCCATAGGCTGCATTCCAGCCACATGCGGAGAAGGAACGATAACTTCCCCAGGCTTTTGCGTTTCTTTCAGCTGATGAAAAAAGTCTGCTTCTGTTATTTTATCGGTGTTCCCATTTATCAATAAAACGGTATTAGGGAAATTCACAAACAGTTCCATAAAGTGTTTAATATCTGCTAATTCAATAGCTTGAATGTCTCTTGTCAAATGATGAAAGTGAAAATCTTTTCGTTTATCTGAAAATTCTATCATTTTTGTATAAGCTCGAAAAGCAATATCTTTGTAATTTTGTTTAAAGTTCATTTCGCAATTGATTTTGGCCTCGGCAAATACTTCTTCGTCCATCTCGTGACCATAAACTAATTCCATTACTTGGTGGATATCCCGATCAAAAGCTGAAGCAGTCGTTAGAAAAGTCAGTACAGAAGCATTCGTCGTCGTATTGACACGAAGCGTTTTTCCTAATTGCTTCATGGCTGCTAATCGCATGTATTCCATGAAAACATTGGCACTAGCTTGGTTCACTTTTATTCGTCTTGTCGGATCCGTCAAAGAGACGTACTCCTTATAAGCGAATCCTGCATGAAGCCCGATAGATACATAAAGTTTATTGTCCATATACCTATGTTGATTGATCTCTATTTTTAATCCGTTTACTTGGTTCATCTTACCCCTCCGAAATCTTTACTGGGAATTTGACTTTATGATAGTGTCCTTCTTGATACAAGTAAGCCTCATCTTGTTCCAACGGTTTTTCACGAGCAATTCGAACTCCTGGCGGATAAATGCTTTGTTCTGAAAAGGCCATCGTGATCACAGCATTTTTGGTAGCTTTTAATTTCTTCGCTATATCACTGTAATCTCGATTAAAAGTACTGTACTCAGCTCCAAATACAATAGTGATCCCCAGCTTGTGCTCCAATTCAGCTAGTTGATCGATTTTACGCTTCGCTGCTGTTTCTAATCGATCATATATCGCCGTCAAATCATTGATGAGCAACATGACAGGGGTAAAATCAGCGTAAAAATGGTCCATATTTTGTCCTGAAGCTTGTCTGAATTGATTGAAGTACATTTCTTCTCGTTCACCAATGATCTCTAACACATGATCCAATACATATTCTATTTCTTGATCAGCTGTTGCATAAGCTTGGACACTATCTCGATGTGCGTAAAGCGGCATGCTGGATTGGTCAATAATGTACGTTTGTTGTTCAGCTGATTTTGAGATGTGCAGCAATGAACTCAAACTTTCTGTCAATTTAGCTCTTCCAGCTCCTAAATAAATAACTTTTCCATTACGTTCAAAACCAACTGGCAGAGCAGTTCCGCGATCAAGTCCGATGACCATTGTTTCTTTCTGCGCCAAAGTCTCTACTACGATTGGGTTGGAGACAAAGTCATTCACAAACAACTCATCTGGGACCATTGGAATCGGAGTCGGCAACTTCCCTTTCCAGGATTGTTTCATCTGGTCTATTTCTTGCTGCATGACTTGGATCAACTCCATACTGCTTTCAGCTTTAACTGGTAATGCGATTTGGATCAACTCTGGTTTTTCTACGCGTACCAATCCGCGTCCTGGTAAATCGTCAATGCTGAGAGTTGTTCTTCCAACAACCATTCTTGCTTCATCATCAGCGTTTTGTTTCAGAACAAATTGCTGTTTGATATTTCCAGACAGATTCATCCTCAGATTAGCTTGTCTTCCGGCTGTCATTACCAAATGGATACCAAGTCCTGCTCCTTCTCTAGCCACTTGTATCAAATGACTTTCAAATTCTGCCTCGATCGCAAAACCTTTGATTCCCTCATAGCTGTCTACAGCGATCACAATAGAAGGGATCGTTTTTCCACTGACTTGTTCATACAAAGCTATATTAGCTACTGCATAACGGCTCAATAGTTTCTTACGTTCTCTCATTTCCTGGCTGATTCGAGTCATATATTTTTTCAATTTTTCGTGTTCATCTGCAGTAAATATATCGGCTACATGCGGCAAGTTTTTTAGCGGAAGCAAGCCATTTGTCCCGAAATCTAATAAATACATTTCTGCTTGTTCAGGATTTTGAGAGCGTGCCAAGTCCATCAATACAGTCTGTAAGAAAGTCGACTTCCCATAACCTGGGCTGGCATACAACAGCACATGACCATCTTTTGTCAGATCCAACTGCAGGATCTGCTGTTCTTGAACGTCCGGCAAGTCAATCATTCCAACAACTGGGGTCAGAGGTGATTTTGGATCAGACCATCCTTCTTTAAAGTCTGCCTGGTGCAAGTCACTGATATAAATACGCTCTTCCAACGGCGGAAGCCACGGTTTGGCAATTGGTTTGATTTGAGCTTTGAATACTTCTTTTTGTATTCCCTCGATGACAGCATCCAACTCGGTTGGAACTTGTTTGACTTCTTCTACAGCATCCAGACCGCTAAGATCTTCATTCAAGATCTCATACTGCCCCAGATCATTGACGAAATAGATTGTGTGGTCTTCGATGTGCTGTGTTTCTTTATTAGGCAGGTAATCTGCTCCGCTCCAAGCACTTTGGAACAGTTCATAGATTTCATTATTGCCTACTTGCATGTATCCGCGTCCGACTTGAGTGATTTCAGACGCGTCTGGTGTCCGCAGCATTTCCATAGAATCTGATCGGTCAGCCACTTTCAACGCGATCTTAAAGCGTGAGTTGCTCCAGATTTGATCGTCTACAACGCCCGTCGGCTTTTGAGTTGCTAAGATCAAATGGATACCTAGTGAGCGTCCAATTCGAGCTGTCGAAACTAGTTCTTTCATAAATTCCGGCTGCTCGGATTTCAATTCCGCAAACTCGTCACTAATCAAAAACAAGTGCGGCATAGGTTCTTTTGCATCTCCATTTTTCACCAGTTTTTGATACTGGTTGATGTGATTGACGTTATTTGCTGAAAATAATCGCTGTCGTCTCTTCAATTCTGCTTTGATAGAAGCCAGCGCTCGTAAGCTTTGGTTGCCATCCAAATTGGTGATCGTTCCTAACAAGTGTGGCAACCTGCTAAATAGGTTGGCCATTCCACCGCCTTTGTAATCGATCAATAGAAAAGCCACATCATGCGGATGAAAATTGACCGCTAAGCTTAAGATATAACTTTGAATCAGTTCTGATTTCCCAGAACCTGTTGTACCGGCAATCAATCCATGAGGTCCATGAGCTTTTTCATGCAGATTCAACTGAACAGGATCATTAGCAGCTCGTAATCCAATAGGCACAGCTAATGTTTTATGAGGAGAATGTTCTTTCCACCGTTTGACAACATTCAACTCTTCCACATCACTGACTTGATACATTTCTAAAAATGTTACGGTATCAGGCACCCCATTTTTGATGCTTTGCAAATGCTTCAGCGGTGCCAACGCGCGAGGAATTCTCTCTTTATCAAATTCTGTTGGAAAGTGATCCAATTGATAAACAGTGTTTTTAAGCTCCCCATTCTCCATCAATAACACACCCGTCGTACGATCTCGAATATCGATAACCGTTTGGACGTTTTCTGATAACGAGCTCAATACATCTTGAACGAAAAGAATACTGCAGCCTAGTTGCAATGGATCTTGATCAAAAAATTCCATAATCATATGATCTAAGATCAACTTTTCATCGGTTACCAACACAACATAATGAGGAGTGAAGGCAGCTGAATCTTCGGCTTTTTTGTTTTCTCCTAATGCATTTTTTCGTTCTTTTAAGATTTGGTACAAGCTGTTCAATACTTGATCGCGACTGCGCTGATTGTACACAAAACCTCTGACATTGATATTGCTTAATTTGGCATGCGGCAACCAGCGCATCCAATTCCATTCTTCCTTTTCTTCTTCAGGAAAAACTGTAATGAATTGAACTTCATGGTAACTATGGAAAAAAGCTAACTGATTGACCAGTAACTGCAACTGCTCAATGACCAGCTTTCTAGGTCCGATATATCCCACAGGTGCATCAATTAAGTTAACGGTTATCGGCATATCATTCAACGATTGGTACTGTTCAAACAACTCATACCCTTGAACTTCCAATTCGTCCAGCTTCTTTTCTCTTTCTTTGTTCGAGTAGGTCAAATCCACTGAATTAGATACTTTTCCTAATCCTAATCGGTAATGCAAAAAATCAAAATGCAACGGTGTTTTTTCATAAATGCGATGATTTAATTTTACAGCCGCTTCTTGCAACTCTCCGATCGAAGGATAGTGATAATGTTGTCCGTTCTCTTGATTTTTTTTGTCCTGATACAAGTCTTTTGCTTTTTCTTTCAAATAATGCTGATAAGTCTTTTCTCTTTCTTCTATTGCTTTTTGATAATTTTTTCGTTGAGTGAAGTACCGTTGAATAGAGAACACAGCCGTTAGAAAAGACATCGCCAATGTAATCATAATATACAGCCCTCTTGGTTGGAAAATACTAATGACTACAAGCAACGTTACCATCACCAAAGGAGGCAATATGATTTTCAGCAGCTGTTCAGTCGGTTTCTTCGGCATTTGAGGAGGTGCTTTTACCTCTACTTTTTTGTCAGGATTGCGATAAATGATTCGCGGCGAACGATGATACTCTGGATAATCCTCTGGGAAAGCATACCGAGAAAACGTAACGTCTTGCAGGCGTACAAATTCTGAAGGCAGTCCCCAGACTTTCAATTCTTCCTTCATCACTTTCAGTGTAACACTTTGAATCGTTATCTCATCGCCAAATTGAATTCTTCCTGTTTTAGAAGTGATCAGACGGTTATTGAGGTAGAAGTCTCCTTCAATCGTTTCGTAAATCCAATCCTCATCTGCAGACTTTTTTAATAAGAATTGTGAACCTTCAGTTGGAATACGAAGGTCCGCATTTGCTTTGGTTCCTACCAGCAGCACAGCTTTTGTTGTCATGTCATATATTTTTTCTTCCGCTTGTTCCCCTACCCAGACAGCTACGTTTTCTTTTGCTGTAGGAATAGTTGTCCATTGATTTAATGAATTGTCTTTTTTCCCTTTTTCATGTTGGATTGTGTATGTATTGCCTTTTACATGTACTGCACAATCCTGTAATTCAGGAAAGGATTCAATCAATGCTGCAAACTTTGGTTCATTCAAAGAGAATGACTCGTCTTCTTGATTATTCAGCGTCAGATCAAACTGATAGCGATCCGCTAAACAGTGGATAATGAGGCTTATTTTTTGAATAGTCTTCGTTTGATATCGGAGTTGTTCCACCTAGTGCACCTTCCTTACTGAATGCTCTGACTTTCTATCAGTTTGCTTCCGTCTCTTCTTCAAGAATAGCATTTCTTTCTTCATTGTATTCTTCGTATTGGTTCTCGTATTGACTCAATTGCTGCTCTCGTTCTTCGCCTGATAACTCAGGATTATTAATGATTTGTTCTCTGATCTGAGCGATACCGTACAAAATCAGATCGTAGTCCCCGATCTTTTTAGCCAAATCAATCGCTTCTTCGTAATTTCCTTGACCAATATGAACCCAATAATCTAAATAATTTACATCAGATTTTAAGCTGACATTATTTAAAATTACTTGTTTTTGCTCTTCATTAAAGCTTTGACCGTGGACCACTGAATAAGCCATCATGTACTTTTGCGTAGCTGGCAAGTCTTCCGGTTTAATAGCGTTTAACGTGGAGATAACTTCTGTGTAGTTGTTTTGTACAAAATGAGAGTCTGCTTCTAATAATCTATTTTGAAAAGGACTGCGAATAAATACAAAGTAACTCAATGCTGCTAGAGAAACCACTACAGCCCCTCCAAACCATAAGGCCAATTGTCGAGACCATTTATATTTCTTTTTATCTACTTTTTGATACTTTTCTTCTTCTTCTGCTGCCTTTTGGACATACAGTGGTTTGATGTAAAGAGCCAGTTCTTCCATGGAACCAGCACTCTTAATATGATTGATAAAGTCATTTCCCGTAACAGTCTCCAAATTGCCGGCATACAAGTCTTCAAATCGATACTCTGTTGAGAATAAACTGATCAAATAACATTTCACATTTCGGAGTAGAAATTCTTGATTCATCTCCATTGGCGGCATCTGTTCTTTGATTCCTCGATAAGCAACAGCAGGAATCAAATTGTAATCAAAATAAACATTTTCTGGGTGCAGGAAGAACGTATACGGGAATTGAGTCAAATCACTAAAAGACAACACATTTACTGCGGCTTTCAGTTTTTCTACCGTACCTAGATCCTGCATTTCTTTCGCAGTATAACCTGGTCGCTGAATCGCATAATTAAAAATCAATTTATCTTCTGTAACTTCATAATTGGCTGGTAAAAAGTGGGCTTCAGGAACCTTTAAAACCGCTAAATGATCTTCATGCTTTAAATGTGCGGCTGATTTTTTGATACTGACTGTCCACTGTGTGTCGTTCTTTTCGTACTCATACTCTACGTGATCAAAAACTATTTTTACTGGCTGCGGAATATGTTCAATTGAGTCCATAGTTTTCTCCTTAAATAATTTCTATAATATCTCCATCTGTTACTGGATAGTGATATAAAAGCTGATTTTCTGCCAAGATCAATCCTTTAGATGAAACCTTGATTTGTTTCATCCCTTCGTTCTCTTCCAAATGAAAGATAGAACGCAATTGGTTCACTAAAGTTGCGGCAGTGATATAAATAGGAATACGCAAATCAACGTGATTTCCATTTTTCAACACTAACGTAACATTAATATGATCATTATCTCTCATAGTTATCCCTCTTATACAATTGATAGGAAGCTAAAATAGAAGCCCCAAATACTACTATTAAAATGATTGTGAACCACGTATTTTCTAATAAGCTGACTGAGCCAAGCGCATGCGTTTCTTGCTGCAGCGCTGACTCTCCAGTATGTTTTGTATTTATAGGAGCAGTAAACAAGCTTTTTTTCTTAAAAGTCTCGTGTGTAGTCTCTTTGATCCCGTTAGTAAAAAGATTGTTGACCTCCTCATTCTTTTTTACTTGCTCTTGTGCAGTATACGTTTCTATCCATTCAATATCTTTTGATTGAAACAAATCGCTGACATCTGGTGAAGTAGACTGTCCTTTTAAATCCCCTTCTAAACGGTCTACTTGAATCGAGACACCATTCGTAGAATCAGAGCTTTCTTCTGCTGCAGCACTTTCAGGGATCACTAAAACCAATATTCCCATTGACAATAAAAACAGCAGAAACAGTCTATTATTTCTCATACCTATGCCACCTCTTGTTTAGCAGGTTTCTTTCCAACCACCAGTAGAATTCCACTGACAATAATAGCTAAAACTACCAGTAGCAGAATCATTTCGACACTAGATTGCCCTTGGAGCAACGCTCTCATGGTTTTTTCTCCCAGCATCAGTGGGTTGACTGTTCGGATAACATCCGCGAAACCAGTTAGATTTGCTGCAGTTCCAATTGATTCTGTTACAAAAACATAACTGATCAAGAAGAACATACTGATGCCTAATCCCATGTTTTTGAATAGTTTGATTAAACCATAATTGATTACACTGAAGACCACACTTAAAAGAACAACCGCCCCAGTCCATTTCAGAGTATTTTCAAATGGCACTCCTAGGACCGCACCACTAATCATCCCTTCAATCAAACCTAATACAATGCTGATCCCAAGAATAATGAATAACGGATAACCTTTCATTTTCAATGCTGCATTAGACTCGTCAAAATCGTCTTTCTTCAAGAAAACAACATTATTCGTTGCCACTAAATATCCTGCAAATAAAGAAATGCCATAAATCATCAATACCCAAGTAAATGGATTGACTTTTTCTGCAGCTTTAATGGAACCTTTAAACTCTTTTTCAACAGGATTAGCGATAAAGTCCATAACAGTCTCGTTCAATACGCCATTTTGGTGAGCATTGCTCAATACGTCAACAAAATCACCCGCAAACTGATTGTTTTCTCTTACTTGTTCTTGGAATTGGTTCATTAAACTGCTGGCGTCAGTTGTTAATTTTCCACTGCTCAGCTCTAGTACTTCAACATCTTCATCGAACGATTGGAACACATCTTTTACAGAGGTTGCTATTTCTACCGTACTTTCAGAATCTGTTTTTAAATTCCCGCTTGTTTGCAAAATTTGGCCGAGGTTCGTATAAATGTCTCCAGCTGTAGTAGAGTTCAATTGTTGATTTTCACCCGTATCTGTTCCTAAAGCTGTTACAGTTTGAATTTGTTCTTGCCAGCTGGATAACAATTGCAGCTGACTATTGATTTGTTCAGCATTGTTTTGTGCAGTTGTTCTGATGGTTGTCATTTTTTCCGCTAATATGGGCAGTTGCTGCGTCAAATCAACCATCGTAGAACGCACATCTATCTGTTGCTTGGCTAACTGATTATAGCCCGTTATGTTAGCTGTTAACGTGTTTGTAATGACTTCAGTCAGGTAGTCTTTCACATCACGATCTAAAAAGTTTCCTACTATTTTTGAATACTCATCAAATACTGGGGGATTTATTCCAGTTTCTGTCATTCCTAGTTGTGCGAATACATCTTTGTATAATTGGACAACTTTCCCAATGATGTTTGCATAACTGTTTAACGCATCTTGGTATTCTACTCCTGAATAATAATCCACTTCTTCGTAAAATACATAATGGATTTTTGCTTGTTTTTCTTCCGTTTCAGTGTCAGATTCAGTAGAATCTTTTTCTGTTTCTAAAGGAGGTATACTGCTTTCGTCGTCTTTCATATCCCCCTCAAAGGTATCTCCTAGGACAGAGTCTACTTTTTCTTGGTCCTTTTCTGGTTGGTCTGTTTCTGGATTCTGTTGTCTTGGCATCACTTCAACTGTAATCCGTTCTTTTGTAAACTGGTCCTCAGATAAATGTTCAATACTATATGTTCCACTAATAGTAATTTGAGGTTCCGGGTCTACTAACTTAAAAGAAGTTCCAGTAATTTTTTCTCCATTCACTGACCATGTGCCCGCGATTCCTTCAGGAAATATAATTTTTACCTCAGCGTCATTTTGTATTTTCTCATCTGTATTGTCTATATCGAACTGAAATGTTTTTGGCACTTCTTTATTGATGAATGGTACTAGATCTTCATAAGCCTTAGTAACTTCTTCGGCTAAAGCCGTGGCTTCTCCATTTTGTATTACGTCATTTTTTTCTAAAAGCTCCTTCAACTGATTTTCTTGTTTTTCTATAAATTCAATTAACTGCTTAATGTCATTATCGTTTTGATCTAACATCAACTGTTCTCTAGGCAGTTCATCAGCTGTTAGATAAGGTAGCTTCGCTATTTGTTGCAATACTTTTTTCTTATGTTGCCCTTCCTTTTCAGCTATTTTCTGCAAGAAAGAGTTGGTCTCCCCTTTGTTATCTTTTCTTTCTTCATGACTCTGTAAAAACGTTCTTAAGCTAATGTCTGATTCTTTACCATAAACCTCAGTCAATTGCTCTTCAACAAAAGAATTCACTGTCTCTAATTGCTTATTCAACAACTCTTCTTGTTGGGCTACTTTTGTATTCATTTCATTCATGTAACTCTCTAAACGAGCATATTCACTCGCATAAGTATCTCCACCGATAGCTGCCGTTCTGACGGGACCTGTTGGACGTTGGAATTGAGATAACAGAACTTCATTTGAAGCTTGAATACTGTTAAACAGGTCTTCTGTTTCTTGATTCAATAAAGCTGCATCCATACTAAGAATGTTCTCCATGAAGGTTTCATAAGAAATAATGTCATTATTCAGTTTTGATATGTATTCCATTAATTGAGAATCGTATTCCAATAATGACTGACTATATTCAGCAAATCCTGCTGTATTTTCAGCAAGAGTATCTGTTAATCGCTCATTGCTTTCAAGGGAAACGCTTGTATGATCTTTTATTGTTGGAATAGCATTTTCAAAATTTAAAGCCGTTCCATAAACTTGATCTTCATAAGACCCCATGTTAGTATTGTTGCCATCGACTACTTCTTGCACATTATTTTGAGCCTGAGAGAGATTAACTAGAATAGTTGCTACATATACGTCAACTAACTGTTGATTCAATCCATTTACGATTTCATTCCCAACACGAGTGGCTTCTGTCTCCAATTCATTGTTTCCATTAGCATTTACTCGGTATTCTATTGCTACTTTTTCTGGATTTGTTTCATTCATATCCAATACTTTTGCAGAAAAGTTATTGGGAATGATCAACATTAATTGGTACAATCCCTCGTTCAGCCCTGACTCTGCACTGCCTCTACTCACTACATACCAATCATATTCTTCATTCTTTTCAATTTGCTTGATATAATTGGCTCCTAAAGTATAATCTGCACCTTTTACTACCGTTCCTTCATCTTCATTTACAATAGCTATAGCCATTTTACTTTTGACGTCTACAGCTTTTTCAGTCCCCGCCTCTTTTACTTCTTTACCAGCTTGTTCCGCTGTCAGGACTTGGTTGCTTAACACAAATAATAAACCTGCAAATACAATAATTGCTGCTCCAATTTTTAACCAAAGCCTTCTTTTCTTTTTCATCTCCAACCTTCACCTCTCCAAATTAAACTCCTATTGAAAAAATACATAAAAAAAGAAAGGGAATTCTCATCCCTTCCCTATGGTTCGATTTTTAATCAACTAACTTTGAATATTAAAATCCGATTTGTCCAGCAATATCTTGATCTGTTTGCTCAATCGTATCTGCTACTGAGTTTAATTGAGTATTAATGTCTTGTAATAATTGTGAGAATTCTTGGATTTTAGGTTTCAATTCACTGAATTGATTGTCAAAGCTTTCAAAAGCTGATCCTTCCCAATTTTCACGAATAGCTTCTTGTTCAGAAGTTAAGATTGCTAAAACGTTATCAATATCAGAAGAACCGTTTGTATATTTTACTGCTGAAGTTCTCAACTCTTCTGGTGTTAATTTAATTTGTGCCATGCTTTATTCCTCCAATATATGTAATTTATACCTAGAACAAATTTACCAAACTTCTTCTATACAATGCAACTAATAACTTAAAGTTTTGACACATTTTTTTCACAAAATAGTCTCTAATCCTTAAATAGAATAATAGCAGTAAAATAACTTTAGAAAGTAGGTCTGACAGACTTTAAACAAGCGACCTATTTTAGGAAGACTTATTTAATTTTAGGTAAAAAAAATACGTACTTCAAACTGAACAAGTTGTTAGTTTGAAGTACGTATTAAAGTCTATCGTTGTGTTTAATACCGGCGGCCGGAATCGAACCGGCACGCCCTCAACGGGCACTGGATTTTGAGTCCAGCGCGTCTACCAATTCCGCCACGCCGGCATGTGTTTTGCCTACAAATTTTATCACTTATAAAACAAGGCGGTAACCGGATTTGAACCGGTGATGAAGGTTTTGCAGACCTCTGCCTTACCACTTGGCTATACCGCCAAAATATATTAAAAAACTGGGCTAGCTGGATTCGAACCAGCGCATGAGGGAGTCAAAGTCCCTTGCCTTACCGCTTGGCTATAGCCCATTAAAGGGGCGACTGATGGGGATCGAACCCACGAATGCCGGCGCCACAAGCCGGTGTGTTAACCACTTCACCACAATCGCCATAATAAAATAAAAAATGGAGGGGGGCAGATTCGAACTGCCGAACCCGAAGGAGCGGATTTACAGTCCGCCGCGTTTAGCCACTTCGCTACCCCTCCAACAATGGCTCGGGACGGAATCGAACCGCCGACACCTTGAGCTTCAATCAAGTGCTCTACCAACTGAGCTACCGAGCCA
>NZ_FOXW01000011.1 GCF_900115825.1 Desemzia incerta | reverse complement strand
CCTATTGGCTTACAATATCGTGAACTTCATGCGAACATTGTGTTTTACCAATGAAACGAAAGGGTATCAGGTTTCTACTATTCGCTTATTTCTCTTTAAAATTGCTGGAAAGATAGTTCATTCCGGAAGAAGACAATACTTGAAATTAAGTAGTTACCATGCTTACCAAAAGCTATTTTATCGGATTCTACAAAACATTCAGGTACTGCAGTGTTAGTTGCGTTTATTGCGCCATTCAAAAAAATTCGTTAACCATCCGATAGGATGAGTGCTCCCAAAATGAGGTCTTTCTTGAACTTAATCAGTTAGCAAAAATAAATTAAACCCTTTAGAAAAATATTTTTGAGAAAAAGAGCCATTGAGCATAAAACTAAACAGATAATTATAAAATTTGGTAGTTTATAAAAAGTATGAATTATTCAGGTAAGATAAACAAAGAAGCTTTGACAAATTTGGAAGGTTCTCTTGGGTATGTATTTAAAAATGAACAAATTCAAATGATTGTTGGAGCAAATGTGAATGAAGCATACAATGATTTTTTAGAAGTATCAGGATATGATGATAAAAATCCACGAAAAAAAGAAGCCCTAGAAGAAGCTCAAGATCAGAAAAGAAACTTTAAGTACTATGTTGATTTAGTAGGGGGCTTTTTTGCAGAACTATTTATGCCGATTGTACCAGCTTTAATTACTGGGGGAGTAATTTTAGCCGCTAATAACCTTCTAATCAACTATTTTAATGTATCTCCAGAAAGTGGAACAGCTCAAATCATTTTAGCTATTTTCAGTGCGGCTTTCTCTATGTTGCCTATATACTTGGGTTATACTACTGCAAGAAAGTTAAAACTTTCTCCAATTTTGGGTGCCTTTTTAGGAGCAATATTAGTAAATCCATCTATTAGTGCTGTAGAGGGATTAGACTTTTTAGGTATTCCAGTTACAACTGTAGATTACGGTGGAAGTGTTCTGCCTGTTATTCTTGGGGTACTGTTTATGTACTACGTAGATAAAATTTTAGACAAATTGATACCAGAATTTATTAAGTACTTCCTCAAACCATTCTTAACAATGCTAATTGTTGTTCCGTTTACGTTGATTCTATTTGGACCAATTGGAACTATTTTAAGTCAGTATGTAGGTAATGGTATTACGTGGTTGATGAGTAATGCTGGATTTATTGCACTACCAATATTATCTGCTCTATATCCTTATATGGTTATGTTAGGATTAGATAAAGCAATCATGCCAATAGGGTTCCAAGCAGTCGAGACATTAGGGTATGATCCTGTGGTTGTGGTAATAGGATTTATTTCGAACTTGTGTATTGGTGCTTCTGCTTTAGCTGTAAGTAGATTCGTCAAAGAAAACAAAGAAAAAAGTGGAGCTTATTTTTCATTTGGATTAACAGGAGTATTTGGGATTACTGAACCCGCATTTTATGGCGCATTAATCGGTCGTCCTAAAGCACTAATAGGAACTGCAATAGGTGCAATCAGTGGTGGGATATTTGCTGCTATTTTCGCCTTAAAGAGTTTTGTAATGGGAGGCGCACCTGGATTATTTACCTTGTTATTCTTCTTAGACCCTGATGGATCTATGAGCAATATGATTATAGCTCTTTTAACAGGTGCAATATCTATAGCAGTTTCATTTTTCGCAACTACTTTTATTCTGAGATACGATAAAAAACGAAATGAAGCCCATACTTTATCAAATGAGGCTGTGCTTGATAATGAACAACAAACTGGGCGATGATGTAAGCTCTTTGCTAAAATTGTTAAAAAATTCCCGATCGGTTCTAAAATATAGGGAAGCCCAGTTTTGCCAACTATAATGTTTATTTACTAGTATTAGTTTCTCAATAAGAATCAATAATTTAGTAAACGATAAAGGTTGTAAAAGCCCTAAATTGGCTTGGATAAATCTATATATGAATACTAAGACTAAGCTATTTCATTTCCCTCCAAATTTTCTCTCAAAAGAAAATTTGGAGTTTTTCTTGGTCTATCTGCGCCTTTTACGAGATTACATATTTAGTGGACGGCCTATTGAAGCCAGTACAAAATCATTATGGTTGCCTCTTTATTTTTAGTATGTTATTTTGTTCTTATTCATGTTAAAAAAATATGAGAATGATTTGTTTTTAATGAGGAGGGGAATTTTGTAGTTTTTTTTGATGTGGATAATTTAAAGGGGGAAAAGGAATGAAGAAGAAAAAATTAGCGTCTTTGGCTACATTAGGCGCAGTTGGGTTGTCATTAGTCAGCCCACTTGTTGCCAGTTCACCTGTTTCAGCTGAGGGGACAGCATGGGATTCAGAGCGTTATGGGGATACACTGGATGTGGATACTTATTTGGAGACTCTCTCAGAAGATGACGCCTTTTTAAAGGAAGCGGCACAAAAAGTACAACAGCAAACAGCTGACATCAATTTTGATTCTGCTGAAGCCAGTTCCGACAGTGCAGCTGAAGAAAATTTTACATATAATGGCGGAACCAAGCTTTTCTTGGATTACAATTTGCAATTGAAAGAGTACACATTGCGCAGTGTGGGAGAGAACGTTGAGATTTGGGTAGCGAATGATACTGGCTATCCAGAAGGCGATCCTCGTCCAGATCCGGTAGTGACACAAGCACAAGTGGACAAGTTGCGGACTGAATTTGACAGCAACATCTATCCACAAGCGACTTCCTTTTTTGGAACACCAGATGTTTTAGATGGGACGAATGCTTTACTAGAATCGATGGGCATTCCGGACGATTATTATGCCGGTAGTGAGAAAGTCATGCTGATGGTGGATAACGTGCAAGATGAAAATTACTTTGATCCGACATATCCGAATTATGTGGCAGGATTTTTCTGGCAGACATTGGAACTTTATACGGACCGCAATATGATTACGGTGGATACATCGGATTGGGAAAATCGTTTAGACCCAACGTACTTTGGAACAACGATTCATGAATTGCAACATTTGATTCATGCGGACAATGATGCAGCGGAAGAAACGTGGATCAATGAAGGGATGTCAACGTTCTCTGAGTATCTTGGAGGATATGGCCACAACACAGGGGCCATCAATTATTACTTGGATCATCCAGAGAATTCCCTCGTCAATTGGGATGACCACCGTTACGCGGAAACAGGTCCAGAAACCATTGCAGATTATGGGCAAGTGTACCTGTTTACTTTATACATGAATGACCAATTTGGCCAAGAGTTTATTCGTGACCTGGCATTGAGTGACAAACAAGGGATCGAGAGTGTCAATGAAACGCTGGCGAATCACGGAACAGGATTAGACTTTACTCAGCTGTATCAGAATTTTATGGCTGCTTTAGTGTTGGATAATGATCGCCACGGAAATGAAGAGTATGCTTTTAACAGCATTGATTTACGCGAGGTTCCTGTAGATAATGCTGGGACTCCTAGAGGCATTACCGTCAACTTTGAAAAGTCAGAACTCTATGAGAAGTCTGGTGTCCCGGCATGGGGCGGTGACTTCAAAGAACTGAAATTTGAAAGCAAAATCGACAACATCTCCTTCAACGGGGTCGATTTCCTTCCTCAACAGTGGCAACAAGTTGCGGATCCGTTGAACGCAGACAACACTGTTTTCTGGGGGAATCAAGGAGATGAAGCAGACAACCGGTTAATCTTCGAAGCTGATTTGACAGGAGTAGAGACAGCTACTTTAGAATTTGACCAACTCCTTCAAATTGAAGACACTTGGGATTATGGATTTGTACAAGTTTCAACGGACGGTGGAGCTACATGGGAAAGTTTAGCCAATGAAAACACACGCAGTGATACAGCAGATGGTGTTTACCCAACAATTGTGGAAAATCTCCCAGGGTTTACGGGAGTGAACGAGGAATGGCAAGAGGAATCCATTGATTTATCGGCTTATGCAGGCGAATCGGTCTTGCTGTCGTTCCGTTATTTAACAGACTGGGCGAGTAACGAAGCCGGTTGGTATGTCGACAATATTTCCATCCCGGAAATCGGCTATGCCAATGATGGATCATCTACCGACGAATTTAAAACGTTAGATGAAGCTACGGGCAAATATGTTCACTACACGGTCAGCTTTATCAATGAACGTGTAGTAGGCAATGGAAAAGGCCAAAAGACAAACACGAAAGTCATTGAGGTCGATCCATTTAATGTGACTCAAGAAGATGCGTTGCAATTGAATCAACTGTTCCAAAACGGGAAAAACTACATGATTACGACTTACGCAGCTCCGGCTGGGAAAAGAGATCCTGTAGAATTCACTTATGAGATTCAGTTGAAACAAAACAACGGAAATGGCAACGGAAATTCAGGAAATAACGGCAAAGGGAACAAATAGTTAAGTGGAAACGAGTCGGGATAACCGGCTCGTTTTTTTGCTGCTGCTTTCAATATCCTTGTAGTGCCTTTTTATGAGAGCAGTTTCCGTTATGATAGTAAAGGAGAAATTTACATAAAAATGTGTACTCAAACTAAAGAATTACATATACAAAAGATAAAAGAAAAATTGGGTTAAGAAGAAGGCTGCGAATTTATATTTTTCTTAACAGCATTAGGCTATAATACAACTAATTAATCTATGCAGACACATACTACGAGAATCGTGAAAGGAGATTATTATGTTTGATTCATTTGATTACGGTTGGCTTAATGTGGGGAGTTTAATTTTGGGCTTGGTTGCCTGGTTCATTCCCGTTGTTAGTATAGTACGATACAAAAAAAGAAAAACTAAATTTCCATTTGTCCTGCCCTTGTTGAGTATGGGGGCCTGTGCTGGCGCCTTATGGCTTCAAATTTCCTTTAACAATTACTTAGTCCAAATTCAAGATTGGACTGCACTGATGGATACGACTAGCACCTTAAACTGGGTATCCGCGGTGCTTCTTATTGTAACTATCCTATTAAATATCGTTAGCGCGATGGTGATACACAAAAATATAATTTCCGAGTAACAGTGTTTCAAATGGATAGGCGTTTTGCTAGATGAATTTTAAGTTAATTTGATGATTGACACTTGAACATTTGCTTGTTATATTAGATGAAAATAACAAACATTAAATAATGATTAGAAAACACAGTGAAGAGGAAAGTACATTTTACAGGAAACTCAAAGAGAACCCCTATTGGTGAGAAGGGGTAGTGGAATTGAAATGGAAAATGGCCTTGGAGTGGATTTGTCGACAGTTCCATTGGACTTTAGATGAATACGGGTACGCCCGTTATAGTGTCACAGTATAACTGAGTCAAATGAACTCGGCGTACTGGATGAGGTAAAAGCTGTGAGGCTTTTACAAAACAAGGTGGTAACACGAGAGATGAACTTTCTTCCGTCCTTGCACAAAGATTTTTTTGTGCAGGGGCGGATTTTTTTATGAACTTTTTTTAAAATAGGAGGGATGATCGTGCCGATAAAGGTTGATCCACAATTACCGGCTGCACAAAAGTTAGCCAGAGAGAACATCCAAAATATGGAAGGCGAGGTAAGTGCAGAACAAAAGAAACTATCCTTACGATTATTGATTTTGAATTTAATGCCGCTGAAAGAAACAACTGAAGAGCACTTGCTGCGGTTGGTGGGAAATACACCGCTGGAGGTAGAAGTCGTTTTTTTGCGCACGAAGAGCTATCAATCGAAGAATACCTCGGCTGCTCATCTGGCTGAGTTCTATCTAACCTTAGAGGAAGTTCGAGATGAAAAATTCGATGCGATGATCGTCACCGGCGCTCCAGTAGAACATCTTGCTTTTGAAGAGGTTGCTTACTGGCCTGAGCTGGTAGAAATCATGGAGTGGAGCAAGAGCCATGTTTACTCCACTTTTTACATCTGTTGGGGCGCTCAAGCTGGCCTCTACTATTTTTACGGGTTGGATAAATACCCTTTGTCAGAGAAACTATTTGGAATTTTTGAACATAGCGTATCTGATTCCAAAGCAAGTCTTCTTAAGGGAATGGACGATGTCTTTTACCTCCCCCATTCCCGCCATACTGGAAACCATAAAGAAGCCATAGAAAAAACAGCTGAGCTGGAAATACTAGCGGAGTCAAATGAAGCAGGGGTCGCCCTCATTCGCAGTCGGGATAATCGGCAAGTGTTCATTACCGGGCATGCGGAATACGATGCGGATACATTGGAAAAAGAATATATGCGTGACCTGGCGAAAGGGCGGTCAATCGCCGTTCCCCAAAATTACTATCCAAATGATGCCCCATCTAAATCGCCTATAGTTCGTTGGCGGTCTGCAGCTCATTTACTCGTCAGCAACTGGTTGAATTATATTGTCTACAATGGAAGCACTTATAAAGCAGAACAAACTATTGGAAAGCCATAAAAAAGGAGAGATTTACGATGACAGAAAAAAACTATCAATTTGAAACTCAACAGATTCACGAAGGACAGCATATAGACGAGACTGGTTCTCGTGCGGTTCCTATTTACCAAACGTCTTCTTATGTATTTGACAATGCGGAGCAGGCTGCTGGACGTTTTGCCTTGACTGAACCAGGCAATATTTACACCCGTTTGACTAACCCGACTACGGCTGTGGTGGATGAACGTGTCGCTGCATTAGAAGGCGGTACAGCCGGTCTTACCGTTGCTTCCGGGTCGGCAGCCATTACTTATGCGATCATCAATATCGCAGACAGCGGGGATGAGATCGTGTCCGCTTCGACGCTATATGGTGGTACGCACAATTTATTCAGTGTGACATTAGAAAAGTTGGGTATCCACACTACTTTTGTAGACCCTGACGATCCAGAAAATTTTGAAGCGGCCATTACAGATAAAACAAAAGCCATTTTTATTGAATCCATCGGTAATCCAGGAATCAACTTGATTGATATCGAAAGAGTGGCCGAAATCGCTCATAACCATAACATCATCTTGATTGTGGATAACACCTTTGCTACCCCTTATTTGTTCCGTCCTATTGAATGGGGAGCAGATGTGGTTGTCCATTCTGCTACGAAATTTTTAGGCGGTCATGGAACAACAATGGGAGGCGTGGTTGTGGAATCTGGGAAATTTGACTACAAAGCCAGCGGAAAATATCCGGGCTTCACTGAACCAGATTCGCATTATAACGGCTTAATATTCGGTGATTTAGGGGCGGGTGCATTTACTACTAAAATTCGCGCTCAGTCACTTCGGGATATTGGCGCTTCTATCAGCCCAACGAATTCATTCCTGTTGCTTCAAGGCATTGAGACGCTTTCTCTTCGAATCGAGCGTCATGTAGAGAATGCTCGAAAAGTGGTTGACTATTTAAAAAATCATCCGCAAGTGGATTGGGTAAATTACCCTGAGTTGGAAGACAGCAAATACAAAGAATTGGCAGACAATTATTTTCCTAAAGGAGTCAGTTCGATCTTTACATTTGGGATTAAAGGCGGGCGAGAATCTGGGGTTGGTTTCATCGATTCCCTAAATCTATTCTCTCATTTGGCGAATGTCGGGGATGCGAAATCCTTAGTTATCCATCCTGCAAGTACAACACATTCTCAGCTCCATGGTGATGAATTACTGAAAGCCGGTGTTACAGAAGAACAAATCCGTCTCTCTGTTGGGATTGAACATATTGATGACATTATTGCTGACTTGGAACAAGCTTTCCAAAAAATTGCTAATGAGAAACTGGTGAAAGAGGAAGTATAATTTATAGAGGTTAGCGACTTATTTTAGGGAGGAACGACAGTGAAGAAGTATCTAGTATTGCAAACTGATTTCGGTTTAGGGGACGGGGCAGTTAGTGCGATGTATGGAGTTGCCCATACGGTGAGTCAAGAAATTGTAGTGGAGGATTTGACACATGATATTCCTCCGTATGACATTTGGTCTGCATCTTATCGTTTGTTGCAGACAGTACCTTATTGGCCAGAAGGAACCGTCTTTGTATCGGTTGTGGATCCCGGAGTAGGTAGTGAACGAAGAAGTGTCGCGGTGAAAACAACATCTGGTCATTATGTAATCACGCCGGATAACGGATCTCTGACTCATTTAGAATTGAATTTAGGGATTGAAGAAGTGCGTCAGATTGATGAAGTCAAGAGCCGTTTGCCTCATTCGGAAGATAGTCATACCTTTCATGGAAGAGATGTTTACGCATATAACGGAGCGAGACTGGCTTCTGGCGAAGTGACATTTGAAGAGTTAGGGTCCGTGGTCGAAACGACCAGCTTAACGGTTTTGGAAACTGTTCCGATAGAAGTTAAGGAAGATGCGGTAACAGGCAGTATCGATATTTTGGATATTCGTTTTGGATCGCTGTGGACTAATATACCATTAGAAGTCGTTAAGGAAGCAGGCATTCATCCGAATGACACTGTACAAGTCACGATTTACAACAAACAAGTGAAAATCTATCAGAATAGCCTCACATTTGTCCGTTCATTTGCAGAAGTGGAAATTGGGCAAGCCTTGGTGTATGTGAATTCATTGGTCAACATTGGAGTTGCCGTTAATCAAGCATCGTTTTCGCAAATGTATGATATTGGAATAGGAAAAGATTGGATCATTCAAATCAAAAAAGTGGGAACAGTTTAACCATTAGAGGAGGAAGTTAAGATGAAAGAAACGTTTTCAGTAAAAACAATTGTAGCAATAGGGATCGGGGCAGCAGTATTTGTCATATTAGGACGTTTTGCAGTTATTCCAACGGGGATTCCAAATACGAACTTAGAGACAGCTTATCCTTTTTTAGCCTTGATGTCCGTTATTTTTGGACCCGTAGCTGGGGGATTGATTGGATTAATCGGGCATACGATTAAAGACGTGACTACATATGGTGCATGGTGGAGCTGGATTATTTCATCTGGTTTAATCGGCGTGATCTTTGGTTTAGCAGGACGCAAAATCAATCTGGAAGATGGTGTTTTTGGCAAAAAAGAAATCATTCGTTTTAATATTTGGCAAATTGCCGGAAACTTGATTGTTTGGGCTGGAGTGGCTCCTTTATTAGATGTATTGATCTATAGTGAACCAGTTAATAAAGTTTTTGTTCAAGGACTAGTAGCATCATTAGTGAATAGTGTCTCTGTAGGAATCATTGGTACGTTATTGATGGTCGCATATGCCAAAACAAGAACTCCTAAAGGTAGTTTAGTCAAAAAATAAACAAAAGAAGTATTTAATGAGATGAGGGTAAGGGATAGAATGAGCAAGAAACCAATCATTGAATTTAAGCAGTTTAGTTTTCAATATCATAGCCAAGCAGAACCGACGTTAAAGGATATCGATGTAACCATTTATGAAGGCGAAAAGGTACTTGTTGTAGGTCCAAGCGGTTCTGGAAAATCCACGTTTGCTCATTGTATCAATGGATTGATTCCGAATTCTTATACAGGTGAGATCACAGGCTCAGCGTTCATCAACGGAAAAGAACTGGCAGAATCTTCTTTAATGGATTTATCTTTTGAAGTGGGAACGGTGTTGCAAGATACGGACAGTCAATTCATCGGTCTAACGGTTGCAGAAGACATCGCTTTTGCCTTAGAGAACGATGAAGTTCCGCAAATGGAAATGAAAAAGCGTGTCCAGCACTTTGCAGAAGTGATCGGTTTAACAGATCATCTGCGATATCGACCTCAAGATTTATCAGGCGGTCAAAAGCAACGTGTTTCAATGGCTGGCGTATTGATCAATGAAGTGCCATTGATGCTGTTTGATGAACCTTTAGCTAATCTGGATCCAGCAGCAGGTCAAAAAACGATTGAATGGATTGATGAACTTCATAAAACAACCCACACCACGATTGTCATAATCGAACATCGCTTAGAAGATGTCTTACATCGGAGAGTAGACCGTATATTAGTATTTGATGATGGGTGCATTATTTATGATGGTGAACCAACGGCTTTATTGCGTACGAATTTATTGTCTGAAGTAGGGATTCGTGATCCGTTATATGTAACAGCTATGAAGTATGCCGGAATTGATTTGCAACAAGTAACTTCATTAGCACATGTGCACGAAGTTGCGGGGCCGAATTTGAAAGGGATCATGGAAGAGTGGCAAGCTTCTGTGTCCTATACGAAAGAAGCAGTCAGGTCAGAAGAATTATTACGCATCGAAAATCTATCTTATCGTTATAGCAGACGAGCTCCCTGGGTCTTGAAAAATGTTTCGGTTGCTTTTAAAAAGGGCGAGATGATCAGTATCGTCGGTCAAAATGGTGCTGGAAAATCTACTCTGTCTAAGGTGATTTGTGGATTTGTTCGTACGAAAAGTGGAGATCTGTCTTGGAAAGGAACCGATTTTTCTGCATACAGCATCAAAGAACGGGCAGATCACATTGGCTATGTGCTTCAAAATCCAAACGAAATGATTTCAAAAACGTTGATTTATGATGAAGTAGCACTAGGACTGGTATTACGAGGTTTTTCAGAAAAAGAGACCGATGAGCGAGTAAAACATATATTGGACATTTGCGGACTAGCACCTTTTCAAGATTGGCCGATCAGCGCTTTAAGTTACGGACAAAAAAAGCGGGTAACGATTGCGTCGATCTTAGTTTTAAACCCAGAAATGATTATTTTAGACGAGCCGACTGCTGGACAAGATTTTAAGCATTACACAGAAATCATGCAATTGTTGGAAAAATTGCGTAAAGATGGAATCACTGTTGTGATGATTACACATGATATGCATTTGATGTTGGAATACTCTACGCGTGCGCTCGTTTTTTCAAAAGGCCAAATGATTGCAGATACTGAACCAGTAAAAGTCTTAACAGATGAAACATTAACCACTAAAGCCGCTTTGAAAGAAACATCATTGTTTACGTTTGCTGAGCAATTGGGGTTGGGTGATCCTTATACGTTTACTGAACAGTTCATTGCTTACGATCGTGAGGTGCGTAAAAATGAGTGACCAACAACTATTAGGGTATATTCCAAATCAAACGGTTTTGCATCGCTTAAGTGGAGCAGCTAAACTTATTTGTTTCATTTTACTATCAGCTATTGTTATGGTGGGATACGATACGCGCTTTTTATTGGCCGTTTCTTTATTTTCAATCACGCTATTTAAAATTTCTGAGATACGCTGGCATGAGATATCATTTGTCGTTAAATTCATTGTAGTGTTTTCCGTCTTAAATTTAGTAACGGTATATGTATTTGAGCCAGAATACGGAGTCCAGCTGTATGGAAATCGACATCTGATATGGGAAGGGATCGGACGATACACGCTCACCCAAGAACAGTTATTTTATGGGGTGAACTTAGTGTTGAAGTATACGGCGACGATTCCTTTAGCGCTGATTTTTATTTTAACGACGAATCCCAGTGAATTTGCAGCAAGTTTGAATAAAATCGGCATTCCGTATAAAATCAGTTATTCTGTAGCACTAGCTTTACGCTATATTCCAGATGTCCAAGAATCCTTTCATCAAATTGGTTACGCCCAACAAGCGCGCGGTATGGAAACGTCCAGTAAAGGAAAGTTAAAAGATCGCATCAAAGGTACTGCAGGAATCGTGATGCCATTGATCTTTTCCAGCTTGGATAGGATTGATACTATTACGAACGCGATGGAATTGCGGAGATTCGGAACCCGGAAGAAACGAACATGGTATGCCGAAGAAAAATTCAAAAGAATAGATTATCTGGCTATCTCCCTTGTAGCAGGAATGACTTTTACGGGTATCTGGCTTTTTGCAGTGAACGATGGTCGATTTTACAATCCGTTTGTTTAAAGAGCCTAATTAAAAGATTCTATTAATTCTAAACGGTATTGTGAACTAAGGGAATTATATCTCACGATAGATACTAAAAAAGGACAAGAGATCTGAGTAAGCAGATTTCTAGTCCTTTCTTTGTACGTTATTCTGGTCGATAAGCTTCTACCAATTCAATCATTTTTTTGTTAAATTCTTTTTGGAAATAAGTAGTATTGTCTAGATTCTTGTTGATAATGAGGCTGATATAAAATTTAGGCGCATTTTTGATCGGGACTCTTACCAGTCCAGGTCGGTCTTTTACTAGAATATCACTCATAAATGCCAGCATATTAGTAGACGAAGCAATCGACAAGGCGGTTTGGATTTCTTTTGTGTAAAGAGTTTGCGGTTGATCGATGTTGCTGCTCTTTGTCCACTCTTCGAAGATTCGCTCATGCGTGTACCCTTGAGTCAACGAGACAAACAATTCTTTTTGGATATCAGATGCCGTAACGATAGATTTCTGTGCCAATGGATTCTCAGGAGATACCCAAAGCGCCATTTCTTCTTGTTTCAATGGAACCTGCAAAATGGAATTATCTTCAAAGCTAGGTACATCACTTCCGATAATGGCTAAAGGTACTTGGCCTTTACGTACTAAATCATACATCACATCTGAACTTTCTTCCTCAATCAGTTTCATAGCAGAAGAGAATTTATCCAGACGAGGCATAAACTGGGGCATGAAGCGTCCGCCGATGGTCGGCAAGAAGCCAAAGTACACGACTTCGTTTTTTAAATCATGTATTTCTTCAGAAATCGTATCAATTGTAGTTAAAATTTGAGTAGAATGTTTGAGAAGGATTTCACCAGTCTCGGTTAAGGTCAAGTTCTTGTGAACTCGTTTTCTATCAATCAAGACTGTATCCAGCTCTTTTTCCAAACGTTTAAGCGCCATTGAGATAGACGGTTGTGACACATAGAAATGCTTTGCGGTTGCGGTAAAATTAAGAGTTTTAGCTAAGTGGTTAAAATACACTAAATCTTGTAAATTCATTGAAGGCTCCTTTGCTCACTTGTGAAAGATATAACATAAACAAAACGTATAATAAATAAAGTATTTATAAATATTATTTATAGTACCATAAAAACACAGTATTTCATAACTAAAGAAAAACATGATATAGTTTACGTACCGAAGCGCTTACAAAATATTAGTAAAAGGTGTGGTCTTTTGAAAATAATCAAACAACTATCATGGATTTTCTTGTTCTCCCTTATTGGAGAAGTCCTATCTATTTTGATTGCTTCATTTATTGCAATCCCTGGGAGCGTAATCGGGCTGGTCTTATTATTCCTAGCATTACAATTGAATGTATTGAAAGTGGAGCAAGTAGATGAAGTCGGCACATGGCTGACGAGTAATATGGGAATCTTTTTCGTCCCAGCGGGTGTGGGATTGATGACGAACTTTGGTGTCTTAGCGGATACTTGGTGGCAACTGTTGATCATTATGGTCGTCACAACGATATTAATGATGGTATTTGTCGGAAAAGTGGTCCAAAGCATCAAAGGATTAATGATGAAAAATACGGTGGTAAAGGAAGGAGAGGGGTCGCGTGCTTGATAGTATATTAAACAGCCCAATGTTATGGATCTCATTGACTGTCGGGTTGTATTTGCTGGCAGGAAGGTTGAAAGAAAAGTGGCCTAAAAACCCTTTGTTCACGCCGTTAGTATTCGCGATCGTTATGATCATTATGCTGTTGCTGGCAACAGACATTTCCATAGACACTTATAACACAGGCGGACGATTCTTCAGCTTGTTCGTTACACCAGCTACGGTAGCTTTAGCGATCAAATTGAAAAAGAATATTGTGTATTTGAAAAAATACTATGCAGCTATATTATCAGGAATCGTTTCAGGAGTTATTTTCCATACGATCATGATCTATGCTTTTGCCTTACTGTTCCAATTTGACCACAATATGGGGGCGACGTTGCTTCCTAAGTCGATTACTACAGCTATTGCAGTTGGGGTCTCTGACTCTTTAGGCGGCATTGTTTCTCTAACTGTTGCGGTCGTTGTTTTTACCGGCGTTATCGGAGCCGTTGTTGGGCAGACCGTTTTCAAGATTTTCAAAATCGATGATCCGGTAGCTCAAGGGGTCGCTCTTGGAAGTTCGTCTCATGCAATGGGGACAACGAAAGCTATTGAAATGGGCGAAGTACAAGGCGCCATGTCTGGATTATCGATCGTGGTGACAGGACTGATTGTAGTGGTTTTAGCACCATTGACTGTACCGATCACAAATTTATTATTTTAATCTCAATTAGGTTATACTTTAAAAAATGACAATACTCAAAAAAGGATGGTTGAAAAATATGGCAGAACAAACAATCAAATATGATGCACCAACAGTAGAACAAGAAATCGAAGTAGTCAGCACGTACCGTCTTGAAGACCAAGCGCGTGCAGTAGTTCCTAAAGGCGGTTTCGACTATATCTCTGGAGCTTCCGGCGAAGAATACACGTTGAAACAAAACAATGAGTCTTGGAAAAACAAAGGAATCTTGCCTCGCGTATTAGCAGATGTGGAAAATCCAGATACTTCAACATCTATTTTAGGTCATGACATCAAAGTTCCATTCATCATGGCACCGATCGCAGCTCATGGATTGGCTCATGAAACAAAAGAAGCAGGAACAGCTAGAGGGATTTCTGAATTCGGCGGAACGATCATGTCGATCAGTGCTTATTCTGGAGCTACATTTGAAGAAATCGAAAAAGGCTTGAATGGCAATCCTCGTTGGTTCCAAATCTACATGAGTAAAGACGATGACATGAACAAAAATATCTTGGATGAAGCGAAAGCTGATGGCGCGACTGCGATCATTCTAACGGCTGACGCGACATTGAGTGGAAACCGTGAAAAAGATTTGCTGAACAAATTCGTGTACCCGTTCGGTATGCCGATCGTGTCTCGCTACTTGACTGGTTCAGGTAAAAACATGTCACTAAACAACATTTATGCTCAATCGAAACAAAAAATCTGTCCCGCTGACGTGAAGTTCATCGCTGAATACTCAGGATTGCCTGTATTTGTCAAAGGGATCCAAACCCCTGAAGATGCTGTCTTGGCAATCGGTGCCGGCGCATCTGGTGTCTGGGTTTCTAACCATGGTGGTCGTCAATTGGATGAAGCACCAGGATCATTTGATACACTGGAAGAGATTGCTAAAGCAGTCGCTGGTCGCGTGCCGATCGTATTCGACAGCGGCGTTCGTCGTGGAGAGCACATCTTCAAAGCTCTAGCAAGCGGTGCGGACATTGTTGCTGTGGGTCGTCCGGTGTTGTACGGATTGGCTTTAGGTGGTTGGAAAGGTGTTAAATCAGTTTTAGACTACTTCGAAAAAGACTTGAAACGTGTTATGCAATTAGCTGGTACACAAACGATTGAAGACGTGAAAAATGCTCGTCTGTTCGATATGAAAAAATAATTAGTTGATTTTTAAAAGTGCCGGGTCTTCCGTTGTGGAGGACCGGCACTTTTTTTGTTGTTTCTCGAGCTTTTGAGCTGCAAATGACTTACCTTCCAGTTGTTATGTGGATGTCTAGTCGACAAGTATGTGCGAAAAAGGTGTTGAGATGTGAAGTAGGAGGTGTCTACTTGATAAGTTGTCGCGAAAAAGGTGCTGAGATGTGAAGTAGGAGGCGTCTACTTGATAAGTTGACGTAAAAAAGGTGCTGAGATATTAAGTAGAAGGTGTCTACTTAATAAGTTGGCGTGAAAAAGGTATTGAGATGTGAAGTAGAAGGTGTCTACTTGATAAGTTGGCGTGAAAAAGGTATTGAGATGTGAAGTAGGAAGCGTCTACTTGATAAGTTGGCGTAAAAAAAGTGCAGAGATGTGAAGTAGGAGGTGTCTACTTGATAAGTTGTCGCGAAAAAGGTGCTGAGATGTGAAGTAGGAGGCCTCTACTTGATAAGTTGACGTAAAAAAGGTGCTGAGATATTAAGTAGAAGGTGTCTACTTAATAAGTTGGCGTGAAAAAAGTATTGAGATGTGAAGTAGGAAGCGTCTACTTGATAAGTTGGTGTGAAAAAGGTGCGAGGATGTGAAGTAGGAGGTGTCTACTTGATAAATTGGTGTAAAAAAGGTGCTGAGATGTGAAGTAGGACGCATCTACTTCATAAGTGCACGCAAAAATAGCGTGAAGATGTAAAGTAGCTAGCGCCTTGGCGCCAGACAAACTAAATAAGCCAAAATTTGAAGTGAGCAAAAGAATAGTCATGTGCGATTAAATTTGTGCAAAATAAAAAAGGTAGTTCGCTGTTCATGCATATATTAATAGTAAGAAGAACAGTGAGGAATGTGAAGCGATGGCTTTTAAAGAGCGGACAAAACCAAAACGTTTACGGGTGATGGAGTTATTAAGCAGACGAATGAATCTATCCAGAGATGAAAGGAACAAATTTCTTTATTGGGTAAAAGGATACAAAGGGGAAATCCAATTTGACGTGCTAACCCAAAAGCTGAAGTGTGATTGTCTGATTTTAAATGATTTATTTCTAAAGGTTAATGGGAAGCAATTTCAAATTGACACTTTGATCATCACGGCTAAAGGCATTTATATCTATGAAGTGAAGAACTTTGAAGGGACTTATTATTATGAAGGAACTAAGATGTATAGTGGTCGCAGCCGAAAAGAAGTTTATGACCCTCTTGACCAAGTGAAACATGCCTCTACCTTGTTGCGACAATTGATGCAGCAAATGGGGTACAGTTTGTCTATAAAAACAGTTATCGTTTTTATGAATCAAGATTTCGCGCTGTACCAAGCTCCTATGTTGGAGGAATTAATATTGCCTGGTGCATTGAAAGCCCACTTAGCAGAAGTCAGTGAGATTTCTGGTCAATTGAGTCAGACGCAGCGTAAGTTTGCTGAAGAAATAAAAGCATTGCATATAGAGGATGTATCGTTGCGCGAGGTACCTTATTATGAAGAGTCTTCCTTGAAGAAAGGCGTTATTTGTTGCGAGTGTGGAACTTTTATAGAAGAGTATACCCAGAGTCTTTATAGTGTCTGTCCTATTTGCCATCATAAAGAACGAATCAGGGATACGGTGATTCGTCAGTTTGAGGAATATAAGCTCTTGTTTCCGGATCAAAAAATAACTAAGGCAGTTCTCCTCAAATGGAGTGACGGTCGGCTGTCCGCTAATAGAATCGCTTATACATTGAAACAAACTTATAGAGCCGTGGGTACTGGAAGATGGCGCTACTACGAGTAGTGAAAAAACAGTTGAATAATCGCCCAAGAAAGTTACAATAAAAGAAAAAGAAAGGGTGGTCGTTATGCCATTTGTCCATGTGGAGTTAGTTGAGGGGCGTACTGCGGAGCAAAAAGCTGGGCTGGTCAAAGATATCACTGAAGCAGTTGTGAAAAATGCAGATGTTCCAGCGGAGCGCGTACATGTGATTATTAATGAAATGAAAAAAACGGATTATGCTGTCGGTGGGGAGCTGCTCGGATAATCATACAAAAAAGGCTCTTCTACCTGGTCAAGTGCCGGAGTAGAAGAGCCTTTGTTTATGCAGTTTTTTTCTTTTGTTTGTAGAAGTAGATCGGCAAGCCAATAGCAGTCAGGAAAATGCCGAGAGCTGTGTTGACCGGCTGTGTCAGCAAGGTATTTACTACGATGAAGCACCCACCAATGATCGCGATCAAAGGAATAATTGGATACAATGGCGCTTTATACGGGCGAACCAAGTCAGGTTCTTTTTTGCGCAAAATGAAGACTGCGACAAAAACCAGCGTGTAGAAAATCCAGATGACGAAAATCAGTAAATCAGTCAGCTGATTGTATTGTCCTGTAAAAATCATGATCACTGCAATCAATAACAGTAAAATCGCACTGTTAGCAGGGACTTGTTGGCGATTGAGTTTCTTCAACTGGTTGCTGAACGGCAATTCGTTGTTCAATGCCATGGCGTAAGGAACGCGAATTCCGGTCATCGTATACCCATTAATGGTTCCGAAAACGGAAATCAAAATTCCGATGGTAACCAATTTTCCGCCTGCGTCCCCGAATATCAAATGAGCTACATCAGCAGCAGGAGTCGGGGTTGCGCCTAGAGCAGCAGCCGGCATCACTTGCAAGTAAGCCAAATTGATCAAGATATAAATACCCATAACAGCTGTCAAACCAGCGACGATGGCTTTTGGCAAATCTTTTTTCGGGTCTTTCATTTCGCCGGCGATGGCGCCAACGTTGATCCAGCCGTCATACGCGAATAAAGTGGCTACTAAACCGGTCCCTAATTTGGAAATAGTGGATGTCGGAGCTAGATTTTCCGGCAGCAGTTGGAATTGAACATCACCTTGGTACAGCAATCCGAAAATGATGATGACGAATAGCGGCACCATTTTAGCAACCGTTGCTACAGACTGTAAGCGCCCGGCTTGCTGCGTTCCCATCAAATTAGTGACGATGATCAAGACCGCCGCTGCGATAGCGATGGGAATCGTATACTGTGAATCTAAGCCGGTCAAATTGATGGCTTGTGTAGCAAAAATGATGGATAATGCCGCGATATTGGCTGGAAAATAAACCATAGTTTGTGCCCAGCCTAATAAGTAACTCACTAGCGGACCGTAAGCACGGCGTAAATAAACGACCATACCGCCAGTTTCCGGAATAGCAGCGGACAGTTCTGCTGTCGTCAACCCACCGCAAATTGTGATCAGCCCGCCCAATAACCAAGCTGCTAAGCCTAAACCAGCCGTTTCAGTGGCTTGGTACACAGCTTCAGGCTTGAAAAATACGCCTGATCCGATAACGGTCCCCATTACGATAGTCAAAGCTGTGAAAAAAGACAGCTCTTTTTTTAAACCTTTAGATGTTTCTTCCATATGTTATTCTCCACTCTATGTTCTTTCTTATAAATGCAGTCTTACATTTTTTCAACATGCTCCATTGTACAATAATCTGTATCACGAAGAAAGAGATTAAGAACTTTGTTTCTAAACTCTTACTAATGGGCTGTAACCTTTATATACCAACATTTTCTTATCAAATAAACATCCAAGATTACTTGGGAAGAAAAGAAAACTTTCAAAAAGATAAGAGAAAGTGCTTGCATGAAATTTTAAAAGATGGTACATTCTATGTGTAACCGGTTTCACATTTTAACTTTTGAAAGTGAGGATTCAATATGACAACCATCAGAGAAGTAGCGAAATTAGCAGGAGTGTCCGTGGCTACTGTGTCCAGAACATTGAACAATAGCGGATATGTCAGTGAGTCTACACGAAAAAGAGTTGAAAAAGCCGTCAAGGAACTAAATTTTTACCCTAATGAAGTAGCCAGATCACTGTTTCAGAAGAAATCAAAGTTGATCGGATTGCTGCTGCCGGATATCACGAATCCTTTTTTTCCAGCTATTGCAAAGGGAGTAGAAGATGGAGTGAACCAACGCGGATACAGTTTATTGTTGGGGAATGTGGAAGATGACGCAGAAAAAGAGAGCGATTATTTAAAAATATTTGAGCAAAACAATATTGCCGGAGTCATTTCAGCGGTACAAGGCAGCGCGGCTAAGTTGAACAACATGCCGTTGGTTCTATTGGACCGTGTGAACAGCCATCAAGAATATGCTGTTCATTCAGATGATTACGCAGGGGGCAAATTAGCTGCACAAGCTGTAGTGGAAAGAAACCCGGAAAAAGTCGTGATCATGGTTGGTCCAAAAAGTGTTGCTGGTTCAGCAATGAGATTGGCTGGGAGCGAAAAAGTCTTGCAAGAATCACTGGTTCCTTATGAAGTGTTCCAAACCGCCAGCTTCCAATTGAATTTGGCAGAAGAAACAGCCGAACGATTCTTTGAGCAACACCCGGATGTTGACAGTGTAATCGCCTCCAATGATGTATACGCATTGGCTGTCATGAAAGAAGCCATCAAAAGAGGGATGAACATTCCCGAAGACCTGCAAATTATCGGTTATGACGACATGCCGTTCAGCAGAATGATGTACCCAGGTTTATCAACGATTGCCCAACCTGCTTATCAAATAGGCTATCAAGGAGCAGAATTGTTGTGCAACATCCTTGAAAAAGGATATGCACATGAAAATCATATTCAACTGCCTGTGACCTTGAAACTAAGAGAATCATTAAGAAAGAAGGATTTAGATGAATAAAATGATGGTTATTGGAAGTATTTCAACAGATTTTGTAGTAACAACAGACAAAAGACCAGAAGTAGGAGAAACGATTACCGGAACAGGATTTGAAACGACATTTGGCGGAAAAGGAGCTAACCAAGCAGTAGCAAGTGCTCGACTGGGTGCCGATGTGTATATGGTCGGAACAGTAGGGAGCGATATTTTTGGAAAAGAACTGCTCTTGAATTTAACAACTAACAAGATTCATACAGACTATGTGGAACCCGTTACATACGAGCCATCTGGTTCAGCTCACATCACGATTGCGGACGGAGACAACAGCATCGTCTACATTCCGGGAGCGAATAACGAGATTGATACAAGTCGAATTCAGTCTTTAAAAGAAGCTATCCAATTTGCTCAAATGGTCGTTGTACAAAATGAGCTGCCACAAGAAGTGGTGGATGAAATTATTGAGTTGTGCTTTGAGAGTAATGTAAAAGTGATTTACAATCCGGCGCCGGCTCGTGAAGTACAGCAAAGTATTTTAGAAAAAGCGACTTACTTTACACCGAATGAAAGTGAGTTCCATCAGCTTTTCCCAGATATGACGATTTCTGAAGGGTTAGCAAAATACCCGAATCAATTGATTTTGACGATGGGATCTAAAGGCGTTTATTACCATGATGGAGAAAGCGAGAAACAAATTCCTTCTTATAAAGTACAGCCGGTAGATACAACCGGAGCAGGAGATACCTTCAATGGGGCATTTGCTGTAGCGATTTCTTCAGGGATGAGTATGGACGAAAGTATTCGTTTCGGAAATTTAGCTGCTTCATTATCGATTCAAAAATTTGGTGCTCAAGGTGGCATGCCTTCGTTAGCAGAGATGAAAGAGAGTGAACACTTTGAAAAAACTTGGAATATTAAATAGCGACATTGCAAAAGTACTGACAGACTTAGGACATACAGATAAAATCGCGATTGGAGATGCTGGATTGCCGATACCAACAGGCGTTAAGAGAATTGATTTGGCGATTGCGTTATCCGATCCCTCTTTTATCAAAGTGTTAAAAGCGGTATTGAACGACATGAAAGTAGAAGAAGTAGTGTTAGCAGAAGAGATCAAAGAACAAAATGCTTCTCAATTAGAAGCTATCGAAGCTGAACTTGTGGAAGAAGAGCGCATCACTTATGTGAGCCATGAGGAATTCAAGCAACAATTGAAAGATGTAAAAGCAGTGATTCGTACAGGAGAAGCAACCCCGTACTCCAATATTATTTTACAATCAGGCGTTTTATTTTAGGAGGTGTGTTCGATGGAAGTGAAAATGACTGGAATCAAGAAAAGTTTTGACAGCAACTCTGTTCTTAGAGGAGTAGATTTTGATATTCGTGCTGGAGAAGTTCATGCTTTGATGGGAGAAAACGGAGCAGGTAAATCGACATTGATGAATATTTTGACAGGATTGCATAAGGCAGACGCTGGAGAAATCGTGATCGACGGGAAACAACAACTTTTTGCCAATCCGAAAGAAGCGGAAGATTATGGCGTAAGTTTTATCCATCAAGAGATGAACACGTGGCCGGAAATGACTGTTTTAGAGAATTTATTTATCGGAAAAGAAATCAAAAACAAAATCGGATTGATCCAAACGAAAAAAATGAAAGAGTTAGCCAATCAAACGTTCAGCGATTTGGGTGTGCAATTGGATTTGGACAAAGACGTGAAAGACCTTTCTGTAGGACAGCAGCAAATGATCGAAATCGCTAAATCATTGATGACGAACGCACAAGTCATCATCATGGATGAGCCGACAGCCGCTTTAACGGAACGCGAGATCGATGTCTTGTTTAAAACGATCCATACATTGACTGAAAAGAATGTATCAATCATTTACATCTCTCACCGCATGGAAGAGATTTTCAAAATCAGTGACCGCATCACTGTCATGCGTGATGGCGTATCGATTGATACAACTATGACAAAAGAGACGACAAATGATGGAGTCGTGCGCAAAATGGTTGGGCGAGATCTAGAAGATTACTATCCGACGAAACATTCGAAAATCGGAGAGGTTGCATTTGAAGCAAAAGGCCTGACACAAAAAGACCGCTTCAAAGACATTACGTTCAATGTGAAATCCGGAGAGATCGTTGGTTTTTCAGGATTGATGGGAGCGGGTCGAACAGAGATCATGCGCAGTATTTTCGGGATGGATCCTCTAGACGAAGGAGAAATGATTTTAGAAGGCAAGAAATTGACGATCAAAAATCCAAGTGCAGCGATCAAAGAAGGCATCGGATTCTTAACGGAGAACCGAAAAGAAGAAGGTTTGGTACTGGATTACTCGTTACGAGACAATATCAGCTTGCCATCGATCGACGGCTTCAGCAAATACGGGATAATTGATACCAAAGCAGAAAGCGATTTCTCGACAATGTTGATGAAACGCTTGAATGTCAAAGCAGTTGATGAATTTGATCCTGCATCTAGTTTGTCCGGCGGGAATCAACAAAAAGTCGTTTTAGCCAAATGGATCGGAATCGGTTCAAAAGTCTTGATTTTGGACGAGCCTACTCGAGGCGTTGACGTTGGGGCTAAACGAGAAATCTATCAATTGATGAATGAATTAGCGGACAGAGGAGTTGCGATCATTATGGTATCGAGCGACCTTCCGGAAATATTAGGAGTCAGCGACCGAGTAATCGTAGTACACGAAGGAAATATCGCTGGCGAGTTGTCAAAACAAGAAGCGACAGAAGAAAAAATTATGAAATTTGCAACGGGAGGGTATTAATATGATTGATACAAAACAAATGAAAGAAAATAAAAACACACGCATCTCAAAAGATTTCCTCGGAAAATTAGGGCCGCTATTGGCATTGGTCGTCTTGATTTTATTAGTAACGATCATGAACCCTGGGTTTATTGCTCCGACAAACGTATTGAATTTATTGAGACAAGTATCGACTAATGCATTGATTGCTTTCGGGATGACATTTGTCATCATTACAGGCGGGATCGATTTATCGGTTGGTTCTACATTGGCATTGAGCAGTGCGTTGATGGCAGGAACGATTGCTGCCGGAGTGGATCCTTTACTGGCTATGTTATTGAGCTTGATCTTAGGAACTGTACTGGGTGCTGTGAATGGGTTGTTGATCACAAAAGGTAAAATGGCTCCATTTATTGCTACTTTAGCAACGATGACGATCTACCGAGGATTAACGCTTGTGTACACGGACGGAAACCCAATCACAGGAATCGGCGACAGCTTCATTTTCAAATTTGCTGGACGTGGCTACTTATTTGGTATTCCTTTCCCAGTTGTTTTGATGGTCATCAGTTTCCTTCTATTATTTGTCTTACTGCACAAAATGACATTTGGACGGAAAACATTTGCGATCGGTGGAAATGAGAAAGCTTCTTTCATCGCTGGGATCAAAAATGACAAAATCAAAATTGGTGTTTATGCATTATCTGGTTTGATGGCTTCACTTGCAGGAATCATTATCACTTCAAGACTTAACTCAGCGCAACCGACAGCTGGAACATCTTACGAGATGGACGCGATCGCTTCAGTGGTTCTTGGCGGAACCAGCTTATCAGGCGGACGCGGAAGAATCGTAGGAACATTGATCGGTGCATTGATTATTGGAACATTGAACAATGGAATGAACTTGCTGGGAATCTCAAGTTTCTACCAACAAGTGGTTAAAGGGATCGTTATCATCATTGCCGTATTATTGGACAGAAAAAATAAAAAATAATCGTGGAGGAATGACCAGCATGAAAAAAATATTGAGTTTGGCAACAGCAGCGACTTTATTTTTAGCAGGGTGCGGGGCAGCAACATTGGAAGGCGAAAATGCCACGCTGGATGAAGTAGTGGAAAAAGACCCTTCAGAATTAGTTGTAGGAGTTTCAATTTCAACGTTGAACAATCCGTTTTTTGTTTCTTTGGACCAAGGTATCTCAGAATTAGCTGAAGAAAACGGTACGACAGTCAAAAGTGTAGATGCTCAAAACGATACGGCTAAGCAGACAAATGACGTAGATGACTTGATCCAACAAGGCGTGGACATTCTATTGATCAATCCAGTTGATTCATCAGCCATCACGCCAGCCGTTGAATCGGCTAATGCTTCCGGAATCCCGGTCATTACGATCGACCGTTCAAGTGAAGGCGGACAAGTCGTGACTTTAGTAGCGTCAGACAACGCTGTAGGTGGCGAAATGGCTGCCGAATACATCAAAGAAATCTCAGGAGCAGATGCTGCAACGGTTCAATTAGAAGGTACACCTGGGGCATCAGCTACTCGTGAACGTGGTAAAGGATTTACGAATGTTGCTGAGGAATCTTTAAACGTAATCGACAGCCAAACAGCCAATTTTGACCGCGCTGAAGGGTTGACGGTTATGGAAAATATGCTTCAAGCTAACCCAGACATCAAAGCAGTCTTTGCTCAAAATGATGAAATGGCTTTAGGAGCTATCGAAGCAATCCAAGCGGCAGGTCTGACAGAAGAGATTCAAGTCGTTGGATTTGACGGAACAGAAGACGGCATCAAAGCTGTAGAAGCAGGCACATTGAGTGCAACAGTGGCTCAAAAACCAGAAGAGATGGGTAAACTTGCGATGCAAGCTGCTATTGACTACTTTGCTGGTGAAACACTGGAAGAGTACATCGCTTCTCCATTAGAATTGGTAACAAATGAAGAATAAGAGTGGATAGATAGGAGAGCACCGACAGCCAATTTGGGCTGTCGGTGCTTTTTTTGGTTGAGGTTGTTTGAATTGGTGGATTTAGGCAGGGGTTTCGGCCATGAGCAATTAGGATTAGTCGCTCACGGCCGTATCGGAGGCTCTATTTGTCCATGAGCACTGAAACGTTGCCGCTCATAGCCGGGAAAAAATAAAAAGCCGTCCATGAGCTCTCATGAAGATCGCTTTATGGACGAAGAACTGCCTCCTCGTCACCGTCTACCGCTAAAAAACTATAAGCAACAATACAGATAGCATCGTTCTATTCAAGTAGGCAAGATTTTATGGATCTAAGTGGGGGTTTCAGCCATGAAGAGCAACGTTAGAACGCTCATGGCTGACTACAAATGAGAATCGGCCATGACGCTATAAAATAAGCTGCTGATGGCCGAAACTGGTCATGCAAACGGCCATGAGCAAAAAAAGTAACGAACTCATGGCCGAAATAAACAATAACTTAATCACTTTTGATAAAATTAAAAAAAATTATCGTTATCATAAAACAGAAGAGGTAATCAAAATAGTTGAAGTTTTTTTAAGAATATTGTTACTCTGTAGACAGGAAGAGCATTGCAGAGGAGGAAAGATTGATGAGTGAAGAAACAATTTTGATTACAGGTGCAGGTACTGGATTCGGGAAAGACATTGCCTTTCGATTAGCTGAGATGGGGAAAAACGTCATTGCCAGCGTTGAAGCGATGTCGCAAGTTTCAGCTTTAGAAAAAGAAGCTCGAGAAAAAAGTGTCTCGATGCAAATTGAAAAGTTGGATATTACGAATGAAAAAGACCGGAAAAAAGCTTGGGAATGGGACGTCGATGTATTGGTGAACAATGCGGCTATCAAAGAAGGCGGTTCGCTGGTAGATATTCCTGAAGAAAATTTGCGCAGACAATTTGACGTGAACGCTATTAGTCAAATTTTGTTAACGCAAAAGTTTGCACGAAAAATGATCCAAAAGAAACAAGGACGAATCGTCTTTACTTCTTCGGTATCCGGTTTGATGGTGAATCCATTCTCTGGTCCGTATGCTGGATCGAAATATGCCTTGGAAGCTTTCGCCGACACATTAAGCAGAGAGCTGCAGGAATTTAATATTGAAGTAGCAACGATCAATCCAGGACCTTATTTAACAGGATTTAACGATCGGGAGTTTGAGACATGGAAAGATTGGCCTGAAGATCCAGAACGTGTTTTCAATATGGAAGAGATCTCGTTTCCATTTGAACAGTATGATCCAAAAGAAGTGGTGGAACCGGCGATTAAAGTTATCTTAGGAGAAACCAAGCAATACCGTAATGTGGTTCCTGAAAGCATGATCCAGCAAGTGAAAGAGCAAGCAGAAAGTTTATGGACTAAGCAGACCGATGAAGGATTGGGACAACGCAATGAAATGGTCCAAAAAGCTTATGATATCGATCCTGCTACAAAAGCGGAAGATTATTAACTAATAGATTGAAAAGAGGAACTTGAAATTATCAAGTTCCTCTTTTTGAATGAAAGTAGAGATTGAACTCCATTTTTTAGAGAATAAAATCTGATATCTTAATTTATTTTAAAATTCGGGCATTTGTTCTTAAATTCTTCGTATTCTATGGGTATAATAGAAATAAGATTATCTTTTAAAGGAGCTAGTTCCATGGATTTGTTTAAAGATTTTTTACAGCTTTGTCAAAAACAATTTTATTGGAAGAAAAGTTCCCGAATGTTGCTAGCTGTATCTGGCGGTGTCGATTCGATGGTGCTGCTGGATTTGATGAAGCGGCTGCCAAAAGAGCTGAAACCATGGTTCGCAGTAGTTCATGTCAACCACCAGCTCAGAGAAGCTTCTGTTAAAGAAGCGGTTTTTTTAGAACAATTTTGCCAGCAAGCTGAGATCCCTTTTTTCATGACCAAATGGGAAACCAGCCAACATCCTAAAGCCTCTACTGAAGAAGCTGCACGTGAATTCCGGTATGCCTTTTTTAAAACAGTATTTGCTGAGCAGCAGGCTACCCATTTGTTGACAGCTCATCATGGAGACGACCAGATAGAAACCATCTTGATGCGGTTGGTACGCGGTGGGTCATTAGAAAGTATGGCGGGTATCAAAGCCGTTCGATCTTTTTCATCAGGACTGTTGGTGAGACCGTTATTGCCTTATACAAAAGAACAACTGTACCAATACAGTGACGAACAGCAGCTGCACTATTTTGAAGATGAGACCAATCAAAGTTCAGTATACACCCGGAATCGTTACCGCAATCAAGTGATTCCGCTGCTGAAAGAAGAAAATCCTCAACTGGTCCCGCATTTTTCTGACTTTTCAACTGATTTACAAGATGTTCTGGCTGTTGCGCAAATAGAAGTCCAACGCCAATTGAAACGCATCAGCAAGAAAACGACTGATGGAAGACTTCAGTTGGATCGAATTAGGTATCTGGAAATGGATCAAAGTCTTCAGCGATTGGTCGTGCAAGAGTTGCTGATGATGGTTTATCAACAAGGAGACCACCTGTTTCAACGGCAGCACATCCAAGCTGTCCATGACTTGTTGATCAGTCCGCATCCAAATGGTCAAATTGACTTACCAGGACAGTGGATAGCGAAACGAAGGTATGATACGTTGTTTTTTACCTTACCAGAATCAGTCAAAGTTTCAGTGAAAGAACCTAAAGAATTACATTTAGGAGAATGGATTCATTTGCCGCAAGGAGGGAAAGTAGGGTTGTTTACAACCGATACTTTCTTAGACATCGGGCATCAAAAGGTAATGTGGGTGAATGCTGACAGTGTCGAGCTTCCGCTGGTGATTCGTCGACGCCAACCTGGAGACCGGATGTCGCTGAAGGGTACGGGAGGAACCAAAAAAATCAAAGATGTGCTGATTGATCAAAAAGTTCCGCTCGAGCAGCGAGACGAATTGAGAGTCGTGTGTGATGCCGAGGGGAAAGTACTTTGTTTTCTGGGATACAAAGATTCAAGATTGTCTATTGAGCGGGAAACTGATACAATACAGTACATACTAATTCATAGCCAAAACGGCAATGAGAGCTAAAAGGAGAACTTACTATTATGCAAAACGATATCGAAAAAATTCTAGTGTCTGAAGAAGAAATACAGAAAAGAACACAAGAGTTGGGAGCAGAATTGAGCGCAGAATATAAAGACAAAAACCCTCTTGTAGTTGGGATTTTAAAAGGCGCTATCCCATTTTTATCTGATTTGACGAAAGCAATGGACGTGAAATTGGAAATGGATTTCATGGATGTCTCTAGTTATGGAAGTGCTATGGTTTCTTCTGGAGAGGTCAAAATCTTGAAAGACTTGGATACGAATGTAGAAGGACGCAATATTTTAATCGTGGAAGACATCATCGATAGCGGACGTACGTTATCTTACATCATTGATATGTTCAAATACCGCAAAGCAAAATCCATCAAGATCGTTACGTTGTTAGACAAGCCAGAAGGTCGTGTTGTACCACTGGAAGCTGATTATGTTGGTTTCTTGGTGCCAAACGAATTTGTAGTAGGATACGGTTTAGACTTCATCGAACATTACCGCAACCTTCCTTATATTGGAGTATTAAAACCAGAGATTTACGAGTAAAAAGATTTGGTCAAGTATGGTCAAATATGATATGATAAAGTAGATTCAGTCGCAATAAATAGGGAAATAATGAAAAAAATGGAATGAAAGTAAGGGAGGTCGACTGTGTGAAAAAAGGATTCTTGAAAAATGGGATTTTTTACGCCATAGTGTTTATCGGAATCATCGGAATCGTATCTTGGGCAACTGGAGGAAACTCTAATGAGCAAAGCCAAGGTATTTCCGCAAGTGAATTTATAACACAATTGGAAAGTAATGAAATCAAATCATTTACCATGCAACCAACTGCTGGAGTTTATACCATCACAGGGTCATACCGTGATGAACAGCCAGTAGAGGAATCAGAACAAAGTGATATTCCGATTCTTGGAACAAGCGATTCAGAAGTAACAAACTTTACGACAACTGTTTTACAAAATGATCCAATGATCTCAGAAATCTGGGATCTGTCAAAAGAAAATAATATTGAAGTAACTCCAATACAAGAAGAGTCATCTGGCGTTTGGGTAACGCTATTGATATCTGTATTGCCGCTAGTTATTTTTATCTTCTTCATTTACATGATGATGGGACAAAGCGGACAAGGCGGCGGAGGCCAAGGCGGCCGAGGCGTCATGAACTTTGGAAAATCAAAAGCTAAAGAAGCTGATACTAAAGCAAGTAAAGTACGCTTTTCAGATGTAGCTGGAGCAGAAGAAGAAAAAGAAGAATTAGTAGAAGTAGTCGAGTTCTTAAAAGATCCAAGACGTTTCGCTAATTTAGGTGCACGTATTCCTGCAGGGGTATTACTAGAAGGACCTCCAGGTACAGGTAAGACATTGCTTGCTAAAGCCGTTGCCGGTGAAGCAGGAGTACCATTCTACTCGATTTCAGGTTCTGAATTCGTAGAAATGTTCGTTGGGGTTGGGGCAAGCCGTGTACGTGACTTGTTTGAGACAGCTAAGAAAAATGCACCAGCGATCATCTTTATCGATGAGATCGATGCTGTAGGTCGTCAACGTGGAGCCGGTATGGGCGGCGGACACGATGAACGTGAACAAACACTGAACCAATTGCTTGTTGAAATGGATGGTTTCTCTGGAAATGAAGGAATCATCGTTATTGCAGCAACAAACCGTGCAGACGTATTAGACCCGGCTTTACTTCGTCCAGGCCGTTTTGACCGTCAAATCATGGTTGGTCGTCCAGACGTTAAAGAACGTGAAGCTATTCTAAAAGTACATGCGAAAAACAAACCATTAGCTGCTGATGTGGACCTAGGTGTTGTTGCAAGACAAACACCAGGATTTGCCGGAGCAGATTTGGAAAACTTGTTGAACGAAGCGGCTTTAGTAGCTGCTCGTAGAAACAAAAAATCTATTGATGCATTAGACATCGATGAAGCGCAAGACCGTGTTATTGCTGGTCCTGCTAAGAAAGACCGTGTCATCAGTAAAACTGAACGCTCTATGGTTGCTTACCATGAAGCGGGACATACTATCGTTGGTATGGTATTGAATGATGCTCGTGTCGTTCATAAAGTTACGATCGTACCACGTGGGCGTGCTGGCGGATATGCTATCATGTTACCTAAAGAAGATCGCTTCTTGATGACGAAAAAAGAAATGACAGAACAAATCGTTGGATTGCTTGGAGGACGTGTAGCTGAAGAAATGATCTTCAACTCTAAATCTTCTGGAGCAAGTAATGACTTCCAACAAGCTACTCAATTGGCTCGCAGCATGGTAACAGAATATGGTATGAGTGATAAATTGGGTACCGTACAATACGAAGGAAACAACCAAGTATTCTTGGGACGTGACTACGGAAGTACGAAAGGCTACTCTGAACAAATTGCTTACCAAATCGACCAAGAAGTATTGGCGATCATGAATGAAGCGCACACTGAAGCGCGCAGAATTCTTGAAGAGCATGCACAAGAGTTGAAATTGATCGCTGAAAAACTGCTTGAATTAGAAACATTAGATGAACGCACAATCAAGAGTCTATTTGAAACAGGGGAAATGCCTCCTGTAACAGAAGACGAAGAGTTCCCACGTGAAAAACGTGAAGGAGAAGGTTTATCTTTTGAAGAAATCAAGAGAGCTCGCGAACAAAAAGAAAAAGAACGTGAGCAGCAAGCGAGAGCTCAAGGACAAGAAGCACAGGAAGATCCTGAAAAACTTGTTGAAGAAGCTAAAAAAGAATTAGGCGAAGATGAAAAAGAGGAATCTTCACAAGGTGACGACACGGCATTGACAACTCAAGGCAATGACGTTCCTGATGAAGAGGACAAACAAGATTCCCCTAAACAGTAGACAAAGCATAAAGTAGGATGGTATACTGTCCTTACAAAAAGGAAGAGGGTTGCGGGAAATTCCGCAACCCTCTTTCATACTGAATGAGAATGCAAACGAATAGAAAGTAGGGAAATGAATGTCAGACTATTTATTAAAGAGTGTATGTTATGATGGCCAAATCCGTGTATTTACAATCGATGCTACTGAAACAGTTGCAGAAGCTCAACGTCGTCATGACACATGGAGTGCTTCTTCAGCAGCATTAGGTCGTACGATGGTAGGAGCTCTTTTACTAGGAGCAACGGTAAAAGGCGATGAAAAATTAACGGTTAAAATTGAAGGTAACGGTCCAACGGGACACATTGTTGCTGACAGTAACGGAAAAGGAACGGTAAAAGGATACATTGCCAATCCTAAAGTAAGCCTTCCGTTGAATGAAAAAGGAAAAATCGATGTTCGAGGTGCTGTAGGTACTGAAGGGACATTGACGATCACGAAAGATCTAGGATTAAAAGAAGCCTTTTCTGGACAAGTTCCGTTGATCAGTGGAGAATTAGCTGAGGACTTTACGTACTACATGGCAACCAGTGAACAAACACCATCAGCATTTGGTTTGAGTGTATTAGTAGACACTGATGAGTCAATCAAAGCAGCTGGAGGATTCATGATTCAAGTTATGCCTGGAGCTACAGAAGAAACAATCACAGCTATCGAAAAAGCTATCGAAAACATCCCAATGGTGTCTCGTTTGATGGAAAACGGAGAAACTCCTGAAGGAATCCTTGATCGTTTAGTCGGTGAAGGAAATGCAAAAGTGTTGGATAAAATGCCAATTTCTTTTGAATGTGACTGTTCTAAAGATCGTTTTGCTGGTGCAATCGTTTCTTTAGGTAAAAAAGAAATCGATGAAATGATTACTGAAGATCATGGCGCTGAAGCGGTATGCCACTTCTGTGGAAATAAATACCACTACTCAGAACAAGAATTAGAAGACTTAAAAGCGAACGCTTAAAAATAAGCATTCTATAAACTGTTGAAAAGACCCTTAATGAGGGTGCTTTTCAGCAGTTTTTTTTGTTTTTAGAGGATTTGGCTGGTCGCAAGGTGATTTGCGTGCCGTAATTGGGGTGAAAAGTGAAAAAAAGGGACGCAAAAGTAGGTTGCGTTCCGTTTTGGGCAGAAAAGGTACGTTAATGTAACGCAACGAATATTTGCGTTCCCTTTTGAAGGATAGCAGCTCAATTTCGTCACGCAAAAGGAATTGAGCTAAATTCTCTTGCCGAATTTTAAATTGTTGCAATTGAAAAATAAAAGCGTTAAACTTATTGGGAGAACCCTACAAAAAGTAAGAAGAATAGCGAAAATTAGGAGGCTTTACGTATATGGTAAAAGTAGTTCATTCAATTTCAGATTTGATTGGAGAAACACCTCTATTAAGATTAACAAAAGTGGCACCACCTGATGCTGCGGAAGTATATGTGAAATTAGAATCATTTAATCCGGGCGGAAGTGTCAAAGACCGTATCGCATTAAATATGATCGAAGTAGCTGAACAAGAAGGTAAATTAAAAAAAGGCGATACTATCGTAGAACCGACTAGTGGAAACACAGGTGTAGGTTTATCTATGATTGGTGCTGCTAAAGGTTACAAAGTATTGATCGTCATGCCTGACACAATGAGCATGGAACGACGTCAATTAGCACAAGCTTATGGCGCAGAATTATTGTTAACTCCAGGAGCTGACGGTATCAAAGCCTCTATTGCTAAAGCAAAAGAATTGGCAGAACAAGACGGCTACTTTATGCCAATGCAGTTCGATAATTTAGCTAACCCCGCAGTTCACGCAGCAACAACTGGTCCAGAAATTTTAGAAGCCTTCAATGGTGAAGCACCTGATGCTTTTGTGGCAGGAGTAGGTACTGGTGGAACATTGACAGGAGCTGGTAAAGTCTTGAAAAATGTTGACCCAGATATTACGATTTATGCCGTTGAACCAGCGGAATCAGCTGTGTTAAGTGGTGAAGATCCTGGTTCGCATAAAATCCAAGGTATCGGTACTGGTTTTGTGCCAAATGTATTAGATACTGTTTTATATGATAAAGTAGTAAAAGTAACGAGTGCAGAAGCAGCCGAAATGGCTAGACGTCTGGCGAAAGAAGAAGGGTTATTAGTTGGACCATCTTCTGGTGCAGCGATCAAAGCAGCCATTGACGTAGCTAAAACAATGAAAAGTAGTCAACGAGTTGTAACGGTTGCTCCGGATAATGGTGAGCGCTACCTGTCTACTGGAGTTTTTAACGTAGAACAATAAAAAGATTGACAAAGAGGCAAAGCCATATAGGTTTTGCCTCTTTTGTTTTTGAAGTTTGACTTAACTTAACTATAAGTCACACATTCTTCAAAATAACGGTTCTTTCCAAACTGTATGCAAATGTGTTATCATATATCGTATGAAAATCGTTAAGTATGTTAAACGAAAAAGTTAGGGCGTTAGGGGGTTAAGTCACTAATTGCCTTGCTTTTTTTGCGCACTCTTGGCATGATAAAGAGAGAGCTGAGAAGCTAAAAAGAATGGAGAGAAACTAATGAGCAATGAAAATTCGCATTTAGAAGAATTGAATGATCAATTGCAAGTTCGCCGTGAGAAACTGCAAACGTTGCGTGACCGTAATATTGATCCGTTTGGTGGCAAATTCAAACGTACACATTTATCTAAAGAACTACACGAAACTTATGATGCATTATCCAAAGAAGAAATCGAAGAACAAGAAATCGAAGTAACGGTTGCTGGACGTATTATGACGAAACGTGGTAAAGGTAAAGTTGGGTTTGCTCACTTGCAAGACCGCAAAGGCCAAATCCAAGTTTATGTACGTAAAGACGCTGTTGGCGAAGAGGACTATGAAACATTTCTAAGTGCTGACTTAGGGGACTTCGTAGGTGTTACAGGTTTATTGATGAAAACCAACACTGGAGAAGTAACGGTTAAGCCGACTTCATTGACTCAATTGTCTAAAGCATTGCGTCCATTGCCTGACAAATATCATGGTTTAACAAATGTAGAGCAACGTTACCGTCAACGTTATTTAGATTTGATCAGTAATCCAGAAAGCTATGACCGTTTCGTGAAACGCAGCCAAATCATTGCTGAAGTTCGTAAATATTTGAATAACCAAGACTACATCGAAGTAGAAACACCAACTCTTCATAACATTCCTGGTGGAGCAGCGGCTCGTCCGTTCATTACTCACCACAACGCGTTGGATATGGAATTGTATTTGCGTATTGCTTTGGAATTGCATTTGAAACGATTGGTTGTAGGTGGAATGGAACGTGTTTATGAAATCGGACGCGTATTCCGTAACGAAGGTGTGGATACAACTCACAACCCAGAATTTACGATGTTAGAAGTTTATACAGCATACACAGATTATGAAGACGTAATGGACTTAACTGAAGGTATGATTCGTACAGTTGCTCAAAATGTTCTAGGCACTGGGAAATTCACGTACAATGAAATCGAAATCGACTTAGAGTCTACATGGAAGAGAATCCATATGGTTGATGCTATCAAAGAACAAACAGGCGTTGATTTTTGGCAAGAAATGACCGATGAAGAAGCGCGCGAAATTGCTAAAAAACACAATGTTCAAGTTGAAGCGCATAGCCAATTTGGTCATGTGGTAAATGAATTCTTCGAAGAATTTGTAGAAGAAACGTTGGTACAGCCAACATTTGTTTACGGACATCCTGTTGAGATCTCACCATTAGCGAAGAAAAACACTGAAGACGCACGCTTCACAGATCGTTTCGAAGTATTCATCGTTGGAAATGAATACGGAAATGCGTTCAGTGAGTTAAACGATCCAATCGATCAAAGAGAACGATTCGAACAACAAATGAAAGAGCGCGAACAAGGAAACGACGAAGCTCATCAAATCGATGAAGACTTTATCGAATCATTAGAATACGGTATGCCTCCAACAGGTGGACTTGGAATAGGAATTGACCGTTTAGTCATGTTATTGACAAATGCACAATCTATTCGAGACGTACTGTTATTCCCAACTATGCGTAATCTATAAAATATAAATGACCAAGACGCTTTTGTCTTGGTTATTTTTTTTGCGGTTACGAGGATAAGGTGATTTGTTCACAGATCATAAAGAAACATAGTATAATGCATGTAAAGGAGAAGTACTTAATGAAGATAAACAAACGTCATGACTATCAACGGACGTACATAATAATGGAAGCATTGTCTGTACCAACTTCAAATCAGAGAAGGTAAAGAAAAGACAGGTGCGTTTCTTCAAGAGCTCTCCTTTAAGTATAGAATAGACATAAAAGATGAGGAGTGTATAAACTATGAAAGACTCGAAGTATATTTCCTTTCTGGGTGGAAAGAACCTGTTGTTCACACTAGGAGTAGCCATTATGATTGGAATATTGATTTTTATTTATGATCAGATAAGTTTTGTTTTTGAACCGCTGCTGGTTTTCTTTTCTTCTATAGTAGCACCAGTCATTTTAGCTGTGTTGACTTATTTTTTATTCAACCCGCTAATTGACTGGTTGGAAAAGCATCGTTTAAAACGAGTGTGGGGAGTTATTCTTCTGTTTTTAGTATTGATTGGTGCTTTAGTAGGGTTGATATTTTTGGTGGTGCCTTATATTAGCGAACAAGTGACTCAGTTTGTAGTAGCTTTTCCAGAATATGTGGACAACATCGGCGCAACTATTATGGGGTGGACGGACAATTCAGTTTTTGAAGATACAGCTAACAATGTGATTGAATGGTTTAACGGATGGATAGGAGAATTACCTAGCAATATTGTTGATTATCTGACAACTGCTGTATCAGGAATATCTACGGTAGTCTCTACAGTGTCTAATTTTGTTGTGATCATGGTAACTTTCCCAATTATCTTATTCTTCCTATTGAAAGACGACAAAAAATTCTTCAGCTATGTGATGAAAGTCATTCCGCCGAAATATCGTAAAGAAACTCGTGATTTAGGATTAATCATTGCAGACCAAGTAGGATCTTATGTCAAAGGTCAACTAACGATCTCATTATTCCTTGGTATTATGATGTTTATTGGTTTTACTATTATTGGGTTGGACTATGCAGGAATATTAGCTATTGTAGCCAGTGTTACAAGCGTTACAAGCGTTATACCTTATATCGGTGCTACATTGGCCATGGTTCCCGCAGTTATTATTGCGTTAACTACCTCATGGTTCATGTTAGTTAAACTGATCATTGTTTGGCTAGTTGTACAATTTGTAGATGGAAATTTTGTTGAACCAAACGTTATGGGGAAAAACTTGAAAATCCATCCATTAACTATCATTATTGTTTTGCTGGTACTAGGTGAACTATTAGGGTTAGTCGGGTTGATACTAGGAGTTCCGATTTATGCGATCAGTAGAGTCGTTGTTACCTTCATCTTCCGCAAATTCAAACAACGATACAATCGTTACTACGCTGATGAAGCGGGCGAATACGAAAACGTAGAATTCTCTCCAAGTACTTATCAAGAAGACGAAGAGAGTAAATAAAGACTGAAGCGTGCTTTAGCACAATATAATAGATGCAGAAGGAGCAGCAGAGGCTGCTCCTTCTTTCTGTATAATCAGGTAATCAATTCAATTGAGTAAAAATACATAGTATTGGATAGATAAACAAATTGACCATTCACTGCGAACTAAAAGAGATAAACGAATGTTGAGTTGTACCAGAATAGGATTATTCGTTTTAAATAAAAGAAAAAGGGAGAAAAAATCAGATTTTAAATTTAATGTTCAGAAATCTGAAAAAAGTAAAAAAAATGAAAGAATTTGTTTGACGAAACCTTATCAGGGTGGTATATTAGTACATGTCGCTGAGACAGAACGACAAATTCTAAAAAAACATTTTTAAAAAAAGTGTAAAAAAGTTGTTGACGAACAGTTAAACATCTGGTATTATTTAGAAGTTGTCAAAACGACAGCGCAACACGAAATTAGACCTTTGAAAACTAAACAAAGTAAGACGAACCAAACGTGTAAGGAGTTTCGGCAAGTGCCGAAACAACAACATTAGTGAATAATTATTCGCTAGCAATCAATTAATGAGCTTCAAGCATCATTAAGCAGTCACCTTCGGGTGACGACTTTATATGAGAGTTTGATCCTGGCTCAGGACGAACGCTGGCGGCGTGCCTAATACATGCAAGTCGAACGCTTCCTACCGGTGCTTGCACCGGGAAAGAAGAGTGGCGGACGGGTGAGTAACACGTGGGTAACCTACCTACAAGCGGGGGATAACATTCGG
>NZ_FOXW01000012.1 GCF_900115825.1 Desemzia incerta | reverse complement strand
GTAGGATAGCCTGCAATCAACTGCAAGATGATTTGTTCCAGAATAGATTCATTTTCATGAACATGATACAGTCGGTCATCTTGAATCTGGATGTTTTTACATAAGATTTGGCTAAACTCAAATTTGTTCATGAATTCTTTTGCTAATATTAAGCCGGAATCTGAGGACAAATTTCCACCAGAGTGAGATACTGTAACATTTGAATTGAAAAGTAGACGATTTTCGTGTAAAGTTGCCATTGAGAGAACCCCTTTCTTTGGTTAGGTTTAGTCACTTTAACCATAGCAGATTGGGGTTCTTTTTGTACACCCAAAGGGTGCGAATAAACGGAACAAAATAGACTGTTATAACAAGGTTTTTGAAGCGTTTTTGAAAAACTATGAATTATTCAGGTTTCTGTAAAATTATTTAAAAGGACATTAATTTTTGTCAGTTATTCAAAAATTAATACATGAAATTGCTTAGAATCATGTATTGCAAAATAAGAGATTAATTTGACAAACCGTCATAAAAATAAAAACCAGTCAAAACTAATAATAATATAGGTATTCCATAAGCTAAAACTCCTATTAATCGATCTACTAAAAATAAATAAAAAAATTCTTTTCAATTTTTATTTATGGTATGACATAAATAAAGTGAAGTTATTCGTCTAGGTTAATCTTATTAATACTCTTTCTCACTAGTGTTGCATGCAACACTAGTGAGAAAGAGTATTAAATATACTGCAAGGCAAGACATTTGGTAATTGAAGAATAACAAGCAAAAAAATAGCAGTCAGGTCTCTTGACAAAGTATAGTTGCTATTCTTTTTTTAGGCCCTACTTTAATGAAATTTTTGTTTGGAGGGAACGACTTCATTACTTTGATTATTTCAGTTGAATTTAATAGAGAAGCCTGGCGTCTATTAAGAAATACTTTTCTTGATGAGCGTCAATTTTTTTAACGGAAATCTATCCTATACTAAATTCAGTAAAGGAAAAGGAGGAATCAAAGGAAGCTATTTTAAACAAACCAAAATTATAGGAGGAATAGATCATGACTGAAAATAAAGCTTCTCAAGAAAGAACACCCCAAGAAAGATTTCAAGAAGAACAAGAACACAAGGAACATGTCCATCATACAAAAATTAATGCAGCGGCCATTTCGGATCATCTTTTAGGGAACATGCATACTTTACATGTGAAATTGCACCAATATCACTGGTATGTAAATGGCGCTAATTTCTTCACCCTGCATGAAAAATTTGAAGAATTGTATAATCAAAACGAAGAATGGTTCGACAAACTAGCAGAACGCTTGATTATTTCCGGTCATAAACCGGCTTCAACCACCGCTGAATTTGAAAAATATTCCATGCTTTCAGAAGATGCCATCAATAAATACGCTAAAGCAGAAGACATGGTTGAAAATATTATCGAAGATTTCAGAAGTACCCGTGAATTAACGATTCGTGCTATTCGTTTAGTACAAGATGAGGGTGACGATGCTTTAGAAGATACACTGATTGCTTTTAAAAATGACTTAGATAAAAACATTTGGATGCTGCAAGCGTTCATTGGCAAAGAGGCATTGGAAGACGACGATGCGTTTGATGAGGATGAAGATTAGTTTTTTCGTAAACATACATTTAAAAATTAAAGATTTTGGGGTTGGGACTCTTTCCAGCTCCTATTTTTTTGCCGTTAAAAAGACTTTTCTTGATGAGCGTCAATTTTTTTGAGGTAGGGGGCCTTTATACTAAATATAGGAAAGTTAAAAAAAGGACAATAAACTGATAAAGGGGAAGAACGAATTGACTCAATACACCCAACCACATGCAGCAGGAAACCACTCAGCTTGTATCCGCTTAGTCCCGATATTCAATCATTTGGAGGAAAGCTCCATGGATCGCATCGCTGGAAAAGCTCACACGAATCACTATCAAAAAGGGGAGTTTCTGTTTCGCTCGCAAGAAAAAGATGATGCCTTGTATATTGTGAATCGCGGAAAAGTCCGCATCTATCGCTTGTCTGATTCTGGCAAAGAGCAACTAGTTCGTATTTTGAATCCGGGTGACTTTACGGGAGAATGGACGTTGTTCAATCCTGATGCTGTGCACGAGGAATACGCAGAAGCTACTCGAGATACGTCTGTCTGCATGATTCAACAACATGATGTACAAGAGTTTCTAAAAGAGTATCCTGCAATTTCGTTAAAGCTGCTAGGAGAGATGTCGCAGCGGTTAGAAAGCTCCGAACGTCAAACCGCACAAGTAGCCGTGGAGAGTGTCATTACCCGTTTAGTTTTGTTTTTGGCAGAAAATGTGGAACCTGAAATGGGCAACTCTCCCACCATCACCCTGCCGATGGCAAAAAAGGACATTGCTTCCTATTTAGGAACGACACCTGAGACCATCAGTCGCAAATTTGGAGAATTGGAGGACGAGGGATTGATTCAACAGCTGTCTGGGAAAAGGATCAAGATTCAGGATTTAGATGATTTATTGCTTTACAGCGAATAATCGGACACACTTTTTTCTACACGTTGGTGTTCTGTCGCTCTTCATTAACAACGGGACAGAACTCAGTGCTTTTGCTTCCATCTGTCCGTTTTTGGCTTTTTTAAGACAGAACGACCTTCATTCATTGGAAAAATAAAAGCACAAACATGATAACCTTCAAGTTTTTTTGTTTTATTTTTCTTTAAGATAGGGTTGTCGAACAAAACGTAAAAATAAGTAGGGGTGAATGTGCATTATTTTTGGGTGATAGTTGCCATCACGTTGTCAGCAGCGGGTGCATTCTTTGTCGTCCCTTTCACCAAGAACACGATTGGCGGCGAAGCAAAAACGTCTAACGTTGTTGAGGCAGATAGGTTAGCTATGGAAAAAGAAGAGGAAGTTGTAAAAGGAGCCGGCGTAATCGGACACGGAAAAGTGGCGTATTACGAAGCGAGTGACCAGGGAGATAAAAGTGTATTCACTGTTTGGTTTCCATGGAGCTTAGCCAGAATCTTGTTCAGCATCACCATGACTAGAATGACGCAAAAAATTGAAGAAATGGAGCAAATAGAATGGAATTCGTATTAGGCGTTTTGAATCCCCATGCGGTGGAGATTGGTTCTGTTGTGATTCATTGGTATGGAGTCATTATTGCAGCGGGCATATTAGCGGCTCTCCAGTTGAGCACCAAGGAAGCAAAGAAAAAAGGACTGGAAGAGGATACCATTATCGATATGGCCTTATGGGCAATTCCGATTGGACTCCTCGGCGCTCGGCTTTATTATGTGTTATTTGAACTTGGTTATTATCTGCAAAATCCAGGACAAATCCTTGCGATTTGGAATGGCGGCATTGCGATTTATGGGGGATTGATTGCAGGAGGGGGTACGCTATATTGGTATGCAAAGAAAAAAGGTACTTCTTTGGCACTCGTTCTTGATATTTTAGCGCCCAATGTATTGTTAGCCCAGTCCATTGGTCGTTGGGGCAATTTTATGAATCAGGAAGCTCATGGTGGACCGGTTACTCGTCAATTCTTGGAAAATCTTTATTTACCTGAATTTATCATTGAACAAATGAATATCAATGGTACCTACTACCATCCGACTTTTTTATACGAGTCATTGTGGAGTTTGTTGGGCTTTGTCCTCATCGTCACTATACGGAACCGAAAACAGCTTTTGCGTCAAGGAGAAGTTGCTTTGAGTTACGTTTTGTGGTACTCAGTGGGTCGGTTCTTCATTGAAGGTATGCGAACGGACAGTTTATGGATTGGCGAGTGGATACGCGTTTCGCAAGCCTTGTCTCTGGCCCTGTTTATTGGCGCGATTGTAGTATGGTTTATACGCAGACAAGACTATCCACCAATTTCTTATTATTCTGATGGCAATAAGGGGCAGAAAAAGACTATTAAGATGGTGAATTGAGCAAAAAGATAAAAAGAAGTGCAAAACTTGATATGCGTCAATTTTCGTTTGCTAAAAGTGAGCTATACTACAGTTGTAAAGAGGAAAAGGCAGTGTTCATTAATCTGCTGCCGATAAAATAAAAACACATAAAGGAGATAGGAATTATGGAAAAAGCTATATTGCAATTAGAAACGTTGTCTTGTCCAAGTTGTATGCAAAAAATTGAAGGTGCCTTGAAATCAGTTAACGGTATTGATAAAGACAGCATTAAAGTATTATTCAACTCCAGCAAAGTCAAAACCAATTTTGATTCAGCTGTCACTTCGATTGAAGAGATTCAAAAAGCTATCGAAAACGTAGGCTATCCGGTCCTTAAAGCAAAAGTCAAGGCCGCTTAACAGATTAAATGAACTAGGCAATTCTGGAAGAAAAGCTATTTTTCCGGGATTGCTTTTTTGTTGCAATCCAATTCGAGGTGCTTAGAAACGATAAAAGAGAACTTTCTAAACTTGATAGCCGTAAATTTTTATTCGATAAAAAGAGGGTATCGTTATAACTGTAAAGAGGAATAAGTGTCATTGAGGCTGTTAGATCAAAAAAATAGTGAAAAGGGACACGTATTTTTTCAAAACTTGATGTCAGTCAATTAATTACTTAGGCAATTATCTTATACTGTGTTTATCAATAAAAGAGAAATTAAATATGGAGGGAAAAAGCATGCAACAATATATATTAAGCAAGAAAAATGTTATCACCGTCATCAGTGGATTGTTAATCGCACTCGGTTTCTTCAGTCACTTTGTTTTAGAAAACGTAGGACTTTCAGAGTGGTCTTTGATCATCGCCTCTGTCTTTGGGATTACGCCAATTGCCATTCAAGCGTTTCAAGCAATGAAAGTCAAAGTCATCAGTATTGATGTCTTAGTCAGTATTGCAGCGATTGGTGCGCTTTTTATTCAAAATTATGAAGAATCGGCTATTGTCACGTTCTTATTCTTATTCGGACACTACTTGGAACAACGAACATTGAACCAAACGCGATCTGCTATCAAAGAATTGACTGAAATGGCACCCGAAAGCGCCTTGAAACAAATGGATAATGGCGAATTTGAAGAAGTAGAAGTGGATGATGTAGATGAAGGGGATATCTTGCTCGTTAAAACGGGTGCGAAAGTTCCAGTGGATGGCACAGTCCTTACGGGTGAAGGGCATATCAATGAAGCTAGCATTACAGGGGAAGCTGTTCCGGTCAACAAGCTAGCTGATGCAGAAGTTTTTGCAGGAACTATTTTAGAAAACGGAACGATTCAAATCAGAGCTGACCGAGTTGGTGAGGACACCACATTTGGAAAAATTATTGAACTCGTGGAAGAAGCACAAGATTCTAAATCCGAAGCGGAACGGTTCATTGATCGCTTTTCTAAATACTACACACCAGCTGTCTTGGTTCTGGCAATTGTTGTATGGGCGTTCAGTCAAAATATTGAGTTAGCAATCACCATCTTGGTTCTAGGTTGCCCAGGCGCATTAGTTATCGGAGTGCCTGTCTCAAACGTTGCCGGTATTGGGAATGGTGCTCGTAACGGTGTTCTTTTAAAAGGGAGTGAAGTCATTCAAGACTTCAGCAATGTGGATACAATTGTATTTGATAAGACAGGTACTTTAACTGTCGGAAACCCAACCGTTGCAGCGACTGAACTGTATGAAAAAGATTCTGCTGAAACGCTTGGCTATCTGGCCAGTGTGGAACGGGAATCAGATCATCCATTAGCAAAAGCGGTCTTAAATCAAATTGGAGAAACAAACTTTTATCCTGTTGAAGGAACTGAAGTCGTGAAAGGCGGCGGAATCGTTTCAAGTGTAGCTGGACATAGAGTGGCTGTTGGGAATGTGGCCTTGATGGAAAAAGAAAATGTCACTCTCAGCAAAAAAGTGCAAAAAGATGTCAAACGGTTTGAACAACAAGGGAACTCTCTCGTTTTGACAGCGGTCGACGGTGAATTAAAAGTACTGATGGGCATTCGCGATCAAGTCCGTCCGGGTGTGAAAGCTAATTTGCAGGAATTAAAAGACTTGGGCGTGAAAAATCTAGTCGTTCTTTCAGGAGATAACCAAGGAACCGTTGATGTGGTCGCCGGCGAACTTGGTTTGACCGAAGCTCACGGCCACATGTTGCCGGAAGACAAATCGGCTTATATCGGAAAACTTCAACAACGTGGTCAAATTGTAGCCTTTGTTGGAGATGGCGTTAACGATAGTCCGTCCTTAGCTTTAGCAGACATTGGCATCGCAATGGGAAGCGGAACGGACGTAGCGATTGAAACATCCGATGTCGTTTTAATGAACTCGAACTTCAGCAACTTGCCTCACGCATTAGGATTAGTAAAAGCCACCGCAAATAATATGAAACAAAATATCGCGATTTCAATTGGAGTAGTGTTGGTCTTGTTGACCAGCGTCTTCTTCAGCGAATGGATGAATATGTCTATCGGAATGTTGGTTCATGAAGGTAGTATCTTGGTGGTAATTTTCAATGCCATGAGATTAATGAAGTATAAGTTGAAAGGTCGAAAAGAACAAAAAGAAGTATCAGCACCTGCAGAGAAAGTAAAAATATCTTAAGAATAAATTAGAAGAGGCTGAGACAATAGTCCATCCTTGAAATGACAAAAGCGGAAACTCAGATTTTTAAATCTGGGATTTTCCGCTTTTTTGAGTTCTTGAAAAAAAATAAAAGTATAGAGTATGCTCTTTATAAAATTAATTTTCGTGTAAATGATTAAAAAATCTAATAATAAAATTTAAATTCCTATTAAGTTGTAACACATGAAATTACATAGAATCATGTATTCAGAACCTTGATATTTTGAGGTTATTTTTTTGCTAATCAGAGGTACTCTTAGAGATGGCGGCAGGAATTTAAGCTAGTACAATTACTCAAAATTATTTTTTATTGACTATAGATAGATAAAGTTCTATATTGCATATAGACGATTGTCTATGTATTAGTGTCAAAATAAATTCTCTACAAAGGAGCAAAAAAATTATGACAGAATTAGCATTATTTGAACCAGCAATGTGCTGTAGCACAGGTGTATGTGGACCAGCTGTAAATGAAGACTTATTACAAATTACTTCAGTTATGAACGCTTTAGATACATTAGAGGGATTTCAAGCTAAAAGATACAATTTATCTAGTGATCCTCAAACATTTGTAGAAAACGAACAAATGAGTAAATTATTGCAAGAAAAGGGCGCTGATGCGTTGCCAGCAACACTATTAAATGGTGAGATAGTTAAATTTGGAGGATACCCTTCAATCGAAGAAATAACTGCTTTTACAGGAGTTAGATTTGTCCCAGTGGAATCAAATGACGGTGGCTGCTGTGGATCAAACTCAGGATGTTGTTAGGAGGATTTTAAAAAATGAAAAATTATCAACCAGAACAATTAAACCTTACAAAATATCTTTTCTTTACTGGTAAAGGCGGAGTAGGAAAAACATCTACAGCTTGTGCTACCGCAGTTTCTTTAGCGGATAGTGGAAAGAACGTTATGTTAGTGAGTACGGATCCCGCGAGTAATTTACAAGATGTTTTTGAGAAAGAATTAACGAACAACGGCTTAGAAATTCCAGAAGTTAAGGGATTAACAGTAGCGAACTTTGATCCAATTACTGCTGCACGTGACTATATGGAAAGTGTTGTTGGTCCGTATAGAGGAGTTTTACCTGAATCAGCTGTAGCCAACATGGAAGAACAATTATTAGGTTCTTGTACCGTTGAAATTGCGTCATTTAATGAATTTGCTGGATTTTTAACGAATCCAGAAGTTGAAGCTCAATATGATCACATTATTTTTGATACTGCCCCTACGGGGCATACATTAAGAATGTTGCAACTGCCTTCTGCTTGGAGTAACTTTTTGGATGAAAACACTACTGGTGTTTCATGTATGGGTCAGCTCTCTGGACTTGGAGATAAGCAAGAAATGTATAAACACGCAGTAAACACATTATCAGAAGGTACAAAAACAACCTTAATGTTAGTGACACGTCCACAAAACGGACCACTGGTAGAAGCGAATAGAGCTTCTGAAGAATTAAAAGAAATCGGTGTGTTAAATCAACAATTAATTATCAATGGTTTATTAGAAAGACCGACAGATAACATTTCTCAAAAGATTTATGATGAACAACAATTAACGTTAAAAAATATGCCTGAAAATTTGAAACAATTTCCAACATTTATTGTTCCATTACGCTCATATAACGTAACAGGCGTTGAAAACTTGCGGTTACTCTTAACATCAGATCAAACAAATGCCGTTGTAGAAGCTCCAGAAGTAATGGATTACCCTAAGTTACAACACATTGTAGATGAATTAGATCGCACAAATAAAAAAGTTGTTTTCACTATGGGTAAAGGTGGCGTTGGTAAAACTACGATTGCTGCTACACTAGCAACAGGATTGGCAGCTAAAGGGAAAAAAGTTCATTTAGCAACAACAGACCCTGCCGCTCATTTGGAATTTGTAATCACTGAATCGGAAAACATTAAAATGAGTCATATTGACGAAAAAAAAGAATTACAGGACTATAAAGAAGAAGTTTTATCTAAAGCTCGTAAGACCATGTCTTCTGAGGAATTGGACTATGTTGAAGAAGATTTACGCTCGCCTTGTACTCAAGAAATTGCCGTTTTCAGACGATTTGCAGAGATTGTTGCTACAGTTGATTGTGATGTAGTCGTCATTGATACAGCCCCAACTGGACATACTTTATTATTGTTAGATTCCTCTCAAAGTTATTCTAAAGAAGTGGAACGAACTTCTGGTGAAGTTCCTGAGTCCGTTCGTAGACTGTTGCCAGTCTTACAAGACCCTGAACAAACAGAAGTGGTCATGGTTACTTTACCTGAAAATACGCCAGTCTATGAATCTATGCGCCTACAAGAAGATTTAGATCGTGCCAAAATCGCTCATACTTGGTGGGTCATAAACAATAGTATGCTAACAAGTGGTACAACGAATGACGTATTAAGAGCTCGTACTCAAAGCGAGGTTACTTGGATCAATAAAGTAGCAGAACTATCCAATGATCATTTTGCGGTAGTCGAGTGGCATTCTACTGAAGTGAAAGGGAAATCCATATCGCAATTTTAGAATCAATTAGTTGAAGGGAAGAGAATAAAAGTGGATAAAATAACTCTTTATGAACCTCCAATGTGCTGTAGCACAGGCGTTTGTGGACCTTCTGTAGATGGAAATCTGATCCGTATAACAAGTCTCTTTCAACAAATACGGAAGATAAAAGGGAAACAATTCATTCGATATAATTTAAGTGCCAATCCGGACTCATTCGTTCGAAATCAAACGGTAACGCAGTTAATCCAAGAAAAAGGGATTGACTGTTTGCCTATAACGGTATTGAATGATGAAACAGTTGTTAAAATTAACGACTATCCAACTAATAAAGAACTATCTAAGTGGCTGAATCTATGCTTAGAAGAAGCAGAAGTCTCACTGTAATTAAGTAGAAAGGAGAATAAAAATGACTTACGAAGAATATGCGAAGGTTGCCAAAGCGCTTTCGGAGCCAAAACGCGTAAAAATACTAGATATGTTGTCGTGCGGAGAAATGTGTGCGTGTGATATTTTAGAACATTTTGATTTTACTCAACCTACTTTGTCTCACCATATTAAGATATTAGTAGAAGCTGGCTTAGTTACAGCCGAAAAAAGAGGGACTTGGCAACATTACTCAATTAACGAGCAAGTAGCCCAGCAATACATTCAAGGATCCATTCATTTATTAACACATTCATCTGAATGCATTTGTGAGACTGAAGGCATTCAAAAAGAAGCAAAAAGTTTATCTTCTTTTGTTTCTCGTTAAAAAATTAAATACGATTATTATTGGAGGAAAATCATGAAAGAATCAGCTTTAAAAGAAAAAGTATCGAATAAAGAAAATGGAATTGGACTTTGGGAACGTTATTTAAGTTTATGGGTTGCTTTATCAATGATTGTAGGTGTATTACTAGGGCAATTTGTTCCTGTAATTCCTGATTTTTTAAGTCAATTTGAGTATTATAATGTATCAATTCCAACAGCTATTTTAATTTGGTTAATGATTTTCCCAATGATGTTAAAAATTGATTTTAGCAGTATTGTAAATGCAACAAAAAAACCCAAAGGATTAATCTTAACTACCGTAGTAAACTGGTTAATTAAACCATTTACCATGTATGGAATTTCTGCCTTTTTCTTTTTGGTAGTATTTAGACCGTTTTTAAGTCCAGAACTAGCCAATGAATACATAGCTGGTGCGATTCTTTTAGGGGCAGCTCCTTGTACGGCTATGGTATTTGTATGGAGTGAACTAACAAAAGGTGATCCAGCATACACCTTATTGCAAGTGTCTATCAATGATATTATTGTTCTCTTTTTATATGCTCCAATTGTGGCACTTTTATTGGGTATAGGTAACGTATCTGTCCCTATCAATACACTTTTACTCTCCATTTTTGTCTTTATTGTTATTCCTTTAGTTTTAGGAATTGTTGTCAGAAAAAAAGTCGTTAAGCAAAAAGGTGACGATTATTTTGAAAAAGATTTTGTGAATAAATTTGATGGCACAACTCGAATTGGTTTACTACTAACTTTAGTTATTATCTTTTCATTCCAAGGTGAACGAATTCTAAGTAATCCATTCCATATTTTATTAATTGCTATTCCACTAATTGTTCAAAATATTGTCATATTCATTCTTGGTTATGGTGGAGCTAAAGCGTGTAAACTACCATTCTCAATAGCAGCACCCGCAGCCATGGTCGGAACAAGTAACTTTTTTGAACTTGCTGTAGCTGTCTCAATTGCATTGTTTGGATTAAATTCTGGGGCAACTTTAGCAACCGTTGTGGGAGTATTAGTAGAGGTTCCTGTTATGCTTTTATTAGTCAAGTTTTCAAATAAAACAAAACATTGGTTCGACGGATATGAATATTAAGCATTGTTTAAATTAAATGAAAAGAGGCGAAAAAAATGAAAATCGTTGTTATTGGATCTGTCGCTGCTGGTACATCTGTAGCAGCTAAAGCTAGAAGAAACACAGAGGAAGCTGAAATTGTCGTGTACGATCAAGGAAAAGATATTTCTTATTCTGTTTGCGGTATTCCTTATCACATTGGTGGGGAAGTGGAAGAATTAAGTGCCTTAACTCCTAGAAATGCAGCATGGTTTAAAAAGAGATACAATGTCTCTGTTTTCACCGAGCATAAAGTGACACACGTTGATCAGGCCAATAAACAGTTAGAAGTGACGGATCTTGTTTCTGGAGAAAAGAAACTAGAAAATTACGATGTATTGGTTTTTGCTACAGGGGCTTCTCCATTCACTCCACCTCCATTTAATCAAAAAGAGTATGATAATGTGTTCCAAGTTCGCAATATTCAAGACGCACGAGATATTGGAGCCTATTCAGCTAAACAACCTAAAAAAGCATTGATTATTGGTGCTGGATTTATTGGTTTAGAAATGACAGAACAATTAATCCATAAAGGATTAGAAGTAACAATCGTTCAATTAGAAGATCAAGTCATGCCTCCTATGGACGCAGATATGACTTTCCGTGTAGAAGAGCATATGCGTGCAAAAGGCGTTAATTTAATCCTTAGCGACACGGTAAAAACGATTGAAGGAGAAACGTCAGTAGAGAGAGTTATCACGACAAACGGCGTTACAATTGAACCAGATATCGTTATCTTAGCAGCAGGTGTACGTCCAAATACAGAATTAGCTAAAGAAATGGGCGTAGAACTGGGAGCTTCAAGAGCAATTGCGGTCAACAACAAAATGCAAACCAATCTTCCAGATGTTTATGCCGTTGGGGATGTGGCAGAAAGTTTCTCCGTTATTACAGGAAAACCCATCTATCGTCCATTAGGATCAACAGCTAATAAAATGGGACGGATTGCTGGAGACGTGATTACTGGTGGAGATTTAGAGCACAGAGGTGTCTTAGGAACAGGGATTTTCAGAATCTTTGACCTACATGTTGGTCAAACAGGATTAACTGAAAAAGAAGCAAAAAAAGAAGGTTATGATGTTGAAATTTTATATAATATTAAGCCAGACCATGCTGAATATTTAGGTGGGAAAGAATTAACGATCAAAGCATTAGCGGATAAAGAAACTGGTCGCATTTTAGGCGCACAAGCTATTGGTCAAGGTGGCGTAGATAAACGAATCGATGTAATCGCAACAGCAATCACCTTTAAAGCAAAAGCAGAAGATTTATTCCATTTAGATTTAGCCTATGCACCACCATTTGCGACAACAAAAGACCCTGTCCTTTACACCGGTATGGCGTTAGATAATGCGTTGAAACGTAACCCCTTGTTGACACCAGCTGAATTAATACGTCGCCAAAATAGTGGTGAAACATTACAAATTATCGATACACGTTCTAAAAAAGATTTTGATAAATCACATGTCAAAGGAGCCATTCATGTTCCTTTAGGAGAACTAAGATCAAGCAATGCAGAATTGGATAAAGATGTAGTAACAGTCACTTATTGTAATAAAGGTGTAACTGGAAATGCATCTCAAAATTTATTATTAAATTATGGATTTAAAAAAGTTTATAATTTATCTGGTGGGAATAAAAATTATCAAAGTTATCTCAAAATGTTAGCTCAAAAATAAAAAGATACATGAAATTGTATAAAATCATGTATCGAGAATCCTATCTCCATAGGGTTCTTTTTTATACGGGCCTTAAATACATGATTTCATATTATAATGACTGAAATCATGTATCATTTTTTGAGAGGAGTCATTTTCAATGACTTATAATGTCCAACCATTAAGAACGCAGCAAGAACTCAACGACTTTTTATTCTGTTTGAGACGCAAAAAAAAACGCCGAACGCGACGTTTTTTTTGTTTTTGATCGGCATTAACAAGGAACAAATGACGTCGGTCGTACACCCACTCATTCAGTAGAAAACAAAAAAATGAGTTAAAACAATTTGGAGTGGAAAATACAAACGAAAAAGCGAATCAGAAAGATGTTTCCAACTCGTTCTTCAAAGCAAAAAAGACTGCGAAGATTTCTCCTTATGTATTGTTATGTTTGAATACTTTAATACCTTTTATTGAAGAACCAGAAAATGAAGAAAAGTCGACTACTAATGATATGGTTCCTATGTTAGTTGAAAACTATACCAGCATTCGCTTAACAAATCGTCAACGAGAAGGGTATAACCCAATGTACGAGCATCTTTTTGATCATGCTAAAAAATAAATTAAATAAACAAAGCTTCACATAAAACTGATAACATACTTACGCAAAATTTCTAAAAACAGACCCATATAACTTTAGACTAATCATTTTTTATAGATTGAATAAAAGTAGTCCCAAACTCAAGATTGCTAAAAAAGCATAAGAAGTTTGGGACTATCAGTGTTTTATTAAGTAAACTCTATAAGTTAAAATGCTGATTCAACAGAATAAATATTATTGTTTGCCAGCTGATGATATCTTCCAGTTTCTAATTCTAAATACTACTCCATGTGTAACTTCTGATCCGATAATACCGCTTAAAGTAGAAACCATAGTAGCCGCTACTGTCCAACCAACACCCGGAACCAAAACAGCAATTGCTGCAGTAAGTCCAGCTGATAAAACAGTTCCTGCTGCGTAATAAGTTTTTATAAATCCTTTACTTAAATAAATATCCCATGAACCTTTACCTTTAGAAACTATTTTTGTTACTCCAGCCGCTCTTGCAAACATACCTGAGGAGGGGTCAGGCTCAATATCATATCCCATATAATTGAAAAGCTCTTTCATTTGGGCATCTGTTATAATTACTTCAGTATCATATACATTTATTCCGATTTCTTCAGCATAGTTTCTTATTTCAGAAACAGATTTATCAGGCATTTGGTATTCTATATTTGTTTCTGCCCCTTCAGACTGTGCCTGAACCGTCGTTGCTGTAAACAGAGCTGGCATTGTAAGTAAAGTAGTTGCTAACCCCGTGATTATAGTTTTTTTTTATGTTCAATTATTTCTCCTCCTAATTTTACTTATCTTTCCTTTTTAAAATAAAACTTATTATCAATAAGAAACACATTAAAGATAAACCAAATTCCATAAAAATACACTTCCTCTCTTACAAAAATAATATTATTTATATGTTAATAATACTAGTTTTATAACAGTAGATAATACTTATTCGTGTAATTTCTATTATATTTACATCTTTAACAGTGGTTCTTTTTATATTCTTTCACAATACTATCCTCCTTAAGTTACTAACTTGATTATCTATTAATACTTTTTAAAATACGCCGATTGTAAAATTAAGCTAGACAAATAAAAAAGCCATTCGTGGTACACTCAAAATGTATTTCCGACCAAAGAAAACATAGGAGTGATCACGAATGACCTACACCCATCTTACCACGGATGAATTAGTGATGATAGAGTCTTATTATCACCAAAATATTAAAGTCGCTAAAATTGCTGAGTTCCTGAAACGATCTCGAACGCCCATTTATAATGTCATTCATTTCTTGAAAGAAGGCCATACGGCCCTCGATTACTACCAACAATATAAAGAAAATAAGAAACGGTGTGGCAGACAGAGAATCATCTTACCAAAAGAACAACAGACCTATATCAAGGAAAAAGTAAATCAAGGCTGGACTCCTGATGTGATTATTGGACGAAAAGAAATGATCATCAGCTGTTCTATGCGAACTCTTTACCGGCAGTTTAAAGAAAAAGTCTTCGATGAAGTTAC
>NZ_FOXW01000015.1 GCF_900115825.1 Desemzia incerta | reverse complement strand
TGATATGCTCCCCCTAAAGTAGACACTTAAAAAAGTAAACTACTCTAGGGGGATTTTTTATGCGTTCTAACCGCAAACATACTATTGATGAGCTTGAGAGATATATTCTGTTATATCTTGAAGAAGGTGTAAGTTTTAAAGAGTTAAGTAAAGAGCATGGATTATCGTTAACGGATTCGGCCTTCGGTCAAAAAGTCCTTAGATATCAAGAGCATGGCCTTTCGGGAATACAAACCACAGCTCGAAACAATCAGTACAGTAAAGAAATTAAAGAGACAATTGTTCGAGAATACTTCAATGCAGGCACGCCTATCAAACAATTAGCTCGCAAGTATAACATTCCTGCGCATGAGACTGTTAGAAATTGGATATTCAAGTATACTGAAGGGGAAGAAATCAGGAGTTATGCTCCAAAACCCGAGGTGTATACAATGAAAAGTCGAAAAACAACACAAGAAGAAAGAATGAACATTGTTAAAGATTGCCTAGAAAATGGTTTATCGTATAAAGATACAGCTGAAAAGTACCAGGTAGCCTACAATAGTGTCTATCAGTGGGTTCAAAAATATCAGAAACACGGCCCCGATGGGCTCGTTGATGGACGTGGCCGCAGGAAACCGGAGTCTATTCAAACAGAAGAAGAAAGAATACAAGCTGAAAATGCGGCTTTGAAGGCACGTAATGAATATTTAGAAACAGAGAACGCAGCGTTAAAAAAATTAAAAGAGGTGGAAAGAGAGTTGATGTTACGCAGACAAGGTACGAAGCGGAATACCAAACGATCAAGAAATTACAGCAAGAAGGATTCAAAGTAAGTCAGCTCTGTGAAGTTTTGGGTGTAAGCAGAGCTGGGTATTATAAATGGTTAAAACGCAAGCCGACTAGGTCGGAAAAACAGTTGCGGAAGCTGACAGATTCAATCCTTCAAGTTTATGAAAAGCACAAAGGAATTTATGGATATCGTCGTATGACCATTTATTTAAACCACTTCTTACACGCCAAAGTGAACCATAAATGTGTCTATCGTTTGATGAAGCTATTGGATTTGAAAGCCGTTATCCGTCGGAAACGGTACAACTATAAACCACATAAACCAATGCATGTCGCTGAGAATATTCTTAACAGAGAATTCCGCAAGGAATATCAGCCGATGGAAGTTTTACTGACAGATGTGACTGAATTGAAGTATGGCAACCAATCTAAGGCTTACCTCAGTGCCATATTGGATTATGGAGAGAATAAAATTGTCGCCTTCAAGTTATCCAGACACAATAATAATGCTTTAGTTCGTGATACCGTCCAGCAAATAGCAGACGATATTCGTCCGTCACAAACGCTCCTCCATAGTGATCGAGGTTTTCAGTACACGTCTCATGACTTCAAGCGCTTTGCCAATCATTATCAGCTGATTCACAGTATGTCTCGCGTAGGTAAATGCATTGATAATGGCCCAATAGAGAACTTTTGGGGCACCATCAAAGAAGAGATGTATCGTTTAAAGACCTATACGAGCTTTGAAGCACTAGAACAAGATATCTCACAATACATCAGATTTTATAACACCCGACGGGTGACATTGAAAATGGGATTACGTATTCCAGTATGAAAAAAAGCCATGCATGACAACTGTCATACATGGCACAAAGAATTTTGTTTATTTGCCTGTCTACTTGACAGGGGGCAGTTCA
>NZ_FOXW01000013.1 GCF_900115825.1 Desemzia incerta | reverse complement strand
CTTCTTTCTGCCAGGAGACAAAAAGATCTATGCGGTATTAGCATCCGTTTCCGAATGTTATCCCCCGCTTGTAGGTAGGTTACCCACGTGTTACTCACCCGTCCGCCACTCTTCTTTCCCGGTGCAAGCACCGGTAGGAAGCGTTCGACTTGCATGTATTAGGCACGCCGCCAGCGTTCGTCCTGAGCCAGGATCAAACTCTCATATAAAGTCGTCACCCGAAGGTGACTGCTTAATGATGCTTGAAGCTCATTAATTGATTGCTAGCGAATAATTATTCACTAATGTTGTTGTTTCGGCACTTGCCGAAACTCCTTACACGTTTGGTTCGTCTTACTTTGTTTAGTTTTCAAAGGTCAATGCTTGTTTTACAACTTCTATATAATATCATCATCTAAAAGAGTTGTCAACAACTATTTTGAATTAAATTTACTAATAATGAATAAATATTCATCACAGTCGTTTATTCGCTCTCAAGACTTTAATATAATATCATGCTCTTCAATCTTTTGTCAACGACAATTTGAAAAACAATTATTTTAACGTGCTGACATAGCATAAGCAGCAACGTTATTTATAATAACAGAGTTTTATTTGTTCGTCAATAATAAATAAGAGATTTTTATTTACTGAGTGCCTATTACTGTATAGTTATCTCTCACACATCATTCGCTGTATCTTATTTTCATTATAAGATATCTTTCATCTATCTCAGTTATCATGACGCTTATTAAGATAGATGAAAGATTTAAAATTTTTGACTGGTTTGTTATTTTTCCTCTAGTAAATAAGAAAAGTCTGTTTCATCTTGTTTTACAATCAGCAAAAGCCCATCTCCTAGTGGCAATAAACTAGATTCTACTGACGGATGCTTCATAACGACATCTAAAAACAGATTCAATTTGCGATGGATCGTACGAACTTTACGCGGTATATTTTCTTTAGGTTCTAGAATAGTTCCACCTTGAAGAACATCATCCACGATCAGCATTCCCCCAACTTTCAACAATCTCATACATTCAGGGAAGAAATCATAATATTTTGATTTTGCACTATCCATAAAAATAATGTCATAAGGCCCTTCTAGAGTAGGAAGGATATCTGCAGCGTCTCCTTCTAAAAGAGTTACTTTATCTGTGATCCCTTGTTTTTTGTAGTTCTCTTTAGCTTCTTGAAACATTTTTTCATAACGATCAATGGTGGTGACTTGTCCATTTTCGCCAACATGTTGCGCCATTAAACTTGAAGAAAAACCGATAGCCGTTCCAATTTCTAATATTTGTGCAGGTTTTAATTGTCCTAAAAGCAAATTCAAAAATACCACTGTCTCATGAGGGATAATCGGAACTCTTCTTTCGTGAGCATCCTTTTCAATCTCTCCTAATACTCCTGGCAAAGGCTTCTGGGCATTTCTTAAAAATTCACGGACATCATTATTGATAACCGGGCGATCCATCATTTCATTTTGAGTCATTGTTACATCCTACTTTCTTAGTTAGCTTACTGCTGTTTTCTATCCTACATAAATTTACTTTTCTCTATAAAATAGCTGTTGAGAACTTCTATAATGTGGTATCATAAGATTAAATAAAGGTTAAAGGAGAATAGCAAAATGCTCATCAAATCACTCTGTATCCCTAAAAAAAATCTAACAACTGTTAACGAAGACGTTACATTAGAAGAAGCTATTGGCATTCTGGAAAATTCTGGTTACCGCTGTGTTCCAATAGTAGACGAAAGCGGAAAAATTTTCCGAGGAAACATTTATAAAATGCATATATACCGTCACAAAGCTAATGGCGGAGATATGTCTTTACCAGTTACTCACTTGTTGAAGAACGCTACGAAGTATGTTCATTTAGACGATTCTTTCTTCAAGATTTTCTTTACTATTAAAGAGTTGCCTTACATTTCTGTACTTGATCAAGATAACCACTTCTATGGTATTTTAACACATAGTTCATTACTTTCAATGCTACAACAATCTTGGAGTATTGACAACGGAAGTTTTGTTTTGACTATTGCATCTGCTGGCCAAAAAGGAGATTTAGCGATTATCGCAAAAATTATTAACAAGTATGCTTCTATTTCAAGCTGCATCACTTTAGATGTAGAAAGAGAAGACTTGATTCGTCGTACAATCATTACCTTGGAACCAGGAATTACTGAGGATACAGTTGAACAAATTTCAGCGGCTCTAGATAAAAAAGGTTTCCGGATCATTGAAAAAGAGAATTTGAATAACTAAGTCTGATTTTTTCAACGACTGATAGATAAAAAATATACCTCAAAGGCTCTAAGGTCTTTGGGGTATATTTTTTTCTTTCTACTAACTTTTTGCTTCTAAGCGTTTAGCAAAATGGACCTTGTCATTCAATACTTTCATAATAGGAGCTCCGATTCCCATAACAACTAGTTCTCCAAAAGCGACAGTCACATAATTCAACCAAAACGGCGCATCAAAAGCTAGTTTCAATTCCCAAGCAATGATGAACGAGAAAAACATGAACATAAGTATGTTGATTCCCATTTTGATCCAAGTATTTCCTGTCTTTCTTGTTAACACTGTCATCGCTAATAGAGAGATCAATGAATGAGCTGTACCAAAGACGATATCGTACCAGCCTAAAGGTGAGAACAAATTAGCAATAAACACTCCTGCTACAATCCCAATTATGTATTTGCGATTAAAGACTGCTAAATGATTAAATATTTCTGACACCCTGAATTGGATTGCTCCATAAGAAAGGGGGGCAATAACCGTTGTAACCGCCACATATAAAGCTGCTACAATAGCATTCGTTACCATAGTTTTTAATTTCATGATGTACCTCCTAGTTTTTTTACGTGGGATGGTCGACGAACCACGTTAGTTGAACTTTATTATCATAACACCATCGATTTTAAAAAACAATCTTTCTTAAAAAGCTTCTTTTAACGAATCCTTCCACAACAAAAAAAGAACCTTTTTCATCAATAAAAATCATTCAGAAAATGGGTTCTTCGCTATAAGTATATTTAATTGTTAAGTACTGTATTTGGCTACTAATCCAAGACTGATTTCCATAGCTTCATTGATTTTTTCCATAGTAGCATAGTCTAAGTGAGTGACTTTTTCTCTGAGTCTTTGTTTATCAATAGTTCTTATTTGTTCCAATAAAACGACTGAGTCACGTTCAATTCCATGTTTTTCAGCTGAGATTTCTACATGGGTCGGCATTTTTCCTTTTTGGATCTTTGCTGTAATTGCTGCCACAATAACAGTAGGACTATAATGATTTCCTACATTATTTTGCACAACTAGTACAGGTCTCATGCCGCCTTGTTCTGAACCCACAACTGGGGATAAGTCTGCATAATATATGTCCCCGCGTTTAACCATAGGTTACCTCCTCCTACAATACCTGCACGTGCTAGTATTGGGAAAAGACCTCTTTCTCGCATGCCTCAAATTCGTTACATATATCAAGATTTATGCCAGCCATTTCCGAATAACCTTTGCGCAAGGTATCGATTATATTTAGTTTTTCTTTAACGAACCTTGTCATAAAACAACTAACCAGTTCTTCTTCTCCTAGATTCTCCAAAGCGCAGTACTCTTGTACTTGTTCATAAACATCCGCTTCTAATTGTACTTCTACCACTTTAAAGTCTTTATTGCTCATGAATTTGCCTCCTAAAGATTACCAAATACCCGATAAGCAGGAATAACTAGCTTTAGCTTATAGTAACATGTAATCTAAAACATTAAAATAGAATTTTGGATATTCCACTCAATGTTCAAAACTCATTCACAAACAATTTATGAAAGGTAAATTCTCTTGACTCTTTGAGAAATTCCACAAAGCACCTCATAATGAATCGTGTTTAATTTATCCGCAATCTCTTGAACCGTTATTTCTTTTCCGTTGCTTTTTCCTATCAGCACAACTTTTGTACCAACGGGCAATTCTTTAGGCAGTCGAATCATAAATTGATCCATACAAATTCTTCCTACGATTTCACAACGTACACCTTCGACTAATACTTCTTGACCTTGTAAATCACGTGACCATCCATCTGCGTAACCAATAGGAACTGTCCCGATCCACTCATCGTTTTGTGCTTGGTAAGTCGCACCGTAACTGATGTAATCGCCTTGGTTCACTTTTTTCACATGTACAAGTTCACTGATTAAATTTAAAGCGGGTTTTAATGGATACGGGGGGTCCATCAGATTACCTGAAGGATTTAATCCATACATAGCGATTCCAAAACGAATCAATTTAGATGAGTTCTTAGGATGAAATAAAGTTGTAGCACTATTTGCAGTATGAACTATTTTAGGCTCTTTATCAAATGATTTGATCAACTCATTAAATCGTTTTTGCTGCTTCAAAAACAATGAATCATCCTCACTGTCAGCGGTAGCAAAATGGGTAAACACTCCTTCTAATTTCAAAAAGGTACTATTATGTAATTCTCTTTCGCACTCTCTCACTTCTTTTTCAGTTCTAAAGCCTATTCGTCCCATTCCTGTGTCTAAAGCCATATGCACGCAAACAGATTCAGCGTTTTCGCTTTCTCTTAATTTAGTCTCAGCTTTTTGGATCCAGTCTATACGTCCAACTGTCACTGTCAACTGATATTCAGCAGCTATATTAATATAATTCGGATCTATCAAACCTAGAACCAAGATCGGCTTAGTAATCCCTGCTTCTCTTAACTCTATCCCTTCATCTAGTAAAGCTACACAAAATCCGTCTACACCGCTTTGCAAAGCAGTTTTAGCAACTTCTACGGCCCCGTGCCCGTAAGCATTTGCTTTAACTACTGCATAAATCAGCTCGTCATCTGCTAGTCGTTTTCTTTCTTGAAGGATATTCCATTGTATGGCTTCTTTATCGATAATTGCTGCAGTGTTCCGGTATTCTCCAGTAACCAAGTTACTCTTCCTTTCTTAGTACAAATCAAACTCGTCTCTCAAGCACTACTTGTGCAGCAGCGATTGAATCTGTATGAGTAATACTCAAGAAAACATTTCCATCAAAAGTACTTTTTGTCACTACCGGTTTCCCCAGTTTATCCGGTAAGATTTCGATGTCTTTGAAACCCAGCTTACCGATCCCAGTCCCGACAGCTTTTGAGTAAGCTTCCTTAGCCGCGTATCTTCCTGCTAAAAATTCCATTTGTCTTTTGCCTGTTAGCTGAGAAAAAATGGCTGACTCTTTATCTGTTAAAACTCGGTCTGAAAAAGTGTTCTTCCTAGTATAAGCTTTTTCGATACGACTTATTTCGGTAATGTCCAATCCTATCCCAATAATCATTTAAGACTCCTTCAATTACTTAATCTTGTTTTCTCCTTAGTATACACTATTGAATCACAAAAAATCATTTCATTTTTGAACTATTTACCTATATTTTATGATAAAGGTTTCTTCTAAAAAAAACACTTAATAACTATTGAAAAAATTCAAAAAGGAGACGGATAGTATCCATCTCCTTTTTGAATTTAATTATTTTTGACGGATAGTGAAATCGCGTTTGCTGTTTCCTGATCCACGACGGTCACTGCTTTTTTTATCAGTAGATCCGCTTTGGCGTTTATCAGAAGAGTTGTAGCGTTTTTCGCCACCACGGCTGCTGCTGCTTCCACGACGACTGTCAGGACGTTTTGCGCCACGACGGTCTCCGTAAGTTTTACCTTTCGAACGAGGACGACCTTTTCCACCGCCGCCACCTTTGTGGGACTTGTTAGGAAGTGGACGTTCTGGAGTGATTTTTACTGGAATTTCAGTTGAGTCTTTAATCATGCTCTTCAAGAAAGCAGCTGCTAAATCTTCTGCTGAAAATTCTTCCAATAAACTATGAGCAGCTTTTTCATAACGTTCCAACTCATTTTTTTCAATCAGTTCTTGAACTTGATCCATCGCTGCTTTGATTTGACCTTTGTACGCTTCTGAATCAGAAGGCGGACGTAAAGGAGTCATTTCTTTACGAGTTAAGTTCTCGATCGTACGTAAATATCCCATTTCATTTGGTGTAATGAAAGATACAGACATACCTTCTTTACCAGCACGACCAGTACGGCCGATACGGTGAACATAACTTTCAGGATCTTGAGGAATATCAAAGTTATAAACGTGAGTTACGCCTGAAACGTCTAATCCACGAGCTGCTACGTCAGTAGCGACTAAGATGTCTACTCTTCCTGATTTGAATGCTTTTAATACACTCATACGTTTTTGTTGAGAAAGGTCACCGTGGATTCCTTCAGCACGGTATCCGCGCATTTCTAATCCTCTGGCAATTTCATCAACACGACGTTTTGTACGACAGAAAATGATAGACAATTCTGGCGTTTGAACATCGAATAAACGAGTCATGATATCGAATTTTTCAAAATCTTTACATTTAACAAAATATTGATCAATCAATGCACTTGATAATGTTTTTGTTTTGATTTGAACGTGCTCAGGATCTTTCATGAACTTAACGCCGATACGTTTGATAGCAGCTGGCATTGTTGCTGAAAACAATAATGTTTGACGTGCAGCTGGAGTTTCTTGAATGATACTTTCGATATCTTCAATGAATCCCATATTTAACATTTCATCTGCTTCATCAAGAACCAATGTTTCCACGTTGTTTAATTTCAATACTTTACGTTTGATTAAATCTAGTAAACGTCCTGGAGTACCAACAACGATGTGTTGTCCATCTTTTAGTCCACGGATTTGGCGGCTAATGTCAGCTCCACCGTAAACAACTTGTACTTTAACTTTTTTATCGCGGCTCAAACGGAATAATTCTTCTTGAGTTTGAATAGCTAATTCTCTAGTCGGTGCAATAACCAACCCTTGAACATTTTTGTTTGTATTGTCGATTTTTTGCAACATTGGCAATCCAAACGCAGCAGTTTTACCTGTACCTGTTTGAGCTTGTCCAATAACATCTTTTCCTTCAATAGCTAAAGGAATCGTTTGTTCTTGAATGGGTGTAGCTTCCTCGAATCCCATTCTTTCAATTGCTTTAAGCAATTCTGGTGTTAATCCTAATTCTGAAAATTTCAACTAATTTTCCTCCCGTAATTTGAAAACCTAAAGAGAGTTTTTGCAAAAAAAGAACAGGTATAATGTTGATCTTCATCAAGGACACCTGCTATGGTCAGTCTTTATAAATTCCTGGCAACTAAACTCGGTTGTCGCCAGCAGCTTCTTCTCATATAACAAGCTTGTAAACACAAGCTACTTATTTTCTGCTTTTCTGAGTTACTTAAACCCTCAGTGTTTTCATTTCTCAATTCGTTGCCTAATTTGCAACTTTTCTAATAATATCACTTAAAAGTTTATTTAGCAATGTTTTTAACTCGATGTTTCAATGAACACGTTTCCTAACTCAATGTAAGGGAGTTCATTTGTCACATGCGCTTCTTATTTACTTTTTTCAGCCATTTCTATAAAACAGATTCTTTACAAATCAAAAAATCCCCTTAAAGAAGTCAGAATTTTATCACACTTCTTTAAAAGGATTTCTTTTTGATTAATCAGCTTTTAGTGATTCTACTACAGACAATAAGTCTGTTCCAAAACTGGACTTGATTAAAATATAGTCTTCTTTATTTAGTTTGTTTTTGATTTCTTCTATTAAAGGAGCTTTATCTCCAACAAATGAATGAACAGCATCTTTATTAAAACGACTTTCATTCCATAAAGCTTCTGCTACTGCTTCCATTTCTGTTCCATATAAATAAACTTCATCTATACAGTCAGGATCTAATGAATCTTTTATGCTTAAATGCAATTCTTTAGACATTTCACCGAGCTCCAACATATCTCCTAAAACGACGATTTTTTTGCCGTTGTTTTCTAATTGACTGAAGTTTTCGATTACTAATTTCATTGCAGTAGGGTTAGCGTTGTATGAATCATTCAAAATCATACTGCCGTTGATACCTCGATCCCATTCTGTACGATTTTTTGTTAATTGGAATTGGGCCAACGCTGAATAACTTTTTGAAATTGGAATACCCAGCACTTCTCCCGCCGTCAAAGCCGCTAAAGCATTGTTCACATTGTAAGTTCCTAATACTGGGATTTTAATCTCAATTGTCGGATCTGCATTCACAGTAAATGTCGTTTCTCTCATTTGGCTGTTAACTTGAAGAGGATGTAAATCGTTCGTTGAGTCAGCTCCAAAGGTTTTTAACTGAATTCCTGTCAGATCTTTCACTCTTTCTTGTAGTAATATCTCTTCTCCCGGATAGATTAAGACACCATTCTCTTTCACTCCAGCGATGATCTCCATTTTTGTGGTTGCAATATTAGCTCTAGAACCCAGGAATTCAATATGAGATTCTCCAATCATCGTAATGATCGCAACATCTGGTTCTGCGATTCGAGACAAGACTTCGATCTCTCCTTTGTTGCTCATCCCCATTTCCAAAATGACGACTTCTGTATTCGAGGGCATACTCAAAATAGTGATGGGCAATCCAATATGGTTGTTAAAGTTCCCTTGTGTCTTATGCACACGGTAGCGACTAGACATAACAGCTTCAGTCATATCTTTTGTAGTCGTTTTTCCATTACTTCCTGTGATTGCCACTACTTTGGGACCCACTTTTTTCAAGTAGTATTTCGCCAATTCTTGTAAGGCCAATAATGTATCTTCTACTTGAATAACCGGGAAATCTGCAGGGGCATCCGTCAAAGGAGCACTCCATAAAGCCGCCTTAGCTCCGTTGGTTATGGCATTTTGCACAAATCGATGTCCATCATTTTCGCCAATCAACGGCACAAATAAAGACCCGGGCTCCATTTTTCGCGTGTCAAATCCCACTGCTGTAATTTCTACATCATTCCACTTGCTTGTCTCATTTAATGCGCCTAAAGCTTGAGCTATTTCTTTTACTGTTAAAGAAATCATTTCTCTTCCTCCATACAAAAAGAGGCTGGACCGAAAATACCTAGTCAAGCCCCTTCAGCTTTTTTATTCTATTGATTAGTTCATTGCTTCGCGATTCTTTTGCTGGAAAGCTTGTCTTTCTTCAAAACGTTTCAAAGCCAATTGGATTAATTCTTCAATCAAATCTCCATAATTTAACCCAGTATGCTGCCACAACAACGGATACATACTATAAGCTGTAAACCCAGGCATAGTATTGATCTCATTGACAAAGATTTCTCCATTGTTGGTTAAGAAGAAATCACATCGACTTAAGCCGCTGCCATCAATAGCTTGAAAGGCTTTTACTGCATAAGTTCGCAATTTAGCAGTCGTTTCTTCTGACAATTGAGCTGGAATCTGCATTTTCACATCATTTGTAATGTATTTAGAGTCATAATCGTAAAAATCTACTGATTTAAGCAATTCTCCAGGAACAGACGCATGAATGTCGTCGTTGCCTAATAAAGCAACTTCTACTTCTCTCGCTTCTTCAACACCTTGTTCGACAACTACTCTGCGATCATATTGAAAGGCTTGTTGAATCGCTGCTTCTAATTCTTCTCGATTTCCAGCTTTATTAATACCAACACTAGATCCTAAGTTTGCTGGTTTAACGTACATTGGATAGATCAGAGATCCTTCACAACGAATGAATACTTTCTCTCTTTCGTTTTCCCAATCAAATTTCGAGATTGGTTCGTAAGGAACTTGCGGCAATCCCGCTTGATGGAAAAGATGTTTGGTAACAATCTTGTCCATTCCTGCTGCACTAGCCAGTACTCCCGCACCTACATAAGGCATATTCAAAACTTCAAACAACCCTTGTACCGTTCCATCTTCACCATTAGGTCCGTGAAGAGCCGGGAAAATAACCGCATTTTCTTCTTTAATATCGCTCGGTTGGACCAAGTGACCTTTAGACAAAACAGTTTCTTCCATAGAGAACTGTTTGTCTTCTGAAGGTTCCATGCGCAAAGATTCAGCAAAAGGAACTTCTTCAGCCTGGCGTACGATAGGTCCTCTTATCCATTGGCCTTCTCGAGTGATGTAAATTGGTTCCACTTCATAATATTGATAATAAATTTCTTGAATAATAGAATGGGCAGTTAAAATAGAAATATCGTGTTCTGCGCTTTTACCGCCATACAAAAGAAAAATTTTCATGATTTGTTCCTCCACGTTTCGGACTTATCACTATAAATCAGTCACTGTCGCTAATTCAGGTGTAATTGTATCATATTTTTATTTAGAATCCTAGTTTGGTAAGAACTAATTGATCTCCTTATTGTAGTCGAATAAAAGCTTATGAACTCTTTTTTACAAACTCGGTACCAGTGTCTGCATCTCCTCGATAGTCCATTCTTGTTTTTCATGATTGTACAGCAGTAAAGCCATCAATTCGCTTTCTTTCATTTGAGATTGTAGATTGCGCACTCGATCTTCCACTAAGTATACCTTTATCTCCGAAACCGTATCTCTCGCAGAAATCTTAGAAAACGACAACACTACTCCTTCTTTTAAAAGCGGGGTCAATTGATGCGTGATTTCAAATGGGATCATTGCAATAGTTTTCTGTTTTTTGAATAATTTTCTTCTTTCATTGACACACTGGTTCACTCGCTTTGTAATTTCTCGAGCAAAAAACTCATAAAATAAATTTAAATCACGACAATAAATTTTTGTGAAACCATCAGGAAGCGTCAGCAAAATAAAGTTATTTTGTAGTTTATAATAAAAAGGTGAATGCAGCGATGAATGGGCATGAGCGATGTACAATAATTCTGATATTTCTACCGGCGTCAGTTCATGTAACAATTCTAAATTCTGAAAATCAATCCAGTTGCCTGCTTGTTTAACATATCTTTGATAAGCTTCACTTGTTAAAAACTCTTCTACTTTTTGTTCACCGCGTATCATCCGAAACCCAGTGTATGAATCAAACTCTCCTATATCTTTAGTTGCATTCAACAACAGCAAGTTTTTTAATGGTTGTTGGACGATTTCCTTATAATTGGAAAAACTGATTCCTTTGCTCAAAACTGAATTAGAGACGCTATCCAAATGAACATAGATATAATCGTGCTCCATGATACATTCTCCTTATTTCATAGTCATCATTATTGTACTACAAATCCCCTTTTTTACTGTATCAATATGATGAAATTACAGTTACAATATCGCTTATTCCCAAAATACAGCTGCCATTTCAGCAATAAAAAAACCATTTGGTATTTTATCAGACAAAAAAAGCTCTTCGAAAATAATTTTCGAAGAGCTTTGACTATCCCATAAAATGGAATTAGTTGTCTGAAGTTTTGTCTGCAAGACCATATTTTTTGTTGAAACGGTCCACGCGTCCATCTGCTTGAGTAAATTTTTGACGTCCAGTGTAGAATGGATGTGAGTCAGAAGAAATTTCAACACGGATCATTGGATAAGTGTTGCCATCTTCCCATTCAACTGTTTCAGAAGAACTTTTAGTTGATCCTGATAAGAATTTGTAACCTGTAGTTGTATCCATGAATACAACTTGTCTATAATCTGGATGGATTTCTTGTTTCATATTATTTCTCTCCTTATGCCCTGAATCATCTGCTGAATCAGAGTTATTCGCTGTTTTTTTACAACACTAGCATATTATCATGTTTAATAAACAAATGCAATGAATTATTTCAGCTGAAAAGACTTGTTTCTTTACTTAAAATTGCATGATTAACGGCGTT
>NZ_FOXW01000018.1 GCF_900115825.1 Desemzia incerta | reverse complement strand
TAGAATCATGGAGGTAGAGCAACTGTTTGAACTAGGGCCCCTTATCGGGGTACCGAATTCTGATAAACTCCGAATGCCATTGATTCATGTCCGGGAGTCAGACTGCGAGTGATAAGATCCGTAGTCGAAAGGGAAACAGCCCAGACCACCAGTTAAGGTCCCAAAGTTTATGTTAAGTGGAAAAGGATGTGGGGTTGCTTAGACAACTAGGATGTTGGCTTAGAAGCAGCCATCATTTAAAGAGTGCGTAATAGCTCACTAGTCGAGTGACCCTGCGCCGAAAATTTACCGGGGCTAAACATAACACCGAAACTGTGGATAGAACCATTGGTTCTATGGTAGGAGAGCGTTCTAAGGGCGTTGAAGCTAGATCGTGAGGACTAGTGGAGCGCTTAGAAGTGAGAATGCCGGTATGAGTAGCGAAAGACGGGTGAGAATCCCGTCCACCGAATGACTAAGGTTTCCTGGGGAAGGCTCGTCCTCCCAGGGTTAGTCGGGACCTAAGCTGAGGCCGAATGGCGTAGGCGATGGCCAACAGGTTGATATTCCTGTACCTGTTTGTTTTGTTTGAGCAATGGAGGGACACAGGAGGCTAAGAAATGCGTGCTGCTGGATATGCACGTCCAAGCAATGAGTCTTGAAGTGAGTGAAATGCTTGCTTCTCTAAGGATGAGTTGTGATGGGGAGGGAAATTAAGTACCGAAGTTTCTGATGTCACACTGTCAAGAAAAGCTTCTAGTGAGAAACAAACAGCCCGTACCGCAAACCGACACAGGTAGTCGAGGAGAGAATCCTAAGGTGTGCGAGAGAACTCTCGTTAAGGAACTCGGCAAAATGACCCCGTAACTTCGGGAGAAGGGGTGCTGACCATTGGTCAGCCGCAGTGAATAGGCCCAAGCGACTGTTTATCAAAAACACAGGTCTCTGCTAAATCGAAAGATGACGTATAGGGGCTGACGCCTGCCCGGTGCTGGAAGGTTAAGAGGATGGGTTAGCTTCGGCGAAGCTCAGAATTGAAGCCCCAGTAAACGGCGGCCGTAACTATAACGGTCCTAAGGTAGCGAAATTCCTTGTCGGGTAAGTTCCGACCCGCACGAAAGGCGTAACGATTTGGGCACTGTCTCAACGAGAGACTCGGTGAAATTATAGTACCTGTGAAGATGCAGGTTACCCGCGACAGGACGGAAAGACCCCATGGAGCTTTACTGCAGTTTGATATTGAGTGTCTGTACAGCTTGTACAGGATAGGTAGGAGCTATTGAAGCCAGGACGCCAGTCTTGGTGGAGGCATTGGTGGGATACTACCCTTGCTGTATGGCCACTCTAACCCTC